>DASUHD010000186.1:0-10645 GCA_036273675.1 Ktedonobacterales bacterium | reverse complement strand
TCCCAACCGGGCGGCTCGTCGCCTTCACCCACTGCGGCCACTCGCCCCATCAGGAGCGTCCAGCCGACTTTGCGCGCACCCTCGCCGCCTGGCTGGACGGCTACCGCGTCCCGTCGCGGGTGTAGTGACGCGAATGAGGGTGAGGCACATTCCCTCACGTGTGGCGGACAAGCACCTGAAGGACGCGGCGACCCTCCACTGCCGCCACCTCGATCTCCCAGTCCGGCTCTAGCTCGATGCGGTCGCCAACACGTGGCAGGCGTCCCAGCCGCAGCATCAGCAGGCCGGGCAGCGTTGTGTATTGGCCGCGCTCCTGGTTGGGGATTTCTGGTAGGCCGATGACCGCCCGCGCGTTCTCGTACGACTCTGACCCCAACACGACCCAGACGCCGTCGGGTCGCTGGTGGATGGGAGCGTCCTCGCCTACGTCGTATTCGTCGTGAATCTCGCCAACGATCTCCTCCAGCACGTCTTCCAGCGTCACCAGCCCTGCCACCTGCCCATACTCATCCACGACCAGCGCGAGGTGCGCGCTCTCGCGGCGAAATGTCGCCAGCACGTCGTCGAGGTGTTGCGACTCCAGCACGAACGACGCCGGACGCATCACCGCCTCGATGGATGGCGCGCCGCCCTCTTCGGCTGCGGCAATCTCGCGGGCATGCAGCAGGTCTTTCGCGTGGAGGATACCGACGACCTGATCGAGCGTCTCGCGATAGACGGGCAGCCGGGTATAGCCGGACTCGAAGCAGACGCGTGCGGCAGCGTCCAGCGAGGTGTCGTGCGGCAGAGCCACGATATCGCTACGTGGCGTCAGCACGTCGCGGGCGACCTTATCGCCGAAGTCGAAGACGTGCCGCAGCAGCACCTCTTCCTCGGCATCGAGCACACCCGCTTTGCGGCTCTGCGTCACGATGATCTCCAACTCCTCGACCGAGTGTACCGCCGCATGCTCGTCGGGCGAGTCAAGTCCGAGCAGCCGCACAATCGCGTTGCCAAGGCCGTTCATCAAGGCAATGAAGGGGCGGAAGACGCGGGCAAAGATCAGCAGCGGCGCAGCGACGATGAAGGCCACCCGCTCGGTGCGCTGCAGCGCAATGGACTTGGGTACCAGCTCGCCTAGCACGATATGGAATCCAGTTATCAGCACAAAGCTGAGGACTACGGCGATGGTATTGGCGATACCCTCGGCGGTCGAGACGTTGCCGACCCACTGGAAAAGCGGCTCGATCAGATGGGAGAGGCTTGGCTCGCCGATCCAGCCGAGGGCGAGGCTGGCGAGCGTGATGCCAAGCTGCGTCGCGGCGATGTAGCTATCCAGGTGGGCCGTTTGGCGCTGGAGGATGCGGGCGAGCGCGTTGCCCTCCATCACCAGCTGCTCGATGCGTGTGACCCGCACCTTGACCAGCGCGAACTCCGCCGCGACGAAGAATCCGTTGAGGGCCACCAGCGCGAAGACCGCCAGCACGCCCAGGAGTGAGCCAGTATCCATGCCGCCCCCTCACCATTTCACGAGAGTCGTGCATGTATGATACCCACAAATCGGCCCTAGGATATAGCCGGGCCATAGCCTTTCGGCGCGAGGCTCACCTCAGTCGGCGTCAGCTCTTGCGGGGACGGTGACAGTCTGCGCGGCCCGTCGAGCGCGCTTGCGCGGGTCTGGTACCCAGAAGATGAAGCAGAGCGTGGTGAGCGCCCCGGCGAGGGCCGAGATCACGAAGACCGGCTGGTAGCCCCACTGGTCCGCGAGCCATCCAGCCAGCAGCGGTGTGCCGACAGCGAAGGGCGCAAAGGCGACGGACGAGAGCGCGCTGTAGGTTGGGCGCTTCACCTCTGGCCCGAACTCGGCGATGAAGGTCAGCCCGGCAATGAACGTCGCCGAGAGGTTGAGGCCCATCAGCAGGAAGACCACCGCGTATGGGACGACGCCATGCGCCCAGACAGCCATCAACGCGGCCAGCCCCGCGCACGCGGCCGCGCACGCCAGCACAAGCTTGTGTCCCAGCGCATCGCCCAGTGGCCCCCAGAGGAAGTAGCCGCCGGTCGAGGCCAGCGCCAGCACCGTCGCCTCCGCGCCAGCCTCGGCGTTCGAGAGGCCACCGAGATTGAGCGCCGAGACGGCAAATAAGGCTGCGGCCATTGTGGCGAACCCACCGAGCGCATTGGTGATGAGCAGACGACGGAGGTTTCCGTCCTCGCGCAGCAGCGTCCAGAGCGCGCCCATGCGCGCCGGACGGCTGCTGGTTTCGGCGGGGATAGGGGCGACAGAGGGCTGGAATCCATCCGGCTCCGCGCGCAGGCTCCCGATGTTGGGCGGCGCGACATCCGCGGCTGGTAGATCAAGCGTATTCGACGGCGCATCTTCGCCGACCAGTGTGCGTGGTGGCTCACGTCCGAGCGCGAGCAGCACGAACGAGACGGCCATCGCGGCGAATGTTAGCAGGAAGCAGAGCGCAAAGTTGAGGGGCCACTTGACGTGCGCGAGCACAAACGCCGCGACCGCCGCGCCGCCAATGCCGAGAATGCCGCCGAGACCCTGCCAGAATCCCAGAAAGCGGCCGAGCCAGTTCTTGGGCATCGCGCGGGCGATGAGGTCGAGCCAGGCGGGGAAGGTCAGCCCGCCGCCGCCCAGCGCCAGCAGGATCATGACGAAGAAGAAGACGAGGAGCGCGTTTGGATTGGACTGCGCGAAGAGCACGGTGGCAATCGCAAGCGCGAGATACGGCACGCGCTCCAGTATGGTCAGGCGCAGAATCAGGGGCAACGCATGGCGTCGTCGCTCGACGAGTGGGGCGATAAGGAGTTGAGGAGCATAAAGGCCGAGCGCGCGCAACGCGCTAATCAGCGCGACGGCGGTGTTGTCGGCGGTAAGCTGATGGACGAAGAGCGGCAGGACGACATAGGCTGAGGCGATGTTGAGCGCGAACGTGAAGAACGCGACGTCTGCCCCGAGCACCACGAAGTTCCAGCGCGCGTTAGGGGGCCAGTTGCCGCCTGGGTTCCGCCTCCTACCTCTACCCTGTCGGCGCTGCTGTGTCTCGACCGTCGTCGCCACACCCGTCTCCTGTCGCTTGTCGCTTGTTCCTCGTGCGCCCCCACGCGCGTCCGAGTAGTCTATCATAACGTGTCCGACTCGCCCACTGCCAACGGGTTTGAAAAAGACAGCGACTCGAACTATGCTGATGCCGGTACGCTCTATGTCGATCCCGCTGACGTGGTGAATGAGCGATTCAAGGTGTGGTGTGGTCCTGTAGCATATTCTTTCTTATCGGTTGGTTAAGGAGCGGGTGCGGATCCCGGCAAGCCGGGCGCGCGTAGAAGGCAACGATCCTAAAATGTTGTTCAATGAACTGCTGAGATACGCTACATTGGGAGGCAGATTGTGATTCACGAAGATGTGCTCGACGAGTTATCTCAGCTCATCCAGGACTACTTTTTATGGGCCGTGACGAATCCAGAGGAGGCGGCGATGCTATGCGCGGTACCGTCACTCGCTCAGCAGGCTGGCAAAAACAAGCATCCCCAAACCGAACATTCTGACCTCCTGGGGTTTTCACGCTGGCTGGCACGAGGGCGAAAGTGATCGCCGCCCCGCGCAGAACTATGGTCGTGGGGCGAAACGGGCGGGCGTGAAGGGTCCCAGATCCAGGTCGGGGGCGGAGGACTGGCCGAGCGCAAGGTCAGCCACGAGCGCGCCGGAGTAGGGGCCGAGCTGCAAGCCAGAGGCGCCGTGGCCTGTGGCGACGTAGAGACGCTCGTGGCCGGATAAGTGACCGAGCAGCGGCAGGCCGTCCGGGCTGGCGGGACGGAGGCCGACGCGTACCTCCTGAAGAGTTGCGTCTGCCAGTCCTGGGGCGACGCGCAGCGCCTCATCCAGCGCCTCGCGCACGCCTCCCGCCGTCATGCGGGGATCGAAGCCGGAGTCGCTCTCGCGGGTCGCGCCCGCCACTACGCGATCCTGCGGGAACGTGAGGATGTAGTGCGAGTGGAATCCGACGATGATAGGCCAGCGGGCCGTCTCGTGGCCGGGCAGCCGGAGGTGCAAGATCTGCCCGCGCTGAGGAAAGACAGGCAGGCGTAATCCCTCGCCCAGCGTCTCGACGAGCGCGCCCGACCACGCGCCCCCAGCGAGGATGGCGGCGCCCGCCGTGAGCGTTTCGCTGTTCACGGTTAGCTCTACGCCGCCGACCGCCTCGCGGATTGCCTCGACGGAGCCGGTGACGATGCGCGCGCCATGCCGCGCCGCTCCCCGGCGCATGGCGTCACGCAACAGCCGGCCGTCCACGCGCGCCGCGTCGCTGGTGTAGATCGCGCCCAGACAGGCGCCGAGCGCGGGGAAGAGCGCACGCGCCTCATCGCCGCTGAGCATCTGGACCGCGCCGATGCGGGGCGCGCCGGACGCGCGGCGCTCCTCGATCAGCCGCAGGAGGACGGGCAGGGCCGCTGCCTCCGCCTCAGACATGGCGACGTGCAGGAGGCCCACAACCTCGAAGCCGGTCTCTGTCTCGGTCTCGCCGTCCTCAGCCAGCGCGGCCAGCAGAGTATCATAGTAGGCGACGGCGCGGAAGGCCAGTGGGAAGAATGCCGGCGGTGGATTGTAGCTGGTACCGGGCGAAATGATGCCAGCGCCAGCCGCCGTCGCCTGGCCAGCGTCGGCACGGTCTACCAGCGTCACACGCGCCCCAGAGCGCGCCAGCCGGTACGCCGCGCTCGCCCCGACAATGCCGCCGCCAATCACGATCACGTCGTCCGCACTGGCCACTTCATCACCTCTCATCGCCACTCTCGCGCATAGCTGTCCATCCAGGCGTCGTCTCTTATATGTACCATGCATATCACATGCATACCACAGGTCATAGACCGCGGGAGCTAAAGCCCGAAGGTTTGCGGTTCGCCCGCGCGGGCCGCCGTGTCTGGTGAGCTTGGCGCCTGGCTGAACTCGACCCAGGATACTGGCCCATTTAGGTAGCAACGTGGCTATGTCGATGCGGCATTGGGCGATGATCCGCTATAGTGGTCCGCTCTATCGGGAAACAGCCATCCGCACGCATGGGCGCATGTGGACCAGACATTCTGACTCTCACCCTACCCCCGACATCCTGGAAGGAAATATATGACGAACGACCTGAGCACCCATCTGCAAGCAGGCATCTCGCGCTTCGAGCGCGGCCGCTATCGTGAAGCCCTCCTGGCGGCCAATATCCTGCTCGGTGCGGCCCCCGAGGATCCCCATGCGTGGGAGTTGCGGTGCGAAGCCCTCACCCGGCTTCTGCGATTTGACGAGGCCATTGAGGCTGCGACACAGGTGGAGCGTTTTGCCTCAGATACTCCAGAGCAGATCGCTACGGCGCTGCGCTACAAGGGCTTCGCGTTACAGCGGCTCAAGCGCTACGCCGAGGCGGTGGCTGCGTATCGCGGCGCTATTGAGCGTACGCCAGCAGGGGCAGACCAGACCTACGCGTGGACGAACCTGAGCGCCTGCCTCCTGCGCCTCAAGCGGGCTTCCGAGGCGATGGAGGCCAGCCAGCGCGCGATTGCGGGTGATGCGACTGATCCACAGGCCTGGCTGTGCCACGCCGGAGCCCTCGAAGCCTTGGGCCGTCGGCGCCAGGCCGTCGACGCCTTGGAACGCGCGATTGCTCTCGATCCCTACCATCCAGACGCGGCGCTCGCCTGGGTCGGAGCGCTGTTGTATCTGGGGAGGCTCCGTCAAGCCTGGCGCGCGTTCGGCGAAGTCCGCGCCCGCTGGGGTGGCATCACCACACGCCGGAACGAGCGCAGATACGGGCCAGCCAGTCTGTACAATCCGCACCGCTGATAGCTTCGTCTAGTCTCCCACTGGCGGCGCTCTCAACCCTTCACTGCCCTTCGCCGAGGCGCTTGAGTCGCTCCATCCGGGTTGGCTCTGTCGCCATCAGCCAGGCGTCTTGCGCGAGCTTCGCGTATGCCTGGGCGAAGTATGGGCGCGCCTCTTCAGGGTGGTTGAGGGCGAGCAGGCATTCACCGAGTTCTTCTTCCGTGTAGCCATCGCTCCCGCCGAGTGGTATCCACGCCTCTTGCAGCGCCTGTTGCTGGCGGAGCGCCTCTTCGACGCGGCCGCTGGAGCGCAGCGTGCGGGCAACACACCATCTGGCGATCAGGATCTCGCGGGGGTCTCCCTGGATCTGCCACCACTCCAGCGCCTTGTAAAAGGCCTCCAGCGCTCGCTCATACTGCCCTTGCGCATGGTAGTCCCACCCAATGTTGTTGTAGAGTGAGCCGCCCCATTGCTGGGCGCGCGTATCGGCGGTCTGCTCCACCACCTCCAGCCCTTTGCGGTTCCAGGCCAGCTTCTCGTCGTGCGGTGCGACGATGGCCACCATATGCGCCGCATCAATGGCATAGAGGTCTTCGTTGCAGCGCCGAGCCTGCTCCCAGGCGGCCTCAAAGAGCGGACGGCCTTCCTCTGGCTGGCCAGAAGAATTGAAGACGCGGCCCCGCTCCAACAAATAGCGCACCCTGGCGCGGCAGAGATCGTCGGTCAGCTGGGGTTGCACAGCATCGAGCGTCTGGTGGGCGGCGGCAAAGTCGCGCTGCAAGCCCTGCGTGCGGGCAATCTGGGTCAGTAGCTCAAGGTAATACGATGGATTGCGCGATGCCTCGGCTTGTGCTTCGGGGAGCAGAGCGCGAAAAGCAACCTCGGTTTCTGCGGGCCTGGCATAGTCCCACAGTGCATCAAAGTCAGGAAGGGAAACGTCATCGATCATGAATCCGCTCCTGGATGTGGGAAGATAGGGACAACAAGCAACAGGAGCAGCATTCTTACCGGCGCCTGCGTTTCCGGCAACGGTGACGCCAAGCGCCTCACCAACCTCGTTCCAAAAGTCGCAGATCCCTAATCGCATTTCCAGGTATCATGGTGCGGCGAAGGTCGAAGCAGCAGGTGGCAGCATACGCGTTTAGCGCAAGCGATAGAACGCGCCCAGGATGCTCCCGTAGACGAGATGAGCCAGAATGATCGAGAGCGGTGTGCGGCGGCCATAGTTGAGCGCCAGGAAGCCCGGAGGCTCCAGCTGTCTTGTTGGTGTAGGGCCTTGCTCCTCCGATGCCATGCGCGGGTGAAGCGCGGGCAACACCTTGTCGGATGCCACCAGCACAAAGAGCCCATGCACCAATCCAATAAGGGCGCCCAACCACCAGGTCGCGCGACGCCAGCTCTGAAAGGCCGCGGCGTAGAGGGAGGCGAACAGCCAGCCGTTGATCAAATGCATTCCGAACCCCATCGACTTGGCGCGGTCCCGGTTGGACGTGACCATTGTCCCCAGGAGATAGGGGAGATTCATCCGCGTCAGGCCGAGCGCTTGGCTGCCAGCCATCAGCGTTGTCAGGACCAGGGTACCCACAAATCCCCAGAGCGTAATACTGCGCATGTTCATATAACCTTGCCCGCCTCCGTTGCAGCTTGTCCCGCGGTGTGTTCGCCGGAGCGCTCGGCGAGCGTCAGTGCGGCGTTGATCAGACCGACATGCGTAAATGCCTGCGGGAAGTTCCCAAGCGCGGCGCCTGTGTCAGGGTCAATCTCCTCAGCAAGGAGTCCCACATCATTCGCATACGCAAGGAGTTGTTCGAATGTCTGGGTTGCGCCAGCAACGTTGCCCCCCCGCGCCATGCACTCGACCCCCCAGAAGCTACAGATGCCGAAAGCGCCCTCTCCGGACGGGAGGCCGTCGTCGGTAGCGCCTGTCTCGTAGCGATAGAGGAGACTGCCACGGGCGAGATGCTCATGTATGCGGAGACACGTAGACCGCATCCGCGGGTGTGTCGCGGGGACATAATTGTACAGCGGGAGCGTCAAGAGACTTGCGTCCAGCTCGTTCCCGTCGAAGGTGCGCGTGTAACTTCCCAGTTGTGTATTGTACCCATGTGTCTCGATCGCTTTCCTGATCGTGTCACGCTCCGCGCGAAACAGTTCGACCGAGATCGCCAGGCGCCCAGCCTCGTGCATTTTGACGAGACGGTCGAGCGCAACCCAACAGAGCGCCTTCGAGTGCGTGTGGTGGAAACGGCCAGAACGCCCCTCCCAGATTCCCTCGTCTGGCTCGCGCCAGCGCTTACACACTGTCCGTCCCAGATCCTCTAACAGGCGAGCCGTGTCACGATCGAAGCGCTCTACACGATTGGCGAACCGCATCACTCCGTCAATGACCTCGCCGTAGACGTCGAGTTGGAGCTGGTTATGGGCATCGTTGCCAACTCGCACGGGCCGCGAGCCTGCATAACCCTCCAGGTGCGACAACTCGCGCTCGGGCAGCCTCGCCTCACCGTAGATATCGTAGAGGACACGAAGCTCAGGCCAGGAGAGGCGCGTGGCGTGGAGCATCCAACTCAGGAAGGCGTCTGCCTCCTCGGCATAGCCGAGCGTGGCCAGCGCGCGCAGCGTGAAGGACGCATCGCGCAGCCAGCAGTAGCGGTAATCCCAGTTGCGCACACCCCCGAGTTGTTCGGGAAGCGATGTCGTGGGCGCGGCGATGACAGCGCCAGAGGGCGCGTAGGCCATCAGCTTCAGAGCAAGCGCGCTGCGCACGACCATGTCGCGATAGGGTCCCTCATAGGTGCAGTGGGCCGCCCATTCGCGCCACCACTGGGCTGAACGTTCGCATCTGTTGCGCGCGAAAGCCCCAAGCAACGGAACCACCGATGGGCCTTCGTCGCTATAGGTGAGCGAGAGATATTTGCGCTCTCCTGCCCGGATCTGAGCGAATCCGCGCGCGCTCTCCCGGTTCGCGCTCAATGTCAACGGTATCTCGCTGCGCAACGCCAACGCGGCTCCGCCAGTTTCGCACCACAGCCCCAACGCGCCGCGTGGCTGTAGGACGACGCGGCGTCGAGCGTACTCGGGGCGAGGCTCATACAGAATGTCGAGGTCCATCGCCCCAGAGATCCCTTCCACCTCGCGCAAAACCTCGCGCTGGGGGGCCAGGTGCGCCCGTTTGTCCCCCTCAGCGGCGACCGGCATGAGATCGCGCAGGACGACCGAGCCGCCAGCCGACACGAATGTCGTCTCCAGGATGTTCGTGTCTGGGAGATAGCGTCGCGTAGTCTGAAACGCGCCGGTAGGACGAATGCGGAAGCGGCCACCTGCATCTGCGTCGAGAAGTGCGGCGAAGACGGAAGGGCTATCGCAGCGGGGGATGCAGAACCAGTCGAGCGAGCCGTCCCGGGAGACAAGTCCAGCCCCATGGCAGTCGCCGATGAGGGCGTAGTCGGCGATTGGTGGGTAGGTCACTGCTTGGCCAACCTGACTCATCTGGTCGCCTCCCCAAAAGACTGAACCGTCCCAATGCGGCGCGTCGAGAAAATCGACCACGCCGGACGCCCATGAGCGCCTGCCGAAGCAAGCAGAATGTCTGGCGCACACTGCCACTCCGACGACGTATCCTTGCCAAATGAGCCTGTTCCCTGGGCTGGTGAGTGCTCCCACCATACGGTTGGAGATACGGTTGGAGATACGGTGACGCGACATGCGCCGTTGGGATTGCCGATGCCGACCACCCGTTTCGTGGGTCCATGGCTTGCCTTGCGGCGTATGGCACGGCGCCCTATTGCGGAGCAACACAGTGGTCAGGAAAGGATGAGTGGCACGATACATGCCATGGCGCGCCACCTCGGTCACCATTTCTCGGCCTGGCGCGACGTCGCGCCATTGGCTCTACCCAACGAGAAGATACCGGCGCCCCAGCACAAGCGGTGGCGCTGGCCATGGCGACGACGACCAGCCGAGTGAGGCGGTCCGCTGCGCTTGACGTGGCGTGTGGTCTGGCGATACGCTCCCAGGGAGGCGTGGAGCGCGCGGCGAGCGCCAATCCACGACATTCCCAGACCCACCCAGGAGCAGGTCATGAACAACGGCCCGGAGACGCGATCAATTGGCTGGAATCTCGGCATCGTCAGCGGACTCTTCGCCGCGCTGCAGGTGCTGATCTCCGCCTCGGCCGCGCGCGCCAACATCGCCACCATCGAGAGCATGCGCTGGTCGCTGGCGCGGCTGGAGTCGGGCGGTGGCAATCCGCTGCCACTGGTTGGCCTGCTCGTTCCCGTGGCGCTCATCACCTATGGCGCGATGATCGTGACGGGCGCGGTCTGCCTTGTACTCTGCTGGTACGCGGGCCGACTCACCGCCTATGTGAACGGGCGTCGCGGTGGCGGGGCGGGCGCGGGTTTCCGCGTCGCGCTCCTGAGCGGCCTCATCTGGATGGCGTTCTCCATCATCATCTCGCTCCTGATGCATGCCGACGGCACGATTACCGGCGTGGTCGCCTCGACGCACGATGGCTCCGCTCTGCCCGCGCAGCTAGCCGGGCTGCTCATCCAGCAGCTGATTCTCGGCGCGATTGGCCTGGGGCTGGGCGCATGGGCTGGCGCGATTGGCTCCAACCGCGCGCCGCTCTCCGAAACGCCTCCCACGGCTGCCCCGGCGTACGTGCTGCCCGCCGCCTATGGCATGTACCCGGCGTATCCTCCTATGGCTGGATATCGCACCGATGGCGGCTATCCGTTTAGCCCATCGCCCTATCAGGCGCCCGTTCCATACGCGCCGCCGCAGCCATTCCAGCAGCCGACGGGCGCCACGCCGCCATCGTATCCCCCACCACCGGACTACTATCGCATG
>DASUHD010000185.1:0-4469 GCA_036273675.1 Ktedonobacterales bacterium | reverse complement strand
CGCGCTGAGCGACGGGCTGACGCTCCACTTCGCCGGGACGCGGCCCGCGACGTGTCGGCTGCCAGATGAGGGCGATACCGAAGACGCGGGAGGCGAGGCGCTGGCCCGGCTGGCCGACTGGGCGACGCGCCACGGGACAGTGGATACGCTCATCATCGCGCGAGAATGCCTGGCGCGCGAGTTGCCGCCCGGCGGCGCGGTCACACTGGCCGAGGTGGCGCTCGCGGCGGTGGACGCGCTGGAGGCCGCCAAAGCCAACTTCACCCTCTTCGTCCGCGGCCAGACGGATCGCTACTTCGCCGCGCGCCAGTCCGCCCAGGACGCCGTCGCCGACTACGCTGAGACGGTGCGCAAGGGCGTGAGCGATCTGACGAGCGATGTGGTGGATAACGTCTACCGGACAGTGGGGCTGCTGGCGGCGGTGGTGATCGCCGGGCTGATTCAGCCTGCCACCTCGCCGTGGCTGGCGCTGGCGGCGTCCATTCTCTACAGCGGCTACATCGCGTTCGTCATCTTCTTTCTGTTGCGCGCCCAGAGCGACCACTTCACGCTGGAGCAGGCAGCGCTCTCGGCGCGGCTCGCCGGAATGACAGAGTTAACCGCCACCGAACGCGAGCGCATCCGCGAACCCGGCGCCTCGGCGGACGCCTATTATCAGCGCTATGTGACGCGCGCCCGTCGCATCTACTGGGCGCTGCTGGCGGCGGGCGTCGTCTGCGCGCTCATCTTCCTCATCGTCGCGCTGGCGCATCACTGACGGTAAAGGGGTTGCGTCCACCAGCGATGCATGCCTACAATGCGATTGCGCCTCAGCGCTGGCTCCGTAGCTTAATGGACAAAGCATCGGTCTTCTAAACCGAGCATCCGGGTTCGATTCCCGGCGGGGCCGCCCCTGAATTCAAGCCTGTAGCGAATGTGCGGCAACCCTGCCCGCTTGAGCGCCTGCATCAGTTGGCGATAGACGTTGCCGGGGATCAGCGGACCGCCAGTCCGGGTCGTCGGAGAGTGCGATCCGCATATCCAACTAGCTTTTGGCGGTCGGCACGCGGGCAGCGCCGCCGCCTGTGAGTCGAGCCGCTACAGCGACCGGGATGATCGTGACCAGGATCACGAACGACACAACGACATTCACCTCCGGGAGCAGGACACCGTGGCGGATCTGGCCGAAGATCCAGATAGGCAAAGTGCTCTGGGCGCCGGCAGTGAAGGTGGTCACGATGACCTCGTCAAATGACAGCGCGAAGGCTAGCATGGCGCCTGCCACGACAGCAGTCGAGATCAGGGGCAGCGTGATGTCACGAAACACCTGGACGCTGTTGGCGCCGAGGTCCATGGCGGCCTCGATCAGCGATCCCTGCGTGCGGCGAAGTCGGGCGAGCACGTTGTTATAGACAACCACCATGCAGAAGGTGGCGTGGCCTACGACTATAGTCGCGAGCGACAGCGTGATGTTGTTGAAGCTGAAGAATGTGTTCAGCGCGATGCCGGTGATGATGCCCGGCAGGGCCAGGGGCAGGATGAAGAGCAGGCTTACCACCTCGCGGCCGAAGAACCGGGTGCGGTGGATCGCGAACGCGGCGCTCGTGCCGAGGACGAGGGCGATCGCCGTCGCCAGAAGCCCAGCCTGGAGCGACACGAGCAAGGCCGACCTCACATTGTCGTCGTTCCAGGTAGCGCTGAACCACTTGAGCGTCAGTCCGGGAATGGGCCAACTCTCGATGTTCGAGGTGTTGAACGCGTAGACGAAGATCAAGAGGATCGGGATAAACAGGAATAGCATGATGAGGACGGCCCAGAGGCGTAGAAAGATGCGAGCGCCGACGCCTTCCATCGTGTACCTTCCATCCTTTACAGTGCCTCTAGTGTGCCTCTAGAGCGCCTCGAAGGCGCCCAGCTTGTAAGCTATCGTCAAGTAAATGATCATGATCACCACCGGCACCATGGTCAACGCGGCCGCGAATGGCACATTGTTGGCGATGCCAATGTTGGCGTAAACGACGTTGCCGATAAAGTTGGAGCTCGCCCCGCCGACCAGGAGCGGCGTGATGAAGTCGCCGAGCGTCAGCGAGAATGTAAAGATAGATCCGGCGACCATGCCTGGCAGGGCCAGCGGGAGGACCACGTCGCGCACGGCGCGCCAGCGGCGGGCGCCGAGGTCGGCCGCCGCATCGAGCAGCGACTCGGGTACCCGTTCGAGCGCAGTGTAGGTCGGAATGATCATGAAGGGCAGCCAGATATAGGAAAAGACGAGCCACATCGCGGTGTTCGTGTAGCCGATGTTCGCGGGGGGCAGCCCGATCGATTGAAGGCTCCAGTTCAGAAGGCCGTCGTGGTTGAGGATCAGTATCCAGGAGTAGACACGGGCGAGGTAGCTCGCCCACAACGGCAGCAGCACGGCGGCGAACAGGAGGGTCTGCACGCGCCGCGAGGCCACGCGGGCCATGTAATAGGCGAGAGGAAACGCGAGCACCGCATCCGTGATGGTGACCAGCAATGCAATGACGACGGTCCGGCCGATGATCGACCAGTACGTCGAGTCAGTCAGGATGATCCGGAAGTTGTCGAGGTTCCACTCCTGGACGACCTGGGTCGTGAATGGGTTGATTGTCCAGAAGGCGGTGATCAGCAGCAGCGCGAGAGACGCGAAGTAGATCACCACGAACCACGCCAGCGGCGGGGTCAGGAGGAGCACAGGGCGCAGCCACGGCAGGCGCCACAGCAAGCCACGAAATCCGGCAGCCCCGGCCTCGCCCCCATTGGGACGAGGCCGTCGAATCGCTTCTATCGACATGGGCTACCCCTTGATTGTCGTCCAGGCAGCGACCCACTGCGCGTACGGCACGCACTTGTTGGTTCCGTCGTCACAGGTCGCAAGCGGCGTCTTCCAGAAAGCGATGGTGCTGAAGTACGCGCTGCTGGTCTGGTCGGCGTGGTATTTCGCGCACGAGCCTGCCTGCAGGGTATCCATCACGGCGCATGCCTTGCTGTTCACTGGCGTCTCGCCGAAGGACAGGGCCTGCTCGGCCTGCACCTGCGGGGTGCTCACCCACTTGGCCCAGAGGTAGGCGCAGTTGGGGTGAGGAGCTTTGGTCGCCAGCATCCACGTGTCGGCCCACCCCGTGGCGCCCTCCTGTGGGATGGTATCGTCGGCTGGCGCCCCGGCTGCCTTGAGCGTGATCGTCTGGTACGGCCAGCTCGCGCCGACGTCGACGTCACCGTTCTGGAATAGGGAGATCTCATCAGTGGCGAGCGACCAATAGTGCTTGATCAGGGGCTGCTGCTGCTTGAGCAGGTTGACCGCCGCGTCGAACTGCGGCTGCGTTAGCTCGTAGGGGTCCTTGATGCCAAGGCTCGGCTGCGACTTGCTGAGATAGAGCGCCGCGTCGGCGATCTGAATTGGGTTGTCGGGTACCGTGATCCGGCCTTTGTAGGCGGAGTCGTAGATGACAGACCAGCTGGTTGGCTTGTTGGGGAATACCTTGGTGTTGTAGAGCAGCGTGTTGGGGCCCCACTGGAGCGAGACGCCGTAGTGTACGCCATTGATCGTGTTGAATGGCGGGTTCTGGAAATATGTCTGGAAGTTCTGCCAGTCGGGGATCAGGTTGACGTTCATGGGCTTGACATCGCCCCCGTAGATCAGGCGCAGGTCCGCGTCACCGGAAGCCGAGACCATATCCCACTGCCCGCCGCCGCCGTTCTTCATCAGACTGACCATCTCGTCCGACGATCCGGCGGGGTGTTGGTTGACCTTGCAGCCGGTCGCCTGGGTGAACGGGTCGACCCACGATTTGTCGGCGTAGCCGTCCCACAGGATCAGGTTCAACTGACCCTCGCCGGCGCCGATGGTGGTTTGTGGCTTCATATTCGCCGTTGGCGGCTGCTGCGTCGTGGGCCTGGCAGTGCCGCCACTGGAACCGCATGCGGCGAGCAGCAGCAGCGACGCCGCTACCAGACCCCCGAACTTCATGGACTTCATACCCCGCCTCATCGACTTCCTCCCTCTCCCTTGTTGAGCACATACGTGTGGTCCGCCGTCCAAGCCAGGCGGACCGACTGGCCTTCAAACTTCTGGGCGTCGTCCTGAGCGTCCATGTTCTGACGCACCGCCACCAACTGCTCCCCACGATCGAGGTGTACGATGTAGCGCGTCGTCATGCCCGCGTAGATGACCTGCTCGACGCGCCCCGGCTCGATGGTCATGCCGACATCGGCCGGCTCGCCCTCCGCCAGCATGCGGATCTTCTCCGGCCGCACGACAAAGCGGACGCCGTCGCGGAGGAGGATATTGGAGATGCCGATGAAGTCGGCGACGAACTCGGTCGCGGGTCGCTCGTAGACCTCCACGGGGGTACCGATCTGCTGGATCCGGCCGCTCGACATCACCGCCACGCGATCGCTCATGGTAAGCGCCTCCTCCTGGTCGTGGGTGACGTAGACGAAGGTGATGCCAACCTCTTTCTGGATCTGCT
>DASUHD010000184.1:0-22013 GCA_036273675.1 Ktedonobacterales bacterium | reverse complement strand
CACCTGGGCAGGTTATTCACGTGTTACTCACCCGTCCGCCACTCGAGCCCTCCTCCGAAGAAAAGACTCGCGTTCGACTTGCATGTGTTAGGCACGCCGCCAGCGTTTGTCCTGAGCCAGGATCAAACTCGCCATCCAAGTTTTGTGGTCTTGTCTATAGCTGCGAGTCCGCCCACGCCTTCGCGTGCGACCTCCTCGCACATATACATCATTCCACTTGCTTGTTGCTGCGTCGTTTGCACGACTCAAAGAACATTGACGTATGCTACCCGCATCGTCACAATGCTGGGAAATTCCCGGCACTGCGAACAATTAGCGCATACTGCTGCTTCTCACTCTTCGGTTGTTCAGGTTCATCTCGGTGGCAACCACCGCTTTGGCGTACATGCGCCAGACGCAAAAGAGAGCATATCACAACGCAGGGCGCAAGTCAAGCGGTTTGCCGGGCAATATCAGTGCTGCAAAACCGCCTTTTACTATTACCCATGACCAATGGCTAGGGGTTGTTGGTACTGTCTCTCTCGCCTGGCGATTGACTTCCCGCTACGATAGTCCCACCAAATTGACCGCGCGCTCGCGCGCGCATTCAAAAATGATTTCCCACTTGCTAGCTGAAGGAGAGGATTGGGCATGCCCGAGAACGCATCGGCCACCTCGCCGGCTACATCACCCAAGCAATCATCAGCCCGTACCAGTTCCAGACACAATGGCGCACCGAACACCACGGTGAAGACATCGGCTGTACGTCAGCGCGCCATCAGCCTTGGTGACGCCACAATTACTTATCGCCATCGTGTCAGTCGCCGCGCGCGACGCCTTCGCTTCGAGGTGCGTCCTGGCAACGGACTCGAAGTTACAACGCCGCCTGGTGTGAGCGTTGCACGCATCGAAGCAGTCATGCGCGAGAAGACCGACTGGATCACCAAAATGCTGGTGCGCTATGCGCAACCCCCTCTCTCCGTGGTCGAAACACCGCTTCAGTCGGGTGCGCTCCTGCCGTTTGCGGGCGGACAACTGCGCCTTGATCTCGATACGAGTCATCCAGGCAGGTGCAAGATCACTGTGATCGAAGAAGGCACACTGCGCCTCATACTGGACTCCAATTCCCCCGACATGGTGCGGGCGGCCATCGAGCGCTGGTACCGCCGCCAGGCGCACCATGTCTTCACTGAACGTGCGACGCACTGGAACGCGCAATTCGGCTTCAACTATGGCCGGATCGCCATCCGGGACCAGAAGAGTCGCTGGGGAAGCTGCTCGCGCCAAGGTAACCTCAACTTCAATTGGCGGCTTCTCCTGGCGCCGCTTGCCGTGCTGGACTACATCGTCATTCACGAATTGGCGCACTTGAAAGAGGGTAACCATTCACCGCGCTTCTGGGCTCTGGTGGCTGAGAAATGCCCGGATTACCGCGACCATCGCGCCTGGTTGCGCCAGCACGGCCCGGAATTGCACTTCTAGGCGGCGTAAAAAGTACCAGGCGGCGAATGCGATTTGCACATTCTAGGCAGCCGATACGTCTAATGAGGCATGTGGTTTCCCAATCGCATGCAATTGCGAGGAGAGAGCGGGTGGGCTTCTCTCCCCGCATTTTTCGTCCCTCGACCAGCCCCACAACGCTACCCACCGCCCTCCGCAAACTGCTCTCGGCGCGCCACATACTATCCTCGTCTTATGCCGCGCGACGCAATCTGTCTCGTTCGCATGGCCCGCTGCTGTAAGATTCCGCCGCGAAGATGCGTACTTTATCTTAGCTGTTGCCCTGTGCAATAGGTCTGCGACAGCGCACCAGAGGTCTTGCCAGGGAATGGTACACTCGTTACACACAAGAGCTTTTCCTAGCATCCTCTCAGGCGTATGGTGATGTTGTAGCAAGGAGAAACTGGATGATACCCGCGTCACTGCGCACCCTGCCGAAAATCCGGCGGGTTATGACTGTTGGAGCGGTTGGAGCCGCGATGGGGCTTTCGCTCCTGCTCTCGGCCTGCGGAACCTCGTCAACCCCAACAACCGGCGGCAATAATGCAAACTGTCCGTCATCCTCGACCGTCTCGAGCTGGCACCTGGTGAATCCAGGTAAACTGACCATTGCCAGCGACACAACGTATGCGCCGGCGGAGTACTCCGACCCCGCCAACCCGAGTAACTACGTTGGCTACGACATGGATCTCGCTCGCGAGTTTGCCAAGCGTCTCTGCCTGGAGCCAAACATCATTAAGGCAGACTTCGGCGCGATCATTCCCGACCTTTCTGGCCCTACACTCGGCCAGCAGCGCTACGACATGTCTATCTCGTCGTTCACGATCAACTCCGACCGCCAGCAGAAGGTGGACATGATCCCCTACTTCACTGCTGGTGAGTCCATCCTTGTCCAGACCGGCAACCCCAAGAACATAACCTCGATTGATTCGATGTGTGGCAAGATCATCGCTGCGCAGGATAACACTGTCGAGCTTGCCGAGCTGCAAGACGCGAATGGCACGGGCGATGGCTCGTCGGGTCAGGCTGCCGTCTGCAAAGACAACAAGATCAAGATTGTTCACCATCCCTCTCAGAACGATGTCGTACTGGAAGTGGTCAACGGCAGCTCGGATGCCAGCTATCAGGACCAGCCGGTGACCGACTACTATTCCAAGCAGAATTCTGGCAAGCTCGAGTCAGGCGGCATCACGGTATCGCCCTCGCCGCAGGGCATCGTGATGCGCAAAGATAATTCGGCGCTCGAAACCGCCATCACTAACGCGCTCGCCGCGATGCGCACGGATGGCACCTACCTCAAGATTCTGACCGACTGGGGTGTGCAGAAACTGGCGTATCCGCCACTCTCCTAACCCTTCGCAGTCCAAATGGCATAGTACGAAATTGTGGGCGGTCGGGGTATAATGCCTCGACCGTTCCATTTCGCAGATTTCCACGCGATGCCGAGCCTCCCTGCCACAGTTGGAAGCGTGTATATTCCCTCCAGCCTAGCAGGTGAGCCAGCTACTGCTCAAGGTATGAGGGGAGTCGAACAATGGGCATACTCGAGTGGCTACAGAATCTCATCACACTCAATCACTCGTTTAATTGGGGTTATGTCTGGAAATATGAGCTTTCACCCGCAATTATACAGGGTGTCATTCTTACCATTGGCCTGGCGGTAATCGCTCAGTTTCTTGGCACCCTGATCGGGTTGCTTCTCTATTTCATGGGTCGGAGCCGCTGGCGCATCATCAGAAGCATCTCAGCGCTTTATGTCTGGTTTTTCCGTGGAACCCCGTTAATTGTACAGATTCTCTTTGTCTATTATCTCTTCCCGTATCTCCACATTGCCAACCCTCTACGAGCAATTGATTTCTTTACGCAGATTGGCTTTACTCACGGAATTGGACCCGTTTTCCTCGACTCATTTCTGGCAGCGCTGGTAGCGCTTTCACTGAACGAGGGCGCCTACATGACAGAAATCGTCCGCGCTGGCATTGATGCCATAGACGTAGGCCAGATCGAGGCCGCCAAATCACTTGGCATGACCTATCCGCTAGCGATGCGGCGCATTATCCTGCCCCAGGCTTTCCGCATCATCATTCCACCGCTTGGCAATGAGTTCAACAATATGCTGAAGAACACTGCACTTGCCAACTATGCGGGGTTGTACGAACTCCTTGGCACGTCGATTGGAATTGGTGGCCCCAGTTTCGCGATCCCGGAGCTTTTGGTTGTGGCCTCAGCGTGGTATCTGCTACTGACCACCATCTGGACTTTTATCCAGGCCGCCATTGAGCGCAGGCTAAACGCATCCAGTATCGAGCCAGGCATCAAGGGGGTGAACTGGTGGCAGCGGGTAGTTGGCATGGGAGTGCATGGAGCCGGAGCTCCTACGCATTAGGAATTCGACATCAGGTTTGGCGTAACCACGAGCGAACGCAAAACAGGAAGAGAAAAGCGATATGGCAATGTTGAGTGGCGCGAGTGCGCAGGCGAACGGGGCGCGTCCAATGGTGGACGCCCTGGACGTTCACAAAAACTTTCACAACAATGAGGTGTTGCGCGGCGTGAATCTGCGGGTGCAGCGTGGCGAGGTGGTCGTCGTCATTGGGCCGAGCGGGTCAGGCAAGACGACCTTCCTACGCTGCATCAACCATCTCGAAAAAATCAATCGCGGGCGCATCTATGTTGACGGCGAGTTGATCGGCTATCGTGAGGCGCCCGACGGCAAACTGGTGGAGGACAGCGAACGCAACATCGCGCGTATCCGTGCCGAGATCGGGATGGTCTTCCAGCGCTTCAACCTCTTCCCGCATCTCACGGCGCTGCAAAACATCGTCGAGGCGCCCGTGCAGGTAAAAGGTATGCCGAAAGAGCAGGCCGAGGCTCGCGCGCGTGAATTGCTGGCGAAAGTGGGTCTGGCGGAAAAGGCCGACGCCTATCCCGCGCGGCTCTCCGGCGGACAGCAGCAGCGCGTAGCGATAGCGCGCGCGCTGGCGATGGACCCCAAGCTTATGCTATTCGACGAGGCAACCTCAGCGCTCGACCCGGAACTGGTTGGTGAGGTGCTCAAGGTGATGCGTCAGCTTGCCGACGAAGGTATGACCATGGTCGTCGTCACCCACGAAATGGGCTTCGCCCGCGACGTGGCCGACCGCGTGATCTTCATGGATGGCGGCATCATTCAGGAGGAAGGCGCGCCCGCTGAGCTATTCAGCGCGCCGAAGAACGACCGCCTGCGCACCTTCCTCGGCCAGATCAAAGAGGCGTAGAGTTAGCCCCCTCCCCACAGCAGGGAGGGGGGTTTTTACTTATCCGACGACGTTCGCCAGGTTGCGCTCGCGCACATAGATGAACTTCTTCGGCGCACGACCTTCCAGCGCTGACTGCACCTTCGGGCTGGCAAGCGCCAGTTCGCGCGCCTGCTCGTCGGTGAGGCCGGGCGCGACCTCCAGCTTGTCTCGTACCTTGCCATTCACCTGCACCACCAGCGTCACGATGTCATCTACCGTCAGCGCCGGATCGTACTCTGGCCAAGGTTGCAGGTGGATGCTCTCCTTATGTCCGCGTTGATGCCAGAGTTCCTCGGTCAAGTGAGGAGCCATCGGCGCCAGCAGCGCCAGCAGCGTATCGACCGCAGCCAGGAAGCGTTCATCCCGTACGACGGCTGCATAGTCGTCGCGCAGATGATTCAGCGCGTTCACATACTCCATCAGCCCCGCCAATGCGGTATTGAAGCGTAGCTCGCCGAAGTCCGCCGTCACGCGCGCAATCGCCTTATGGCGCAACCGCTCGGCGTCGCTCCCCTGCTCTGACTGTATCGAGGCGCCTGTCTGGGCTTCAATCGTGTCGGTCACCAGCGCCCAGACCCGGTTCAGGAAGCGCGCGACACCCTCGATGCTCTGATTGTTCCACGGACCACCCTGGTCGAACGGCCCCATGAACATCAGGTAGCAGCGCACAGCATCGGCGCCGTAGCGGCCAACGACATCGTCGGGCGCGATCACGTTGCCGCGCGACTTCGACATCTTCTGACCATCCGGCCCCAGCACCATTCCCTGATGGTAGAGCCGCGTAAACGGCTCGTCGCAAGTCAGCAATCCCATGTCACGCAGAGCCTTGACGAAGAAGCGCGCGTACAGCAGATGCATTGTGGCGTGTTCCGGTCCGCCGATGTACATATCCACCGGCATCCATTTCGCGGTTGACTCAGCGGTCCAGGGGCGCATCGCATCGTCGGGATCGGTATAGCGCAGGAAGTACCACGACGAGCAGATGAACGTATCCATCGTGTCGGTCTCGCGCGTGGCAGGCTTGCCGCATGTCGGACACGTCGTATTCAGAAACTCCGGCACATAACGCAGCGGCGACTCACCGGTCGGCTTGAATTGCACCTCATCGGGCAGCACCACTGGCAGTTGATCTTCGGGTACCGCAACCGCGCCATGGTCCTCACAGTAGACGATGGGAATCGGCGCGCCCCAATAGCGCTGACGGCTGATGAGCCAGTCGCGCAGGCGATAGTTGACTGTCGCCTTGCCCGCGCCGATCTCTTCGATGTGCGCGATGAACTTGCGAATCGTTTCTGGGCTATCGGGTAGGCCGTCGAACGGGCCAGAGTTGACGACATGGCCAACATGCGCCACCGCCTCGGTCATCGTCGCGCCATCCAGCGAGCCATCCTCGTCCTGATAAACCACGCGAACGGGAAGATCGAAGTTGCGGGCAAACTCGAAGTCGCGCTGGTCGTGCGCTGGTACGCCCATGACCGCGCCTGTGCCGTAGCCCATGAGCACGTAATCGGCGATCCACATGGGGATCTGTTCGCCGCTGACTGGGTTGGTCACATATGTACCCAGCGGCACACCAGTCTTCGGGCGCGCGGCATCAGTGCTCAGGCGCTCGATCTCTGTCTCATGACGGACCTGCTCCAGATACGCCTCGACAGCTTTTCGCTGCGTCGGCGCCGCCAGCTTATCGACCAGGGGATGCTCCGGAGCCAGGACGAAGAAGGTGGCGCCATAGATCGTATCTGGCCGTGTGGTAAAGACGGGGATCTCGATGCGTTCGCCGTCCTTGCCTTTGCCCGCTGGCGTCTCGGCGATGAAGCGCACTTCGGCGCCCTCGCTCCGGCCAATCCAGTTGGTCTGCATCAGCCGCGTCTTTTCTGGCCAATCCATGCCATCGTAGCGCAGCAATTCGTCGGCATATTGGGTGATACGCAGCAGCCACTGGTCGATCTCGCGCCGCTCCACCGTCGAATGGCAGCGTTCGCACTCACCGTTGACGACCTGCTCGTTGGCCAGCGTCGTGTTGCAGTTGGGACACCAGTTCGCGGGCGCTTTGGTGCGATAGGCTAGCCCATGCTTGTAGAATTGCAGGAAGACCCACTGCGTCCATGTGTAGTAGTCGGGCAGGCAGGTGACAACCTCCCGCGACCAGTCCCAGCCAGCGCCCAGGGTCCGCAGCTGCTCGCGCATACGAGCGATATTGGCAAGCGTCCAGGTGCGTGGCTGGATGTTGTTTTTGATGGCAGCGTTTTCGGCGGGCAGACCAAAGGCGTCGAAGCCAATCGGCTGCATCACATTTAAGCCACGCATCCGCATGAAACGCCCATAGATATCGGCGCCGGTATAGTTGTACCAGTGTCCAATATGCAGGTCGCCAGACGGATAGGGAAACATCACCAGGTTGTAATACTTCGGCCGGGGATCGTCGTCCTTTGCTGTATAGATATCATCGGCGGCCCATTGCTCCTGCCACTTCCGTTCGATTTCTCCAGGCGAATATTTCGAGCGAGCCATACGAAACTCAAGCCTCCCCCGCAAAGCCTCAAATCAATGATGAAGTACACAGCCCGTGGCCATAATGGTAATGGCCAAAAGAAATGGCCTTCCGCCCGTAGTGGGTGAAAGGCCAGCGCATCGTTGCGTTCCTATTTGAGATACCCCTGATGGGTCGTGAGATGAATTGGGTGGACCTGAGGGGATTCGAACCCCTGACCTTCTGCATGCCATGCAGACGCGCTCCCAGCTGCGCCACAGGCCCATTACGCTGGTAGCGTCCGCCGCCAGCCTCTGAATAGTATCACAGACGCCGAATGGATGCAAGACCCACCTCACACCGTTCAGGGGGCAGATAGCTGGACAAGTTCGGCGTCACCTTCTATACTGTTTCCATGATGTACGGTGCATACAACTTCCAGGGATTCCACACCATGACACGGATCCGGCAGGCTTAAGCGAAGCCCTTTCGGGACTTCTGCTCGAGTGCGCGTGTTTGAATAAACACCGCGCGCTGCCTGCACTGCCGTCTTTTCAAGATCGGGCTTCGCACACAGTCGCATGAGCCATTCAGCTCTGCGGCTTTTTTGTGCCTGCCTCCAGCCCACATCTTGAAAGGAACGCGCCATGTCATCCTGGCCCCGCGAACGTGTCCTGCTCTCCCAAAACTTTCTGAGAAGTTCCCGTCTGATCGCCACTCTCCTCGACAGATTCGCCATGGACAGTGACAGCGCCGTCTATGAAATCGGTCCTGGTGAGGGCCTGATCACCCGACAGCTCGCGCAACGTTTCCGCACTGTCGTCGCCATCGAAAAAAATGCGCGGCTAGCCCACCTGCTCCAGTGGGCGTTTCACGATTGCCCGAATGTGACCATTGTTGCCGACGACTTCCTGCGCCATCCGCTCCCAGCCACGCCTTACAAGGTGTTCGCGAACATACCGTTCAATATCACTTCTGCCATAGTCACCAGGCTCACTGCAGAGGAGAACCCGGTAGATGAGGCATATCTGACCATGCAGCGCGAGGCGGCGCACATGTACCTGGGAACTCCGTGCGAATCGCTCCGCACAGTTCTGCTCAAGCCCTGGTTCGAGCTACAAATCGTGCATCGCTTCCGGCGCAGTGATTTCGTACCTTCACCCCGCGTCGATGTCGTGATGCTGCGGTTGCGCAAGCGCGGCCCACCGCTGGTGAACACCGCAGATCGCCAATTCTTTCGCGACTTTGTCATCTACATGTTCACTCACTGGCAGCCACATCAGACTACCCCACTAAACGACCTCTTCACCAGGCGACAAAGGCAGTTCATGGCGCGAGAACTTGGACTCGATCTCGATGTGAAACCCACTTCGATATCTCTGGAAGAATGGCTGGCGCTATTCGATCAATTGCAGCGGATCGGCGATGCGCACATACGGCGACGGCTGGCCGGAAGCGAACAGCGCCTACTTCAGCAGCAACACGGGCTACAAAAAATCCATCGTACCCGGACGGTCGAGCGCAAAATGTGAACTACTGGCTTTGACGCTGCCAACGTCGGGTGCTACACTCAGACCGCGCAACCCAGCGCATGGCTGTAACGTCTAAGTGTCGGAACGATACCTGTCAGACACGCGAGCGGAGCTTGCCACCTGTATGAATACTTTGACGCCTGGTTCGATACGCCGCCTGTTCACCACCTTTCTCATCCTGTTTCTCATCATTAGCGGTGTCGCCGCCTATGTCCAAATCTTCAATCAGGCGTTTTTCAATGGGCCGGTGCTGGCGCATGGCGAATTTGACCATCGCAACTGCCCGCCCTTTGACGCCCCGCTACGCGGCACAATCTATGATCGTAACGGCGTGAAGTTAGCATGGACCGTCCCAGACCCGAAGGCGAACTGTGGGTATCGCCGCGAGTATGACCCGCGCGTCGCCACCTCGGGGCTTGCGCCTCTGCTCGGCTACTACAGCGCGCAATACGGAACCGCTGGCGTCGAGAGCGCCTTCGATGATGCGCTGGCAGGCGTCCAGCATGGGGTGACGCCGAGCGATGTCGCCGATAAGCTGCTCCATCGCCAGCGACATGGCCAGGATATTCGCCTGACCATCGATATCAATCTCCAGGTCGAGGCAAGCAACGCGTACGACCGCGAGTATCTCCCCGGGTTGAATGGCCTCTGCCAGGCTGCCGGCTCGCATCCCCCTGGCAGCATGATCGTTGAGGATCCACATTCTGGCGAGATTCTGGCAATGGTCAGCAAGCCATCATATGATCCGAACCAGATTGACAAGACCGGTTACTTCCAGCAGCTACAGGCTGATACTGGACTACCGCTCATCAATCGCGCAGCGCAGGGCCTCTATGCGCCAGGGTCCACTTTCAAGACACTGACGCTGCTGGCCGCGCTAGACTCTGGCACAGCCTCGCTCGACGATATGTATACCAAAGATGAGGCGCTCAACTATGTCATCAATGGCGAGCCGATTCGCTGGGACGATTACTACGCGGGCGCCTGGCGGAGCGGCAACAATGTCGCTACGTTCCCAATGCCGCTGATAGATGGGTATGCATACAGCGATAACGTCATCTTCGCTCGCCTGGCCGTCGCGACGACTGCGGATAAGTGGCTTGATTACATCCGGCGCTATGGCATCGCAACCCCTGGAACGCATGTGGATGCTATCCCATTTGATGCGCCCTACAAGCAGAGCAGCGCCTACAACGCAATTGGGAGCGATGGGAAGCCCCAGGATTTCAACGTCAATCTTTTGGCAGAGAGTGGATTCGGACAGGGCCAACTGCTGATCTCGCCGCTAACTATGGCTGAGATGACGAGCAGCGTCGCCGCCGATGGTGTGATTGTCTCGCCGCATGTCTTACTTGGGGCGAACACCTCAAATCAACAGGTCATCTCACCGACGACCGCCGCTGGTATGCGCAAGGCGATGTGGGCCGTGGTGGATCACGGCACCGGCAATACGTATCCCGATCCACATGGTGGCCCGTCGCTGAAGTTCTCCCCGACGCAAGAGGGCGGCAAGTCCGGGACGGCTCAGCTCGAAGAAGGTAGCCCGCAGTCTTGGTGGATCTCGCTGGCGCCTGATGACCAGTACCCCAACGGCGGGAGTGCGGCGAAGCTTGTAATCACGGTGAACAAAGAGCGCAGTGGTGACGGCGGCTGCCAGGCATGGGTTGCCAACACGACCTACAAATACGCTCAGGACCACCACATCGGCCCATACGGCGGTTGACTTGCCGTTCTCTCATAGCCGGGTATGCGCTCCTTGCCTACTATTATCTTCATGAAAGCAGGGAGCCTGTGTACCGATAGGAGATACGGGCAATCTTGGGCCATTGGGGCTTGGCGCTGGTGGGAGTCATGATATACTAGCCTAGGGAAATTTCGCTGGACTCGTTTGAAGTACGCATGCGGATGTGCTGTGTGGTGAGGAGAAGGCTATGGCAGGGCTGCAAGGCCGGACGTTGGGCGGCTACCAGCTAACCGAGCAAATTGCGAGCGCTGGCATTGCTGAGGTCTATCGCGCGCGGCCCCTTGTCGCGAATGGTCGGGAAGTCGTCATCAAGGTCATCTATCCTGAATTTGCCCGCTATCCCAGTTTCCTCCCCAACTTCCAACACATCATCCAGACTGCGGCGCGACTGGCCAGCCACCCGCACATCTTGCCAGTTGTGGCCAGTGGCGAGGAGAACGGTTACCTCTATCTGGCGGCGCCCTGGGTGGCAGACGGCACCTTGCGCGACTGGATCGCGCGCGGCGGACGCCTCGGTGTCAGCGACGCCGCTCCATTCTTTCATCAACTCGGGAGTGCGCTGTCTTATGCGCACAGCCTTGGCTTGGTGCACGGCAATCTGAAGCCCAGCAATGTTTTTCTCTTCGAGGGCCGCCACGTCCTGCTCGGCGACTTTGGCATGCTCTGGGATATTCGCCAGCTCGACATGAATCACTCAGGTTCAGGCGTAGATGTTGTCGAGTATCTTGCGCCGGAGTCGTTTTCGGGCCAGTTCACGCAGCAGAGTGACATCTACAGCCTGGGCGCGATTCTCTTCGCCACACTCACCGGGCGCCCACCATTCAGTGGCTCGAAGCCAGCTGACCTGCGGGACGCGCACATGCGCTATCCGCCGCCGCGTCTGGGGCAGGTTGATCCATCCCTCTCACCAGGTGTGCAGGCGCTCGACCCGGTCATTCAGCAGGCGATGTCGAAGAATCCGGGTGAACGATTCCCATCGGCAATGGCTCTGGCAGAGGCGATTGATGCGATCTTGAAGCAGCAGCCAGCCATACCATCTATGCAGATGCCGCCCGCGCTTCCGGCGCCAGGGCAATATGCGCAGGCTGCTGGCATGCCACAAGGGGCTGTTCAGCCTGGCGTTCCCGACTCATGGGGCGCGCCTGGCCCCATCGGACCCGGCGGGATAGGAGCGCTCCCGGCGCCTGCCGGCCCAGCCATGCAGCCGCCTTTCCCGCCGATGAATGGCAATGGCGCGCAACAGGTTGGTGCGCCCATGGCCCAGGGATGGCCCGCAGCCGACGGTGTCCAGTATACCGAGCGAGTTCCCGCGCCTCCGGTTGCTCGTCCGCTGGTTTCGCGCCCGCAACTGCCACCGCCAAACGCTGCCCTAGGCGGCGTCAGCGCGCCATTGATGCCGCCGATGGGCGATGATCCCGAATGGAGACATGACCCATGGCCAGCGGAGAACGGCGCGTCACGTGGTTATGGGGACGATTTTTCGCAGCCAGATGACCCACCACGCCGCCAGGCCGCTCGTGACGATGACTGGCGTCTTACCCACAATTCGCCCAGCCGCGGCAGTCCGAGCAGGGTTGACTTCAGCGACTTCCCATCTGAATATACCGACCAGCGCCTGGCGCGTGTGGACAGTGGCTATGACATGTCGCGCGCCGACTGGGGACAGAGCGGCCCGCATAGTGAGGCGCTGCGGTATCGCGGCGGGTTCTCGGCAACGGAGTTAGGGTTGCCGCGTCTGACCAACCCTGCTCTGCAGGGCGAATTGCCGCCTGAATGGGAGGATCTGTTGGCGGGTGAAATGCTGCCTCGGCGGTCAGACCTTGGCCCGCGCAAACCGACACAAGCCCGCCGCAATGCCCCAGACAGCTTTGCCGCGGAAAGTTATGCGCCGGAAAGTTACGCCTACAGCAGCGTTGGTCAGCCCTACGCGCCAAATGGTCCGGCATCGCGACCAGCAGGCCGACGCGAGCCGGGCGCAAGCAATGGTCGTCGCTATGAGGAATCACCGCCAGCCAGGCCGGGTCGGCAACGCGATCAACCGTTGCCGACGCTCGCATCGTCACAGTATCCTGCGTATCCTGCCAACGGTATGCAAAGACAACCGGATTCGCGTGTTCCGTATAAGGCGAGGGAACCACGCAAACGTCTCTGGCCGCGTCTTATCCTGCTTGCGATACTCTTGCTGGCGCTGGTTGGTGGCGTAGGGGTAGTGCTGGCAAAGCCTACAGTCTGCCCAGGCACGATCTGTGTGCAGGCTAATAGATTCCTGCACAAAAACCTGACCTTCCTGGGGCCGGTTCCCAATGCCAATATCCTTCATGCAACACCCAATACACTCACCGTTCAAGCCGTCTCTGGGAGCAGCACCAATCAAAGTGTTCAGGTTAACAACAGCGGTACCGACACAGCAGTGTGGCATGCTACGGCAAGTGTCGCCTGGCTCAGCATCTCCCCGCATAATGGAACGCTCGCGCCTGGAGGCACAGTGACACTTGGTGTGGCCGCCACCCCCGCTGATGTGACGCCCGGGAATTATTCCGCACTTGTTACCGTCGTAACAGCGGAGACGACCATTCACATCCCCGTCACGGCCAATATTGCCGCTGGCCCGAAATTGGAATTAGCGACGACGTCGATGACGGTTCATGGCTGGCAGTGTAATAGCGCACAGTCCTTCAAGGTGGATAACAGCGGCGACATGCCGCTTTCTTACACGGTCACGACATCGAAGGCTACGGCCGTTACGCTTGATAAGTCCAGTGGCTCCATTGATCCTGGAGGCAACGTTACTGTTTCATTCACCATCAACTGCCCCGCCTTTTTCGCGGACTATACTATTTCCGTAACAAGTGATGGCGGCAAAGGCACGGTCACCATCCACTACACATCGTGATGTGGCGCCAGCTGTGTATGGAGAGCGCCAACACCGGTTGAAGCGTGCATGGAGCGGACGGGAGATTCAGCATGCGCTATGTCGCCACGGTTGGCGAAAAGACCTACACGATTGGCTTGCGGGAAGACGGCCATCAGCGTGAGGTGACGCTGGGCGACAATCGCCTGACGGTGGATTGGCGACCAGTGGGTGGCGCGGCGCTTTCCGCTGGGAAGGACGACCCTGACCGAGCCGGCCACTATAGCTTCCTCTTGCGCGCGCAGTCTTACGATGTCTTTGTGCAACCAGTGCCTGCCGACGATGACGACGGGACCTCCCGTGTTTTTGAAGTGCATGTCCACGGACAGGTTTATCGTGTGCGTCTCGCCGACGAACGAGCACGGGCGCTTGCCTCGCTGGCGGGCGGAGCGCACGCCTCGGGCGACGCGAACATCCGCGCTCCAATGCCAGGCCTCGTCTCCAATCTGCTGATTGAGGAGGGAGCCGAAGTCCAGCGCGGACAGGCGGTCGTCGTGCTCGAAGCGATGAAGATGGAGAACGACCTACCCGCGCCGCGCGCAGGCATCGTCAAGAATTTGCGCGTGAGCAAAGGCCAGGCAGTTAACCAGGGCGACCTTCTGGCAGTCATCGGCGACCCCGCTGGAACTCCACCCTCGGATGAGGACGACGAGAGCCACTAATGATTCCCCTCGACGATCTGATACGCGCAACCAACGCCGAAGTGTTACAGGCGGGCGCCCGGACCATCTTTGAAGGATTCGCGCATGACTCCCGCGCGGTGGCGCCTGGCGACTGCTTTGTCGCCGTCCATGGAATGCATGGCGATGGCCACGATTTCGCCGCCGACGCGCTGGAACGCGGGGCCACTGCGGCGCTGCTGGAACGTAACTGGCTGGAAACCCTGCGCGAGACACGGCCCGCGACTCTGGCTGACCTGACCGCGACTGGCGCGACGCTACTCATTGTACCCGATACCCGGTTGGCGCTCCGCCAGTATGCCCAGCACATTCTGGCCCGCTGGCGTCCCGAGGTGATTGCCGTCACCGGAGCAACTGGCAAGACAACTTGCAAAGAGGCGATTGCCGACGTGCTTGCCCTCCAGGCGCCAACCTTCCGCTCATGGCGTAACTACAACGATGCCCTGGGGCTGCCGCTTTCCCTCGGCCGATTGGAGCCATCGCATCGCTTTGCCGCGCTGGAGATGGGCGCCGACCACCCAGGCGAAATCCGCGAACTCTGCGTGCTGACGCACCCGCGCATCGGTGTTGTGACAAATGTTGGCGCATCGCATCTCCAATATTTCGGCACGGTGGCGCGGCTCGCCGAGGAGCTGGCGGAGCTTCCCGCGTCGCTCCCGGCCGACGGGCTGGCCATTCTCAACGCCGACGATCCGCAGGTACGCGCCATGTCCTCACGCACCGCCGCAAATTCGCTCTTCTTCGGTCAGGACACCACTGCCGAGCGGCCAGTCCATCTGCGCGTCCGCCCACTCGCAACGCATGACGGCGACGGCATGATACTTGAAACAACTGACGAGTCAGTCAGCGACAAGGCGACTCTGGTCTTTCCGCACCTGCATGGCGACGTCTGGGCCACGATTGTGCTGGCGGCGCTCACGGTCGCGCATGCGCTCGGTATCCCGCGCGAGCAGGCGCTTGCGACACTTACTCAGTTACAACCCCTGCCAGGCCGAATGCGGCTACTGCCTGGCACGAAGGGCCTGCGCATCCTTGACGACTCGCACAACGCCACCCCTGAGAGCGTCGCGGCTGGCCTGGCGACGCTCGCCGCTCTCGCGCGCCATCAGCACAAACGCGCCCCGACGATTGCGGTGCTTGGTGATATTCTGCGGCTGGGCGCCAGCGAGCAGCAGGCCCACGACCAGCTTGGCCTCTTAGCTGCCCAACATGCTGACTACCTCATCACACAGGGTCTTCGGGCGGAGCGCATCGCCGGTTCAGCGCTCAAGGATGGGATGGACGCCAGCCACGTCACCATCGCACATGCGCCCGAAGATTGCGCCGCCGCCGTGCTATCATTCGCCCATCGCGCGAATGCTTCCAGCGCCGCGCCGCTGGTCTACATCAAGGGGTCGGAAGAGATGCGTATGGAGCAGGTAACGGCGCTGTTGCTCGCCGATCCGCGACGCGCCGAAGACGTGCTCGACCGCCAGACTCAGGCATGGCGGCGTGTCGTCGTGATGCGACCGGATCGCCCGACATGGCTAGAGATCGACCTGAGCGCGATAGGCCGGAATACCCAGCTCTTCAAGCAGATTGTGGGGCCGAATGTGCGGCTACTGGTCAGCCTGAAGGCCGACGCCTACGGCCATGGCGCATTGCGGGTCGCTCGGACGGTCGTGCGCAATGGAGCGGAGTGGCTGGGTGTCGCGACTGTCAGCGAGGCGGAGCCGCTCCGGCGCGCCGGTATCGACGCACCCATCCTCGTCTTCGGCTATATTGCCCCATGGCAGGCGCGCGAAGCGGTGCGGATGAATCTCCGGGCGACACTCTTTGCGCCTGACCTGGCACACGCGCTCTCGCAGGCAGCCACCGATTTGAACGGGCAGATACCCGTCCATGTCAAGGTGGATACCGGCATGGCGCGCCTGGGTCTACGCGCGGAGGACGTGGAGGGCGTTGTCCGCTTTTGTGAAGAAGTACGCTTGCTACCAGGGCTCATCTTCGAGGGCATCTTCACACACTTTGCCACCGCCGACGCTGACGATCAGACCTATGCTATGCGCCAGCTCGACCGGTTCGAGCGGGTGCTGGCGGCGCTCGATGCGCGTGGACTGCGTCCGCCGATTGTTCACGCGGCAAACAGCGCGGCGGCGCTCGCACTGCCCCAGTCGCGCTATGACATGGTGCGCCCTGGCATCGCTATCTACGGTCTCTCACCTTCAGATGACGTGCGGCTGCCCGAAGGATTCGACCCCGCACTGGCGTTCAAAACGCAGGTGGCGCAGGTGAAGGATATCCCCGCGGGCGAAGGCGTGAGCTACGGCGCGACGTACGTCACCACCGCGCCGACACGCATTGCTGTACTGCCAGTTGGCTATGCCGATGGATTCCGCCGTGCTCCCGCGAACTGGGGCGAGGTACTCGTCCGAGGAGCGCGTGCGCCTCTGGTGGGCCGTGTCTGCATGGATCAGTGCATGATTGATGTCACCCACATACCCGGCGTGCGACAGGGCGACGAGGTTGTGCTCATCGGACGTCAAGGCGAGGATGACCTGACAGCCGATGAGGTTGCCCGCAAGCTGGGTACTATTGCGTATGAAGTGACCTCAGAATTGCTCGCGCGCGTTCCTCGCATCAGCTAATGGCAACTTTTGAGGCTGCCATCTCGTACTACAATACATAGCGGTGGATTGTGTCTCTCTCCAACCAGACAGCCGCTCGGCGTACATAGCTGATCCCGACATGGCAATGTCCCGGCAGGCAGGAGGATATGTCATGGATGAAAGCTCAAGGGTCTCATCCTCATCCTCCTTCCCTACGAAAAGCTGGCATGCGTTCTGGCGCTCCGTCGCGGATGGGTGGCGCTCCTTCTGGAATTCACCGCGCATCCGCGCAGTTACCAATCTGAGCGTCATTGGGCTGCATATGCTCGAGTGGCGTGAGCGATTACGCCGCCCGCTGGCGCTAACGACTCCCACAACGCTGCGGCGCATGAGCGCGGCAGCCCGCCTCGCGTACTATGTATTACCGGCTCCCACACGACGCAAACGTGACGCGGCGGAGCAGGATGGCGACGGCGCTCGCCTGCGCGCGCGCATTATTGCCAACCCACGCTCGGGCACGCTGCGAATGCCGCTGGCGCTCAACCAGCTCCATCAGGTCGCCGCGGCGCTATCCGACGCTGGTCTGCCCGTCGAGGTCCGCCTAACCGAGCGAGCGGGACATGCGTCCGAGCTAGCTCGTGAAGCCGTTCGCACCGGTATGGAGATCGTGATCGCCGCCGGCGGTGACGGCACGATCAACGAGGTCATTCAAGAACTGGCGGGCCATTCAACGGCGCTCGGAATTCTGCCGCTTGGCACGGTAAACGTCTGGGCGCGCGAAACCCATATTCCGCTGAGTCTGCCCGACGCGGCGCGCGTGCTACTCTATGGCGTACGACGGCGGGTTGATCTGGGGCGCGCGGGCAATCGCTATTTCCTGATGATGGCAGGGGTCGGCTTCGACGCAGAGGTCGCGCAACGGGTCGAACGAAGCGTGCTCAAGCGCATCGGGCTGAAGATGCTTGATTACTTGACCACGGTGGGGGTCCTTGGGGTCATGCACAAGCCGGTGCTGATGCGCATCAAGCATGACGGCAAACGGCGAGAGATCTCGTCACTCATGCTCGTGGTTGGCAACACACGCCTGTATGGCGGCGCGCTCACCTTCACGCGCCACGCCGTCGCGGATGATGGCATGCTCGATATCGTTACCGTGGGAGGTGGGGGGCTGATTTATCGGTTGGGCATCTTGCGTAACGCATTCCTGCGGCGTCCGCGCCGTGGACCGCGCGTACGGTACGAACGGGCTCGCGTTATTCGCGTCGAGGCAGACGCTCCCCTACCTGTACAGGTAGATGGTGAGTTGATAGGCAAGTTACCCATGTCGTTTAGTATCGCCCCGCTCGCGCTGACGGTGATCGTGCCACCCGACGCGCCCGAAGAGCTATTCAGCCTTCCTCCTCTCGCAGAGCATTAAGGTAGCATAGACCTCGAACCAGGGGTTACGTTACCCGCGAGCGGTAAGGTACACCAGAATGTTGAGCCTTCACCCGCTGATGAGATGACGCCAACCTCGCCGCCATGGCTGCGCACGATCTCACGCGCAACATATAGTCCCAGGCCAACGCCTGGATTTACGACATTCGAGCCATGGGTATACGCTTCGAAGATGGCCTCTTCTTCGCCTTCAGGAACCCCGATGCCTGAGTCCGTCACACTGATGCGCGCCACTGATGATTCGTAGGCAATCCTTACCTGAACCAGCCCCTTTGGACAATACTTGAGCGCGTTGGTCAGAAAATTTCCGAGCGCTAGTTCCACTCGTGGCGAATCCCATGGAGCAACCACTGGCTTGTCAGGCAAATCAAACACAACGGTGTGCGCGCGGCTCGCCACCCTATAGACTGACTCTAATCGACGAGCTATTGCGCCCAGATCAGTCGGGGCTCTATCTACCTGGAGACTAAAGCGGCCCTGTGCGATGCGCGCTGCCTCCAGATACGTATCAAGCCGAACAACCAACCGCTCGATCTGAAACGCCATACGGCTGAGGTCGCGTAAGTCCTGCTCGCGGCCATCGTCGCGAATCAGGCGCCGCTGCATAAGTTGGACATGGCTTTTGAGCACTGCGATCGGATTCCGCAGGTCGTGACCAGCGATATCGAGAAAGCGGATGAACGCCCCTTCGTCGTCAGCTACAGCGGGTTGTTCATCGAGAGATGGATCCACAAGCAGCTTCCTTTCAGGATGCTACCAGGCGCATCGGTTGCTATGATTATGACGGTCTGACGATGCGACACTTCTCGTACTTTGACATCTCTTGCGCCTAGTCAGGAAGCTGTATAGGCGTCTGGAGCCCGTTGAGGCGTAACGGATCGAACGCGGCCAACAGGTCCGTGGGTGTCGTCGATGTTTCCGCAGGATGCAGGCCACAACTCGCGGCGAGGGATGCCAGAACCCGGCCTGGCGTATGTCCTGCCGCCCGTAAGGTATCCAGACCAGCGGCGGCGTCGCGTTTGGCTAACCTGACCCCCTCAGCATCGGTCACCATCGGCATATGCGCGTATCCCTGGGGGCGAGGGTATTCCAACGCATCAAAGAGTGCAAGCTGGCGGGCGGTAGAGATCAACAGATCGGCGCCACGGACGACCTGAGTGATGTCCATAAGCGCGTCGTCAACGACAACCGCCAGTTGGTAGGATACAATCCCGTCGCTTCTACGTACGATGAAATCCCCAACTGTGGCGGCAACCGACTCAGAGATCGTTCCGTAGAGCAGGTCATCGAACTGGATCGGCTCTTCTGTGGCGACGAAGCGCAGCGCTGGGCGCCGCCCAGACGCCTCGCGAGCCGCGCGTTCCCGTGCGGTAAGGTAGCGGCAGATACCAGGATAGCGCGGACCCTCATCACCCTGCGGCGCGCTCGCTATCTGAGCCAACTCGGCTCGTGTGCAGTAGCACGGGTAGATCAGCTCTTTGTCGCGCAACCGGGCAATTGCTTTATCATAGAGGGCCTGGCGCATGCTCTGAACGTATGGCCCAAACAGACCTCCAACACCCGGCCCCTCATCCCAGTCGAGGCCGAGCCACCGCAGATCGGCCAGCATTGCCTGGGCGGCGCCAGGGCGACTACGTGGCAGGTCGAGGTCTTCGACCCGCAAGATAAAGCGCCCACCGGCCGCACGGGCAAACAACCAGGCAAGCAGCGCAGTTCGCAGATTGCCCAGATGCAACGCGCCCGTTGGCGATGGAGCGTAGCGCCCACGCACAGGCTGCCCGCTCATGGTGTCTCGCTGGCTTTCTCGGACTTAATGGACACGCGCCGGATGGATGCCGCTGCTGGCAGCGGTGGCGAGCAGATAGCCGACCAGGAGCAGAGCGGCGAAACGGCTGGAGATATCTCGCCGGTTGGCGCCTCCGATGGCCACTGACCCAGCAACGCGCCAACCAGGCAGACTGGCAGCCCAATGACGCCGAGGTGACAGCCCATAAATCGCTCAACCGGCGAGAAGTCTGGATGCTGGATCGAATACGCGCCAGCCTTATCCAGTGGATCACCGGTTGCCACATAGGATGCAATCTCAGCATCGCCAAATTCGCGCATTAGGACGCGCGTTTCCGAGGTTGCGGAGACGATAGTTTCGGGATCGTCACCCACCAGAGCAACGCCGGTTGCCACAATGTGCTCGCGCCCGCGCAACGTCCGCAGCATCGCCTCCGCCTCCGCCAGGTCACGCGGCTTTGCCAGCGAGCGGCCATCGAGCAGCACCGTCGTATCCGAGGCGAGCACGCTGCCATGCCGCCCCAACTGAGCCAGCATCCGCAGGGCCGCCAGCGCTTTCTCGCGGGCCAGATATTCACCGAGTCGTTCCAACGGCCCCGCATAACTCGCGGAGAGCGCATCCTCGTCAATCGGCGCGGGCAATCGCTCGAAGGTGATTCCAGCGCGGGTGAGCAACTCGCTGCGACGTGGCGAGGCTGAGGCGAGATAGAGCAGCGGACAGGTCATCAACGAGCCTCCAGCACGGCGACATTCTCAATGTGCGCCGTCTGCGGGAACATGTCGAGCGGCTGCACCGAGACGAGGGTATAAGCGTTGGAATGCAGACAGAGGATGGCAAGGTCACGTGCCAGTGTATCGGGATTGCACGACACATAGGCGACTCGTGGCACGCGGCGAGCGATCAGCGCATCCAACACAGAACGCTGGCACCCGGCGCGGGGCGGATCGATGACCAGCCCATCCAGCCGACGCGCTATACCCGGCAGCACGTCTTCCACCTTCGCCTGGATAATCTCTACATTGGGCGATTCGCGCAGGTTCCAGCGGGCGTCGCGGATGGAGCTGGCCGACTCCTCGATAGCCAGTACGGTTCCGGCGCGGCCAGCAAGCAGCCGGGCGAAGGCTCCGACGCCACAGTAGGCGTCCACCAGCGTCACGTCTGGCCCTGAAGGCATGTGATTGAGTACGAGCGCGGCCATGCGGTTCGCCTGGGCGGTATTCGTCTGGAAGAACGAGCTCGGGCGGATGCGAAAGCGCGCGTCGCCCATCTTCTCCTCGATAGTCTCGTCGCGCACATCCAGACTCGCGGCACGCAGGCGTTTGAGCGCATCGGCAGCCGGGTGAGGCTGAACGAGCATCTGGCCTGTCGCTATGCCGTAGCGAATCACCACCTGCGGACGCGCCAGCTTTTCCTTCGCCAGCGTAGCGAGCGCATCGTTGATGCGCGGATGCGCCAGCGGGCAGTTGGTTAGTGGGAGAACGCGATGGCTGCCTCGCGCGGTTAGGCCAGGCTGTCCCTCCCAGTTCACGGAGAAGCGCATGTGGTTGCGATAGCCCCACGGTGAGTCACAGCCGATGGTAGACTCGATCGGCGGATCGTTGAATCCCGCACCTTGTAGCGCGGAAACCACTCGCTCGCGCTTCCATATCAACTGCGCCGCATAGTCCATGTGCTGAAGCTGGCAGCCGCCGCATTCGCCAAAGACCAGGCAGCACGGCGTAGCGCGATCTTGCGCGGACGTGACGACGCCTATTAGGCGCACCTGCGGCGGAGGCACGCGTTTCGCCCGCTTGCGACCCGGACGCGGAAGGCTCCACCGCGCCTCGACATCCACAATCTCGCCAGGTAAGCCGCCGATGAAGGTAAACTCGGTCGGCGGCTCGATGGCGCGTCCGGGGCCATGCACCGCCGCAAAACTAGCCTCATCTGGCGACGCGATTACCTCCAGGATGACACCATGCGACAGTCCATCTAGCAGCAGCGATTCCACGCGCACGCGGTAGCGCCCGATGACATAGCGCGGGCCACCAGTCAAGGTCATTTCTGTCGTTGGCGTCGTCTCCAGCATGGCCTCCTCGATACTATCACGATTGTCCGTCTTACTTGCA
>DASUHD010000183.1:0-4946 GCA_036273675.1 Ktedonobacterales bacterium | reverse complement strand
GCTCTCTGACTCTCTGGACAATTCGAGTGCCTGCGCACCCACTGCTTATATTGCGCGGGCTACCGCAGTGGCGATGCAGCTAGGAAACCGCCGGGAGACCGCTAGGAAGATGGGATGGCAGGGCACAGGATGCTCTTATTGTCCATATATTTCTAAATATACATGGACAAATCGTGAAAGCTGATATATACTGGGTCCAGGTGAGAACGTCTCCAAGTCGCAAGGAACTCCACGATGTCCATCGATGCCAACCACACCAACTACCATACCCATCCTAGCGCTGCCCATACCGTCGCCTACAAATATGCCGAGGAATCGCTACGGCAGGCAGCCACCCTCACCAAGCGCGTCTTTCATCAACTCACGACCGAGCATTTCATGGTAACCGCTACGGAAGCGGCCACCATGGACGCCCTCCTCCAAGACCTCGTACTGCAAGCGGCAGCAGTAGGAGGCTGCATTGTGCGGCAACAACAACAACGCCAACCAGGGCAATCACATTAGCGCTCCTAATGCTCTCGTTGTACGGGAGTTCTGGCTCGTCATACCACAACTGGCGAGTCCTACCTTGCGGCCCGCCGCTGACCAGTTGACACATGGTAAGCCCGCCATACGACACTGGCACGATATCCTCTCGCACACACGCAGTGCGTCGGCCCGATACGAGGCACGATGCGTGGGTATCTTGCGGCCAGTGTCAGTTCTTCTATGCGCGTTGGCACTTACACTTGTCCTGCATCGCCATTGGCATGGTCAACGTGGTCAACATCGTTAGCGTGGTAGTCCAGGGCTTCCCCAAGATAGGCGCTATCCACCGTGTCGGGCAGGGGCTGCCCCATCCCCATCGGTTGGCCCAACAGGTGTTGCAGCATCAGGGCGTTTAAGAGCGACTCACTCTGCGGCTGTGCGGGCCACACCACGCTGGGCAAGTCAGGCGCGTGGTCGCGGCTCTCTGCAAACAGTTCCTGCTGCTCCGCAGAGTATACTTGCGTAGTGGCGTTGTTGTTGGTAATGACATGCACCTCGCTGCCCTGAAGCGCCTCGGCAATGCGGTGGATGCGCTCAGCCCACGGCGCTAGTTCGTCGCGGGTATAGAGATAGTCGAAGCGATCGCGGCTGCTCTTCAGGTTCTTGCCATACCACATCGCGCGATTCCGGCCGTGAAACCGCACCATCGAGAAGTGGGGATCGGTCAGCATCACAATGGGCGGCATAGACCCGCTGCCAATCTGCGGCTCATCCACCGCCACGAACGCCAGGCGCGCATCGGCGAGAGCAGACTTCGTCTCCTGCGCATTGGCGCCCTCGACCCACGAGCGGTGGCGGAACTCGACCGCGATGGTCTCATCCGGCAACATCTCGCGCACCACGCCTAGATATTCCAGTTGCTCCGGCCCGAACGTGAACCACGGCGGGAACTGGAAGAGCAGCGCGCCGAGTTTGCCCGCCTTGCGCAGCGGCTCGATCATCTCGCTGAACTGCGCGAAGGTCTCCGCGGCGGGCGTGATGACCTCTTTCGCATCATCACGGTGGTGCCAGGTCAACTCGCCATACGCCTTGACGTTGAAGATGAAATCATCGGGCGTGCGGTCGGCCCACATCGTGAAGTTTCGCGCGGGCTGCAGGCGGTAAAAGGTCGAGTCAACCTCAACGAGTGAGAAAAATCGGGCATAGTAGCTGATTCGATAGGCCTTTCTATCGGCCTTGTTGTATTCCGGCGGATAGAACGGCTCATGATCGGTCCAACTTGCCGTGCCAACACGAATTCGCGCTGTCATCGCGCTACTCCTCCCTAGTGCCTGCCTGTAGCTTCCAGCCACTACAGGCTTCTCGTATGCTCCTCTGGACGCCCGCTGCGCCATACGAAACAAGGCGCACGTCAGGCTGTTTGTGATGTATCATCCATCTCAGCATATGCTATCCATACCAGCGTGGAGACGATGAAGATCATCACCGCACAAGACGTTCCACAACCAGCTAGAATATTCCTTGGTAGAGAATAAGACCTGTCGTGGAAGGGAAGTGTTACTGATGCTCTCAGAGGGCGTGAAGCGCATTGACCACGTCGCAGTGGTCGTGCGCGATCTGGATACCGCGCTCCAGTTCTACCGTGATATGCTCGGCATCATGCCGTCACGTGTACTCGACTTCCCCCAGGAAGGCGTACGTATAGCATTTCTCCCGCTCGGCGGCGCGAGTGGAAGCGAGATTGAGCTGCTCGAGCCAATCAATCCTGAAGGCAGTGTCGCCCGCTTCCTGGAGCAACGCGGCGGTGGGCTGCATCACATCTGCCTGGAAGTCCCTGATATCGACCGCGCGCTGGTGGAGCTTCGCGCCGCCGGGGCGCAGGTGCTCGACGAGACACCACGACCGACCGCCGAGGGGCGGGGCATCTTCCTGCACCCCAAAGGCACGGGCGGTGTGCTGCTGGAACTTGTACAGCGAACCAAGGCGCAATAGCAGCCGCGAGTTCGCTTTGAAATGATCGACGTTGACCGAGGAGTCGCAATTATCTATGAAGACGACGAAACAGAGGTTGGAAGAGCTTCGCGCGCTGAAAGAGCAGGCACGGCTCGGCGGCGGTGAGGAGCGCATCGCCGTGCAGCACCGCAAAGGCAAGCTCACCGCGCGCGAACGGCTCGACCTATTGCTCGACCCCGGCACCTTCCAGGAAACCGACATGTTCGCCACTCATCGCACGAGCGACTTTGGTCTAGCCGACCAGAAGTTCCTCGGCGATGGTGTTGTGACGGGCTATGGCAAAATCGACGGGCGGCTAGTCTACGTCTTTTCGCAGGACTTCACGGTCTTCGGCGGCTCGCTGTCAGAGGCGCACGCTGAGAAGATCTGCAAGATCATGGATCTGGCGGTGAAGAACGGCGCACCGATCATCGGCCTCAATGACTCCGGCGGCGCGCGCATTCAGGAGGGCGTGGTCAGTCTGGGGGCATATGCCGATATCTTCCTACGCAACACACTCGCCAGCGGTGTCATCCCGCAAATATCGGCGATCATGGGGCCGTGCGCGGGCGGCGCGGTCTACTCGCCAGCCATCACCGATTTCATCTTCATGGTCGAGGGAACGAGCCATATGTTCGTCACCGGGCCGAATGTCGTCAAGACGGTCACGCACGAAGACGTCACCTTCGACGAGTTGGGCGGCGCGACAATTCACAGCGGCACGAGCGGCGTCTCGCACTTCGCCGTGCCAACCGAGGTCGAGTGCCTGCGCCAGATTCGCCTGCTGATGGGCTACCTGCCTGCCAACAACGTCGATGACCCGCCCATCGAGGCGTCCACAGATAGCATCGCGCGCGCCGAAGAATCGCTTGATGAGATCATCCCCGACAATCCCAATAAGCCGTATGACATGGAACTGGTAATCGAGGCAGTGGTAGACCGTGGCAGCTTCTTCGAGGTCCACGCGCAGTGGGCGCGCAACATCATCGTTGGCTTCGCCCGCATGAATGGCCGACCCGTGGGCATCGTCGCACAGCAGCCCGCCGTGCTGGCAGGCGTCCTCGACATCGACTCGTCGGATAAAGGCGCGCGCTTCGTCCGCTTCTGCGACTGCTTCAATATCCCCATCGTCACGTTCGAGGATGTTCCGGGCTTCCTGCCAGGCATCAAGCAGGAACATGGCGGCATCATTCGCCACGGAGCCAAGCTTCTCTTCGCCTACTGCGAGGCAACCGTGCCGAAGGTGACCGTCATCACGCGCAAAGCGTACGGCGGCGCCTATGACGTGATGAGCAGCAAGCATGTGCGCGGCGATATTAACTATGCGTGGCCGACTGCCGAGATTGCGGTCATGGGCGTGGATGGCGCGGTCAATATCATCTTCAAAGATGAGATAGCTCAGGCCGCCGATCCGGAGGCCAGACGGCAGGAATTGGTCGCCGAGTACCAGGAGAAGTTCGCCAATCCTTACATTGCCGCCGCCCGTGGCTATGTGGACGAGGTGATCGAGCCGCGCCATACCCGCGAGAAGATCATCGTCGCGCTCGACATGCTGAAGAACAAGCGCGACACCAACCCACCCAAGAAGCACGGGAACATTCCGTTATAGCAAGAGCGCTATCCACTGCGAAAATCGGACGCGGACTGGATCTCGTTCGCCGGAGCGTCTGTCACTTGATCGCCTCGAAGTGGTTCACATCTACCGGCTCTACAAAGAGGCCGGTGATGTGGCTGCGATATTGGGCATAGAGAGGGCTGCTACGGAACATGTCTACGTGATGCGCTAGCGTCTCCCATTCGATCTGAAAGATGAAGAGCTGATCGTCCTCAATGCAGCGGCTGACCTTGATCGAGTGGCAGCCCTCGGCAGTTTTGATGATTGCCGCGCCCTTCATCAGTCCGTTCGCCAGTTCGTCCGCTTTGCCCGGTTGCGCCCGAAAACGCGCAATCTCTGTCACCATTAGTCATTGCTCCTTTGCAATCTCAGGCTGGCTCACCAACCGCCCAGTCGCGCTCGAATGTCGTCGTGATCGTCGCCAGCGCCATCGCATCGGCCAGCAGCAGACCGACCTCACGATTCTCGTCGAGCGAGGTCGCCGAGAAGTTCTCTGAGCCGACGAAGGCTAGTCGGCCGTCGGCGACGATCACCTTGGCATGTATGAACGGCGCGGATACGTAGACAAGCTGCACGCCGCCAGCCTTCAGCCGCGCGACATCCGCCGACTGGATATCCGCTGAACCTGGCAATATCAGCCTCACGCGCACACCTCGGCGCGCCGCCGCGATCAGCCCGTCCTCAGATGAGGTGTCGTACATTTCTTCGTCCTCGATCAGCAGCGATGACTGGGCGTTTGCGATCAATCGGGTAATCTTCGCCCGTGAGTTGACTGGGCTGACAACCATATTCGTATCATGCAGCACAGGTTGCCTGCGATTCCAGTCGGCCAGGAAGATGGCCGCCGCCTCCGCTACATCCTCACCATGGG
>DASUHD010000182.1:0-82519 GCA_036273675.1 Ktedonobacterales bacterium | reverse complement strand
CCGATGACGTGGCGGCGGATGCGGCGGTCCTGGCGCACGAGCTGCGGCAGCCAGTGCGCGTGCAATGGTCACGCGCGGATGAGTTTGCTGGAGAACCGAAGACACCGGCGATGGTGATCGACCTGCGCGGCGGCCTGGATGAAGATGGCGCCGTTAGTGGCTGGATCTTTGAGGGGTGGTCGCCATCACATGGCAATCGCCCGCGCCAGCAAGGCGACTTTCTCGTCGGGCGACAGATGGGCGCGGCGGAGTCGTCGGCACGAGATTTCGTGGTTGGCGGTGACCGCAACGCGCCAACTGACTACACGATGCGGGATCAGCGCGTGACCATTCACTGGCTGGCGCGCGAGCCGCTCCGGTTTTCTTCGATGCGCAGTCTCGGCGCATTTGCCAATACGTTCGCCAACGAGTCGTTCATGGATGAGCTGGCGGTAGCGGCAGGCGCCGACCCTCTGGCGTTTCGCCTGCGCTATCTGGATGACCCGCGCGCGCGGGCGGTACTCGAGACGGCAGCGCGGCGCGCGGGCTGGGGTGAGCCGCTTCCCGCTGGTGAGGGGCGCGGCCTGGCATTCGCGCGCTACGAGAACACCGAGGCGTACGTTGCCAGTGTCGCCGAGGTCGCGGTAGATGCGGCGACTGGCGTGGTTCGGGTGCGTCGGATTATCGTGGCGCACGACTGCGGGCAGATCATCAACCCGGACGGGGTACGTAACCAGATCGAAGGCAATGTGATTCAATCGCTGAGCCGCGCGCTGAAAGAGGAAGTACAATTCACCCCGGCGGGTATCACCAGCCTGGACTGGGAGAGCTATCCTATCCTGACGTTCTCCGAGGTTCCAGAGATCATCATTGAGTTGATCGATCAGCCGGGCCAGCCTCCGGTTGGCTCGGGCGAACCGGCAACCGTCACGACCGCGCCCGCTGTCGCCAACGCGATATACGCGGCATGCGGCGCGCGCGTGCGTGCCATCCCGCTGACGCCAGCGCGCGTGCGGGCCGCGTTAGATTCGCAAGCGCACACGTAGCGCGAATGTGCCTTGCCAATGCGAGCCGCTCGCAAGCTGATTCAAAGACCAGCCTATTTCCCAGAAGTTGATGGCTCATTGTGGACATCACAATAGGCAGCGGGCGTTATGTCCAGAAGTTCGCTCTATCTGCGCAGAGGAACGACGCCACGCAGACGTCTCTCGCGCAAAGGCAGTCTGCCGTTTCGAGCCAACTATAGAGAATGCCCGATGGGCCGGCGAGCAGCACCGAAAGCCTGGCGCCGTAGGTCTGATTGCTGGCGGGACACGGGTCTAGCGAAAATCAGGGTGTGACGAGTGGCAACGTCTGGGCTGCCTGCTCGGCCTGCTTCGGCGCGCCCTGAAGCGTAAAGCGGAAGGTCGAGCCTTCTCCGGGTTTGCCACTACTGTCCACCCAGATGCGCCCGCCCATGGCCTCCACCAGCACGCGGCAGAGATACAGGCCAACACCCGTCCCGCGCACCGGTCCGGCGATATCGCGTTCGAGCCGGACGAAGCGCTGAAACAGCTTCGACATGTCCCGTGAGGGAACGCCGAGGCCGTAGTCGCGCACACTCACCTCAACATCAGGCATCGTTGGTCCGCTGGATGATGCGTTTGACGCGGCCGAGGCAGCGGACCTGCGCGCACGTCCTCGTAAGGCAAGCGCCCGCGCGGAAATGTTGATGGGCGTGGATGCGTCGGAATACTTGAGTGCATTGGTTAGCAGATTGATGAGCACCTGGCGCAGTCGGTCTTCATCTGCCATCACCCACAAGTCGTCGGGCGTCTCGATGTTAATGTTCCGTGACTGTGACGCGATATCTTCCAGCCCAGGTTCTCCGACGAGCCGTGGATCGAATGTCTCAACCACCGAGCGCACGACGCGCTCCAACGCTATCGGCTGTGCATTAATCTGCGGTGGGCCACTCTGAATCGCGCCGGTATCTAGCACGGTGGCAAGCAGGCGTAACACGGCTTTTCCCGATGTGAGGGCGCGGGTCAGCAACCGGTCTCGTTGTTCAGTGGATGCCTTGTCGCCTAGCAGGTTCAGGATCTCGATATTGTTGTACCAGGTCATGATGGGGGTGCGCAGTTCGTGATTGGCGGCGATGAGAAACTGATCCTTGAGCGCGGTCAGCTCACGTTCCCGTTCAATGGCGCGCCGGGCGCCTGCGATGTTGGCGCGGGCTGTGCGCGCATACATCCAGCCCAGCACGGCGGCAAGCGCCTGATTGGCCACGAGCAGCACCAGCGCCCCAAGACGAAAGGTCAATGGACCGCCGCTGAGGTGACCGAGGTCAGGCGCAAGCGGCGAGAGCAGCAGTCCCGATATGGTGGCTCCGATGAGGACCACCGCCGCTACCCAGATCACCCACATGGGGAGCACGAGGCCCGCAATCAACGCCACAACGGCAAGCAACGCATAGAGTAGCAGACTGCGGATATCCAACCCCTGTGGATTGAACAGCGTGAATGAGAGTCCGAGCATAAGGCTGCCGAAGACAAAAAAGATGCCCGCTGCTGTCGCTCCCCAGACGACGCTGACAACCAGACAGAGGCAGGTGAGCACCAACTCGCTGAGCAGGGTGATGAAAAACACAGCATCGGTATTGGTAATCAGCGCCACTGGGATCACTAGCAGGCAGAGCCCCGCGACGATGCTATACAAAATGAGCTGCAACAGGCCCGCACGCCTGCGCGCCTCCAGTTGATCTAGCGGGAGCGCGAGAAGATCGGCGGGCAATGGCAGGAACGGTTCGGTGAACACGGCGCGCAGGAATGCCATACGACGACGCACATGCACGCGACGTCCCAGGCTGGTGATAGAGTGCTCTGGCAACTCGGGCGTGTCCATGGCGCCTCTCCTTTGTACATTCATGACGCTACCGCAAACGATCCGATGCGCAGATGAGCAAGCGCCGCTGACCCACGTGACGACACGCCTCAGTTCGGCCCCAAGACCTGTCTGAAATGGCTTAGCCGTTGAACGTGAAAGCGCAATTGGTCGGCTGTGATGGGCTTGATGAGGTAGTCGTCGGCGCCCGACTCAAAGGCGGCGATCTTGTCATTCACGCTCGTTCGGAGGGTGAGAACCAGCAGAAGTGTGTGTCGTAGGGATGGCGTCGCATGTAGCTGGGTGAGAATTGGCCAGCCCGACGACTCCTGCCGGTCGAAGTCATACACCAGGATATCTGGACGCCGAACTTCGCTTGCGGCGAGGGCGGCCTCCCATGAAAGAGCCACCACAACCGACGCCATCGACCCAAGGACTGCCGCCATGCTTTCGCCCATTCGCTGGTCATCAGAAAGGACCAGGATCGTAAAAGCACGGCGTGCGCGCGTTAGGAAAGGCAATAGCCGGGCCAGGCCGGTAGGGCGATTTTCCAGATTTGACATTCGACCTCTCACTTCGCCTATAGTTCGTCAGCAAGGAGACGTAACTGCTCCGCCCGTTGCTCCGCGGTGCGCTTGATCGCGGTGTCAATCGCCGCCATCAGGTCGATTATTTGGACAGGCTTGAGTAGGTAGACATCAGCGCCTGAAAGGAATCCAGCGAGTTGTTCGTGATCTTGAACAAGGGCGCTCAATATGATGATGGGAATCTCGGCTGTTTCTGGATCGCCGCGCATTGCCCGGACAAACTGGTAACCATTCAGGCGCGGCATGCGCACGTCCACGACGACGCAGTCAGGTAGAGACGCATAAAAGCTGTGGAGACCTTCTGCCCCATCAGAGGCGATGATGACCTCGTAGTCGCCCAGGAGTTGAAGCCCGTCGGCGAGAGTCGCCACGACAGCGGGATCGTCATCGATGACAAGCACTTTACGTTGCTCGGAGTGTGGATTTGTCATACGTCCCCGCACCTCACTCCCTGGAGCAGTCACGTCTATCAGCGCCGCGCGCCATGACTCATCGCCAACGTGGCAACAGCGATCTGCCGCTGGCGATAGTCGAAGGATGTGGTCTATGGACCGTCTTCTCACTGTGGCTAACCAGATCTTCCACCATTCCCCGCGGTTGCTCGTATTCGAGACCGCTCAGCGGGAGGAGCTTGCTGGCAGACAGTGGCACCATTATAGCAGGGGAGGCAATATATCGTACAGCGACCTGGTGACAGAAAGGTAGACGAGGTGGCGGGGGTGATTGGCAACCATACGCCGCGTTGAACAGCAGTTATGTTGAAGGTGGCAAGACGCGGCAGCAACAGCCTTGCTGTCACCGCCGCGTCCGTTTGGCTAAGAATCGTGTCAGGCGCTTGTCCTACTGAGCTAGCGCGTCCAGCACCTGCTCCTGGGCCGCGAACTGGCTGTTATACAGCGTGGCATAGAAGCCCCCCTGCTCCAGTAGCGTTTCGTGCGTACCCTGCTCGATGATACGACCATGGTTCATCACCAGAATCATGTCCGCATCGCGAATTGTCGAGAGCCGGTGGGCAATGACGAAGCTCGTGCGGCCCTTCATCAGTTCGCGCATCGCTTTCTGGATGAGGATCTCGGTGCGCGTATCCACGCTGCTGGTCGCCTCGTCCAGAATCAGCACCTCCGGGTCGGCCAGTACCGCGCGGGCGATAGTCAGGAGCTGCTTCTGCCCCTGTGACAGGTTGGTCGCGTCCTGATTCAGGACGGTATCGTAACTCTCTGGCAACGTGCGGATGAAGTGGTCGGCCTGCGACGCCACCGCCGCCTGCACGACCTCCGCTTCCGTTGCGTCCTCCCGGCCATAGGCGATATTCTCGCGGATGGTCCCGTTGAAGAGCCAGGTATCCTGAAGCACCATGCCAAACATACGGCGCAGATCGCCTCGGCGCATCTCCCGAATGTCCACGCCATCCACCAGAATCTGCCCGCTGTCGAGGTCGTAGAACCGCATCAGCAGATTGACCAGGGTGGTCTTGCCCGCGCCGGTTGGCCCTACGATGGCAATCGTCTGGCCCGGCTGTACATTGATGTTCATATCCTCGATCAGTGGCGCATCGGCGCTATAGCCGAAATTAGCGTGGACGAACTGTACCGCGCCCTGCGGCTCTAGAATCTCGGCGGCTGGCATCGGGTCGGGTGTCTCTTCAGGCTCGTCGAGCAACTCGAAGACACGTTCGGCTGAGGCGATGGTCAGCTGGATTGAGTTGGTAATCGCGGCAAGCTGGGTGATCGGCTGCGTGAACTGGCGCGAATACTGAATGAACGCCTGGATGTCGCCGAGTTGTATCGCATTGCGTGTGACCATGATGCCACCGATGACGGCGACGAAGACATAGCCGATGTTGCCGATGCTCATCATCAGCGGCATGATCATGCCCGAGACGAACTGCGCCCGCCAGCCAGCCTCGTACAGCTTGTCATTGCGTTCGCTGAACAGGGCAATCGACTTGCTCTCACCGCCGAACGCCTTGACGATCTTGTGGCCGTTATACATTTCCTCGACATGCCCATTCAGCTCGCCTAACACTCGTTGCTGGCGCGCAAAGTAGGTCTGGGAGCGTTTCGCGATGACTGTCGTGACGACGATGCTCAACGGCAGCGTGACGACGACCACCAGCGTTAGAAGCGGGCTGATCGTCAGCATCATGATGATGACGCCGATGACGGTTACCACGGAGGTAATCAACTGCGTCAGGTTCTGTTGCAGCGTGGTGCTGATGTTGTCCATGTCGTTGACGGCGCGGCTGAGAATCTCGCCGTGCGTTCGCGAGTCATAGTAGCGCAGCGGCAGGCGGGCAAGCTTCTCGTCTAACTGCCTGCGCATCTGGTAGACCGTCTTCTGCGCCACACCGGCCATGATGAACTGTTGGGCATAGCCAAAGATCGAGCTGATCAGATACAGTCCGGCCAGGATCAGCAAGATGCGGTCGATATAAGCGAAATCTATCGTAGCGCCGGGAACATGCTGAATTTTCAGCACGAATCCCTCGAAGAGCTTTGTGATCGCGAGGCCGAGGATCTTCGGGCCAACGATAGTGAAAATGGTGCTAAGTATTGCCGCCACCAGCACCGCGATCAGGAAATACTTCTGCGGCCCAAAGTAGCGTAGCAGCCGGAAGAGCGTTCCACGGAAGTCCTTGGCCTTCTGCACTGGCATGCCGAAGCCACCGCGTGGACCAAACATCATAGGCCCCTGCTGCTGTCGCCTTGCTGTCGAAGGTGATGTGCTTTGATTCTGGCTCATGCGACTTCCTCCGCGGAGAGCTGCGACAGGACGATTTCGCGATAGACCTCACTGCGCTCCATCAAGTCGCGATGCGTGCCGATATCCACCATCCGGCCCTCGTCGAGGACGAGAATCTGGTCGGCGTCCATGATCGTGCTTACCCGCTGGGCGACAATCAGCACCGTGGCGTTCGTCGTTTCGTGGCGCAACGCTGCGCGTAGTTTGGCGTCCGTGGCATAATCGAGCGCGGAAAAGCTATCGTCGAAAATGTATATTTCAGGCTCCCGTACCAGTGCGCGGGCAATCGAGAGGCGCTGCTTCTGTCCACCGGAGAGATTGGTGCCGCCCTGCGCGATCTGCGAATCAAAGCCGTCGCTCAGGATACTCACGAACTCGGTTGCCTGGGCGACATCAGCCGCATGGCGCACTTCCTCATCAGATGCGCCTTCGTTACCGTAGCGGATATTTTCCGCGACGGTCCCGGAGAAGATCACCGCTGTCTGAGGCACCAGCCCCATTTTGGCGCGCAGTTCTGCCTGTGTCACGGCGCGCACATCGACATCGTCAACTAGCACCCGCCCGCTATCCACATCGTAGAAGCGCGGAATCAGCGAGATGAGGGTGGACTTTCCCGCACCTGTGCCGCCGATGATCGCTGTCACCTGGCCTGGCTGCGCGCGGAAAGAGATGTGCGACAACGCTGGCTCTTCCGCACCGGGATAGCTGAACGTCACATCGTCGAACTCCACGTAGCCAGATGTCTGTGACGCGTTTTGCGTCTCTGGGGCATCGGTGATCTCAGGGTTGATCTCCAGCACCTCGTTGATGCGGGTGGCCGAGGCGGCGGCGCGTGGCAGCATGATGAACATCGCCGAGAGCATCAGCATGGCGAAGAGGATTTGCATCGCGTACTGCATGAAGGCGATCAGTGCGCCCACCTGCATCTCACCGTTGTCGATGCGGATGCTGCCGAACCAGACGATGGCCACAGTCGAGATGTTGAGCACGAGCATCATCAGCGGCCAGAGCACGGCGACGATGCGGTTGACAGTGATAGCGACGTTGGTCAGATCGCGGTTGGCGATGTCGAAGCGCTGCTCTTCGTAGGCGTTGCGGTCGAAGGCGCGGATAACGCGTGTGCCGGTCAGTCCCTCATCAAGGATGAGGTTGAGGCGGTCGAGCTTCTTCTGCATTGACGTGAAGAGCGGAATCGCCCGGTTGAAGATCAGGAAGATCGCGATCACCAGGAACGGGACCGCCACCACCAGAATCCAGGCCAGTGTTCCATCCTCCGAGAGCGCCATAATGATGCCGCCGATTGCCATCATCGGCGCGGTCACCATCATCGTCATCATGATGACGAGCACCTGCTGCACCTGGTTGGTGTCGTTCGTCGTGCGGGTAATGAGCGAGGCGGTGCTAACCGTGTCGAACTCGTGCAGCGAGAACTTTTCCACGTGCGAGAACAGCTTGCCGCGAACGATGCGCCCGAAGCCAACGGCTACCTTTGCGGCGAAGAACGCGCCGAAGATCGCGCAGATCGTGCCGCCGAGCGTGATCAGCAGCATCAGGCCGCCGGTACGCAAGATATAGTCGTTGTCGCCTGTCACGATACCCTTATCGACGATATCCGCCATCAATGTGGGCAGATACAGGTTCGCCAGCGATTGCAGGAACGCCAGCGCTAACACCAGCGCGATCAACGCGCGAAAGGGCTTGAGAAACCGGAAAAGCCGAATCATACGTATTCCACTCCACTCCACCTTTGAGGACGCAAACAGCCTGACATATGAAGGCAGGCCAGGGGCAATGGGTTGTGGCGAGCGGACCACGCCGCTCGTCTGAATCATGACAAATAAGATATATCGTATTGTATCTTATTTGTCAAGCGCGTCAGCAAGATCTGCTACGTAGTCCGACGGAGGCGCATTCGACGTTACAAACGCTTCGTCCGCATGGTCGGGCGCGATCCCCTTCAGGAAGTAGCGGCACAGATAATTGACGACGACGGGCAAGGGTGTAGATTGCTGCTCGAACATGTGCTTGGTAAACGGCGAGAGCAGCCCAGTCAGTAGGCTAACCATCAGCGATGTGGGCATGTCTGGGTCGAAGTCGCCGCTGCGCTTGCCCTGTTCCAACAGCGCTTCGAGGCGCTGCACCGTCGGCTTCCACAAATCCTCCATAGTGGTTCGCTTCTCGGACGCTTTACTGAAGAAGGTAGGACTATGCATCAGCGCGTGGAACACCTGAAACGAGGGCTGCGGCGTACTGCCATAAGACCGCTCGATGATGGCACGCACTTTCTCGCGGGGTGATATCGTCTCGGCGAGCAGTGCGTCCAGGCGTTCGGCGGATGTCGCTATCCCGTGCTGGAGCAGCGCGAGCACCAGATCCTCTTTGCTGGGAAAGTGCAAATAGATTGCCGCGCGTGAGATGCCAATTCGGCTGGCCACCTCTTCCATCGACATGGCATCGTAGCCCTTCTCGACGAGCACTTCGCTGGTTGCCTGTAATATGAGCCGCTCGCGCTCCTGGCGCTGGCGTTCCCTCAAGGACGATGTCTGTGTGGTCATCGCCACGATCTCCCATCCGCTCGGTGATTATAGACACGAATGTCAAAACGTGACAATAATGTCACAAGATGGCGCAAGTGTCAAGTCAGATATCCGCACATGCTTTTCCGCATAGCACATTTGTCGGAGGGGGCGTTTTGCCGCGAGAAAGAAGCTGGCTTAGTGCGTCGCGTTTTCGGAGGCCAGTACGTCGGCTAGAGTGTCGGGCCGGTCGGTCATTAGCCCATCCACTCCTAGCGCCAGCAGCGCCTCCATTTGGCTGCGCTCATCTACCGTCCAGACGTGGATGTCAATGCCGAGGCGGTGCGCAGCCTCGACGGTGGTGCGCGAGACGATCCGCACTGAGCCGTAGGTATCGGGTACCTGGAGCGCGTCATAGGCGGGACGCAGCCAACTTGTCATGTGTGAGAGAGCGCCGAGCATGAAACTGCGCACCTCACGTGGGCTGGCCGAGGTGGCGACGCTCCCACCTGTCAGACGGCGGAAGCGGACGAGCGCGGCATGCGCGAAACAGCCGGCGCAGACGCGGTCTTCCGCCGTGAATTTCTGGATCAATGCCCAGAGGCGGGCCTCACGGTCGGGCGTGCTCTCCTTCAGATCGATATTGATGCGGGTGTCGGGAAAGCGCTCAAAGACCTGGCGCAGCGTCGGGACGGTGATGCCCTGTCCACGGTAGGGGAAAGTCGCGCCGTTATCCGGGGTGAAGCGATAGCCTGCGTCGAAAGCGCGCACTTCATCCAGCGAGAAGTTGGCGACGGGACCGCTGCCGCTGGTGGTGCGGTCCAGTGTCGGGTCGTGGATCACCACCAGCTCGCCATCACGCGTCTGCTGGATGTCCAGTTCGAGCGCATCGGCCCCCAATGCCATGCCATGCTCAAATGCGACCAGAGTGTTTTCTGGGCGCAGCAGCGATCCGCCACGGTGCGCGAAAAAGAGCGGGGCATCGTGTTGCATGAATGGGCGGCGAACCGGCTTCTGGTGGGCGCTGGTCATGGCGCGGTGTCTCCTGTGGGTATTTGGTCTCGATTGAGAGCAAGCTCCATCGCTATTGTACAGCCAGACCGCCCGTGCGAACAGATGCTGCTGGGGACGACGGTTGACAAATCTTATGGCGCCGCGACGGGAGGCGCGTAGATCAGACCGCCATCGGCATATTTCCACGCGAGCGCGCCGTCATTGGCGCGCAGGGCATAGACGTCGCCTTTCTCGGTGGCCACATAGACGGCGCCGTCGGCAATCGCGGGCGCGGAGTCCACCGAGCCGTCTACGGTATATTGCCAGCGTAGCGTGCCGGTTGTCGCGTTGAACGCCTCCACCACAGCGCTCTCGCCGCCGACGTAGACCACGCCATCGGCAACGGCGGGCGCCGCCCCGGTTGGTAGCGCAGCCAACGTATCCGAACTGGCGAGGTTGACGTGCCAGCCGACTTTGCCAGATGCTGCGTTGACCTGGTATAGCGAGGAGTCTAGCGCGCCAACGTAAAGGCTATTGCCATCGAAGGCGAGGCGGGTAATCACCGAGTCGTTTGCCTGAAATTGCCAGCGGACTTTGCCTGAGTCGGCATCTAGCGCGTAGAAAGACGCCTGAGTATACCCATTGGCGCCGACATAGACAGTGTTACCAGACAGCAGCGGATAGCCGTCGAAGCCCTGCGGCGCGGCGAACTGCCAGGCAATCTTGCCGGTCGCCTCGTCGAGCGCATAGAAGGCATTGGTTCCGTTGCCGGAACTCACATAAACCCTGCCACGGCCAACGGCGGGCGCTGCGTAGATATGTCCCTTGCTGTCGGGCAGCGTGAAGAGCCAGCGCTCCTTGCCCGTCTGCGCGTCAAGCGCGTAGACCGTGCCTCCGTCGCTGGCGACGTAGAGGGTGTCGCCAGCGATGGCGGGATACCCATCGATACCAACCTGCACGCTGACGTTCACCGTTCGCTGGAAACGCCAGCGGATATGTCCGGTGGCGGCGTCAACGGCATAGACGTAGCCATCCTGCGGCGCGAAGTAGATGATACCGTTGGCGACAACAGGCCTGCCGATCATCCCGGCAGTCGGCAGTTTCCACCGTACGGCGCCGGTCCGCGCGTTGAGTGCCGTGAGCGCCCATCCTGAAGGCGCGATGGCAACCGGCGATGCGTTGATCACATAGAGCGATTCGCTGGCAAGCTGTGTGTCCAGCGAGACCGTGGGTGTCACGCGCGGACGCGTCGCGGCGCCGCCTGTGCCGGTTCCACAGGCAGCCAGGGCGAGCAGCATGAGGGCAAGGAGCGTGAAGATGCGCCGCGAGCGCGAGTAACCGAGCGGATGTTGCGATATTCTGCGCCAACAGTTATGCATGGGCGTCCTCCTTTTATACGGAGGAGACGCCCGCGCACGATTCTTCTTACTTTGCTTGCTGGTGATGGGCCGTGACTGGTGTACGAGCAAACTGGCTCTCGATCACTTCTTGAAGTGGCGTCAGGCGCATCGGCAATAACTTGAGTGTTTCGGCGGGATCGAATGTCATGTCCTCGGTATCCATGATGATGCCAGCGAGAATCTGGCGACTAAAAACCGGATTGATCGGCTGCGTGATAACTCGCATGATGCGCATCATCGGCAGGGGAATATGCCGCACCCTGGATTCGCGCCCGCTTACCTCTTCGATCTGCCTGACAAACGGCGCCTGGGCTATGTTCGCTGGCCCGCCAATTTCTATGATGCGGTTGCACGCCCTGGGATCGGACAGCGCCAAGGCAGCGAATTGCGCGACATCGCGGACAGAGACAAAATTGATCGGATTATCCCCCCTGCCAAACACCAATGCCTTACCCTGTGTGACAATGGACTTGCCTAGAATCTCGGCCCAGGTTTCCATAAACGGCGCTGGGCGCAAAATGGTGTAACTGAGGCCAGACGCACGCAGGTATTGCTCGGTGGCATACTTGTAGCGGTACATACTCACCGGATGATTTGGCCGAGCACCCAGGATTGAAGTAAATACCACATGACGCACATGTGCTTTTTGTGCCGCATCGATCAGATGACGGTTCCCAATATCATCCACCGCGTGAGGACTGTTGCTGCCACTACCGTTGAATGCATGTGTGGCGCTGAATAGTATGTCTATTCCCTCGCACGCGACAGCGAGTGAATGGGGATCACGCAGGTCGCCAATCACTGCATCTGCGCCTAATGTCGTGAGGTCTGACAGTGACGAGGATGCTCGGCTCATGGCGCGTACCTGCTTGCCCTCCAACAGGAGTTGACGCGCGACAAGCCCGCCAAGCCGCCCACTTGCCCCTACGATGAGTATCATCACATACCCCCTTTTGCTGTCCTCCAACCATCCCAGATATTTGGTGTCAGATCATGTCGTTGACGCAGGTGTAGACGCGCGTTGGTCCCGTTGCGCCGCGTTCTGGGTGCAGTTGAACGGCTCCTTCCAGTACGCACGGCGCATTGTTGAGCCAGCGATATTCTTCAGCATCGGTCTCAAAGGTAATCCAGGATACCAGATTGCCTTTTGGCCCATCAGGCGACGGTAGCCAGGATGTGAGACCCTGCATGTGAAAGAGAATGATGACATCGTCGTTCGTCGTGATGACGCCATGGAGGTTTGGTAACATCGTTCCATCGCTGCGGCGGCGCGCGTGATTGACGCAGCGAACCGTACCACGCAAGCGTGTGCCTTCGACAATGCCGCTCCCCAGCACAAAAAGCGAGCCGTCTCCCTCGCCATACGGCTTGACCAGCGCCTGACTCTCGTTGAGCGTAATCCGCAAATCGCACAGGTAGTCGAGTCGCATCGTGGCCCTCCAGTTGCCTTCCCCTTGTCATATCGGATGTTCGACGTTGACAGCATATGGGAGGCTCACATCCTGCGCCATGACTAAGTCTCACCTGATACTCACATTTTCCCTGTGATGAGTGCTATGCTGATGCAGACGATGGCAGTTCATGATGGCCGACAATGCCTGTGGGACGTCTCCTAGCACCTACAAGTGGGCAGCGCCAATGGCAAACCAGACCAGTTTGAGTCTGCTACTCAAACGCTATCGAGTGGCAGCGGGCCTTTCACAAGAGGCGCTCGCACAACGGGCCGACCTGAGCGCGAGGGCAATCTCCGATCTGGAACGCGGATTGCATCGTGTGCCACATACCGCAACACTCGACTTGCTAGCGACCGCTCTGGCGCTCTCGTCGTCTCAGCGGACGATGCTGCTGGCCGCCGCACGGCCCGATGTAGCAGCCATACCCTCTGAGCCAAATGGAGTCGCGTCTCCCGAACGTCCGTGGCGCCTGCCCACACCGCTTACACCACTTGTTGGCCGGGAACACGAGTGCAGACGGGGATTTGCCCTGTTGAGCGAGGGAGCCGCGCGTTTGGTCACGCTCACCGGTCCTGGCGGAGTTGGGAAGACACGGCTTGCCCTGCAGATTGGGCATCAGGTCTCGGGGCTGTTCCGCGATGGGGCAGCCTTCGTGGATCTGGCGGCCATCCATGATGCGACGTTTGTCCCTAGCGCCATTGCGCAGGAACTTCGGTTGCGCGAGCAGGTAGATAGCCCCCTCGAACAGCAGATGCACGACTACCTTCATGACAAACACATTCTGCTCGTGCTCGACAATTTTGAACATGTTAGCGACGCCGCGCTCTTTCTGGCTGATCTCCTTGCCTGGTGTCCGCATGTTGCCGCCCTCGTAACCAGTCGGTCCCCTCTTCGCCTGCGCGGCGAATACCTGGTTCCACTCGCAGCGCTTGCACTGGAGGATGCTGTTGCGCTCTTCCGCGAACGGGCGCGCGCTATACAGTCCGAGCGTATTTTTGCAGTGTCAGACGTTGCCACGCTCTGCAAGCGTGTGGATTGTATGCCTTTGGCGATTGAGTTGGTGGCTGGTCAGGTCATGACTCATTCACTATCCCCCATTTTGGAACAACTCGATCAACACATGGCGCTCTCGCTCGAAGGGGCGAGAGATTTGCCAGATCGCCAGCGCACGATGGAAGCCGCCATCGGCTGGAGCTATGGACTGCTTTCACCTGCTCAGCGGCAATGTTTCCGGTCACTTGGTGTTTTTGTCGGCGGCGCGACACTGGATGCGGCGCGGGCAGTCTGCTGGCGAGACCATATTGTGACAGACGCCGAAACCCTGCTTGGGCTAGCGGTGCTGGTGGATGCGAGTCTCGTGCAAGTTGAGACCACCCGCGACGGAAGCACCCGCTTCTATCTGCTAGAGCTGATACGAGAATACGCTCTTGGCCGATTGCGCTCCGAAGGTGAGGAAGAGACCTGCCGCCATTATCATGCAAGGTATTATGCGGTGCAGGCGCAATCGCTGTTGACAGTGGGTTTTGGTCGAGGCCACGACGCTGATTTCCTCGGCCAAGAACTGTCCAACGCCCGCGCGGCGCTCGAGTGGGCGCTTGAGCGCCGCGACGCCGAATTAGGGCTACGATTAGCGAGTTTTTCGCGTGTCTGGTTTATCCGTGGCGCGGCAAGGGAAACAGAGCACTGGTTCTCGGCAACCCTTGCACTCGATGCTGAGGCACGGGCCGCAGGCGCGCCTGCGGCGCCACCTGCACTCCGGGTACAGGTGCTCTACGGTTATGGACGTACCCTCATCAACTACGGCCGGATGGAGCAGGCGGAGGTGTTTGCTCAGGAGGCTGTCGCGCTGGCAAGGCAGATTGGCGATCACGATGGGCTGAGCAATGCGCTTGCGACTGTTGGGATGATTGCCCAGGCGAAGGGTGATTTCGAGCAAGCGACCGCCGCATTTACCGAGAGTGTCGCGCAAGCGGGCCTCGACGCCGGAATTGAGGCGAGATACCGCTCTTTGTATTATCTGGCTGAAGTGGCGCGCCACCAGAACGAATTGGATAAGGCGTGTGGGCTGCTCGAGCAGGCGCTGTCAGGCGCAACGGCTGCGAATAACGACTGGGATTGTGCCATTATGACCACAATGCTTGCGCATGTGGAACGCCAGCAGCAAGACATCGCCCAGGCGCATCGACATTATCTGGACAGCCTCATCCGGTTCCACTCATTCGGCAGTGTCGCCTTCTTTGCCTGGTGCATGGAAGGCTACTGTGCGCTACTCTGCGCTGAAGGGGACTATGCGCGGGCAGCTCGGCTATCCGCTACCGCCGCCACGCTTCGACTCCAGGCCCATGCGCCGCTGCCCGCCGCTGAGCGCGGGGCCTTTGAGCACACACTTAACTGCGCCTGTGACGCGCTTGGGCAGACCGGCTTCGATGTGGAATGGGCGGCTGGCTCGTCGTTGACGATGACGGCGGCGCTTGATGAGGCCACAATATCTGGGTGATAGATTCCTATTGTGCTACGATTGCTGGCGCATTCTCGTCTGCATAGATAGTCTCCTGGAGCAGAATAGGTACACTTGCCTGAGTGATGACGCGAGAGCCGTCACATCGTGTACAGTGATGAGTATCCGCGCAAGGTGCGCAGATAAGCATGGTGTAATGGGAGGACGGCGATACGCGCATGCAGCTCGATCACCAGCGACGCTATCCTCGACCTCCACAACCTGAACAGTCGGCGGCGCCCATTCCACAGCCGCCAGCGCTGGCGCCCGGTACGTCACTGGCGCAGGGCCGATATCTGATACAGGGGTACATAGGCGGCGGTGGATTCGGCCACATCTACCGCGCCCAGGATACAATGCTGCACCATTATCGCGCGCTCAAAGAGGCGTTTAGCAGCGATCTGCACGCGCGCCGACAGTTCCGGCTCGAAGCGGAGTTTTTGCTCAACGTGCGGCACCCGAACCTCGTTTCGGCCTATGCGGTCTTTGAGGAAAACGGCCGCCTCTATCTCGTCATGGATTATATCGACGGGCAAACGCTCGAAGATATTGCCATCAACCACATTCGCAAAACAGGCCGCCCACTTGGCGAAACGCAGGTGCTTGATTGGATCATCCCTATCTGCGACGCGGCCTCCGCGCTGCATCAACAGCCTGTGCCAATCATCCATCGTGATATCAAGCCCGCCAATATCAAATTGAGCATCAGTACGGGCGAGCCAGTGCTGATGGATCTCGGGCTGGCAAAGCTGTATGCGCGCGGGACGCAGACCATTGGCGCGGCGCTCGCCTTCACCCCAGGTTATGCGCCCCCAGAGCAGTATCAGGCGGTTGGCGCCACAGACCAGCGCACGGATGTCTACGGACTGGGCGCGACCCTCTACTACCTGCTGACCGGCTATCAGCCGACCGAGGCGCCAGCGCGATTGAGCGCCCATGCGCTACGCGCCCCTCTGGTCCTCAATCCGATGCTGAGCAAGCGGACGAATGATGTGGTGCTGTCCGCCATGGAGCTTGACCCGGCCGCTCGCCAACAGACGGCATGCGAGCTTTCGGATGAGCTCACCGAGGCGCGGCGGGCGCTGACGCCGCGTGGCGCGATGTCGGGGACGCCCATTCGACGACAGAGCAAAATGCCAGCGCAGGCCAGGGTTCAGAGCAGCGGGTGGCTTTGCGTGTTGTGCGGCGCGCGCAATCGGACCGAGGCGCGGTTCTGCCAGCGTTGTGGTCAACCGCTCGAAGAGCAGGATGTGGCCACGCGCGATGCCGACGTGCCGGACTTCGCTCCTGAGGATAGCACCCCAACGACGCCCGCGCCACATCGGGTCGTTCTGGCGCCACCGCCACCGCATCCGCAGGGTTCGCCCGACGGTGAGGCTCCACGTGAGATATCATTTGCACTGACCGCGACGAGTGGACTACCGCCGGTTTCGCCGACGCCGGAACGGATGCCGTGGAGCAGGAATTTGACCGTGCCGACAAGCCAGAATGAGGCATGGGTTAGCATCTTCGCGTTTCTGGCAATCGTCTGTGCTGCGATGAGCCTGATGGCGCTCTTTGCGCTCCCGGCGCTGCTCTTTACGATTCCAGCCATCATCCTCGGCTACTGGAGCATGCGCCAGCGGCAGATACCGTCAGAGTTTCGCTGGTTGGGGATTGGCGCTTTCATCCTTGGGGTCCTCTGGCTGACGTTCTGGATAGTGATGCTGTTGACGGGGCGCGTCTAGCGGCACGAGACCCAATATGCTTCGTAATCCATCGCAATGTAAGATGCGTCCGCATGACCGAACAAGTCCCCGACGTATCTGCTCGATGGGGTGGTACAGTCATAGGGTGATTGTCGGTTGTCCCTGGCCAGGGACAACCGACAGCATAGCAGCAGAACATTCCGCATCAGAGCTGTGTCGCTCGGCGGAGATTAGAGATAGCAATTGATTTGAGTGAGGGTTTGGAGATCGATGAGCCATCAACGTAATCGACAACACGCGCGCGAACAACAACAGCAACGGTCGCGCCATCCACTACGAATGGTGCCACTGGGCGGACTGGGTGAGATTGGTAAGAATATGATGGCCGTGGAGTACGGCGAGGACATCATTATTATCGATGCGGGGTTGATGTTCCCCGATGAGGAGATGCTTGGTGTCGATCTGGTCATCCCTGACACCACTTATCTGAATGATAAATTGGAGCGTATCCGCGGCATCTTCATTACCCATGGACACGAGGACCATATTGGCGGGCTGCCCTATGTGCTGCCGCGGCTCAACTTCCCGCCGGTCTACTCGCTGAAGCTGACCATCGGCTTGATCGGCGTCAAATTGCGCGAACATCGCCTACTTGACCTCGCGACCCTGAATGTCGTGGATCCGACAACGTCGGTGCGCGCGGGCCAATTCACCGTGAACTTCGTCCGCATCAATCACAGCATTCCCGATGCCGTCGCGGTTGTGGTGCGCACTCCTGTGGGCATCCTGGTGCATACCGGGGATTATAAGTTCGACTACACGCCAGTCGAACAGCCGCCCGCCGATATCGCGGGCTTGGCGCGCCTCGGCGAAGAGGGCGTGCTGGCGCTGTGTGGCGATTCGACGCGGGTCGAGTCGTCCGGCTTCACGCCGTCCGAGCGCATGCTGAATACGACGTTCGATGAGGTGTTCGCCCATGCGCCGGGGCGCATTCTGATCGCCACCTTCGCCTCGCTAATCTCACGGGTGCAGCAGGTCATCAATGCGGCGGAGCAGCACGGGCGCAAGGTCGCGCTGGTGGGGCGCTCAATGGTCAACAACGTGCAGATGGCGATAGAACTTGGCTATCTGCGCGTTCCCGCTGGCATGCTCATCCGCGCCGAGGATATTGGCCATGTGCCAGCCAGCGAGCTGGCGATTATCTGCACCGGGAGCCAGGGCGAGCCAACCTCGGCGCTGACCCGTATCGCCAATGGAGATCATCGGCTGGTGCAGATTCAGCCGGGCGATACCGTCGTGCTCAGTTCCACGCCTATTGTCGGCAATGAGCGCGCCGTCTCGCGCAATATCGATAACCTCATCAAGCTGGGCGCCGATGTGCTCTATCAGGGCAAGCGCCAGGTGCATGTCTCGGGGCATGGCAGCCGTGAGGAAGTGAAGCTGATGCTGGCGCTGCTGCGGCCACGCTATGTGATTCCGGTTCATGGCGAGTATCGGATGCTGGCGGAGCATGCCAAGGTTGCGGTGGAGATGGGGGTCGCGCCAGAGAATATTGTGGTGGCGGAGGATGGCGATGTCATCGAGGTCTCACCCGATACCGGCATCGAGATCGTCGATCACGTGCCGTGCGGCAATGTCTACGTGGATGGCCTGGGAGTTGGCGATATCGGCCAGGTGGTGCTGCGCGACCGACGCCTCCTCTCCAGTGATGGTGTCCTCGTCGTCGTCGTCACGGTGGATAGCGATACTGGTGAGCTTGCCGCTGGACCCGATATCATCTCGCGCGGCTTCGTCTACGAGCGCGAGTCAGAGGGGATCCTCGATGGCGCGCGCTCGGTCGTGGAGCGAGCCATCACGCGGCACACGCAGCAGCGCGGGCATGTGGTGGACTGGAACTTCATCAAGAATAAGATCCGCGACTCGGTCAGTGAATATGTCTTCCAGCAGATCAAGCGCCGCCCGATGATTCTGCCGGTCGTGGTCGAGGTCTAGCCAACTGAGTGAGTAGCAGATAGAGTCCGGCCAGCAAGGGAAGGCGCGCACTGGCCGGTATGCTCGCCGCTGTGAGCGTTGATTCGCTCCTCTTCTAGGTCAGTAGCTCTTTCATATGGGACACTGGCACATACGTTGCCCCCTCGCCCGCATTGGGATAGAAGACGCTGCCGCAGTGCTTGCAGTAGTAGAGCTGGTCCCATTTGTCCTTTGCCTTCTGCCAGCGGCGAAACTGGTTCGCGGTGACGCGATGCCAGATGAGAATCCACACGAAAATAGCGCCGCTCCCGATACCAAAGACAAGAAATGCGGGGGGAGTCGGCGTGTCGCCAGGGGGAAGGACCGCGATGCCAGCGGTGAGGAGACCAAACTCCGTGAGACTGGCCAGCGATAAGTATCCGAGCGCAATAACCCACGCGATGAGCTTCCATCCCCATTTGTCGGTATGCTCCGGCTGTGGAGGAGCCGCCAGCTGCTTGCTCAGCGAGCTCATAGCGCTGTATTGCCCGGGTTCGAGTCCTTCGATGGTTCCACTACTGACGACGATGTTCACCTTCTGGACATCTTCAGGTTGCGGACAGACGGGATTCGGACATCGGATTCGCTCGTTCATCCTGACCTCCTACGCTCTGCTCGCGACTATGTACGAAAGCCTGGCAAACCTAGATATATGAAGGGCAATATGAGTATGTATGGGCAAGGCTACGCGCTGGTTGGCGTAGCCTCCCCTAGCACGTCGCCGTCTGCCTGACGACATTCTACCCCACAACAACCCTCCCGTTCTCACGAGGATGAACACGTCTTGCCATTCCTGGGTGGGGATAATATACTACTTGTGAGCTTTGGCTCTCGCCCTGTGGCATCTGGGCGTGGGGATCTATCCCTGAACACTTCCGATTTGTGCGGGAGAAGTGCTACAAGCCCCTGTCGTCTAGCGGCCTAGGACATCACCCTTTCAAGGTGGAGATCACGGGTTCGAATCCCGTCAGGGGTACCAGGTTTCATTCCGTCTCCGCGCCTTCGTGCTCCTCCCAATGGGTCATAGCGGTATAGCTCAACTCGCCTACCAGCATCCTATTGGCTCTAAATCCGGCGGCTACTACGAGGCAGCCGCACTGATGTTGCGACTACCAGGAGACATATCGCGCATGATGCGATTGAGCACAATGCTAAAAGTCGACTCCACGGTAGGCGATGACGGAAGCAGCCCAGTTGCCGAGCAGATTCTGGAACGCTGGTCATGCGACGGCGGCTCGGTCCAATTCTTCAGGTCAAGCGCCAATTTCATCTACCGCTTGCAAGACCAGGACTCCATGCGCTATCTCCGCTTTGCCGATGCCAGCGAGCAGAGGCGGGACGCCGCCCGCATTGTTCTGCCTTATCTCCGCAGGTTATGCGCCTGGATGAGCTGCGGAATGCTGGCGACATCCAACTTCAGGCCATACTTCGCATAGAGCGCCGCCGCTCGCTGCGGATCAGGCATGCCAGTGGTCGAGTCCGCGTAGATAGATGCCATCTCGCGGAAGTAATTGTCGAAGCCTGCCGGGGTAATCATCTCCAGCACGCGCGCCTCTTCCTCGCTCTCGTTCCAGAACGCATGCGGGATGCCTCTCGGCTTGAAGACAATTGTCCCTGGCTCCGCCACCAGCACCTGGTCGCCAATCTGCACGCCCACCTGGCCCGCAATCACGAACGAGATTTCGTCTTCGCGCTCATGGGTATGCATCGGCGACGCCAGCGCGCGTGGCTTAATCGGATGCTCAACGACCGCCAGTCGTCCAGCCGTCTGCTCGCCATTTATCAGGTAGCGTGCGCCTAACCCTTTGAGCCAGACCAACTCACCACCCTCAGGCGGAACCATCAGATCTTCGAGTCGCATCTCACGCCTCATTTCACTAAACAATGACGTTCATTGATTTTTAGAGTATAATAAATAATCAAGCTTCTGTCAATATCATGAAACGTGACTGTTTATCCAATGATAGAGAAACGCAAGTACGAACAAAAACTGCGCGCCGAACGGCAGGAAGAGACGCGGCGGCGCATTACCGAGGCGACAATGGCGCTGCACCAGGAGATTGGTCCAGCGCGGACGACAGTGAGCGCCATCGCCGAGCGCGCTGGGGTCGAGCGGCTCACCGTCTATCGTCACTTTCCTGACGAGAATATCCTGCTGCGTGCGTGCCAGCAGCATTTCCGGGCGGAACATCCACTGCCAGACTCCTCGGTGTGGGCTAGCATCGATGTCCCGGCGGAACGGTTGAAGATGGCGCTCACGGCGCTCTACACCTACTATCGTGAATCCGAAGCCATGACAGCGCACATTCTCCACGATGCGCCTTTGATGCCTGGGCTGGCCGCTATTCTTACTGGGCGAGATGCCTATTTCGCCGCGCTGCACGCGCAGCTTCTGGAGGGCTGGGACATTTCTGAGGCAACGTTGGAGATGGTGAAAGCCGCCATCGGCCACGCGCTCGACTTCGAGACGTGGCGCTCGCTGGTACGCCGCCTTGGATTGACTGACGAGCAAGCGGTGGCGCTGATGGCGCGGCTGATAACGGCGCTCGCCGCAGATGACGCCAAAGCTCCCAAAGCTCCGAATTCCGCCGTTTCCCGGGGCTGATTACCAACGGTTGTAGTGGACCATCTCATCTAGCGGGTAGCGTCCGCCCTGTTTTGGTGGCGCGGTGAGCACGGTCGCGTCGGCGGGGTGGCCGAACGAGAGCGCCACGTCGCAGCGGTAGCCATCGGGAACGCCGAGAATCGCGCGCGCCTGCTCGGGATGATAGATGGTAGCGATGACGGAGCCAATGCCAAGCTCCCAGGCCGCGAGCTGCATGTATGCCGCCGCCTGGCCGACATCGAACATGAGCCATTCGCGTCGCTCTGGATCGTCCGGCGTGACGATTACCACACCCAGCGCCGCGCCAGCCAGATGGCCCGCGAAGTCGCCCGTCCGCGCGAGCTGCGTGAGCGTATCCCTGTCGGTTACAGCGACGAACCTCCATGGCTGGGTGTTCTTGGAACTTTGCGCGCGCCGACCGGCGTTGAGAATCGCTCGCACCGCATCATCCGGTAGCGGATCAGACGTGAAGCGGCGCACGGAACGTTTGAGGCGGATTGCATCGAGCACATTCATGGTAAGGCCTCCTGTTTGCCATGTATGGGTAACGTGAAACCTGGTGATTGCATGGCGGCGACGTTTCTATCGTCGAGCCTGCTAGGGAATGTAGCGCGAGACTGACGCCTATAGCACCGCTGCCGTTCCAATTTTGCCCTATCGCCATGCGCTATAGTGGAACAAAGTCTACTACCTCTCTTCGTAACAACGCAGGAGCAAGCATCAAATGGGCATTCTTACTGGCATTCGCGTCGCCGATTTCACCCGCGTCGTCTCTGGCCCGTTCGCCACGATGTTGCTGGGCGACCTCGGCGCCGATGTCTTCAAGGTCGAGCGACCGGGCACGGGCGACGATACCCGTGGCTGGGGGCCACCCTTCGTCGGCGGCGAGAGCACGTACTTTTTCTCGGTCAATCGCAATAAGAAGAGCGTCGTCATCGATTTGCAGTCATCCGAGGGCCGCGAGCTGGCGCGTAGGCTCTGCCTGAGCTGCGATGTCGTGGTCGAAAACTTTCGCGTCGGCTTTATGGACCGCATCGGGCTAGGGTACGAGGCTCTGCGTGCCGAGCGGCCGGATATTATCTATTGCGGCATCTCTGGCTTTGGGCAGACGGGTCCGTACCGCGACCGGGCGGGCTATGACGTGCCAATTCAGGCGATGGGTGGGCTGATGAGCATCACGGGCGAGCCGGACCGGCCACCAGTGAAGACGGGCGTCGCGCTGGTGGATGTGATCGCGGCGCAGTATGCCTTCTCCGGCGTTCTGGCGGCGCTCTATCATCGCGAGCGGACCGGCGAGGGGCAGTGTATCGATGTCTCGCTGCTCAGCGCGGAACTGGCGGCGCTCATCAACCTGGCAAGCGCATATCTGGTGTCGGGCGAGATGCCGGTCCGGCGCGGCAACGCCCACCCCTCGATCGTACCCTATCAGGTATTTGGCGCGAGCGACGGGTATGTGATGATCGGCGCGGCCAACGATAAGCTCTTCGCGGCGTTCTGCGCAGAGGCTGCTCGGCCTGAGTGGGCCGGCGATCCGCGCTTCAGGACGAACGTTGACCGCGTGCAGAACCGTGATATCCTCGTGCCTCTCATCGACGAATTGGTAGGCAATGATACGGTTGCCAACTGGGTCGAGCGGCTCCAGCGGGCGGGCGTCGCGGTGGCCCCGGTCAACGATATCGCCCAGGCATTCGCCGATCCGCAGGTGGTGGCGTCGGGCCAGGTGGTAACCGTGGCGCACCCGGTAATGGAGCGTCTGCCGCTGGTTGGGCCAGCCGCCATCTTCAGCCAGACACCCGCCGAAGTACGCCTGCCGCCGCCGCTACTGGGTCAGCATACCGCCGAGGTTCTGCGTAGCCTCGAAGTATCGAACGATTCCGCTGGCTAGGCTGGGCTGGAACTCCCAACTGGGCTGCGGCGTATAGAGCAGTGGCGGGGCTACGAGCGTCCCCTCACTTCCACATGATTCCGCATTCCACATTGAGCCGCAGAGATCCCCACTCGGTCGCGCAGTGCTGGCCGAGACAGCCCAGGGAGGGACATTCAATGAACGTTGATCTGGAGAGCGCAATTACCGAGGTCACGGTCTATCCACAGGGCGGGCAGGTGACACGCCAGGCCACGGCGACAGTGGACGCTGCGGGTGAGCACGCGCTCAGCTTCGTCGGGTTGCCGATGGCACTCGATACCGGCTCGTTTCGCGCGACCGGAACTGGGCCTGCTGGCACGCGGATTCTGAGTGTCGAGAGTACGCAGGAGTACCACGAGACTGCGCCTGAAGAATCGCTGACGCGCCTGCGCGACGAGATCGAGCAGTTGGAACGGGCGATTCACCTGCTGGACGAGCGCGACAAGCTGATGGCGCAGCAGGAGCAGTGGCTGACGAGCCTGGGCGAGCAATCGGCGCGCAGTCTGGCGTGGGGGCTGGCGCGCGGGACGGCCAAGCCGAGCGATGCCAGTGGGCTGCTGGCCTTCACGGATGAGGAGGCGCAGCGGCTGGCGGCGGCCCGGCAGGAAATTCAACGCCAGCGCACAGAATCGCAACGCACATTGGATGCACGGCGGCGGGAGCTTGCCCGGCTGACTGGCGCGTACCAGCCCGACCGGCTGACGGCGATTGTGCGCATCGAAACGGCCGGGGCGGGCGAGGTGACGGTGAATCTCTCCTATCTCGTATATGGAGCCGCATGGCGGCCGCGCTACGACGCACGGGTGGACGCTGAGGCGGCGCGGGTGCAATTGACGCAGCAGGGGCTGGTGACGCAGAACACCGGCGAGGACTGGCGGCAGGTGGCGCTCTCGCTCTCGACGGCGCGCCCGTCGGCCACGGTGCGGTTGCCCGATGAGCCTGACCCATGGTATCTCGATGTCTACCAGCCGCCGTCGCAACCGCAGCCGAAAATGCGACAAGCGCTGGCGAGGGCGCCGATGGCGTTCGGAGGCGCGGCGGATGGTGTGGTGCCGATGGCGCAGTCAATGGCGGTGATGGCCGATGCCTATCAGGCGCGCGACATGGAACTGGCGACGGCAGATGTCGAGCAGTCGGGCGCTGCCCAGGTCTTCCATATTGGCGGCCGCTCGGATGTCCCATCGGATGGGTCGCCGCATACGCTGGGCATCGGCGCGTACGCTCTGCCGTGCCGCCTGGAGTACATCGCCGAACCAGTAGTCTCCGAGGGGGCGCATCTGCGGGCGCTGCCGAAAAATACGACCGGGACGGTGCTGTTGCCGGGGGAGATGTATGTTTTCCACGCGGGCGCGGCGGGCGACGAGTATGTCGGCGCAACGCAGCTGGAGCTGACCGCGCAGGATGCCGAGCTGACGCTCTATCTGGGCATCGACGACAACATCACGGTCAAGCGTGAGATGATCGAGCGCGACACCGACAAGGGCAACATTCTGCAAGGGGGGATTCGCCGCGTGACACTGGGCTACCGGGTGACGCTGGCGAATCGCACCGCCGCACCGCAGACCCTGATACTCAAGGATCGCATGCCGGTGCCGCGTCACGAGCGCATCAAGATCAAGCCGCTGGACTTCCGTCCCCAGCCGACCTCAAAGACGAAGCTGGAGCAACTGACCTGGGAGATGCAGCTTGCGCCTGGCGAGGAGCGCAAGATCGAGTGGCGCTTCACCATCGAGGCGCCCGCCGACCTGAACGTGACCAATATGCCGTAGGGGGCGGACCTCTCCCCCTCCCCCCTCCCCTCGCAGGGGAGGGGCCGTATGCGAGCACGTGCGGCGACAGGCGCGCATCTGCTTCTGTTCCCCTCCTCTACGAGGAGAGGGGCTGGGGGTGAGGTCCGCCGGGCTAATATCTACTTCGCCAGGAAGTGTTCCAGCCGAGCGCGGATGCCTGTTGGCGTCAGGCCGAGCGCCTCGTCGTGCTGCTCCGGCGTGCCGTAGCGGGTCAGTAGCTCGTGCGGTACGCCGATTGCCTCGATACGAACGGGTATGCTGCCCATTGCCGCCGCCACCTCAGGGATGAGCGTGTCGGCGTAGAACGGCTCGACCAGCACGACGCGCCCATGCGGACTGTGCTCCCGCAGCGTCGCGCCGTCGAAGGGGGCGACCGTGGTGTAGTAGAGCACCGTCACGTCCAGCCCCTCGGTTGCTGCCAGTGTCGGCGTGAGCATCGGGCCGACCGCGGCCACCGTCGCCAGCGATCCCATCTGGATGACCTCTACCTGGCCGAAGCGGACCGGCTGCGGGGTGGCGTTCTGGCGCTCGCTCAGCCGGTAATAGGTCGGCCTGCCATCGGCGTAGCTGGCGCGGAAGATTGTGTCGAACTCTTCGGCGGTTCCCGGAACGACGATCTGCATGCCAGGCAGGCTCCGCAGCACCTGTACGTCGCCTGACCCCTGGTGTGTCATGCCCTCGGCGCTGTAGTCGTAGGATGCGCCGATGCTGATGAAGTTGCCGCCGATCTGCTGGTAGCTGAAGTCGTCCTTGATCTGCTCGAAGGCGCGTTCGGCCAGAAACGGCGCGATGGTGTGGACGACCGGGATCATCCCTTCGAGGGCCAACCCGGCGGCCATGCTCACCATCGCCTGCTCCGAGATGCCGACGTCGTAGATACGTTGCGGGCGCATGCTGAAGAGCCGCTTGTTGAAGAGCGAGGCGCTGATATTACCCAGCAGCACGACCAGCCGCCTATCCGCATCGAGCATGTCGGTGAGCGTGCGCACCATCTGCTGACGCATGGTCAATTGCGCGGTTTGCATCGTTCTATTACTCCTCCGGGATCTTATCCCCCAGCTGTTTATTCTATGTTCGCGACGACGGCTGTTGGCCGGTCGGCCTGTTGTGGTCGGAGAGCCGCCTCGATCTGGTCCAGGTCGCGCCCGTTGACGGTCGTCGTCGCCCAGCCGAACTGGGCGAACTTGGCGGCGATGTCGCCGAGGTCAGGCGTGCTGCTGTGGTTATTGATGACGACGCAGGTCAGGTTGCCCAGCCCCAGGTGGCCAGCCAGCAGCGCTGACTCCCAGATAGACCCCTCGTTGCACTCGCCGTCGCCCACCAGCGCGAAGACGCGGCGGTCGCTCCCCTCGATGCGCAGCGCCAGCGCCATGCCGAGGGCCATCGGCAGTCCGTGGCCAAGCGAGCCGGTGGAGACCTCGACGCCCGGTACCTGGTTGCGGTCGGGGTGCGCGCCGAGGATGCCGTCCCAGTGCATGAAACGCCGCAGCTCGTTCGCCGGGAAGAAGCCCTTATCGGCCAGCACCGCATAGTAGGCGACCGGGCCATGCCCCTTGCTCAGCACGAAGCGGTCACGGTCGGGACTGCGCGGCTGCCGTGGGTCGTAGCGCAGGATGCGGTCGTAGAGAGTCCAGATGACGTTCAGGGTGGAGGCGGCGCTGCCGTCGTGCTTCTCGTCGCCGCTAGTCAGGTCCATCAGCCGGACGAGACGCTCTATATCCGCATTATCGGTCTTCGTCGCATTCATCGATTCTGCCTCATCACTTATTAGACGCAAATAAACACTGTGCAGAGTATGCGGCAGATTGCGACGCCTGCCAACGGGCAAAGGGGCGGGGACGACCCTGTACATCTGGCCACCCTGCACGATGCCTGCTACTATCTTTTGGGAAGTGGTATCCTGAGAGCGGCGGCTTCTCAGGTCGCATGGTGCTTCGGAGTATTTGGCATTCAGGCGTAATCAGGAGGAGATGCGCGCATGGCAATACAGTTTGGTGTCTTCGTGCCACAGGGCTGGCGGATGGATCTGATTGGGATTGGCGACCCCATCGAGAAATATGAGGCAATGACGCGTGTGGCGAAGGCCGCTGATGCGATTCCCGCCATCGACTCGATCTGGGTCTACGATCATTTCCATACCGTGCCCAGGCCGACACTGGAGACGACCTTCGAAGCGTGGACGATCACCGCGGCGCTAGCTCGTGATACGAGCCGGGTGAATATCGGCCAGATGGTGACCTGCAACGGCTACCGCAATCCGGCGCTGCTGGCGAAGATGGCTTCCACAGTGGACGTGCTGAGCCACGGACGGCTCTATTGCGGGCTGGGGGCTGGCTGGTACGAGCACGAGTGGCGGGCGTACGGCTACGGCTTCCCCGAGACCCGCGAACGGATGCGGATGTTCCGCGAAGCCTGTGAGATCATCACCAAGATGTGGACCGAGGACGATCCTGAATTCAGTGGCGAATACTATTCGATTGACCAGCCGATCAACGAGCCCAAAGGCGCACGCAAGCCACATCCCTCCTTCTGGATCGGGGGGAGTGGCGAGCAGGTGACCCTCAAGCTGGTGGCCCGCTTCGCCGACGCCTGCAACTTCGCGGGCGATCCCGAGACGTTGCGCCGCAAGTACGACATTCTGCGCGGCCACTGCGAGACAGTGGGCCGGGACTTCGAGAGCATCACCCGGTCGTCCAACCGGATGCTCTTCCCGCTCAAACCCGGTGAGGACCCGCGACAGGCGACCGAGAAGGCGCGCGCGGCGGTTGGCGCGACGTATGAGGAGTATCTGAACACCGTCGAGGTTGGCACGCCAGAGCAGCTCGCCGAGCGGCTACAGCCGGTGGTGGACGCGGGCGTTAACTATCTGATCGCCTACATTCCCGATGTCGCCTACGACCACGACCGCCTGCGTCTCTACGCCGAGGAGATCATCCCGCACATTCGCTAAACAGCCGCTTGTGTGACGGGTATGTGGCCACTGTGGTCAGACACGTCCGAATTTGGCAGCCTTATTCCAAGAGAACCAATGTTTTATGGTCATCGCCAAAGCTAGATCATTGAACATCTCAAGCCGGTGAGCCGGAAGACGGCGGACCCCTCCGGCCTTCGGCCACCCTACGGGTCGCCGCCGCTACGCACGCTTATCGCGTGCTCCGAGCCTGACGGCTCGCGCGTCGGCCCCTCCCCCTGACGGGAGAGCGCCAGGGGGGCCAAAGCGGCGGATGACGACGGACGCGTTGGTCTCTGGTTCCCCCTCCCCTAAAGGGAGGGGGTTAGGGGGAGAGGGCCCGCCCTCTAATTCCGCACTGGCCGCCCCGTGCGCAGGAACGTCTCGATGCGCTCCTGCGTCTTCGGCATTCCCGCCAGGCTAACGAACGCCTCACGCTCCAGGTCGAGGATATCCTGCTCGGTGAGCGTATCGTTCGCCGAGGCGCCGCCGCCCGTCAGCACATAGGCCAGCTTGCCCGCCACTACCGCGTCATGCTCCGAGACCTTGCCTGTCAGCCGGAGGTTCTCCACCTGCTGCTCCAGCACCAGCCGTCCGCCCTCACCGGGCAGCCGGAACGTCGGCGGCTCCGGCGGTTTCCACTCGCCCCGGTCCTTCGCCTCCGCCAGCGCCAGCGCGTCGGCCTTCGCGTCGGCCAGCAGCCGCTCGCGGTCCAGCGTGATCGCGTCGGACTTGCGCAGGAAGCCGTAGGTCATCGCATCGGCGGCGCTCGTTGCCACCGTCGCCACCGCCACGATCTCGAAGACATGGCGCGACGCCGCGAACGGCCCGCGCTCCGGCGTCAGCGTCTGCCAGCGCGCCAGCAACTCCTTGCAACCCCCGCCAGCGGGCAGCAGCCCCAGGCCAACCTCGACCAGCCCCAGATAGGTCTCCGCCGCGGCCCGCACGTTCTGTCCGTGCATCACAATCTCGCAGCCGCCGCCCAGCACCTGCCCCACCGGCGCGACGACCACTGGTACGGGGCTATACTTGATCGTCATGTTCGCCTGCTGGAATGTCGCGACCGCCTTCTCCATCAGCGCCCACTGGCGCATCTTCGCCCCCATGATGACCTGCGCCACATTCGCGCCGACGCTGAAATTGGGCGCATCGTTGGCGATCACGATGGCGCGCCAGTTCCGCTGCGCCTCCTCGACCGCCGCGCGCATCATACCAGCCACATCGTCGTCCACCGAGTTCATCTTCGTATGGAACTCGACGCCCAGCACCCCGTCCCCCAGATCCACCAGCGACGCGCCACGGTTCTCCTTCACCACACCATTGCTCTTCTTCAGCGCGGCCATCGTCAGCGGGGTCGCCGTGGCGGGCAGCGGCTGATACGCCCGCGCCGTGAAGTCGTAGTAGGAGCGCGTCGGCGACTGGGTGTAGAAGCTGCCCGTGCCGTTGCCCAGCACATCTTCGACCAGCGGTGGCATTGTTCGCCCTTCGGCGGTCATCCGCTCGGCCAGCGCCGCCACGCCCAGCGCATCCCACGTCTGGAACGGGCCAACGTCCCAGTTGAAGCCCCAGCGCATCGCGTTGTCGATGTTGACGATATCGTCGGCGATCTCCGGCGCGACCGTGGCGGTATAGAGCAGCGTGTCGGCGGTCAACTCCCAGGCCAGTTTGCCCGCGCGGTCGCTCGCATTCACCACCGAGCGGATGCGGTCCAGCGGGTCGGGATTCGCCTTGACGTTATCGAGCGAGGAGAAGTGCGCCGACTCCTGCGGGCGATATTCCAGCGTCGCCGGGTCAATCGCCAAGATTTCCGATTTGCCGCCCTCGCCCTTGACGCGCTTGTAGAAGCCCTGGCCGGTCTTGTCGCCGAGCCATTTGCGGGCCACCATCTCGCGCACGAACTCCGGTACCTTAAATAGCTCGCGCTGCGGGTCGTCGGGCAGGTTCTCGTAGAGATTGTCGGCGACATGCACCAGCGTATCGATGCCCGCCAGATCGGCGGTACGGAACGCCGCCGACTTGGGCCGCCCCATCGGCTGGCCAAGAATCGCGTCCACCTCCTCGATGCGATAGCCCTCATCGAGCATGCGGCGGATCGTCGCCATGAAGCCGAACGTACCGATGCGGTTGCCGATGAAGTTCGGCCGGTCCTTGCAGTAGACGACGCCCTTGCCGAGCCGGTCGGTGCAGAACGCGCCCATGAAGGACATCAGCTCGGGGTCGGTATCTGGCCCCGGCACGAGCTCCAGCAACTTCATGAAGCGCACCGGGTTGAAGAAGTGGGTAATCAGGAAGTGGCGGCGGAAGTCCTCGCTACGGCCTTCCAGCAGCATCGTCGCGGGCAGACCCGAGGTGTTTGACGAGATGATCGTCCCAGGGCGTCTGACGGCCTCGACACGCGCATAGAGGTCACGTTTGATATCCAGTTGCTCGAAGACCGCCTCGACGATCCAGTCCACCTCGCCCAGCTTCGCCAGGTCGTCTTCGGTGTTGCCCACCGTCACCAATTTGACGCTCTTCTGCGTGTAGAATGCGGATGCAGGTCTCGCCTTGATGGCCCGCTCCAGTCCCGTCTGCGCCACGCGGTTGCGGGCCGCGCGGTCGGTGCTGTTCTGCGTGTCGGGCGCAACGATATCGAGCAGCAGTACGGGGATGCCAGCGTTCGCCAGGTGCGCGGCGATGCCCGCCCCCATGATGCCCGCGCCAACCACCGCCGCGCGTTGAATGTTATAGCTCATGGTCGTCCCCTACAGCCGCTCGATAATCGTGGCGACACCCTGGCCGCCGCCGACGCACAGCGTCGCCATCCCCAGCCGCTTGTCCAGCGTCTCCAGGTCGTTCAGCAGCGTCGCGATCAACCGCGCGCCTGTGCAGCCCAGCGGATGCCCCAGCGCGATCGCGCCGCCATGCGGATTCAGCTTCTCCTCGTCGATGCCCAGCTCGCGGATGACTGCCAGCGACTGCGCCGCGAATGCCTCGTTCAGCTCGATCACGTCGATATCGCCAAGTTGAAGGTTCGCGCGCCGCAACGCCTTTGCCACCGCTTTGACCGGCCCGATCCCCATGATTTCCGGCGCGACTCCCGCCACCGCCATCGAGATCACGCGGGCCTTCGCCGGGATGCCCAACTCGCGCGCTTTCTCCGCCGACATCAGCACGACGCCCGATGCGCCATCATTGAGCGGGCTGCTGTTGCCCGCCGTGACACTCCCGCCAGCGATGAATGCGGGCTGCAATGCCGCCAGCGCCTCCATCGAGGTCTCGCGGCGCGGCCCCTCATCCGTCGTAAACATCGTGCCATCCGGCAGCTGCACCGGGACGATCTCGCGGGCAAAGATGCCGCTATCAATCGCCGCCAGCGCGCGCTGATGGCTGCGCAGCGCGAATTTATCCTGGTCCTCGCGGCTGATGTTATACTGCTTCGCCAGGTTCTCGGCAGTCATGCCCATCGGGATATACGACTGGTTGAACTCGTTGCTCAGCTTGCCCGGCATGCCACATAGCTCGATACCCTGCTCGTTGTTGATGAGCTTCGGGTTGAAACTGGGATTGAAGCCGCCCATCGGCACGCGCGACATGCTCTCGACGCCGCCCGCGATGATGAGGTCGCCCTGGCCGAGCATGATGCTCTGCGCCGCCATGTTGACCGCCTGCAAGCTGCTCGCGCAGAAGCGGTTGACGGTCGTGCCGCCCGCATCGATGGGCAGGCCCGCCAGCGCGGTGGCGATACGCGCCAGATTCATCCCCTGCTCGCCCTCGGGGAAGGCGCAGCCGAGGATCACATCCTCCAGCAGCGAGGTGTCCAGATTGGGAACCCGCTCCGCCGCGGCCCGTAGCGCGACGGCGGCGAGATCGTCGGCGCGCACAGTGCGCAGCGCGCCCTTGCCCGCGCGCCCAATTGGGGTCCGCACGGCGCTCACTATGACTGCCTCTGGCATAATGTACCTCTCTATCTATCGTGTGAACACGTATGCTAGCGCGGCTTCAGCAGTACCCACTCGACGGTCATCTCGGAAACCGTCTGGCCGGAGCTATCGAACAGTTCTACCGGAATCGTAAAGCGCGCCTTGCCCGCTTCTATCACCTGCGCGCGGACGGCGTTCTGATCGGCTCGCGAGAACTGTGAGACGGCGCGCAGATCGCCCCGCCCCGGCCGGACGTAGCTGATCGAGGCAGCGGCCGCTATCGGCGCGTAGCCTTCGGCCATCAGATCGCTGAATGCCGCAAGCACCAGCCCACCCGACGCTACCTCGCCCAGCCCAAACTGCGCCACCGCGTGGACCGTGCCAACATGGTTCAGCCGCTCCTGCGCGGCAGGCAGAACAGCCTCCGCCGACTCGGCATCTACGGCGGAGACATGTGCGCCAACATGCACGGCAAATGGCACCTGCTCGAACAGTGTCCAGTCAATCGCCGCCGCATCCATCAAGGACGCTCCTTCCATTTCGCCTGCCCTCTCCCCCTAAAAGGGAGGGGAGCCAGAAGGCCAGGCGCACTCTGGATCTGGTTCCCCCTATCCTCGCAGGGGAGGGGGTTAGGGGGTGGGGGCCGCCTCCACTACAGTGGATACGCGCCCTTCTCGGTGACGATGCCCGCCAGCTCGCGCTGTAGCGGCACGATATCCACCGAGGGATCGCCCAGATAGCGGCGAACCTTCGCCAGCTCTTCGCGGCGCTCGTCGCCCTCGAACGTCATCGTCAGCGCGCCCTCCATCGCCGCCCGCGCCTCTGGCAGTTGCCGCAACACCACCATCTGCGCAAGCAGCGCATGCGTGTGCGCGTCCACGCCGCCCGCCTGCACCGCTTCGAGCGCGCGGCCAACGGCGCTATCCATCGCGTAGAGCGCGATCATCTGGTTCGCGGCGAATTCGAGGAACTCCTGCTCCTCCTCCATCGTCGACATGAACTTCATCGCACCCTTCATCACCGAGTAGATCGCGGCGCGCTTGGCCCGCTCCACCAGGTTGACGCTCTCACGTAGCGCCTCGGGCGTCTGCGCGCCAGCAAAGTCGGAAGCCTCGCCGCTCGAAACCTGCGCCTCGACCTCCGGGAAGACCAAGAAAATGTCGATCTTGTTCGCCATTGCCCGGCGGAAGAGCGTCCCCGCCGTCACCAACCGGTTGACCTCGTTCGTCCCCTCGAAGATGCGGTTGATGCGGTTGTCGCGGTAAACATGCGAGATCGGATACTCATCCATGAAGCCGTAGCCGCCGAAGACCTGGACTCCCTCGTCCGCGCAGCGCGCCAGCGCCTCAGTCCCAAATACCTTGGCGATAGAGCACTCGATGGCGTACTCCTCGATGGCTGCCAGCTGCGCCTGGCGGTCCTCACCTGCCGCCACACGCGCATCCTCCACCATGCCGACCGTGCGCAGCGCCAGCGTCTCGGCAGCGTAGGTATCGGTGGCCATGTTGGCCAGCTTCTTCTTAATCATGCCGAAGCCCGCGAGCGGACGCCCGAACGCCTTGCGCTCATTAGCATAGGCGGCGGCCAGGTCGAGACAGGTGCGCGCGCCGCCAGCGCTGCCCAGCCCCAGCTTCAATCGTCCAATGTTCAGGATATTGAAGGCGATCTTATAGCCCTTGCCAATCTCACCCACCACGTTCTCGACCGGGACTTGCACGTTGTCGAAGTAGACGGTTCTCGTGGACGAGCCTTTGATGCCAACCTTCTTCTCTTCCGCGCCGGTCGAGACACCCGGCCAGGCCGTCTCGACGATAAAGCCGGTGTGTTTGGTGTCGTCCACCTTGGCGAAGACGACCATCACATCGGCAAAGCCTGCGTTGGAGATCCACTGTTTCGCGCCGTTGAGGATATAGTGCTTGCCATCCTCAGAGAGCGTTGCCCGCGTGCGAATCGACATGGCGTCCGACCCGACACCCGGCTCGGTGAGCGCATAGGCGCCGATCAGCTCGCCCGTCGCGAGTTTGGGCAGGTACTGGCGCTTCTGCGCATCCGTGCCGTAGAAGACGATAGGCAGCGTGCCGATGGTGGTGTGGGCGCCATGGGCCACGGCAAATGACGCCTGGCGCATCTCGCTCGCCACCAGGCTGCTGACGACCAGGCCAAGGTCAGCGCCGCCGTATTCTTCCGGCACGTCGATCATCAGCAAGCCCTGCTCGCCCGCCAGCTTGACCAGTGACGGCATCAGCCCCGGCTCCTGCGCGTCGATCTCGTCCGACTTCGGCGTCACCTCGCGCGCGACAAAGGTCGCCGCCGACTGCTGAATGTCGCGCTGCTCGTCGTTCAGCTTCTCCGCGGTGAGGAAATGCGCCTCCGTCACCGGCGTCATGAGGTATCCGGCGCCCGTCTCGGCCTTCGACTCTGTTGCCATGGTTCCTCTCTCCTTTGTCCCGTTCCCGCCCACTCAATGGGTCCGCTCACTGCCTCAATACACGCTACGCAAAAGGTTCTATGTTGTCGGTTGCTCCGCCGTGGAGGGCTTCATCTCGGCAATTGCCTCGTCGCGCAGCACGCGCCGTATCACCTTGCCGATAAGGCTCTTGGGCAGCTCGTCGCGAAAGACGAACTGCTTGGGAACCTTGTAAATCGCCAGTCGCTCCTTGCAGAATGCGCTTATTTCCTCGGCCGTAGCATGCTGTCCCGGTTTGAGGACCAGATACGCCCGCACCGTCTCACCTCGATAAGGGTCAGGCACGCCAATCACCGAAGCCTCCAAGACCGCGGGGTGTTGAAACAGCACCTCTTCCACGTCATGCGGGAAGATTTTGTACCCTCCGGCGATAATGACATCCTTGATGCGATCAACGATGGTAAAGTATCCATCCTGGCTCATCATGCCGATGTCACCGGTGCGCAGCCACTCTTCTTTCATGACCTTCGCCGTCTCGTCCGGGCGATTCCAGTAGCCCTGCATGACCTGTGGCCCGCGTACCACAAGCTCGCCTTGCTGCCCTACCGGGAGAAAGACACCTGTGTCAGGGTCAATGATCGCGGCGTCGGTATTGGGGAGAGGCACGCCAATCGTTCCAATGCGCCGGTCGCCAAAGACGGGATTACAGTGCGTCACTGGCGAGGCCTCAGTCAGGCCATAGCCCTCCACGACGCGCGCGCCCGAAACCGCCTCAAAGCGCGTCTGCACCTCTTTCGGCAACGGCGCGGACCCACTGATGCACACGAGAATCGAGCTGAGATCTTGTTTCGTCTTCTCCACCTCCCGCGCGAGCGCCAGATAGATAGTTGGCACGCCAGGGAAGAGATCGGGCCGGTGCTTCTTAATCGCTTTCAGCGTATCTTTGACAGTGAACCGCGGCAGCAGCGCCATCGTCGAACCGCTGTAAATCGTCAGGTTCATCGCGACGGTCAATCCATATACATGGAAGAATGGCACCACACAGAGGTTCATGTGGTGTCCCGGCGGCAAGTCATTCCATGCCCAGGACTGAGCCGCATTTGCTGTCAAATTCCGATGGGAAAGCATCGCGCCCTTGGGAACGCCTGTAGTGCCGCCGGTATATTGCAGCACCGCGGTATCGTCCGGCGACGCTGGCTCTGGAAGGGGAAATACCTCAAACCCCTGACGGCCATGCGAAGGACCGATAATCTCTTTGAACGTGTGGTTACCGGGCTGGGTACGGAAGGATTTCATATCAACCTTCGGTTTCCCACGCTGCTCGCGGGCCTGCACAACCTTGTAGCCAAGCGCCAGCAGTGGTGGGAAGTAGTCGGCGACATTCGTCAGGATGACATGCTCGACCGGAGTCCGTTCGCGGATGGGGGCAAACGCGGGGTAGAACTGGTCGAGCATGACAATCGCCCGCGCGCCTGAATCCTTGAGCTGATGCTCCAGTTCAGGCGGAGTATAGAGTGGATTGGTCGGCACGACGACCGCTCCCGCCTTGAGCGCGCCATAGAATGCAATGGGGAACTGCGGCGTATTCGGCAGACAGATCGAGATGCGGTCGCCCCGCCTGATGCCCAGCCGCACCAGCGCGCGGGCAAAGCGTTCGACGAGCGAGGCAAGCTGGAGATAGGTCAGCCGCGTGCCGTAGTACTCGACGGCGATGTTTGCCCCATATTTCCGCGTCGCCTCGTCGATTAGCCACGTTAGCGGCTGTTCAGGAATGTTGACCGTCGTGGGTACGCTCGCTGAATAGTGGCCCTGCCAGGGGCGCTTCATATACGCTGCGAGGGCGTCTTCACTACTCCCGCTGCCCGCATGGGGCTGACGCTCATCGTCCATCGCCAAAACACCTCTTTGTGGATCGGATTGTGGCGGCAATATAGCCTTAATTATAGAATCTGCGACGGACGAATGGCGTGTAGCCAGCTAACGCTTCAAATACGGTATACTAGACCCTAGCTAACACATTCACGGATCGCATTCAGGAAGGAGGTGTAACTTTTGCGTGTTCCACAGCCCGACCAGCTCCAACTTCCAGCGGACGCCGCGTTTGGCGATGTCGTCAGCTTCCTGCGGCGCAAACATGGGCTGTCTCAGGGGCAACTCGCACGCGCGGCGCGGCTCTCACGCACATATATCTACCACCTGGAGACTGGCAAGCGTCTCGCGCCATCGGTGCGCTCCGTCCGGGCGATTATGCGCGCGCTCGATCTGCATGGCGCGGAGCGCCTGATGCTGGCTCAGGCGTTTGCGCATCTCACCGGGAGCTTCCTGGATGAGGAGAACGACGCGCTCGATCTGCTCGACCAGCGTGAGTTGGCGGCGCTGCTGGTGCGGAACAGTGCGTTCCCGGCGCACAGTCTCGACCGCCTCTGGCATATCAGCGCCTGGAATACCCCCGCGCATGAACTATTCGAGTTGAATCTCTCGCCCTCGCCGTCCGAAAGCACACAGCTGCTCACCATCGTCTTCGATCCAAAGTACCGCGCCCGCTTTCGCCCCTGGGAGGAGTTGGCGCGGCGATTGCTGGCGGAGTTCAAGCATAACACGCGCTCGCTGACCTATCTGCCGGAATACCGCTCCCTCTGGCGCTCGCTACGAATGCTGCCTGACTTTCGCCGCATCGCCGACTCATCGGATCCTGGGTGGGGAACGGCCAGCTTTGTCTTTCAAATGCGCCACTCGCGGCTTGGGCCACTGACGCTGCGGACATCCGTCACCGTCTTCAGTGGCACATCGGACTACTCGATTGTCACCTATGTTCCCGGCGACCAGCAGACGCTGGCAACCTTCTCCGCGAACGGCTGGCAGGCGCAGTAGTCGCAATTGTCCGTGACAAGGGCGCGTAAGTTTGTCGTATGCTCAATCGTCGGAAGGAAGACCAGCCACAGGTCTCGGCTATCCCGCGATGGAGAGCAGATCCCATGCCACTTCAGCCAGATCAGCGCCCCTGTGCGCACAAAGCCCGTCGGCGCATGCGCCTCAGAGTCATTGCCATGTCGATATTCACACTTGCCGCCATGCTCGTCGCGTGCGGACCATCTCCGCGCCCCGCGGCAACGGTCCGCCAACTTGCCACCAGCCCGCGCGATTTCACCTACGTGGCCATAGGCGCATCCGATGCCTTTGGCGTCGGCGCCGACGACCCAGCCGACGACAACTGGCCGACAGCGCTGTCGCACCTGCTCGGATCGGATGCGCACCTGGTCAACCTTGGCATACCGGGCGAGACGGTGGCGGAGGCGCGAAGGACGGAACTCCCCGTCGCCCTTGACGCCAAACCGTCGCTCGTGACTGTCTGGCTCGGCGTCAACGATATCGTGCAGTCTGTCTCCGTCAAGGAGTACGAAACGCAGCTCGAGGCGCTCCTGCGTGCGCTTCAACAGCGAACCCACGCCCGTGTCTTCGTGGGTAATATCCCCGATCTTACGCTGCTCTCCTTCTTCGCGGGCTACGACCAGACAGCGCTCCAGGTGACGATCTCCCACTGGAATGCAGCCATCGCGCAGGCAGTGGCCGCCACGGGCGCATCGCTGGTGGACCTCTACGCGGGCTGGAATGAGTTGGCCGCCCATCCAGAGTACATCGCTGGCGACGGACTCCATCCCTCCACCGAAGGCGCAAAGCGGTTAGCCGAGGTCTTCTTCTCGCAAATCAAGCCGCTCCTTCCAACGCTCCGGGCAGCAACGGGGGCGCCATGAACAGTGTCTTCGAGTTCTCACCAGACTCCGTAGCCAAGCCCCTTGCCATCGCGACGGCGCTCGTCGCGCTGTTGCTCATCTGGCAGGCGACGCGCACGCCGCACCTGCTCCGCATCGGGCTACGCAATGTGCCACGCCGCAAGTTGCGCACGGCGCTTGTCGTCTTCGGGCTGATGCTGGCGACCACCTTCGTCGCTTCAGCCATTGCCATTGACGACACGATTGTGCTCGCCGTCAAGAGCGTCGCTGTCTACAACCTCGGTCGCATCGACGAGCAGGTTGTCCGCCGCGGCGGCTCGACGGCCCCATTTTCAGCCGCATTTGGCGACGAGGTGCGCGATGCGCTTGCCAGCAATGGTCATGTGGCAGGGATTGCGCCCGCGCTGACGCTGTCGAATGTGCTGGTCGCTGATGAGACGGCGCGTCAGGTGCGCGGTGGGGTCACAGCGCTGGCTATCGATGACGTCGGCGCTGGCCCGCTCACGGCGTTCAGCGATTCCAGCTCCGGCGCGGCGATTTCCCTCTCAACCCTGCGCGACAATCAGATTTTGCTCAACCGCAACACCGCGCAACTCCTCAACGCGCATACCGGCGACACCATCTATCTCTACTCGGATCGCTGGCCCGGTAGCCGCTATACCTTCACTGTGGCTGGCGCGGTGACAGGCGGTCTGCTCGGCGACGCGCCAACCATCCTGCTGACGATGCCCGCGCTCTCACGTGTGATGCAGGTGAGCAATGCGGTGAATGTCGTCTATATCGCCAACACCGGCAATGGGCTGAGTGGCGTAGGTTTCAGCGATGGCATCACCGATACGCTCCGTGACGCGCTCCCTGGCTTTCTGGCGGCGCATGCCGTAAAGGCCGACGGCGTCGCGCTCTCGCTGCGCGCTCAGAATATCTTTGGACGCATCTTGACCTTGTTTACACTCTTCGCCTTCGCCATTGGCCTGCTGCTCATCTTTCTCATCTTCTCGCTGCTTGCGGCTGAGCGCCGCGCTGAGCTGGGCATAGCGCGCGCCGTTGGGATGCGACGCTCGCATGTGGTCATTATGCTTCTCTTTGAGGGAGCGGCCTATGACGTCGCCGCCGCAGTGCTGGGCATTGCGTCCGGGCTTGGCTTAGGCGTCCTGATCGTCGGACTGGTAAGCCCCATTATCGCGCGACTGGGCTTTCCACTTCAGTTCGACATACAGCCTGGAGGGATGGTGACCGCGTTCTGCCTGGGCTCGCTCTTCACCCTCGCGACGATATTGTTGGCTGCCTGGAATATCAGCAGGATGACCGTCGCCTCGGCCCTGCGCGACCTGCCAGAGCCGCCAGCGCTCCGTCCTGGCCCCATCACCCTGGCGCGAGAGGCTTTCGCGAGTCTCGTCCCTTCAGGCGCTCCAACCGGCAATCGCCTGCTTCCGTGGGGCAAGCTTCTGGGAAGCACGTTCACGACTGGCATTGTGCCGATCATCGTGGGCATCTTGCTTCTTCGCGCCGCTGTCGGAAGCTTCGACGGGCTGCTCTTTGCCATTGGAATCTCGGTCCTGGCTGTTGGCTTGGTACTGCTTCTGCGCTGGACCATCCTGGCAGCAATCGCGCTGCTGGCTCGTTGGCGCTTTCCGGCCACGGCGGCACGCACCATGAATCGCGCGACGGAACGTTCGGACCGCCTTGCGGCGCTGGCGCTTGGCGGCGGGCTGGCGCTCTACTGGTCATTGCCATTCGATGCGCTGCAAAGCCTGGGGATACCGCGCTTTACCGGTGGAATTCCACTCGTCTTCGTCGCTGGCATGATGATGGTCTTCGGCTCGGTCATCGCGTTGGCGCCCAACCTCGATCTGCTGCTCAAGCCGGTCTCGTGGCTGCTCACTCAGGGCGGACGCCTGCGGCATGTGACCTCGGTTGCGCTGCTCTATCCGGCGTTTCATCGTTTCCGCACAGGAATCGGGCTTGCGCTTTTTTCACTCGTCTGTTTCACCATGATTGTGATGGCCTGCATCGCCGCCTCAACCACGAAGAACTACGACAACGTTCCGCAGCAGGCGTCAGGCTATGATATTGCCGGTCAGCCGCTCTTCCAGCCGGTTGGCGGAGTCAACGCGCTCTCGCAATACCTACGCGCCCGTGCGCCGGCCACGTTCGATGCGATGGACGCGATCAGCTCGGCGACGCCTGTGCCTCTTGGGGTGATTCAGCCCGGCGCGCCTGACGCGGGATGGCGGGTCTATCCGGCGTCAGAGATTGACGGCGCCTTTCTCGAAGGCACAGGGTTGCCCTTAGCAGCCCGTGCGCAGGGATATACCTCGGACACTGACGTGTGGCATGATGTCAGAACACATCCCGGCGATGTGGTGATCGACGCCAGCGCGCTCAGTCCGGGCGATCTTGCTGCGCTGGGGCTTGGCACACCAGCGCCAGTGAGCGCGTCGCAATTTCTAGGCCCGCCGCTCGGCGCGGGGCTTCCTGGCCTTTCGAGCCTCGAAGCGCTCAACCAGCCCACAACAAGTGTCACGGTGGAGGGTGGGTTTTCCGCGATCGCTCTGCTCGCCAGCGATCCAACGCTGGTGAGCCAGTATCACACCAGTCTGCGTGACATTGCACTGGGGCCGGGAATCATCGCCCCTACCACGCTCTGGGTTGGCGACCTGCGCGGACAATCGGTGAGCAAGGTGCGAGTCATTGGCGTAGTCAACAACGTCCATGCGCAAATCTACGGGCTGCTCGGAACACCCGCCACCTTCGCGCCCATCGAGCGCGGCTTGCAGCCTTTTGGAAACGAATACTTCTACTTTGGCATTCGTCCCGGCGTGGACGCCCATAACGAGGCGCTGGCGCTGGGTTCCGCACTGCTGGAGAACGGCTTCGAGACGACCGTGCTCCAGGACGTGCTGCTGAGCGTAAACGGCCCGCAGGTCTTTATCAGCCGCGTGCTCGTCGGGCTGGTTGGACTGACGTTGTTGGTGGGCATGGCGGCGCTGGCGGTAACCGGCTCGCGGGCTGTAGTCGAGCGCCGTCAGCAGATTGGCATGCTGCGGGCGCTGGGGTTCAGACGCTCGCATGTGCAGGTGATGTTCTTTATCGAGTCGCTGCTCATCGGGGTCGTAGGCGCTGGGTTAGGGCTGGCGCTCGGGCTGATTCTCTGCCGCAATCTCTTTGCCGTGGACTTTTTCGCCGCAATCACCACAAACCTGACCCTGGTCGTTCCATGGCGAGAGTTGGCGCTCATCTGTGGCGCGGCGATTGCGGCTTCAGCGCTGGCGGCGCTGATACCCGCCTGGCAGGCTGGTCGGATTGCGCCTGCCGACGCGCTGCGCTATGAATGAAAAAGACGCCACCATCTCAGTTCTCTCACGGAGGTTCGCTCGTGGCACTGCACCAACACCGATCAGCGATGGCAACATCCCTCACGGGGACAACGACCTTAGATGGGCCAATTGCCGTGGCGCGACGTATTAGCAAGCTGTACCGCTCGCATGGTGTCGAGGTTCCCGCGCTGGTAGATGTGAGCCTGGAAATCCGTCGGGGTGAGATGGTTGCGATTATGGGGCCAAGTGGCTGCGGCAAGACGACGCTGCTGAATTGCCTGGCGGGTTTAGATACAATAGGCAGCGGTAAGATTGCGATCAGCGGCCAAGATCTCGCAACGATGCGCGATAGCCAGCGTACCGATTTTCGGGCGAAGACCATGGGCTTCATCTTCCAGAGCTTTAACCTGCTGCCTGTGTTGACGGCGGTTGAGAACGTCGAGTTGCCGCTGCTGGTGTTGCGCGAGCGGCCGAACATTGCGCGAAGGAAAGCGCGAGAGACGCTCGCGGCGGTAGGACTCTCCAACCGCGAGCGCCATCGGCCCGCTGAGCTTTCCGGCGGCCAACAGCAGCGTGTGACGATTGCCCGCGCTCTGGTGAATGATCCAGCGATTGTCTGGGCCGACGAACCTACCGGCAATCTTGACAGCGAGGCCGCGCATGAGATCATGTCACTGGTGGCTGAGCTGAACCAGGCGCGCGGCCAAACATTCGTGATCGTGACCCACGCGGCTGAAATTGGCGCGCGGGCGCATCGCATCCTGACCATGCGCGACGGTAGAATAGAGCAGCGAGAGTAGTGTATTTTCTCCCGGAAGGATCGATATATGAGTGACAGCGACGAGACGCCCATCATACCACAAGCGCCGGAAGCGCCTGATTCAGCAGCAGAACCCCAGAATGATAGCCAGGAGCCGGGGCAGAAGCACGTCAATCGCCTCATCCACGAAACCAGCCCATATTTGCTCCAGCACGCGCACAATCCCGTAGACTGGTATCCCTGGGGCGACGAGGCGCTCGCCAGGGCGAAGGATGAAGATAGACCAATCCTGCTAAGCATAGGATATGCCGCATGTCATTGGTGCCATGTAATGGAGGAAGAATCTTTCGAGAATGCGGACACCGCGAAGCTGATGAACAGCCTTTTCGTCAGCATCAAAGTGGACCGCGAGGAGCGACCCGATCTCGACGCGCTCTACATGGACGCGGTCCAGGCGTTGACCGGTAGTGGCGGCTGGCCGATGACCGTCTTCCTGACTCCAGATGGCGCGCCGTTCTATGCGGGTACCTACTTTCCGCCCGAGGATCGCTACGGCATGCCAGGGTTTCCCACGGTGCTGCGCCGCCTCGCCTACTACTATTCGTCCCATCGCGACGAGGTCGAGCAGCAGGCGGAGGCATTCCGAGATTTCTATCGCGAGCGCGACCAGAGCCGGTTGCGGCTTCCTGAAGGTGTGCTGCCCAGCCAGGTCAGCATCGGCGTCGAGGACCTGAGACAGGCGACCACCCATCTGCTGGATCGCGCCGACACCACGAACGGCGGATTTGGCGGCGCGCCAAAGTTTCCGCACCCCATGAATCTGGAATTCCTGCTGCGCCAGGCATCGCGCGCAACGAACGCCGATGCCGAAGCGATTCTTGCCCCCGTACGCCAGACGCTCGATGTCATGGCGGCGGGCGGCATCTATGACCAGATAGGTGGCGGCTTTCACCGCTACGCGACCGATGCTATCTGGCTGGCGCCGCACTTTGAGAAGATGCTCTATGACAACGCGCTGCTTGCCACCGCCTATCTCCACGCCTGGCAGCTGACTGGCGAGGCGTCATACCGGCAAGTGTGCGAAGAGATACTCGATTACGTGCTGCGTGAGATGACTGATCCCGCTGGAGGGTTCTACTCGACTCAGGATGCCGATAGCGAGGGCGTTGAGGGCAAGTTTTACGTCTGGACTCCCACGGAAATCCATGAGGCCCTGGGTGACGCCGACGCTACCATCGTCGAAAAACTCTGGGGCGTCACCGAGGCCGGCAACTTCGAGGGACACAATATCCTGCATCGGGCGAAGACTCCCGCTGAGGTAGCCACCGAACTGGGACTTGAAGAAGACGCGGTGCGTAACGCCATCACTCGCGCTCGTGCGCAACTCTATGAGGCGCGACATCAGCGTGTGGCGCCCGCGCGGGATGATAAAGTGCTCACCGCCTGGAATGGTTTGATGCAGCGTGCATTTGCCGAGGCTGGCCGCATCCTCGATCGGCAGGATTATCGTGACGCCGCGGTCGCCAATGCCCACTTCATGCTTGGAACCATGCGCACCGATGACGGCCTGCTACGAAGCTGGCGCAACGGCCACGCTCGGATTGCCGCCTATCTCGAAGACTATGCTGCGCTCGCTAACGCCCTGCTCTCCACCTACGAAACGACCGGCAACGCTACATTCTTCAGCGAGGCGAAGGCACACGTCGATGAGGCGTTGACCCGCTTTTGGGACGAAAAAGTCGAGACGTTCTTCGACACCGCGTCCGACCACGAGCAGTTGATCGGCCGCCCGCGCGAACTGACCGATAATGCAACCCCGTCCGGTATGAGTTTGATGGCGGAGGCGCTGCTACGGCTAGCGGCGTTCACGGGCGAAGACAGGTACCGAGACCACGCAACGCGCGTGCTGGCGCCACTCGTTCCTGATATGCTCAAACAACCGCTGGCATTCGGGCATCTGCTCTGCGCCCTGGATGACTTTATCGGCCCGATGGATGAGGTGGCGATTGTGGGCGAACAGAGCGCTGAAGGAACGCGCGCCCTGCTCAACATCGCGCGTCACGTCTACCGACCCCGCATGGTGCAGGCACAGGCGGCCCCAGGCGATGCGGAGGCCCAAGCAGTGGTGCCACTGCTGGCAAACCGCCCTCTAGTGGGCGATCAGCCCACGGCCTACGTTTGCCGTGGGTTCGTCTGCAATCAGCCAGTGACTCAGCCAGATGAATTGTTGCTCCAGTTGAGCGCACCATAAGCGCGAACCTGGACACAAGCTACCGCACGGTGATGAAGCGCCGCTTGGCCCTCATCACCGTTTCTTGTTGCCCGCTGAAGAACTACTACACAAGTACATCTTACTACCACAACTACCAGGCGAGCGCAAAGCGCCAATCTGGTAATTTATGGGCAATCAAGGGTACTAGTGACCTTTCGGAAAGGCCCAAAATGTGATAGAATTATCAGGTGGAGTACATACGGATGGAGAGTGTTGCAGTCGTGAATTCATCAACCATTTTACCCAGGGTATTTGGCCCGCAACTACCTCTCATTACCACCCTCGCAACCACAACCGCTCCGCGTTGTCGCGATCTTGACCCGCCACCGGAACACACTGTCGCTGGTCGGCTCTGCCCGGCATCAGGAAGCTTTGAATGCTTGAAGTAGAGAAAAGACAGGTAGCTCTGGACCATGTCAGATGGCGAGACGCATACCGAGGAGGAACGGACTAAACATATGGCGACCGTTGCACAAACAGACGTTTATTCGGCTAAAGATATTGAGATTCTTGAGGGGCTTGAGCCGGTCCGAAAGCGGCCCGGTATGTATATCGGTAGCACCGACATCCGCGGGTTGCATCAGTTGGTCACCGAAGTTGTCGATAATAGCATCGATGAGGCGATGGCTGGCCGATGTGACATGATTCTGATTACCCTCAATGCCGATGGCTCGGTCACCGTCGAGGATAACGGTCACGGCATCCCTGTCGAGCCTCATCCAAAGCGCCCTAAGCAGTCCACGCTCGAAATTGTCATGACGACACTGCATGCCGGTGGCAAATTCGGCGGCGACGGGTACAAGCAAGGCTCCAGCGGACTGCATGGTGTCGGCGTTTCTGCTGTTAACGCGCTTTCGGATTATTGCCGGGTCGAGGTCAAGCGCGACAAGAAGCTGCATGTCCAGGAGTATCGTCGTGGCAAGCCGCTGACGCCCGTGCAGGTAGCGGGTACAGCCGTCGGCACTGGCACCAGGACGACGTTCAAGCCCGATCTGTCCATCATGGAGACCGGCGATTTCCAGTTCGATACGCTGGCGCAGCGCCTGCGTGAGATGGCCTATCTCAATCGCGGTGTGACGATCAAGATCATTGACGAGCGCGAGGACAAAGAGCAGGAGCTTACCTTCTACTTCGATGGTGGTCTGCGCTCGTTTGTGCGCCACCTGAATAAGAATCGCAACGTCGTCATGGCGCGCCCGGTCTACGTTGAGCGGAAGGTAGAAAAGACGCTCATCGAGGTTGCGGTCCAGTATAACGACGGCTATAGCGAGACGCTCTTCTCATTTGCTAATGGCATCAATACCGTCGATGGCGGGTCGCACGTTACCGGGTTCCGCACCGCGCTCACCCGCACCCTCAATGAATATGGCCGCAAGACCGGACAGATCAAAGAGGCCGACTCGAATCTTACCGGTGATGATGTGCGAGAGGGTCTAACCGCTGCCATCAGCGTGAAGCTGCCCGAGGCGCAGTTCGAGGGCCAGACGAAGGGCAAACTCAACAACGCAGATGTGCGCAATCAGGTCGATCTCGTCTTTTCTGAGGCGCTGGCCAAGTACCTGGAGGAAACGCCTGCCGAGGGCAAGCGCATCATCGAGAAGTGCCTGAACTCTGCCCGCGCCCGCGATGCCGCCCGCCGCGCCCGCGAACTGGTGCGTCGCAAAGACGCGCTGGATACGACGCTACCCGGCAAACTGGCCGATTGTTCCGAGCGTGTTCCACAGCGCTGCGAATTGTACCTGGTTGAGGGTGATAGCGCAGGTGGGAGCGCCAAACAAGGGCGTGACCGCCACTTCCAGGCGATTCTCCCGTTGCGCGGCAAGATTCTCAATGTCGAGCGCGCCCGACTGGATAAGATGCTGGCAAGCGAGCAGATCAAAAACATCGTCACGGCGCTCGGCACCGGCATCGGCGAGACATTTTCGACCGACCGCCTGCGCTACTGGCGCATCATTCTGATGACCGACGCCGACGTGGACGGCAGCCACATTCGCACGCTGCTGCTGACTTTTTTCTTCCGCCACATGGAGACATTGATCACCAACGGCCATCTCTACATCGCGCAGCCGCCACTGTATCGTGTCCAGCTTGGCAAGCAGCGCAGCTACGTCTACAGCGACCAGGAGCTGAATGAGTTGCTAGCCCGGCTGCCTGCGGGCAAGACCCCAACGGTCAGCCGCTACAAAGGTCTCGGCGAGATGGATCCTGAGGAGCTGTGGGAGACGACGATGAACCCTGCCACTCGGACGATTCTGCAGGTCACCATCGAGGACGCGATCAAGGCCGATGAGATATTCTCCATGTTCATGGGGGATGATGTCATGCCGCGCAAGCGCTACATCGAGGCCCACGCCAAAACCGTGAAGAATCTGGATATCTAATCAAATCGCCCTTACCGTACAAGCCGACCCCTGTTTCTTCAGGGGTCGGCTTATTTCATGTATTCGCGGCTCAGCGTACTCGAAATCCCCTTCTACCTGCGACCGCGCGCGGGCAAATGCCGGAACAATGGCGTAACCAGCAGAATAGCCAGCAAAAGCGCCACGAGACCAATCGCTCCCCAGATGAGACGATCCTCCGCGGCGATGAGTAGTGCCCAAGCCAGCATGGTCAGGCCCATCAGCATAACCGATCCTCCCTGAGGAAACCAGCCTGCGATGGCAGGTGTCCGCACCCAGTGGAGCGCAGGCGGCTCCAGCCGTCCCAGCGCAATGCAGAGACCATAGACGGCGAGTAACGCTCCAGCCAGGCTGACAATAGCCATGCCAATTGGTATGGCGCCGTTCTGATCGGTGTCAAACGCGGCAAGCGCGAAGCCTGCGATTGTCAGAATCAGCAGCGCCCAGACGACCGCCACTCCAATGCGATTTGGCCACCCAGCGGGGCGTTCGCGCACAGGGGCAGCGCCTCGGGCCGTCAGCGGATACATGGGATCGTTCGAGCGTACTCGTGCGGTCGAAGGCACATGCGCAAGGAGCCAGATTCCTCCACCAAGCGCGCCAAACGCCAGCAACTGGACCAGTAAGATCGCCCATCTGGATAATCCCCAGGATTCCAGGGGCAGAAACAGCAGCAGCGGCAGCGCCATCACACCCGCGAGACCAACGCACCCCATCAGCGTGCCACGGGTGAGGCGATTTGGGAGCGGCCCGTCGGACTCATCCGCCACGATTGGATGTTGTTCATCATTCACAATACGCGCTCGCGATCTATTGGTCCTTCTCCCCAGCGACGCTCCCGTTCCGCCAGCAGATGCTGGAGCAACGCCGCGTAGCGATCCTGTCGCGCATGGTGTCGTCGGCGCGGATCCCAATGGCGCCCCTTCTCGTTGTTGCAGCGCATATGTGCAACGCCGAGGTTCCTCAAGTCGTTCGTGCCGCCGAGACTGCGCGGCAGAATACGCTCAATCGTCGCCCCATCGCCTGTCCTGTTGTCAAAGCATAACGGGCCGCCACAGATGAGGCAGCGCCCGACCCAAAGACCGTCGTTCAGGACAAACGTGGAATCTGTCTCCGCAACGCGCCGCATCAGATCCGCATGTGACTGTGACACCAGTAACCTCTGCTGCGCTATGTACGTGTTGGCGCAAGTCAGGACTGATCACCGTCATCAGCGCCCGGTTGGTAACGGGGATCAGACTGTTGTCGCCGCCGATTCTCATCGTTTTTCGCGAGGTAGGCGGAATAGATCTCGCTAGCGGAGAACCCCTGATCGAGCGCAAGTTGTACGAAGAAATGGAAAATATCAGCCATCTCGAAGAGGCGTTCCTCGCGGTTCGTCGCAAGATCACGGGAATTCTTCCAGGGCTTCCAGTTCAACTCATTGTCCAATTCGCAGCACTCGTGGACAATCGCGCGGGTCCACGTAGTGCAACGATCCAGCGGTGGCCAGCTGTAGAAGCCATCGGGGCGCATCGTTCGATAGTAGTTAGCCAGGTCCGCCTGGCGCGCGAACACATCGGCCAGCATATTCTCGACAGCCACCTGCTTATCAAAAGTCATGGCACTCTCCCGCACTAGCAATCCCCTATCACGTTTATGGTACTCTAATACACATTCAGAGAGAGGACTGCGGCGCGTAACCTTCATTCGTACATTTCCTGAGAGACTCCGGGAAGCAAGAACCTTCCAGCCCAATTATATCCGGCGAAAGGCCTGCAAGACTTCCGGTATCCGAAGGGAGGATGGAGCGTGGCGCTCCACAAAGCGCGGACAGCCGAGAACAGATCGATGCAGGCAGACAAGCCTCCCAATCCTAAGCAAGATTCAGAACGGCTTCGGAGCCTTTATGAAGACAACTTGCACGTCATCTATCGCTTCATCTACAGCAAGGTAGGCAACCGGGAAGAAGCGGAAGATTTGACGTCGCAGGTGTTTATCAAGGCGGTACGCGGCATCGACAGCGCGCGCGGATCGGCAAGCATTCAAAGCTGGCTCTTCCAGGTAGCGCGCACGACCATCGCGGACCACTGGCGTTCATTCTATCAGTTGCGCGCCCACTCGCTGGATGACCTGTTAGAAGCGGGATGGGAGGGACCAGCGGAAAGTCAACCAGTAGCCGCCTCGGCCACACCGCAAGACCGCGTCAGACGCCTGCTCGAGCAGTTGCCCGAGCACTATCGTGATGTCTTGACCTACCGCTTTTTGCTGAATCTATCCATCAAAGAAACGGCTGCCCGCATGGGCCTCTCTGAGGCGAACGTCAAAGTGTTGCAGTTCCGCGCCCTGAAAAAGGCCGGACGCCTGGAGCTAGAAGGAGTCCAGCAGGTTGCCGAATGAGACACGCGTCGGTATCTGCAAATTACAATCGCATGCTCATGCCGCTGGCGGCGCCAGTCTGCGCTATCTGGAGCACTGATGGGATCACATGACGATGAAGACAATTTGATAACGCCGGGCGAGTCAAAAGTCCCCTCTGCGGATACCGTGGAGCAGTACCTGCGGCTGCACGAGCACATTGAGCAGCTTCGCCAGGATAAGCGACCGACACGGCCCGGCAAGCTGACACCCGAAGAGGCGCGCACCTATCAGGCCGCAGCGCTCTTCCGTGCGGCGACGCCTGGCGCAGATGAACCCGATCCTGAATTCGCGGCGTCGCTACGTGCCAGGTTGGAGCAAGAAATTGCCACTCCACCAACCACCAGGGCGCTACGAGCCGCGCGTGGGCGTGTCTCTCGTCGCGGATTGCTTGCGGGCGGGCTCGGCGCTGCCGCCGCAGCAGCGATCGGCGTTGCTGTTGGTTCGGCTCTGCCACATGCGTCAAGCCAGACCCCGACATGGACGACACTCATTAATCAAGGAAGTGGTATCTGGCAAGCGGTTGCCACCACCGATGAGATCCCAGTGGGTGGAGTAAAGCGATTTGTCACTGATGCGGTTGTTGGCTTCGTGCGGCATACCAGCGAGGGATATCTCGCGCTCTCCGGCGCATGTACCCACATGGGCTGCTTGCTGAACTGGAATGCTGGAGCGCGCACTTACGACTGCCCGTGCCACGGCGGACGTTTCACTGAGACAGGCATGTCGGCCCCTAGCTCGGCGGTTGAGTATAATCCGTTACCGGCGATCCAGACGAAAATAGAAGATGGCAAGGTGTGGGTCTATGTCGTCTCAGCGCCGCCATCTGACAACCTGCCAACACCTGACAGCACGGGCGGCTACCCGACCCGGTAGGGCGGCATATGTCACGCGCGGAGACGCGACGGCAAGATGCCCAGCGACTCGCGATACTTCGCCACCGTCCGGCGTGCCAGATGGATTCCCATCTCGTCCAGACGCCCTGCTAGCGCCTCATCACTGAATGGTCTGGTTGCCTTCTCCTCGGCAATCAACTCGCGCAGATAGTCTTTGGCGGCAAGTGATGCATCGAAGAAGTCATCGAAGGCGACGGTGCGCCCTTCCGGCAACAGGACATATTTACCTGCGGTTGCGCGACTCACCGTGGATTCATGCAGCCCAACATGCTCCGCCAACTGCCCACGCGTAAGTGGCTTGAGATAGCGAACACCCTGCTCAAGAAACTCCGTCTGAAAGTGAATGAGCGCGTTCGAGATGGTCGAAAGCGTCTCCCACCGTTGACGCATGCAAGACATGAAGAACCGGGTCCGGGTCACGTATTCGCGAACATGCCGTTTTCCTGCCTCATCGAGGCCCGCAGACGACACATTCGACTCTTGGCGCGACCTCGACTGTCGATATAGCGTCCGGTACACACCGCTCATGCTGAAATTGAACCGGCGCATTTCGACCACTTCGGCCTCGAACCCATTTGCCGTCTTGCGGATGACGACATCAGGTCTGACGACCATACTCCGCTCGGCAGGTAACGTCAGCCCCTGGCCGGGAACATCACCTGATTCAAACGCATGGGTGGGATAGGGGTTCAGATTGGAGCGGATGAATTGCCACGCCCGCATGACTTCAGGAGCCGTGGCGCCAATTTCACGAGCAATCTCGGCAAACCGCCGCTCGCCCAGCTCGCGCATGTATTCCGCCACCAGTCGCGCAGCCAGCGGAGATACTTCTTCACGCGCTGAGAGGTGCGAAAGTTGGAGACACAGGCATTCGCCAAGGTCGCGGGCTCCAATGCCTGGCGGATCAAGCGATTGAAGGAGCGCAAGCGCGGCCTCAACGCGTTCGCAAGGTACTGACAGCTCCTCGGCGACCTCTTCGGCGGATATCGTCAGATAGCCATGCGCGTTGAGGCTTCCTATGAGAAACTCGACGATAGGATAGTCTTCATCTGAGACTGTCGCCCCAAGCTGACGCAAGAGATACTCGTAGAGCGTCGCTCCAGAACAGACCAATTCGAGTGGATCGTAGTCACCGTCGTCGTTGACAGCCGTAGCGCCACGCAGATCGCCATACTCATCCCATCCGGCGACCTCACCTCGCCCGTCGCCTGGGGGCTCGGCATACTGCTCACACCGAGGACAGAGGCCACTGCGCAGATTTGTGCCACACCTCTGGCATTGGATGACTTCCTCGACCTCCAGTGCTGGATTTTCCTCGAGCTCCCGCGCGATGGCCTCCTCCAACTCCTGGGCCGAATATTGCAGCATGGTGATCGAGGCGATCAACTTTGCGGAGATGTTGACGCCATGCTGCTGCGACGGTAATTGTAACTGGTCAAGGATCATTCCATACGCCCCTGCCTGTTACCAGGATCCATGGGCCATCCACAGGTGACCCAACGGCACTCATACCATCCAACTATCCGATGCCGAGCTCCCAACGGGCATCTTCAGTCATCTTGTCAGGTGTCCACGGCGGGTCAAATGTCAACGTCACATTGACACGTTCGACGCCAGACACCTGGCGTAGATGATCCTCGACATCCGCCATGACTTCGGGCGCTACAGGGCATCCGATCGCTGTGAGCGTCATCAGGACATCGACGCTGTTTTCTTCCAGGCGAACGTTATAAACCAGACCCAGATCAACAATGTTGACTGGAATCTCGGGATCATAGACGTCGCGCAGCTGCTCGAATATTTGCGCGGGTTCGATGGGTGTCTCACCCACGATTTCGTACTTTTCAACCTCTTCAGACATGAATATGACTCCTCAAACGCTTCTGTTGATGCCTCAGAGTAGATAGTTCACCAGCGGCCAGACAGTCACAGGTCGCATAAATTCACTATACTCCAATTCGACTTGACTATCCAAGTTTCGCAAGGAAGGCGGCGAGATCACCATTTCCCCGCTCCACACGCGTTCTGAGCTCCTCCATGGCAACACGCAGGGCAGGCGTTACCAGTAAATCTCCGCGTACGATGCCATCCCACACATCACTTATAGCAAATAACTCTCCGCCGTCGGTCTCGGTTGGATGAAACCGATACGGTCCATCTGACACGGTGGCATAGAGCGTGGTAAGTTCGGTCTCTGGCTCTGACCGGACGAGCGCTTTGCTGACATAAGTCAGCGAGGTTGAAATGCCTAACTCTTCGGCCAGTTCGCGCTCAGCGGTGGTCGAGTAATCTTCGCCACTCGTAACGTGGCCGGAGGCTGAGGCGCAGTAATGCCTTGGGAACAGATCCTTGCCTGCGGAGCGACGTTGCAGTAATAAACGCCCATCATGAGTGAACACTAGCACCTGCACGCTGCGGTGTATGAGCGCGGGGTTGCGATGCGCCTCGCCCCGGCGTACCTGCCCAATGACTTGATCGTCGAGATCGACGAGGTCGAAGACTTCGTCAGGATCATCCAGCATCTGACCAGGTTCTGGGGCAAAGGCATCATCTGGCGGCATCGGCGTGAATCCTCCGCCTCATTCTATCATGCGAACCCAAGCGAACTGGTTCGGCTTTCGGCGCTTATGGAGCCGATGTCACCGTGAAATTGGACATATGCGGCCAGCCCGCAGCGTCTCCATTCCCCACGGCCAGCACGCCCCACGAGGTAAACGCGAGTGGCGCGACTGCGGGATCGGTTGTAGACGCCCCGGCGGCCGCGGTCGGAGTACTGGTTGGTTTGGCCGTCGCGGTTGCATGCGGAGATGCCGTGGCGCTGGCTCCTGGTGTCGCGGTTGGCGTCTGCGCCGCATTGGTTGAGCCGCTCATGACCGGAGTCCATTGCCCGATATGCTGCCACGACACATCGTCGTTGCTGACAAGCGCGGTAAATGTACTCCCGGTCCGCTGTATGCTCAGCCAGACCGCCGCGCGCGCATTGATCTTGCCAGTGAGACACGGCTGTGGAGTCTGCTGCGCCACCGGGCAGAACTGTACCGAGCCAGCGTTATTCACGGTGAGCGTAAGCCTGTCACCATCATCCTGATACAACACCATCCCCACGCTTGCCGAACGTGACAGTGTGTTTGGCCTGGCAACCTCTAGCGTGAGTGTCGTATCGCCCGCGGACGCCGCCTGCGTCAACGCCCCTATACCCTGACTGCCCGGAATGAGCGTCAGCCCATTCGCATCGAATGTGGCGCGAATGCTTGTATCCGAGCGGGTCCAGCGGACATCGGGATGCGACGCAGTGAACGAATCGCTAAACGTGGCGGCGGCAGGGACCGCTCCCACGCGCACCCATGGATTCTTGGTCTGCGATCCCGTTGAATGTTGTGAAGCCAACGCGGGTAACAAGGCATCCGTCATCGCCTGCGAGCCTCCAAGCACGACGCTATCACCGGCCGTAGCAACCAGGATACTATTGCCTGGCGCAAGCGCCACGGCCGCTCCCTGCGCGAACGGCGACATACCGGCGGGTGGGTCAGGTAGCGCGGTCCAGGAGGGCTTGCCAGCGCCGCTCTTTCCAGAACCGGGCAACATGATTGTCGTCACATAACTCGCCGTCCGCGAGGACGCATAGATCTGAATCGCGGCGCCAGTGGAAGCAGTCGGCGTTGATGTTGCATCTGTCGGGACCGCGACCGCTCCGAGCAGCGAACTCAGTGGCGCCGGATTGCCTTCCACCTGCGTTGCGGTCCAACCATTCGAGAGATGCTCCGACCGGAACCACCAGAGCGCGCCTGTGCTATCAGCCGCGAATATGTTCAAGGGACTATCGGGCCAGAGACCGATCCAATTGTGGGCATTGGGTAATTCTGGTACCACCATCAACGAACCTGTGATCTGGTGGCCAGTGGGCTGCGCGCCGAGAGACATCCAGTCACTCCACGATGCCGGAATCTGTGTCCCGTCTGCGGCGGTCGTCGCGTCGAGCCAGATGCGCGTATAGATGCGCCCATCAGCGCCAACTGCAAAGACAATTGGCGTGCCTGCCCCAGGCTCTCCCGCAAGTGTCACACTGCCAGCGAGGGTCGTGGACGATGGCTTGCCAAGTGAGAGCCAGTTGCCCGGGCGATCCGCTGGACCGGCGCGCCACCAGAGGTTGCCATCACTGCCAAGCGCCGCGATCTGCACGCCGCCAGGGAAAAGGCTTGCGACTGGCGAACCAGTCAGGCTTACTTCTGGTGGCTGGCCGAGAGCGCTCCAAAAGACTCCCAGTGAGTTCGGCGAGGTATGCGCAAGGTAAAGATTGCCATCCATGCCGAGGACATAAATATAGCGCGATCCGTTGCTCATGAGTACTGTCGCCGCGGATTGCCCGCTGGCGAGCCGGACATTGCCAGCGGGCAACCCCAGGCTACGCACCTGAGCCTGGGGCTGATCGGTTGAAGCGTTTGGCGCGAAGAAGTTCTTGCTGGACCAGGTCAGGTCGGCAAGCGTGCCACTCTGCGTCACGACCGTCGCTGAAGCGAGTGATGGAAGGCCGCCGGGAAACTGCTGCTGGACGGACGTGGAGGTGGTAGGCTTCTGCGTCGTGGAGGCTTTAGCGCTGGCGCCTGTGCTGGGGAAATGCCCATTGTTCTTGACGTTATGCAACCAGCCAAACGTACCCCGCGAGTGGCCCATCGTGTTCAACCACCGATACGTTGGAAGCCTTGTTGCGGGCTGAGCTGAGCCGCTCAGAATCCATCGCGATCCAACCTTGGTCAGCGCCAGGGTGTCACTCGGATGGTCTTCTGATCCCCACATGACATTCTGCTCGGCTGTGATGACCTTGCCATTCTTGACCGCTGCCACCACCGCAATATGCCCCCCATGCGATCGATCGGCGCCAGCGGGCCAGGGACGTCCGTTGGCGTCGAGGCTGCCCCAGATCAGAATATCGCCGGCTACTGGTGCGGTGCTGGAACCGTTAGGGTACATAACGAAGTCTGATGGGTGGTTGACCGGCAGCCAGAGATCGGGCGCATTGCCCAAGCCCGACCGCCCCCAATCGGCGGGACTGTCGCCAAATGCCCACGCCGAGAAGCGAACGACCAGTTCAGGGCATTGAAACGTCCAGCCGTAGCCATCGGTGGTAGGTGAACAGCCCTTCGCCGTGCTATCGCAGCTCACACCCGAGCCGTTGGGTGAGACGCTATTGTAGCCATTGGAACAGACATCGACCCCGAACCAGCCGCCAGCCGCTCCATGTCCGGGCAATATCGTGCGGCCCCATGAGGACCCGTTCGTGATCGTAGGGTCGAGCCGAGCAAGTTGTGAACATTTTGCGGCGGGAGAAACGCGCAGGGCATTCGCATTCGCCTCGGGCATGGTCGCCTGGAAGGTAAGCATTGCCGCCAGCAACATAGCTGTGCCGACAAGCGCTACCAGCGTCCCACGGACCAGGTAGACCCTTGCTCCCATGTCTGGCGCAAGGAATACCGCTTTCAGACGCCTCATCCATCGGTTGATGCCATCCGACGCCACCCGCAGCACTCCCTCCCACATGCTCCGCGCCCACACCAGCCGTGCATCCCTGACGGACGCGCAGAGCCGTTGTTATTTACAACGAAGTGCCTACAGCGATGGAAACATCGCTTCCTAGAATACCGTGTAAGCTCCTGTCAACTCGTGTCCGTATCCGCAAGGATATCGCCCGCGCGAACCTATGATGCTCGTTTGGCCCAGCCGAGCGCATACTGCTCTATCGCTCGAGCAAGTCCGTCTTCCGCATTACTGGTCGTTACCGCATCCGCAATCGCGCGCACCCGCCGTGGAGCCTGGCCCATCGCCACCCCCAGCCCGGCCGCACTCAACATCGAAATGTCGTTGGCTCCATCACCAATCGCCATCGTCTCCTCCAGCGGAATATCGAGGTGGTATGCCAGGATCTTCAGGGCATTCCCCTTTGAGACAGCGGATGAGAAGAGCGTCAGTTCAGCGACTCCATAGTTGCCAAGAAGCAGCAACTGACGGCCGCAGTCGTGCGATGCGAGATCAACCGCGACACGACGCAGCAGGCTCAACGGCGCGAATGCAGCCAGGCGAATCGGGTCAACCGCGATATCGCATAGCTGAGCGACAGGGCGGTAACGAGTCTGCTGTTGAAACGCGGGAAGGTAGGTTGCCGTCCACTCGGGATGCGCGGCCTCCTGCGAGACGTGCAGGAAATCATCGGTAAGGTCGGAATATTGGGCGATTGGCTGAATGCCATACCCTGCCATTGCCTCAGCGGCCCGCTGTGCGACCACTCGGTCAAGCGGTGCGCTATGGAGCATTTCACCGTCTGGATACGTGCGAATCATCGCGCCATCCATATGAATCATTGGCCCTCGAAAGTCGAACGACGATGCGGCCACCGATGCGCCCGTCCAGCGGCGTCCGGTCGCCAGCGCCAGCGTGACACCGGATGCGGCCAGCGCCTGAATCGACTCACGAGTTCGTGGTGTAAGACAGCCTCCTGGATCGAGGAGCGTTCCATCAACGTCGGTGACCACTAAACGAATACGTCGCACATCGCCCCCCATCACCCCCACTGAAATAGCGCTTTGGTTCGACCTGGACCACTCAATGACGTCGCCAGGAAAGCCTGCCGCTTACCCCCACCACTGCTCCAACGACCAAGATGACGCCTGTTGCTGCTGCCAGCGCGGTATCGGCGCGTCCGCGCCAGAGCGTGAATGTGGCATGGTCTGGCACGCCAACGATGCGTTGCAGGGACTCCATACCCGAGACAAATAATTCAATGATGCCGCTACAGACAAACCATGCCCCAACGAGCATCAGTAGAAAGACGCCAACGCGCCGCCAGCGGTTCCGACCATGAACGACTAAAATTACGCCGACCACGATCTGACCAACGCCAAAGAGCAGCGAAAGCACAAGATTGATGGGTAGAGCTGACTGCATTTTCCCGCCGTACTCTTGCCGGTTGCCATCTCATCTTCTCGCCTGTGCGAGCACCTGTCAAGGGGGAGTGTCGAACGGGCGGCGAGAGAAGTGGCGAAATGACGCGCCGCCGTAGTAGCATAGGATTGTCGGATTTCCCGCGCCACACGGGATGTTATGGTCAACGGCGGCTATGATGCCGCGGGAGGTTATGCCCGATGGATTTGCATGGCGCGCATATCACCTGGCTTGGACATGGCACGTTCACATTCACGACCCCGGCTGGCAAATCAATCCTGCTCGATCCATGGGTACAGGGCAACCCAGCATGTCCCGATGACAAGAAACAACTGGGCAAGCTCGACGCCGTGCTCATCACGCATGGACATGGCGACCACATCGGCGACGCGCTGTCCATTGCCATGGATAGTCAGCCCGATCAGATCGTTGGCATCTTCGAGCTGGCCGGATGGTTGGAAAGCAAGGGTTGCGCCAACACGGTAGGCATGAACATGGGCGGCACAATCGAGGTGGCAGGCACGCGCGTGACGATGGTGCGCGCGGATCACAGTTGTGGCATCCTGGATGGCGACACGGTCCTCTATGGCGGCCAGGCGGCGGGCTATGTCATCGACTTTGGCAATGATCTGCGCGTCTACGTCGCGGGAGACACCAATGTCTTTGGTGACATGAGCATTATCGGCGCGCTCTACAAGCCCCAGGTAGCGATACTCCCCATCGGCGACTTCTATACCATGGGGCCACGTGAGGCAGCCTATGCCACTCGGCTTCTTGGCGTCGAGACGATTATCCCGGCGCATTTCGGTACTTTCCCTGCTCTTACCGGTACCCCAGAAGGGTTGAGCCAGGCGCTCGAAAGCATGGGGTTGGGCAACGTTGCGGTGCATCGCCTCCAGCCAGGCGAGACCATGGAGTAACATACTTCCACTTTTCCCTCGCAAGTTGGGAACCGGATGATATAGTTGAGAGAGAGCTTCTCCTACCCCATGTGGGAGGCCAATCATCTACTGGAATTCTGTGGCGGAGGCGCATCTATGGCAGACGAGCTACGACATCGAAAGTTGGCGCAGGCCGAGGTGGAATCTGATACCGGCCTTCCAGCGTTCGACGACGAAGCGATTCCTGAGGACGGCCCGCTGGTAGATAGCTACGGCCGCCACATCAAGAATCTGCGCATCTCCGTCACAGATAAATGCAACTTCCGCTGTGTGTACTGCATGCCAGCGGAGGGGCTTCCCTGGCTGCCACGAGCCGACATCCTCACCTTTGAGGAGATCGAGCGCATTGCACGGGTCGCGGTTGATCTCGGCATCGACCAGATTCGCCTGACGGGAGGCGAGCCGCTGGTGCGCCGCGATATTGCCCATCTCGTCGCCATGTTGCGCGCCATTCCAGGACTACGCAGCCTCAGTCTGACGACAAATGGCGTGTTGCTTGGCAAGCTGGCAAAGCCACTCGCCGAGGCGGGCCTGACGCGTATCAACGTCAGCCTCGATTCACTGATTCGTGATAAGTTCACCCAGCTCACCCGGCGTGACGCACTGGAACAGGTGCTGGCTGGGCTGGAGGAACTGGAAAAGTATCCGGCAATCCGGCCCATCAAGATCAACGCGGTAGCGATGCGCGGCTTCACCGAATCTGAGGTGCTCGACTTCGTGGCGCTCGCCCGTCGCAAAGCCTATTCAGTACGTTGGATCGAGTTCATGCCGCTCGACGCGGACCAAATCTGGCGTAAGGAAGATATCCTCACGGGGGCCGAAATCAAGGCGATTATCGAAGAGGGCTATGGCCCGCTGGTCCTGGTCAAGGGCGAGGACGCCTCGGAGACCGCCCGCCGCTATACCTTCGCCGATGGCGTTGGCGAGGTGGGCTTCATCAATCCTGTCAGCGAGCCATTCTGCCGCTGGTGCGACCGCATTCGCCTCACGGCCGAGGGCGAGCTCCGAACGTGTCTCTTCGCCCTGACAGAAACCGATCTGCGCTCCGTTGTACGCTCAGGGCAGAGCGATGACGAACTGGCGCGGGTGATTCGCCGCGCGGTCTGGCACAAAGAGTTGAAGCACTATATTGGCGACAAGCGTTTCCGCCGCTCCACACGCAGCATGTCCATGATTGGCGGATAGCGGGCGCGTCAGATGGCGAACAAACTGACAGATCGTAAACGGTATTTCTGTCACCCAGCGCTGACATCGCTCTTGCTGGCAACGGTGCTGACCGTGTTGCTGGCTGGCTGCGATGAGCATCTCGCGAACACTAGCCAGGCGGCAAAGCATAGTGCTCCAGCAGCCACAGCTATCACATCAATACCGGGAACCATCTATCTCGATCCCAAACTGGGTTTCCGCCTAACATTGCCAATTGGATGGCAGGCGGTCTCATATCCCGGACGACATCAGCCAACCGGCAATACACTTGTAAGCCTACAGGAACCAACTCCCACGCCAGCAACGATCACTATCGGCGCCTTTCATGGCGCGAAGATGCCCGCTGCCTTTGCCGCGCGAGGAACACCGCCGCTACAAATTGGCGCGTATCCAGCGTTCGCGGCGGATACTGGGCTAAGCCAGGGCAAGGTACCGTGTGTCGTGCGCATCCTTTTGGCCAGTGACGATTACCTACTGGCTGAGTGGTGCTCGATGGATGCCCCAAGCCACGCCGACGAGTTCAAGCGCATCCTGGCGACCTATCTACCTGCGCCAGCCGACTATCGCCCGCCAGAGACTATAGCGGCGTCCGCAGCGAGGTCTTGCGCCAGTATTCAAGCAGGCTATGGCTACAATGCAGCTTCCTGGGGGCGTGTACTGGCGACGCCCGTGGCAACCGGACCGAACGGCGGATGGGCGGGCCTCGCGGGCAGCTATGTTTGTAGCAATACCGGCTCGCCCGACCGTTATCTCTTCCAATGCACCGAGCTTGTCAATCGCTATGACGCTGAGCAGTGGGGGCTACCTCATATCCCCGGCAACGCTGCCCGCTACTTCGATTACTACCAGGATGGCGTCGTGCATCCCGGCGACGTGCGGGATTTGCCCATTGGCAGCTATGCGTACTCGGATGACGCGCGTCAGGGTACGAGCGCATTCGCTCCACAACCGGGCGACCTGTTGGTCTTCCAGGATGTCGTCAATCCAGCGCAGGGCTGGACCTCCGGCCTGATCGCCTCCCCAGGCCATATCGCGCTTGTCACAGCGGTGGATGCCACGCACGTCTACATCGCTCAGGAGAACTACAACGACCGCCAGTATTTTCTGGCGCTTGCCCTTACCCGCACTTCTCGCGGCTACACCATCAGCGACCGCAGTGGAGTGGCTGGTCGAATCGTACGCGGCTGGATACGTTTCACAGCCGAGAACACCTAACAATGCCTGAGCAGTTCAGCCAAGCAGCTGTAGCGCGTCACCAACTGATGAGGCGACCAGACAGCCAGACGCCAGTAGTTCGCGGTAGAGTTCGATTCCCCGTGTGGTGAAGTCACGCGCTCCGACACTCGCAAGCACGGTATCGCAATCATGCGCTGAGGAAGCGGCTGGCTCAAGCAGTATCACCTTCTGGCCTGCGTGGCGAGCAGCGAGTGACTCCTCAACGAGCACAATGTTGCCATGCCCAAGCGGTGTCGGGCATATAATGATTGCTCGCGCGTCCAGCATGCGCAGGTGAGCGGCAGCCAGCCCATCCGCTGAGACCGGAGCATAGGGAGGCTCCATAATACACGACGACGCCAGTCGCTGCGCCAGCGTGTAGTCGCTGTCTCCGGCATTGAGCGGCCCTGCGCTGAAGATGATGCCAGCGTCGGTGAGCGCGCGCATCATTAACTCGCCTGAGCCACCTCCAGCAATGACATGAACCATGGTGGCCACGCCTGTGCTGGACTTGTCCGGCTGCCAGACGAGCGAGGTATCCTGTCCAGGCGGCAAGACGCTCAGATGTTCCTCGCCGCGCAGAATTCCCACACGCACCGGTGTCTCATAGATGGAGGTAAGCAGCCCTGCGTCAAGTACGCGCGCAGGCGGACCATCTGACACGATCGTCTCGCGGAATAGGATCAGCCGGGGAAAGTAACGCGCCGCCAGATTCAAATCATGCAGCGCCGCCAGCACCGTCAGCCTGCGCTCGGCATTCAGCTGTCGCAACAGTTCCAGGATTTCGATCTGATAGCGGATATCGAGATGGGCGGTTGGCTCATCCAGCAACAGGATCGGCGCCTCTTGCGCCAGTGTCAACGCAATGATCACGCGCTGCTTTTCGCCACCACTCAGATCGTTGAAAACACGGTCGGCGAGATGCTCGACGCCCGCCGCCTCAAGCGCTCCCTCAATCGCCCGCGCATCCTCGTGACGTGGCATGCTGAGTATATCGTGGTGAGGCATGCGCCCCAATTCGACAATCTGCCGAACGGTATAGGCGAACTGTACCGAAAATTCCTGCGGCGCGACCGCCAGCCTTCGCGCCACTTCGCGCCGCGACAGGCGTGATACGTCGTCACCCTGAAGCCGCACAACCCCGCTCGCGGGATGCAGAGTCCCCGCACCCAGGCGCAGGAGTGTGGATTTACCCGCGCCATTTGGCCCAAGCAAACCAACCATCTCGCCAGCTTCAAGATGGAAACTGACATCTCGCACCACGTGCCGCCGTCCGTAGCCGAAGCCGACCGACTCGAAGGCCAGCGCTGGCGGGAGGTTATCGTGGCTTGTGCTGACCATTGCGAATATCCTCTCTACCAGCGGTAGCGGCTGCCAGCGGCGCGCAGCAGCCACAGGAAGAACGGCCCGCCCACCAGCGCCGTCAATACCCCCAGCGGCAACTCAGCCGGGGCAACCAGCACCCGCGCCAGCAGATCGGCCACGACGACGAAGATGGCTCCCACCAGAGCCGACGCGGATACGAGCAGACGGTGCCTCGGACCGAGCGTCAGGCGGCAGAGATGCGGCGCGACCAGCCCTACGAAGCCGACGATGCCGCTAATCGAGACGGCAGCTCCCACCAGCAGCGCGGCGACAAGCACGATCACCAGCTTGTATCGCTCGACACGCAACCCCAGATGTCCAGCCATATCTTCGCCCAGCGCAAACGCATCGAGCGCAGGGGCCAGCACAAAGCCCGCAATCACCCCAGCCACCACCAGCGCCGTAATAACCTCGGCCTGCGTCCACGACTCGACATTGACGCTGCCGCTGATCCATCGGTAGAGCGAGACGAGCCTCAGGCCGAGGCGGTCATTCATAGTAATCAGTACCGTCTGCGCCGCAGTCAGTACGGCGCTCACCGCCACGCCTGCCAGCAGCAGCGTGACGACGGGAGTCCGCCGATTGTGTGTAGCCAGCAGATAGACTAGCGCCACCGAGACAAGCGCGCCCGCAAACGCCAGCAATGCAATCAGCCCGAAGCCGAACCAGTAGGCGGTAAACGCGGCGGGGAGCATGAACGCAATCGTCGCTCCCAGCGCCGCGCCCGACGAGGTGCCGAGCAAGAGCGGATCAGCCAGCGGGTTGCGTAGTAGCCCCTGGAAGAGAACACCCGCCACACCGAGCGCCGCGCCCACCAGGGCCGCGCCCACAACGCGCGGCAGGCGGTAGAGCAGCAAGATGGCCTCATCCGAGGCTGGCCAGGACGGCTGAAAATGGATGATATGTGTCTGATTCAACAGGATGGCCGCCGAGGTGAGCGGCGAGATAGGGACCGCTCCATAGGCAGCCGCCAGCGCGAGCGCCGCAAACAGGGCAAACACAAGCAATGGCAGCACGGCTGGCCGCCAGGAGACGCGCACGCCCAGCGGCAACCGAACGCGCGGCCCTCTGGAGCCAGGTTCACGCGTTGCGGTGTCCGCGGGCTTTACCGCCTTGCTATCGGCCAGCCGTGCCACGAGCTTCCTCCTATGAGAACAGGTCAGGGTGGAGCATCTTCGCAATCTGTTCGAGCGCGTCCACCAGTCGGGGGCCAGGCCGCGATACAATATCCGGGTTGATGTTATAGACGCTATGGGACTTGATTGCCGCGATGTCCGACCAGCCAGGCCGCGCGTAGACCTGTTGCGGATCGCCACCATATGCTGGCTCTTCCGTCAGGATAATCACTTGCGGATTGGCTGCGATGATACTCTCGACACTGACCGAAGGAAAACCACCATTGTCTGTCTGGGCGGCGAAGATGTTGCGGCCACCAGCATCAGTCAGCACATCGTTTTCGAACGACCCGCCGCCAACTGCGTATGGTGGCGGCGGCGTAAAGCCAACTTCCATATAGACACTGAGTGGCGGCGCGCTCGCCACCTTCTGTTTGACAGCGTCGATGCGCTGCTGGAGCGATTTCACCAGAGAATCAGCCGTAGCAGACGTATGAGTCAATTGTCCAACAAGGCCAATCTCGGTCAGCGTGCCTAGTAAGTCGGCTACCGGTAGCGCAATCACATTGACGTGCGCCTGAAGCAGCGCGGTATCGGCTTGTGTTGTGAACTGCCCCCAGCTGAGCACCAAATCTGGATTGAGCGCAATAATCTGCTCGACGTTTGGGCTGCCATCGTTGCTGGAAACCTTCGGTTTGGCGGCCAGATCGGCGGGATAGTTGGTGAAGGCGTCAACACCCACGACGCGCGCGCTGGCGCCTACGGCAGCCAGCATCTCGCTATCGCCAGGCGTCAGCGAGATGATGCGCTGGGGCGCCTTCGCTGGAATCGTGATTGGCGTACCGTGCGCGTCGGTGGAAATGAGCGGCTTCTGAGCGGTAGGCGTACCAGTTGGACTGCTTGTTGAGGTAGCGCAGCCCGTCACTATAAGCGATAGGCAAGCTACGAGGATGAGTAGGACGAGTGTCAGGGACTGGCGCATGGGTGGAAGCGGTGCGCTTCGCATGAGATGAATCCTCCCGAGCAGTGAGGACGTAGAGTGCGCCGATTCTTTCCGCACTGCCAGATAGAGTACCGGGCCAGACACATCCAAACACGTTCCGTCGGAGGCTCAACAAAAAGCCCTCTTTCTCAGCACAGAGAAAGAGGGCAAGCCATAACCGGCGTTGCTCTTCCCTCGTTGGCGCGGAGGAACTGAGCATCACCCCAAAGGTCGGTCTCCTGGCTCCTGGGTTCCTCATAGGCAACATTCTCGATTGCCCGATAGCGCGTCTCTGCCTTCCCATCGCTTGCGTGCGACAGTGGCCTGATCTGGAGGCGCGTTTCCCAGTTACAGTGGCGCGTCCGCATCGGCATTTCACCGATTTCCCTGGCAGATATCCGCATCTACACAGACATCTGCCACCTCGCGGGGTTCACGTATTCAGTTGTGTGGCAGAGTATAGCGGCCTGATATATGCCACGTCAAGCGCAAGCGCGACACACCATTTCAATGAGATAGTTGCTGCCAAAGCGCGACACCACCCACCAACAGCGGCGCGACAACCAGCGCTGGCAGATAGTTCGCGACGCGCAGATCGCGAATCTTCAGCAGCTTCAGACCAACCGCGACCAGAATCAGGCCACCGGTGGCCGTTAGCTCGGTGATGGTATCGGCGTTGCCGGTTAGCAGCGGAGCGATCGCGTGCGCGCCGAGGCTCAACCCACCCTGGTAGACCAGTATCGTGATGATCGCCAAAAGAACTCCCCAACCAAGTGTCGCCCCGAAGGCAAGCGCGGCGAAACCATCGAGCGTTGCCTTAATGACCAGCTTCGTCGTGTCACCGGATAGGCCATTGTCCAGCGAGCCAAGAATTGAGAGCGGCCCAACACAAAAGACCAAACTTGCGGTGACGAATGCCTCACTCAGCGTCGAACCAGGCTTTGAGAGTTTCGACTGTAGCCAGTCGCCTGCGCGTTCGAGGCCAGCCTCGATATTCATCATCTCGCCCAGCAGTGTGCCGATTAGCAGGCTACCCAGCAGGATGAGTGGATTCTTTGTCGTCAGCGCGCCCAGCAGGCCGATGAGCACCGTAAAAAGGCCCAGCACGCCAAATAGCGCTTCGTGGATCCGCTTGGGCAGTCGGTCACCTACGAGCGACCCAATCACCCCTCCAACCAGCACCGCCAACGCGTTGATGAGCGTTCCGTTGACTGATGTGAAAAACGACATACGTGCGGACTATCCTCTCTCGTCGGGTAACTCGCGTATAATACCCTTGCCCATCATACGCTAGCGACGCGGCGAACACATACTACCAGGGAGGACCAGTGAGCGCACCAGCTATCTTCGTTCCCGCATGGGCCAAAATCAACCTCACGCTTTCGGTGCTAGGGAAACGGGAGGATGGCTACCATGCGCTCGCATCTGTGATGCAGACGATCTCGCTCAGCGACACCTTGCGCATCCAAGTGACCGATGATGATCGGATTACCTGCGCGGTAGACGTGCCTGGTCTGCGCGGTGACAATAATCTCGCCATACGCGCCGCCCGATTGTTGCGGAATGAGGGATATCTCACACACGGGGCCACGCTGGAGCTGCGCAAAGAGATACCCGCACAGGGAGGGCTGGGCGGCGGTAGTAGCGACGCGGCGGCGGTGCTCTTGGCCCTCAATCGGCTCTGCGCCTTGGGGCTGAGCCAGACACGGCTTGAAGAACTGGCTGCCCGATTGGGGTCTGACGTCCCGTTTTTCATTCATAGCGGGACTGCATGTATCGAAGGGCGTGGCGAATTGGTCTCGCCTTTGCCTGATTGCGAGCCGCTCTGGCTGCTCATCGCGCATCCGTCAGTCAGCATCTCAACTGCCGCGGTATTCCGCTCTGTAACTCCGGCAGAGTACGGCGATACATACGATACTGATACTGTGGTCGAGGCTATTCGCAGCGGCTCACAGTTACCGTTTGAGCGCCTGTCAAATACGCTCGAACCGCTCGTTATGAGGAACTGGCCTGAGGTTGCTGAAACACGCGAGGGACTGCTGCGCGCAGGCGCTTCGATAGTGCGGATGAGCGGCAGTGGCCCGACGCTCTTTGCGCCCTTCCGAACGCTCGATGAAGCCACCTACGTATATGAGGCTGCGCGCGGCCAGAACATCGCCGTTCGGCTGTGTCATACGGTCGCGCGGGCATGAGATGCGGGAACGCGCCAGTCCTTCCGAACTACCCTGATACGCATGGAGGCCAACGCTATGCTATGCTATAGTGAGTGTCCTGACGGGCAATAGAAAAACGATCTCGCGAGCCGATGGATTCGGGTGAATGGGAGTGGTATGACAGCGCAAAACCCCGGGCTGGGGCCAGTCATTGACGAGAACCAGTCTGCCACTCCGGCGTCCTCCGACTACGACCGACGGCCTTCCATCGAGACGCGAGCGCTCCGAGTCATTCAGCGCATGCTGAAGCGCAGAGCGCAACGCCTGTTATGGCGTGGCATTGGCGCAATCGGCTACCTCATCCGCCCCCGTCACGTATCAAAAGCGCCACTCTATCCCGGCAGTTCGTCGGTACGGCGTATATTGGTCGTTCGCGTTGATTTGCTTGGCGACACCGTGCTCACCACACCAGCGATTGCGGCGCTCCGCCGTGGCTATCCCAAAGCGCAGATTGACATCCTGGTGCAAGAGTCTACTGCCTCCGTATTGGCAGGTGAGCGCGACATCGCCCATGTCATTACCTACAATCCTCAGGTATTGAGGCAGAAAGGTGGCTGGCGCTCGGCGCTCCAGTTGCTCGTGCGTCTGCGGAGGGCGCGCTACGACATCGCCGTCAGCGTCTCTGGCGACATCAGCAGCATACTTACACGCCTTAGCGGCGCCAGACGAACCGTTGGCTACGGTGGTGAGGCATATCCATACATGCTGACCGATCCCGTCGCGGGACGGCGATACGCCGTTGCGCAGCACGAGACTCGTTATGTTCTCGCACTTGCGGAGGCAGCGGGTGGTATCCTCGAAGAAGAATATGCACGGCCACGGTTGCATGTGCTTCCGAAAGAGCGTCAGGAGATGACGGCGATGCTCAGGCTGGCGCGCGCGCGATTCGGACGTACCGGGCCAATCGTCGCGATGCACGCGGGGGCGCGCAACGGTCAGGCGAAACGCTGGCCAACGCGCCACTTTGCCGCGTTAGCAGACCAACTCGCCGAAGAACTTGATGCGCTGGTCGTGGTCACAGGCGCGCCCAATGAAGCGCCGCTCGCGCGTGAAATTGCCCGAACTGCTCGATATCCATTGCTCAATATCAGTGGAAAGACGACACTCCCACAGTTGATCGCAATACTGGCCGAGAGCGACGTGCTGGTCACGGGTGATAGCGGGCCGATGCACATTGCATGTGCCGTCGAAACGCCAGTTGTGGTGATGCACGGCCCCACCGACCCCGCGCTCAGCGGGCCATCCGCGCCAGATGCTATCATCCTGCGCCACAAGCTCTGGTGTGCGCCGTGCTACGATGCCAGCTCCACGGCAGAGTGCCGCTTTGGCAATCCCATCTGTATGAAAGCGATTGCGCCACGCATGGTCTTCGCAGCGGTTCGGAAGCAATTGCTGGCGCATGGGTCACTTGTACGGCATGATACTGATAACGCGGGCGAGCGGTCGGCTCAACTACTCCCCTGAGACAGTCGTTGGCTGGGCGTTTGCGACCTCTGAGTTGCGCATCCCCACCGGGCGGCTGAAGTTGCCAATCGTCACATCTGGCAAGTCGCGCCGCAATGTGTCTATCAGCGTCCGCATGCCGAGCGGCCGCCCTGTAGGTCTGGCGACGCGCGGCCAGAGCACTTCCGGGTCGATATTGAGGTTACGCAACTGCACCAGCCGAACACCCGTCTCGCGCAGGAAGGTGACGAGCGCGGCGATTTCATCCTCACAGTCGATCAGGCCGGGGAAACAGAGCAGATTGATCGAGCTATAGACGCCAGCGTCGCGCGCCAGGATCAGCGACTTCTTAACATGTTCGAAGGTATAGCCGATGGGACGGTAGTAGGCATCGTAGGTCTCGCGGCGCGCGGAGATGGTGCTGGCGCGCAGGCTGTCCAGCCCGGCCGCGTAAAGTTTCGCCAATGAGTGCGGATTAGAGGCGTTTGTATTGATATTCAGCGTACCGCGCCGGGTGCGCGCCCGCACGCCATGAATTGCGCGCTCGATCAGTTTGAATTGCAGTAATGGCTCGCCCTCGCATCCCTGCCCAAAGCTGAAGATGCCATCCTCGGCTGACTCCAAATGCGCCACAGCGGCGTCAATGATCTCTTGCTCACTCGGCGTAAAGGTCAGGCGGTCTTGTGGCGAGACAAGGCCCTCTTCTTCCTGCTTGGAAATACAGCCTACGCAGCGGGCATTGCACCCCGCTGAAACAGCGCACGCCGCCTCCCAGCGGCCAAAGAACAGATTGCTGGCGGTTGGGCAGCGATAGTCAAGCGCGCAATGGGCGTGATGGGCGAGCAGCCGATTCGCTGGCTCGGCAGCCATTCGCCGATGTACCAGTGATTCGAGGCGACGAGCATCATAGTTGCGCGACAGCCAGCGCTCCGGGTTGTCTGTGCGCACTCCAGCCACGTAGAGACGCCCATGCCAGCCAGCGACGGCGGTATAGCCAAAGAACGGCAACGGCTCGGCACCTGGAGGCATCTCATAGCCCGGCAACCTGACTCGGGTATAGCCAATTGGCAGCAGCGCCGCGAGCGCCCAGCCGCGTTGTGCGCTCACCACTTGACGATCACCCTTGTCGTCAAGTCCCACAGCAAGGCGCTCAGGCATCATGCTGAGCGTGGCTCCATCAGGAAGCGGGATGAGTTCTCCGCGCTCAAGCGGCGCGCCATCGTAATCCAGGGCGCGCAACGAGCGCCGTTCTCCGATGTTACCATCGGACGTGCTATAGACCAGATATGGGAAATCAGCAGTGTTTGGCATAGGAATTAGTACGGTAACTCCGCTTCGGGAAGCATCTCTAGCTCGTCATCAGGCGAATCAACCTCGGCATCGGTCGAAACCTGGTCAAAAGTCTCGTACATTGTAGCGCTCGCATGGCGGGCTTGCGGATCGCGATTTGTATCGTCATAGAGAAAGGTCAGGACGACCTGCCCCGCCGAACTGGACTGAATCACCTGGCGTATCGCAGGCTGCTCGTCCGCCAGCCAGCGATCAATTTCCGCTTCGAGCATGCTCACCTGGTTGAACTGTGTATCGTTAGAGAAGATCTTCACCCGAAGCATAGCCGCTCCTTGCAGCGCCGAGCCGCCATCTCGGCATGTTCGCCATCGCGCCGCTGCATTGTAGCACACCCCTACCCGACTCAGCGGCTGCGCCAGCGCTCGACCAGTGCGAAGGCGGTGCGCCAGAGGCCAAGGAACACGGCATTGGCAAGGAGAATCACTATTGCGAAGGAGAAAGGAACACTATGGTCAGGCGCAATGGCCCATCGAAGCACAAGAGTCACAGGCCATGCGAGAAGCCAGGCAAACTCCGTACGCGTCAGCATGCGCCAAAGGCCAGTTGTCTTACTCCGCCGAAACGCGCCCGCGAACGGCGAGATGGCAAACCAGCCGAGCGCAAATGGTAGAGCCGTTTCGGCAATTTGAAGCAACGCGGTAATGCCACTTGCCTCGTCGTGCGTCCTGCGTCCCACAGCCGCAAACAGCAGGAATGATGCGGCATCGCCTGCGGCGAGCGCAATCACGCGCCACGGAACGACTTTCCTCGGCTGCGCCACTGGCACGGAAGATGATTCACTCGATGCTTCGGTGGTCATAGACACCAATCTATCTGGCAGACGTTTTCTTGAGAACGGTTGAATGTCGATCTGCTCGCCCGTCACTTGGCAAATCCCGCAATGGCGACAATCAAGGCGAGATGGAAGAGCATCGTAATGAGTGCGCCCCAGAAGAACAGCTTGAACCAGGTTTTATCGGTGAGCTGGCCGCGTCGCGCCCGACGCGCGGCGGGTGTCCGCTCTGTGGATACGACTCCAATCGCCACTCGCAGCCGGATCGGTGAATGAACAGGTACCTCAGCCATCTGCTGCTTGACCGCATCGTTACATGCCGTACACAGCATCCATGACTGGCGCGGTGGCGGAACATCACCTGTTTCCTCGAGATAGTAGATGGCGCTCCCAAGACGACGCGCGCAAATAGCGCAACGTAGTGCGCCCGACTGTTCCTCGGATTCTATCGATGGCGTACCAAGACGCAGATGGTTCATTGGATATTAACCTTCCTGCCTATCCAGGGATCGATGCATATCCGTCCCTGGATAAGACCTCACAGGAAAGTTATAACACACGCCCCCGCGCCGCCATCGCCAGCCGTGGCATCCTACTAGATGATGTAGAGCACGAGGAACAGCACCACCCAGACGATGTCGACAAAGTGCCAGTACATCTCAACGGCAGAGACAGCGAAGTGCCGATCTTTGGTGAAATCGCCACGCAGTGAGCGGAAGAAACACACCAGCAGGAACAGCACCCCAGCGGTCACGTGCGCGCCGTGGAATCCGGTCAATGTGAAGAAGGTCGAGCCAAAGACACCAGTGCTTGGCGTGAAGTCGGAATGGGTATATTCCCACGCCTGAATGCTGAGGAAAATGCTGCCCAGGATGACGGTCAGGATCAGGTTGAGTGTCAGGGCGCGCTTGTTTCCCTTGCTGATCGCACGTGCGGCGAAATGCATGGGAAAGCTGCTGGAAAGCAGGATGACTGTATTGATGGCGATTAGGCCAGTTTCCAGCGTTGCGCCTTGAGGCGGCCAGGGCTCACCGAGTCCCGTTGCCCGGATTCGCAGGTAGAGATACGAGGCAATCAGGTTGGCGAAAAAGATCGCCTCGGAGGCCAGAAAGAATACCATGCCGTACCAGCCGTACGACCGACTCTTATGCTCTTCGCCCTCAGTGTGGGTCTCTGCTGGGCTGACAACTGCACTCATGCTGTGAACTACCTCTCTATATTCCAGGGTTGCGATAGCGGAATGTTCGCGCGCGACGTGGCGATATCAGAGATATCAGAGATATTAGAGTTGTTCGAGGCCAAATCCGACCATGCAGATGAAGACCAGTACCAGGCCAACACCTGTGACCAGCAGGGTCGTCGGCAGCACCAGAAAACCGCTGAAGGTTATCAGCGCCGCAATTGACAGCAACAACGGCCAGTAGCTTGGATGCGGCAAATGCGGGCCAGTATGCTGCTCCTCGATGGCGCCAGCATAGACTGGCTGTGGCGCCACCTCCACCGGGATCGGCGCGACAATCTCGCGCACGAGCGCCGTGAAGCCGATGCCCGCCATGAGGCGATTCGACTCTTCCAGATCGCCCTGATCGTTGCGCACCAGCAGCGCCTTCACATTTTTGAAGACCCAGAACTGGCCCGCGTCCAGACCTTTAGCCAGCGCATCTAGCTCACCGTCCTGGCGAATGAAGGTCGCCGTCGCGCCACTGGGATGTGTGTAGATGACCTCGTAATTTTCCGGCATGCCGCCATCTCCTCAACTCAGATAGTGATCGTCGCCTGATAAGGGAGGCGCAGAACACAGCTTCGTTTATTGTAACATGAGTGCGCCGCGCAGACGAGTCCCCGCTGTCTACTCGTCCGTTCCTTTGTCCTGGCTGGCGCTCTGCTCGCGCTCGCGCACTAGCTCTCGCACAGCCTCTAGCTCCGTGCGCACACCGCGCATGCGCAACGCGATCCAGCCAAGATAGACCAACACACCAGCCCACATGATGATGTAGGCGATTACTAGATATGTCCCGCCTTGCATTGATGGTCTCCTTTCATCTCAACTCGTTCATCAAGCGTTCGAAGTGTACTCGGTCCGCGTTATTCGCCATATTCCACCTGAGCCCTCAGCCGCTCAGCCTCCGTCGTATAGCGTTCGAGGCGATAGAGCTGGAGCAACAGAAACCCGTAGAGCAGCGTGAAGGTGGCCATTGCCAGCATCAGCGCCACAAAGACCGCTGGTGGCGTATCTGGTGTCGCTCCATTGAGCACGTAGCCCGTAGGATGCAGCCCACGCCACCAGGTCACGGCGAAATGCACGATCGGCACATCGACAAAGCCGATGATACCCAGCACTGCGGCATTACGCGCGCCGTTCTCAGTGCGGCCACTGTAGAAACGTAGCAGCAAGTATGCGACGTAGATGAACCAGAGAATCAGTGTAGTCGTCAGAATAGGCTCACCGTCCCACCACGTACCCCAGTAGGCCTTTCCCCAGATAGAGCCGCATATGAGCACCATCGTCGTGTAGACTACGCCAATCTCCGCGGAGGCGCGGGCCAGCCAGTCCCAGCGCTCGTCATGGCGAAGCAGATAGATAATGCTGCTGACGAAGACGACGAAAAATGCGAAGAACGCAAGCAGCGCCATCGGCACATGGAAGTACATGATGCGCTGGACATCACCCTGCACGGCATCCGTCGGCGCCAGCACGAACGCCGCCCAGATCGAAAGCATCATGCCAACGGCGACCGCGCCACCAAGCACGTATTCGCCGTATTTACGCACTGGATCAAGCCAGGCTCTATTCGCTGGATGGGGCGGTGATTGTTGCCCTGGAGCCACTGGTTGCGACGTAAGCGTGTCCATCGGTTTACCTGCCTAGTCTTCGATGACGAACTGAAAGAATAGCGCTGACAATGTGACAAATATGATGTCGAACGCGACGAGCAATCCAGGCCACGGTGGGTCATTCACTATGGGCGCCACAAGGGATTGGGTCGCGCGCACCGCGCCAATAACGACTGGGATCAACAACGGGAATACCAGCAGCGGCAGCATGATCTCTCGCGCCTTCGTGGTGGAAGCCACCGCCGCAAAAAGCGTACACATCGTGGCAATGCCGATCGTACCCAGCACGACGATCACTAGCAACTGCCCGCTGAGAATGGGTAGGTTGTAGATGGCGGCGAAGAGTGGCACGGCGACAGCCTCGACGACGCCAAGGAAGATGAGATTGCCTATCAGCTTCGCCAGAAAGATGACCTGACGATCCACCGGGCAGAGCAATAGGCGGTCCATCCTCCCATGCTCCTGCTCGGCGGCAAACGTCCGTCCCAATCCCAGCACGCTGGCGAAGACAAACGCGATCCATAAGGCGCCCGGAGCCACCGTCGCATTGTTCTCCACGCGCAAATCGAACGCGAAGTAGAAGACGACCAGCACGAGCGCCGAAAAGAGGGCCATCGAAGCCCATACCTGTCGGGCGCGTAGTTCGCTGCGCAAGTCTTTGCCGATGATTGACCAGAGTTGGCGCCAGCCTGTCTGGAGCGAGTTCATCGGCCGCTCCTTCCCGCGCCTGCGTAGAGCGCGCGTAGCTCTGGCAGCGTCACCTCGGCGGACGCGCCGGTATGCGAGACACGCCCATTGATCAAGACGACCACCATATCGCTCCACAGCAGCCCGCGCTCGAGCGTATGCGTTGTCAGTAGCGTCGTCAGTCCCGCCGCTTTCCGCTCTGCAATAAGTTCATGGAGCAGCGTGATGGCGTCCTCATCCAACCCGGTGTCAGGTTCATCGAGCAGCAAGACCTGAGGATCGTGCAGAATGCCGCGTGCCAGCGCCACACGTTGGGCCTGGCCGCGCGAGAACGTCCCTACGCGATCATTGGCGCGGCTACGCATCCCAACGCGCGCCAACAGCGCATCAACGCGCGACGTGGTCCCAGGCAAGCCATACATGCGTGCGAAGAAGAGCAGATTCTCGCGGGCCGTCAATTCGTCGTAAAGCAGCGGAGCGTGGCCAACATAGCCGACAAGCCGTCGCACCGAATGCGCCTCATGAAGCGCGTCATAGCCCGCAATGCTGACACTGCCCTGCGCTGGGTGCGTGAGCGTCGCCAGAATCCGCAAGAGCGTCGTCTTGCCCGCGCCGTTCGGCCCAAGCACGGCGGCGCACTGGCCTGCCGCTACCTCAAATGAGACATCACGCAGGACGGGACGAAGACCATATGCCTTGCGCACGCGCGTAACCACTATCGCTTTGGCTTGCTCCACTGGCATGCGCCCATCTATTTCAGCCGGAACCGCGAGTGCCGAGAGCACCTCCGCATTCATCGGCGACCTCCACTGCTCTGCTCGGGCGCTGTTTCCTCGCGCGTCTCATCATCGGTTTGCTCGCCAGGCTCATGCTCAGCGCTAGCCGCCTGCCCTGTCTCTGCTACACCATTCGTACGAGTTAACGTCTCTACCTTTGGTCGTTCGCTTGCCAAGATCGTACGGAGCTGCTGACGAATTGCTTGGTCGCGCTGCTTAAATTCGGCTTCGGTGAATTTGCCATCCGCATGAGCGCGTTCCAGAGAGAGCAACTCATTGAGTAGTCGCTGTTGCTCACCCGCCTCGAATTTGTCGGCTTCACTCGATAGCATCGCTACCGCGCCATCACCTGCGGATGGGGCCACTGGGATCAGGCCAAGGGCTGCGGCGATATTGCCCCGGCGCAGATAGAGTACCAACGCGACCAGCGCCAGCAGCGCCAGGATAATCGCGAAGATCATGAGCGCGCGTGCATCCAGGTAGCTCGTTTCGCCGGCCTGTGGCAATCCAGTCAATCGGAGTGCATCCTGTTTGTCCGCCGCCACATTGCTAACCGTAAACACTTGATAGCGCGAGCCAAGGCTCTCGATGACTCCCTGGGCCGCAAAATCCCTGCCATCGACAAACATGTCCAACGGCACGAGCACCATGACGCGGGTCGCGGAGTAGACAGGCTTAAACGAAAGATCGGCGGCGGTTCCCGTATACGGGATATCAATGCTGAAGGCGAAATCAGTCGTCCCGGGCGGCACGGTCGCTGTTGAGCCGAACCCTTTATCAGTTGTTACCACCTGAGAGCCGTCGAAACCGATGCCTAACGAGAGATCAGAGGCATTTGGCGGCGTGGCGAAGCGCAACAGTCGCATTGGCGTGCTGGCATCGCCGGTGAACGTGCCGACAAACGCCGTGACACCTGTGTTCTCAATCGAGACAATCTCGCCGATACCGATTAGCCCATTGACCGGTCGTGGCTGGCGCACCAGCAACGTGGCGACGCTGACCCGCAGGTTCGCGTCATCATTCGTTGTATCGTAGACAGTAAGCTGTAGAGCCGCTGGCGTATCGCTACCCAGTTTGACCGTCTGGCTTGAAAACTGACCACCCTGAAACGTTGTATACGCCGCATACATAGCATTCGCATCGATGGGAAGGTTGCCAAAACTAAAACCGCCGTTGCCATCGGTGACCGTCGTCGCGATGTTCTGAGTAGAGTTGCCGTCGGTGCGCTGCAAGATGACCTGCTGGCCCGCGAGATGCGCATTCTGGTGTGTTCCATTCGCCACAACACCAGTGATATTCCCTGTCGCCGCCGCGTGAGCGGATGCTACTGGGGCAAGCGCGACGAATGCAAAGACAAGCGTCAGGCAGCCCAGTATCGAGAAAAGGCGACGCTTCATGGGCGACCTCCTCTCCGCCGACGCGCCTGCGTGCCGCTTGCTGGGTGAGCGCCATTGTGAGTCACGGCATGGTTGTCCTCAGTAGACCCCGCAGCAGACGAATTCCGCATTTCTGCCGGCTGCGACGAAAGGTCTTCCTCACGATTCGCGCGCTCTGCCGTACTCCCGTGCTGTCGCAGCGCATCCAGTTGCCGCTCGATCAGGACATCCAGCTCCTGCTCGCGTTGATAACGCGCTTTGAGAGCGATGAGCGCCCGCTCCTCATAACGCGCGCGCAACGCTTGATAGTCCTCGTCATCCAGATTACCAAGCCGACGATCAAACTCGACCTCGCGCAGCGCATCGCGGGCAGACCGCTCGCGCTCGGCAACGTCACCTAACGGACCGCGATTTAGCGCGTCCGTCGATTCACGATCGAGGCCAAGCAGCGGGTATATCACGACTAACAGCCCGGATAATCCCAGGAGCACAGCGATGAGCAATGGCATCAGCTGTCCTCCCTTCCGCCCAGCGGCAGCCCCTCGTCCGCCGCTACCTCACGACGTAGCAACGCGGTCAGCGCCTGACGTTCTTCGGCGCTCAGTGTCACATCTCCAGCATCGTCGGCAACCCGTTCCTCGCTTTTTGCTCCAGCCACTCTTGCCTGCTTCTGCCATTCGCGCGCAATCGTCACGATCGCAACCACACCAGCGATAAGCATCAGCACAGGCATGATCCAGATCAGCGATGTGAACCCCTGCTGTGGCGGGCTTTCGAGGATATCGCTGCCATAGACACCGCTAAAGTACGCGAGTACCTGCTGCTCTGAGCGCCCTTCCGCCAACTGCTGCCGAATGACGGCGCGCATCTCCGACGCCTTGAGTGAAGGCGAGTCGGCTACGGATTCGCCATTGCAGACCGGGCATTGTATCTGACGCGCCACTTCGAGCGTGCGCTCATCCAGCGACTTGGGCTGCGCCGCCGAAATGGCCGTGACTAGCCAGACCATGCCGATGAGCAGCACAATCCCCGCCGGGATGATGAAGGTGGGGCGGCGAAGCAGCGTACTCAGCGTCATACAGCCACCTCCACGGTCTTTTCCGGCAGCTTCGTCTCGCTCAAGCGTCCCGGTGAAGCGCGGCGAAGCGGCCACCAGCAGAAAATGCCACCAAACAGCATCAGCAGTCCGCCGAGCCAGACCAGTGGCACCAGTGGATTGATGAAAACGCGAATCGTCGCCGACGACGTGCCATCGAACCCGGCAAGGAAGACGTAAAGGTCGGTCAGGCCGTGATCCGTAATCGACACAATGCTCGTTGGCTGATCCTCAAAGCCAGGGAATATCCGCTCGCCAGGGTAGATGTCCTCGATCACGTTGCCATCGCGGCTCACCGTAAAGTGGGCTTTGATCGTTTCGACGTTGTCGATCGTGATATCAGTGATGCCTTGATAGGTGAGCGTATAGCCGTTGATCGTCAGGCTCTTTCCGCGCTCGACCAATCCGTCGCGCTGCGACTGGAAGAACTGCGAGCCAATCACCCCGACCGCTAGCAAAATTAGCCCAAGGTGTACGAGGTAGCCACCGTAGCGCTGCCGATGACGCGCCAGCAGCATCCCCATTGCCTTCGGATACGATTCGCCATGACGATGGCGCACCGATGTGCCTCGCCAGACCTCGAAAAAAATCGTCGCCGCCGAGAACGCGCAGATAGCAAACCCCGCGACCGCCCAGAGTGAACGCATCCCCAGGATGGGTAGCGCAACCGCTACGATGGCTGCCACGAGCGCGGGCCAGCGGAAGTTACGTACGATGCTTTGACGAGACGCGTGACGCCATGCCAGCAGCGGGCCAACGCCCATCACAAAAATCAGCGCCAGGAAGAGTGGGCCGTCCACCTGCTGATAGAACGCGGTACCCACGGTCATTGTCTGTCCGCGCACAACCGACGAAAGAATGGGAAATATGGTACCCCAGAACGTCGCAAAGGCAATGCCGGTCAGCAGCAGATTGTTCGCCAGGAAGCTGCCCTCGCGCGATATCACCGAGTCAAACTCGTGTTCTGGCCGCAGGCGTGGCAGACGGTACACGAACAACCCAATCGAGACGATCAGCGCCAGCGCCAGGAAGCCGAGGAAGTATGGGCCAATATCGGAGTAGGCGAACGAATGCACCGACTGGATGATGCCGCTACGTACCTCAAATGTGCCGAAGATCGCCAGCAGGAAGGTCAGCAAGATGAGCGAGAGGTTCCAGACTTTGAGGGTGCCGCGCCGCTCCTGGATCATCGTCGAGTGGAGGAATGCCGTCGCCGTCAGCCAGGGAAGCAGCGCCGCGTTTTCGACGGGATCCCAGCCCCAGTAGCCACCCCAGCCGAGTACGTGGTAGGCCCACCAGGCGCCTAGCAACAAGCCCGTCGTCTGGATGCACCATGCCGCCAGAGTCCACCGACGGATGGCGCGCAGCCAGCGAGAATCGAGTTGGCCGGTAATAAGTGCGGCGACGGCAAAGGCAAACGGCAGTGACCAGCTCATGTAGCCCATCAGCAGCATCGGCGGATGCACCAGCATGCCAGGATCTTGCAAGAGCGGGTTTAGCCCCTGGCCATCCACCGGAACGATAGTGAGCCGGTCAAATGGCGATGAGACGAAATTGAGCACGATGAGCAGAAAACCCTCGATAGCCATCAATACAGTGACGACCCAGGGCATCAGCTGTGCTGGAGCGCGACGATAGAGCACAACGGCTAACGTCGAGAACAGCGCCAGCATCATTCCCCAGTAGAGAAGCGACCCTTCCTGCCCACCGTAGAACGCCGCTGTGGTGTAGTACCAGGGCATCGCGTTACTGGAGTGCTCAGCTACGTAGCGCAGGCCATAGTCGTGTTCCAGGAACGAGGCGATCAGCGCAATCGCCGTCGTCACCAAAAGCGCGGCGACGACCAGCACGGAGCGCCGCCCGCTGACAACCAAAGCCGGGCGTTTGAGCGTCGCGCCCAACACCGAACTGGCGATGGCGTACAATGTGAACACCAGCGCCAGCATCTGCGCGATCATGCCAAGGTCAGAGAAATGCACAGGCTCTCCTGCTCTGTGAACGCTGCTCCGCTACTTCCCGGCACTGCCCGGTGTCGCGGACTGGAATTTGGATGGACACTTTGCCAGGAGCGTCTGCGCCTGGAATGTGCCGTTTTGAATATGTCCTTCGACCACAACCGTCAGGCCGGGATTGAATGCGTCAGGAACGATGCCACCATAGACCACGGGCATGCTCAATTTGCCGTCAGACATCGTGAAGCGCAGCACCTGTGTCTGATTGTTGCGCTGAATTGTGCCAGCAGCGACCTGCCCGGCAACCCGCACCGTCTGGCTCGAGCAGGCGGCGCAATGCTGTAGCTCACCGATCGTCATGTAGTACTCGGCCGAGGCGCGGGTGTTTGCCAGGACCAGATATAATACTGCTCCCGCAATCAGCAGCCCGGCAACGATGAAGCTCCAGCGCACTGTGCGGCGTCGCGAGCGTCGCGGGCGTTGCGTCTTGATCGGCTCCGCTACATCTATCGTCACAGGTCTGCCTCTCACTTCTTCATCAAATCGCCGCTAACCTAGCGCGCCAACTCCATCTCATAGAGTATCGTCAATACCGTGCCGAGCAGGAAGGTCAGCACGCCAAGCGCCAGAAGAACGCGCGGCGTCAGTCGCCACCACCGTCCGCGCCGCGACGCTGGACGGCGCGCTTCCTGGGCCTGGAAAATCGCCAGCAAGAACATCGCCAGGGCCGCCAGCACCTTCACGACTAGAACGACCAGATAGGCTGGTCCAATGGCGATCAGGCTCAGCCGATCAAAGATCAGATAGACGCCGGTCAGCAGCAGCGCCCCGATGCAGATGTTGACCAGCTGCCGAAACAGCCGCGCCACCTGCGCGCTCACCTCAGGCGCGGGCCGCGCCAGCCGAAACGCCGGACCGATCACAAGCAGGTAGATCACACTGCCACCGACCCAGACTCCACCTGCCAGCACATGAATCGTGCGCATCAGAACCGTGAGCAATGGTGACATACGTGACTATCGCAAGAACGGCAGCGTGAACTGCTGCGCCCAGGCCGAGAAAATCGCCACCTCCCCAGTCAGGTAGAGCACGCCGACAACGATAAGCACCCCGCCGCTGATGAGCGAGATCGCGTGTCCGTACCGTTTGACCCAGCCCAGCGCGCGCAGCCCTGCCGACCATCCCAGCCCCACCGCGAGAAACGGCAGCGCGAAGCCCACCGCATAGAATGTCAGCAGTATCGCTCCCACACCCACACTGGCCGACGCGCCAGCAAACGCCAGAATAGTCGCCAGCACCGGACCAATGCACGGCGTCCAGCCAGCGGCAAAGACAATACCCAGCGCGAACGGCGCCGCCAGCCCAAGGCGACTCACTTTGTCGGGTCGCAATTGCAGCCGCCCCTCGCGCAGCATCCAGTCGGACAGCGCGCGCGGCAACAGCCCCAGCAGAAACGCCCCCATCACTACCATCACAATGCCCGCAATAGTCTGCATCACCGGCTGATACGCCGCCAGCACACGCCCGAAGCTGCCCACCAGCAACCCAAGCGCGATGAACGCGACCGAGAAACCAGCGACAAAGATCAGGGTTGCCAACATCACTGGATTCAACCGACGAGTGGCCGCGCTGCTCGCAATGCCAGTTCCATCGGCGGAAACCACCGTTCCCGAAAGGAAGCCGATGTAGCCAGGTACAAGCGGCGCGACACACGGCGAAAAGAACGAAACGATGCCGCCCGCGAAGGCGAGCAACGCCGCGCCGATGCTCATCTGTCCTATCTCCACCGCGTGACCCCTGTATGTGATCGACTACTTCAATATTTTGGCAACTCGCTGGTCCAGGAAATTCTGAGTGAGCGCGCCATCGAACTTATCAACGACGATGCCCTTACTGTTGATGAAAATCGTTTCAGGCACCGAAGGGACGCCATACGAGATCGAAATCGCGCCTGACGTGTCTGGCCCAACCGGATAGGTGATGCTATGCTGCTGCAAGAACTGCATGGCGTTCGCCTGGTTGTCCTCATAGGCGATGCCGACGAAGACGACCCCTTGCGCGGCGTACTTCTGCGCGGCTGCCTGCAGAATAGGCGCCTCCGCGACACACGGATCACACCATGACGCCCAGAAATTGAGCACCACTGGCTTCCCCTTCAGGTCCGCCATCTGAAGTTTCTGGCCCGTCTGCCCGTTCCACAATGTGATCGTGAAATTCGGCGCGGCATGGCCGATGACGGGCGACGTCCCAGTGCCGCTTACCGCCTGACTCGCGTTGAGCAAACGCACGAAGAGCAGCAGTAGCAGCGACGCCGAGAGCAGTGTCGTCACGATAAAGCCAACGATCGCTCGGCGGCTCAATCGAGGCGGCGTTCCTATCGTCTCTGCTGGCGACTGCGCTTCAGCTGCTTCAGTCGCCTCGGTTACGTCCTTCATGCTGCTCCCCGTTATAGGTGACTCCTGCCTCTCCCGCCAGCCGCATGACATGCATAGTCACACTCGAAAGAGGCAAGAAGCCTACATCAGTGCTCGCGTCGCCAGTCAGGGTCTTCGGGATGCTTCATATCCCAGAGCGGGCGGCGGCTGCGCACCACAGGAATCGTCGCGAAGTTCTCCACTGGTGGCGGCGAAGTAGTCGCCCACTCCAGCGTGAAGGCGTCCCATGGATCGCTTTCGGCGTTGGCCTTGGTAAAGCCCATCGTCTTGATCCAGTTCACGATGAACACAATTACGCCAAGGGCAAGGGTAAACGCGCCGATGGTTGAGATCAGGTTGAGTTGATCCCACCCGAGGTTGGGCGCGTAGGTGTACTGCCGTCGTGGCATCCCCAGCAAGCCCATGATGTGCATCGGGAAGAACGCCAGATTCAGCCCAATGAGGAAGAGCCAGAACTGGAGCTTGCCCAGACGTTCATCGAGCATGCGCCCAGAGAACTTCGGATACCAGTAGTATATGCCCGCGAACATCGCCATGACCGAGCCGCCGAAGAGCACGTAGTGAATGTGCGAGACGACGAAGTAGGTGTCGGTGAGCTGATAGTCAACCGGCACCACCGCGACCGCGACACCGTTTAACCCGCCAATCAGGAACATGGCGATGAACCCGAGCGCGAATAACATTGAGGCGGTGAATCGTATACGTCCGCCGTAGAGCGTGCCAACCCAGTTGAAGATCTTCACCGCCGTCGGAATCGCGATCAGCGTCGTGCTGGACGCGAAGAACGCCTGCGCCAGCGGCGGCAGTCCCACCGCGAACATATGGTGCGCCCAGACCGTGAAGCTCAGGAAGCCGATGGCGACACCAGACCAGGCGACGAACGTGTACCCAAATATCGGTTTCCCGGAGAAGACCGGGACGATCTCCGATATCATGCCGAACGCGGGTAAGATCAGGATATACACCTCTGGGTGACCAAACGACCAGAACAGGTGCTGCCAGAGGAGCGGATCACCACCAAATCCCGCCTGATAGAAGTGTGTTCCCAGGTGGCGGTCGAAAAGCAGCAGGAAGCTGGCGACTGTTAGGCTTGGCATCGCGAACACCAGCAGGAACGACATCACCATAATCATCCAGGTGAAGAGTGGCATGCGATTGATCGTAAGACCCGGCGCGCGCATGCGCAGGATCGTCACGATGAAGTTGATGCCACCAGTGATGGACGCGATGCCGAGCAGGTTGAGACCCGCGATCCAGAAATCCATGTTCATGCCCGGCGAGAAGCAGCCCTGCAATCCCTGCGCCGCCTGGGTGGCCGCAGCGGCGGCCTGCGCCTGAGCAGAGGTGATAGGAGTCGTTAAACAGACTGGCGTCGCCTCGGTCAGCGGCGCATAGCTGAACCAGCCCGCGTTCGGCGCGGCGCCGAAGAGAAAGCTCGCCGTTAGTAGCAACCCCCCGGCGAGGAATAGCCAGTATCCCAACTGATTGATGCGCGGGAAGGCCATATCGCGCGCGCCGATCATCAGCGGGATCAGGTAATTCGAAAACCCTGCCACCATCGGCATCCCGAGGAAGAACACCATGGTGGTTCCGTGCATGGTAAACAGCCGGTTATACGTGTCGGGGGGAACGATGTGCCCGTTCGGAAACGCAAGCTGCAACCGCATCACGGCCGCCATGATTCCGGCAATCACCAGAAACACAAGAGCTGACACGATATACATCAGGCCGAGCAGCTTGTGATCGACGGTCGCCACCCACTTGTAT
>DASUHD010000181.1:0-60594 GCA_036273675.1 Ktedonobacterales bacterium | reverse complement strand
AGCGCGGCGTGGGCTACCGCTTCCGCGAGCTGGCCGAGGAGGCCGACGCGCCCGCCCCGCAGCCGTAGCGATATTGTTGAGGTTGTCTGCCAGCCTGGCCATATTTGCATCCCTCATGCTGAGAAGGCATCTTCATGCCGTCGATGGCAACAATGAGGCGCGAGAGTGTGGGGGGAGCATTCCAGGAAAGCGATGTTTGCTATAGAAAATAGAAGGTGCGCGTCGCTACATCCTTGTAGCAGCGCACCCACATTACCGGCCAGCGGGCCTAGTGATCGTCGTCAAGGATATCGTCCGCCTTGCGCTCGACGTCCCCAGCGCCTTCCTGGATATGGCCTTTGATCTGCTTCTCCTGGCCATGGCGTTGCATCTCGTCATTGTTGAGCACATCGCCAGCCTTCTCCTGCACCTTCCCGGCAGCCTGATTCGCCTTACCTCTCAGGGTGTCCTTGTCGCCTCTGGAGCCCAGATCTTCGTTCTGATCGTCGTCGCGGTTGTCGTTCCACTGGTCATTGTTCATCGTGCGTCTTCCTTTCCATGTGTGATGGTTCGTCGCGCTTCATTGCGCCCGCATCTTCGCTAGAGGGGCAAGTTCTATGCCACAACACCACATGCTATGTGCGACTTTTCCCTAGCGCCTCGACGGATTGCACGTCTGCTTCCGTCATATATGCAGGATGACAGCGACGGTTCTGTCACAGTCATTGCAGGCGCTTGTCCTGGGAGACGTTATCATGCGAGCCATTCCGAAGTTACTCTGTGTTACGCTGCTGCTGGCGCTGCTGCTGCTTTCGGCGTGCGGTCGGGCTGCCGACGCCACACCCAGCGCCACTGCGACGCCGCTCCCGCCAACACCTACGCCGTTTCCCACGCAGCCCCCCGTGCCGACCGTCGCCATCATCCAGTCCAGCGGCCAACCCGTCTGGGGCAATGTCGCCTCCTGGGCGCATACCAGTCTGCCCGCGGGCTTCGGCATGCAGTTCCACGTCTCGGACTTGCAGGTGGCGGCCAGCGATGGCAGAACGGCCTATGCCTGCGCCGTGCCGGGCGACCAGACACAGCCGCGACATCCGCGTGTCGTCGTGACGCATGACGGTGGCGCGTCCTGGGCGTATGTCACCGACATTCCAGTCACGTGGTACTCGTGCGTGGCGCTTGCCGTGGATATGCTCGACCCGTCGGCCGTGATTGCCGCGGGCGACTTCGGCGGCGGAACGCAGGAGGCGACCTTCGACGGAGGCAAGTCGTGGCAGGAGCTGTCGCTGCCGCCGCAGCAGGCGATTCTGCGGCTCGCCACTTATAACAGTCATACCTATGCGCTCATGACCAAGCCGAATGTCGGCCCCAATGGCGCCGGGACCATTCTCGCCGAGAGCAGCGACCACCTGCGCACCTGGCAGGAGGTTGACGCGAATCTTGCCCCAACCAACCTGCGCCAGTTCTGGATCAATCCCGGCAATGGCGCGCTCATGCTGCTGACGTTTACCAGCGGCCTCTGGACCTCGACCGATGACGGCGCGACCTGGGAACAGATGGCCATTCCTTCGACCAGCGCGGTGGAGTATACGGTGCAGCAACCGATGGCCAATCAGCCGTGGCGTCTCTGCGCCGACTACTATCCGACACAGAATGCCGCCAATGGGTCGCTGCTTTGCACAACTGATGGTGGCAAGTCCTGGTATCAGCCACCTGCGGCGCCGTTCTGGCAGATAGCGGGCATTGCCAGCGATGGAGCGCTGCTGGTCTACGACCAGGGTTTTATGGTCTACCGACTGCCCGCGGGGGCCACCAGGTGGCAGAAGCTTGGCGCCGCGCCACACACGGGCTGCTGCATCCAGTATGTGCCAGCCAGCGCTGGTGGTATGCTGTGGATGTTCCCGGCGGAGAGCGATGGCGCGGGCGCGCCGCCAGATCCACGGGCAATCTTTAGCGCCAGGTATCCTTATTGATAGTGACGCGGGGCCAGATGAGCGCATTCAAGCTACCAGAAGCATTTCTCAACAGCCTCGTAGATGAGCTTGTGTCCACGGATATCGTCGCCGTTGCGCTGGCAGGCAGCTACGCGCGCGGCGACGCGACCCACTGGAGCGACATCGATATTATCCGCTACGCCATGACGATGCCCGTAACCAGCGAGGAACGCTACACGTTAGCTATCCGCGATTGGCGGCTGGTCAGCGTCTCCACCACCACTATCGCGGCGAAGCAGGCGGAGATGACGCAGCCAGAGGCGGCTATCTTCGTCGTGCCGGGGCTGCGGCAGGCGCGCATCCTCCACGATCCATCGGGCGCGCTGGCGGCGCTGCACCAGCGGGCGCGCGACTTCACCTGGGAGCCACTTCAAGCCGCAGCCAGCGCCTACGCCAGCGAGATGGTGATGGGCCAGGCGGAGGAGGCGCATAAGCTGCTCGGCGCGCTCAATCGCCGCGATGAGTCCGCCACGCTCTATGCCGCGCATGCCGCTGTTATGGGGCTGACGCGGGCCGTCGCCGTAGGCCTGGGTGTGTTGATCGAAAGCGAGAACAGCTATTATCGCCAGGTACAGGAGGCCGCTGGGCTCGACTCCGCCTGGACGCGCTACCACCGCATCGCCGCCGGATATGCCGTCGATACGAGCCATAAATCGCCCGCCGATGCCATCGGTATCGCCGCACTCAACCTCTACTGCGAGACGGCGCGCCTGCTACGGCCATCGTTCTTGCCACACCACCTGCCAGTGATCGAGGTCACTCTCGATGTAATCGCGGGCTCCCAATGAGCAGAAGAAACCTAATCAGGTATGTGCCGGTTGGTGTGATACGATGGCCAGGGTGCTTATTCAGCAGGGAGAGCCGTTCTCGTGTCTGAGCTGCCAACTGGCCTCGTCACTTTCCTGTTTACCGATATCGAGGGGTCCACACGCCTGCTACAGCAGCTTGGGCCGCGCTATGGCGAGGCGCTGGCCCAGCAGCGGTCGTTGCTGCGCGCCGCGTTCGCGCGCTGCCATGGCTACGAGGTGGATACCCAGGGCGACGCCTTCTTCGTCGCCTTCACCAGCGCGCCCGACGCGCTCTCCTGCGCCGCCGACATCCAGCGGGCGCTGTCGGCGGCGGAATGGCCGGATGGCGCGAGCGTGCGCGTGCGCATCGGGCTGCATACGGGCGAGCCGGATATCGCAGCTGGCGGCTACGTTGGGCTGGATGTCCATCGCGGCGCGCGTATCTGCGCGGCGGGCCATGGCGGCCAGATCGTACTCTCGCAGCCGACGTACGACCTGGTGAGCACGGCGGCGCCAGATGGCGTGACCCTGCGCGATCTGGGCGAGCATCGCCTGCGCGACGTGCAGCAGCCCGAGCATCTCTATCAGGCGGTCATTGCCAATTTGCCGCAGGACTTTCCCCCGCTTCGCACCATCCGGGCGCAGACGCTGCCAATACCGCCGACATCGCTTGTCGGGCGACAAGAGGCGATCAACGCAATTCGCGCGTTATTGATGCGCGGCGACGTGCGGCTGGTCACGCTGACCGGGCCGGGTGGCATCGGCAAGACCCGCCTTGGTCTGCAAGTCGCCTCGGATGTGATGGTCTCCTTCGCCGATGGTGTCTTTCACGTGCCGCTGGCGAGCCTGAGCGATCCGGCGCTGGTGCTGCCAGCGATCAGCCGCGCGCTCGATATCCGCGAGTCCGGTGGGGAGTCGGGCCTGCGGTCGTGGCTGGCGAGCAAGCGCGTGCTCCTCTTGCTGGATAACTTCGAGCAGGTGATTGGCGCGGCCAACGCGGTCGCCGACGTGCTAGCCGACCATCCGGGAACGCGTATACTGGTCACCAGCCGCGCGGGGCTGCACGTCCGTGGCGAGCACGAGTATCCGGTGCCGCCGCTGGAGATACCAGTAGCCGTCGAGGGCGAGCGCGCCGCCGAACTCTCCGAGTTGAGCGACCTGGCGCAGAATCCGTCTGTGGCGCTCTTCATCGAGCGGGCGCGCGCCATTCGCCCGACCTTCGCCGTGACACGGGTGAACCTGCCGATCATCGCGCAGATATGCGCCCGTCTGGATGGCCTGCCGCTGGCCATCGAGCTGGCGGCGGCGCGTACCCGGCTGCTCTCGCCGCAGGCAATGGCGCCGCTGCTTTCCAGCCGCCTTGCGCTGCTGACCGACGGCCCGCGCGATCTGCCCGCGCGCCAGCGCACCCTACGCGACGCCATCGGTTGGAGCTACGACCTGCTCGCGCCGGAGGAACAGACGCTTTTCCGACGGCTGACGCTCTTCGCGCGCGGCTTCACCTTCGACGCGGCGGTCGCGCTCAATGCCGCGCTTGATGGCGCGCCGCCCACCGCGTATCTGGACCCCATCGCCTCGCTGGTCGATAAGAGCCTGCTTCGGCAGCATGAGGATGAGGATGACGAGCCGCGCTTCGGTATGTTGGAGACAATCCGCGAGTATGGCATGGAGCAGCTTGCCGCCAGCGGAGAACTGCCAGCGGCGCAAGAGGCCCATGCGGCCTACTACGCCGATCTGGCCGAGCAGGCGGCGCGCGAGCTGACCGGGGCAGACCAGCGCGCCTGGCTGGACCGTCTCGAACACGATCACGCCAACATGCGGGTGGCGTTGCGCTGGGCGCGCGATAGCCAGAATACCCTGCTGGGGCTTCGGCTGGCCGCCGCGCTCTGGCGTTTCTGGTACGTCCATGGCTATCTGAGCGAGGGACGCGGCTGGCTGGCAAGTCTGCTGGAGCAGTCAGCCCAGGTTCCAGCGCGCGGCAATAGCGAGCTGCTGACGGCGCGCGCGCGGGCGCTGGCGGGGGCGGCGACGCTGGCCAGCACGCAGGGCGACGTTCGCGAGACCCAGCGGCTTGGCAAGGAGTCTCTGGCGCTCTGCCGCGCGACCGGTGACCGCGAGGGGCTGGCGATTGCGCTGACGATTCTCGGCTTTCTGGCGGTGCAACAGTCGCGGCTCGATCAGGCGGCGGCGCTGGCCGAAGAGGCGCTTTCGATCAGCCGCGAGCTGGGCGACAACTGGATCCTGGCGCGGGCGCTCTCGTGCCTTGGGCAGACGGCCTACTTTCAGATGGACTACGACCGCGCAGAGACGTACTTCGAGGAGTGCCTGCTGCTCAATCAGCGGGCGGGCAGCCTCTCCCATAGCGCGATCACAATGCTCTACCTTGGCCACGTTGTCCGAGAACAAGGCGATCTCAATGGCGCGCTGGATCGCTATCGCGAGGCGCTCCGGCTCAGCCGCGAACTGGGCGACAAGCTGCGTATCGAGCGGGAATTGGTGGCGATTGCCAGCATCTCCGCCGCATCCGGCCAGATGGAGCGAGCCGCCCGCCAGCTAGGCGCCGCATCGGCCTTGCGCCAGACCATCGGCTCCGATCAGCATCCACTCGACCGCGACGCCACCGCCGACGCCGAACAGGCCGCGCGTGACGCGCTGGGCGAGGACTTTGCCCGCATCGAGGCGATTGGCCGCGCAACCTCGCTGGAGCAGGCGCTCGACGACGCGCTGGATGAGTCGGGGTAAGGGTTATAAGGGCTATGAGTGGCTTCCCAGGCTATGTGCTACAGTAAGGTGGCACGCAATTTGCTCGGTTTCGTTGCCGGTTGCAGGCAGTCGCTGAGAGGTCATCCGCCGAGAGGAGCATGCAATGCCGTCCCCTTCCGACGTGTCGTCCCTTCCTACCCATCCACCGATTTCAGCGCCACGACGCGGGTCGCGTCGGTTCGCTGGTCTGGCTCTCCTCATCGGCGGCATTCTCATCGGGGTCGCGTCGTTCCTGCCCTGGGTGCAGCACACTGTGGCAGCCGTGGGTCATAAGCCTGCCACGACCAGTAGCCACACGGCGGCGCAAGACCTTCTCGGCGTGATCCAGCAGACAATGCACGCGCCAGACAGTGCGGCCACCTACGGTAACGCCATCAACGACGGCATGGCGGCGTTCGCCATGTGGGGCGTGCCTCTGCTGCTCGTCCTCTTCAGCCTGAGCGTCCTGCTTGCGCGGACGTGGGCGCCCCGGCTGCGCACGCGCCTCTTCTACCTCTTCCTCGTCGCAGGAAATGTGGCGTTCACGGTGCTGCTGGTCTGGCTCTACACCACCACCCATGTGGATGGTGGCGCTGTGACCAATACGCGGCAGATTGGGCCAGCCGTTGCCCTGCTCGGCGACTTCTTTGCGCTGGTCGGCATCCTCTGGCTGGCGCGCCTCCCCAGAATTGCCAAAATGCCCAAAATGCCCAAGATGCCTAAGACAAAGGCTCCCAAGAAGTCCAGGAACTCCGCCACGTCAACTACATCAAGCGGACGCGAGGACACCGTCAAAGGCCCAGTCGCGCCACCGCCACTCACCCCGCCACCGAACTCCCGGTCGCGCGAGATGATCCCGGTCGAAGACTGGTAAGCACGGGCTGAGACATCGTTGGGGGTGGCCGGAGGTTGGTGACATTCTTGCGCCAGTCCTCCCGCCGATACTGGATCCGCTCAATATCCTGAAGCTCTGGTCAAACGGCAATTTCCGAATTGTTGCCCGGGAGTAGGAATATCCTATTCTAGACCCTGTCCACTTCCGGTTGAGGAACATCTATGAGCGGCCCAAACGATTACAACCAACAAATTATCAAGCAGTTTCGCACCCATGGTGGCAAAACCGACTATCCCGGCCCACTAGTGTTACTCACTACTATCGGGGCCAGGAGCGGCCAGCCGCGCACTACCCCAGTGGCCTATTCGATCGATGGCGCCCATTTTGTCATCATCGCCTCAGCGGGCGGCGCACCCACCGATCCTGCTTGGTACCACAATCTCGTGGCGCACCCTATGGTGACGGTGGAACTGGGTTCCGAGACCTTCCAGGCCCGCGCCAAGGTAGTCGAGGGCGCGGAACGCGACCGACTCTATGCCCAGCACGCCCGGGCGCTCGGCTTCTCCACCTCCGACTATGGGCAGAAGACGACCCGGCAAATCCCGGTCATCATCCTGGCGCGCATTGGCTAACACCGGCGACTAACCCGAGGGCTGCTCACTGCGCCGCGGGCCAGCAGGAAGTCGCGCATCACGATGCCGATGGATGGGTGGCGGTGAGAGCTCAGGCGAGGCCACATTCTGCCGAGAAGTGGTACAGTCTGCGGCTCGCCTTCAGAAGAACAAGACTGCTACGCCAGTAACGTGGTCGATTCGCCAACCACCGTTCTCGCGGACCAGCGTCATGGCGCCGGTGCTTTCGGTTGCACCGGTCGTATCGTCTGTAGCGATGACATAGGAGACCGCAACAGTGCTCCGATTGTCGGCGATCTGGGCGCTTTCGCCGTTCTGGGCGAGACTGCAAGCGGCGAGATGCGCTTGGTGGCTTGCAGTCTCGAAAGTGCTCTCAGACATTGTCTGACGCACCCGCGTCGAGACAAGCTGATACGCTGCGCTATACGTGCCATTGCTTTCATCGGAGCAGAACTGCTTGATCGTATCAGTCATATTTACTCGGTCAAGTGTATTCTGGCTGAACCATACGACGAACGTTCCTACTCCTCCAAGGACGATAACGCTGAGAATGAGGATGCCAGTAATGCGACTGCGCAGAGTCCTCCGAAGCCGCCTTCGCCACGCTGGCGCCGCCAACTCCTTCTCCTGCGCTTTGAGTGTCGCAGCCTGACGGTTCTCTTGCTCACGCTGTAACGATTGCATGAGTCGCTGACGAGCCCGATCCTCTGGGGTCACGCTGGCGCTCCTCCTCCTGAATCTTCGCCGCTGGTTGTACGAACCAAGCGGGGATGCCGCTCACCATAGCCGGATAACCGGGCGCAAGGTTAGCAATACCATGCGGTCATACCGCGTCCATTTTACTGTACACCTGCTGCACCGTCAACTCGGCTCCTGCACAATCGGGATCGAAATGGCAAGCAATCTCATCTTGCGCGAAATTGCGGTCGCACGGCACGGTCTCGGCAACCCGTTCCAGCGCAAGTGCGCCAGAACTCGATTGCGGATTCATAGTGTGGCCATGTGCTATTCTCTTGCAAGCCAACCGTCCTGGACGAATCGGTCTGAGTAAGAAAGAGGTAGCGCTCATGCGCATGGCATTCGTGATCTACGACGGCATGACCGCGCTGGACTTCATCGGCGCGTACGACCCGCTGACGCGGCTGAACACCATGAACCTGCTGCCCGACGTTTCGTGGCATGTCTGCGCGACCACCACGACCGTGCGCGATATCGGCGGGCTGCGCTTCGCGCCCGATCTCGTCGGGGAGCCGCTGAGTGGCTACGATCTCGTCTTCGTGCCGGGCGGCTTCGGCACGCGCGCCCTGATGGACGACGCCGACTTCATCGCCTGGATCAAAACGGCGGCGGAGGTTCCGCTGCTCGCCTCGGTCTGCACCGGCTCGCTGCTGCTGGGCGCGGCGGGGCTGCTCAAGGGCGCGCGCGCGACGACGCACCCCAGCGCCTATGAGGATCTGCGCCCGTTTTGCCGCGAGGTAGTGAAGGAGCGTATCGTAGACGAGGGGCGCATCATCACCGGACGCGGCGTCACCTCCTCGATTGACCTGGGACTCTATCTCGTCGAGAAGCTGGCGGGCAAAGCCATCCGGCAGCGCATCAAGGCGCAGATGGACTATCCCTATGGCGACGAATGACGCGCACGCTTCGGCGGATGCGCGCGTCGCGGCGTACTGGGCAGGCTTCCTCGGCTGCCTGCCTGAGCAGTTGGAAACGCCAGGCACGTGGGTTGGTCCCCATGCCGACGCCGGGCTGGCCGACTATCGGGGCATCTATCTGCTTCGGCGGGGCGAGTCGTGCGTCGCCTCCGTCCCCGCGCCGCTCCTCCCGATAGTGACGGAGCGGCTAGCTGGTCTGCCCGCGACTTCGAGCTTCGATATGGCCCGCCTACAACGACTCTTCGGCGACGCCATCGAGCGGTTCGTCGGCCCAGCGTGGCAGGGCTACCTCAGGGCCAACGACTTCAGGCCCGTCGAACGAGAATGCGTGCGCCAGCTGACCGCCACAGACGATCCGGCGCTACGACGGCTGGAAGAGGCATGTGGCAGGCAGGAGTGGGAGCATAGCGGCATCGGCGGTGCAGAGCAGGTGATGTTCGGCGCGTTCGTCGGGGATCAGCTCGTCGCGGCGGGCATGGGCGAGCCGCTCGCCGCCATGCTGCTACACATCGGCATTGTCACCCATCCCGACCATCGCGGCCAGGGCCACGGGCGCGCGGTGGTGAGCGCCATCGCCGCGTATGGGCTTGGGGTTGGCCTCGTGCCGCGATATCAGACGCTGGCGGCGAACATCCCATCAGTCGCTATCGCCCGCGCCCTCGGCTTCACCCATTACGCGACGACCCTTGCCGTCCGCCTCTCGCGGCTAGACATCTGACACCTGGATTACGCTAGCAAATTTGTTCTATATTCTAGGGCAATACCGTTCGTATATCCGTTGGCAGGGAGGCGCTATTACATGGGCCAGCAAACAATCACGCCAGAAGAGCGCTACGCCGCCCTCGTCGAGGAATTTCTCGGCGATACGGATGTCGAGCAGTCGGGCAAAGGCTTCGGATCAGACGCGCTGAAGGTGCGCGGCAAAATCTTCGCCATGCTCTCCTCGCAGGGGCGGCTCGTCGTCAAGCTGCCGCGCCAGCGGGTGGATGCGCTGGTCGCCTCGGGCGACGGCGAGCGCTTCGATCCACGCCGCAATGGCCGGGTGATGAAAGAGTGGCTGGCCCTCGCCCCAACATCGTCGCTGGAGTGGCTGCCCCTGGCGTGCGAGGCGCGGGCGTTCGTGGCGTCTACTCGCTAGCCCGCGTAGTCGTCCGTCATGAAGCGATGCTGCTCGAAGCGGTCACGGCACTCCTCGATGATCTTCCATGCTGCCGAGGCGTCGTGCCAGTCGCGCACATCCGTCTGGACGCCCTGCAGCTCTTTGTAGGTGCGGAAAAACGCGGCGATCTCGCGCGGCCAGTGGTCCGGCAAGTCCGGCAGGTCGTGGATCTCTTCGTAGCGCGGATCGTCCTCGGGAACCGCCAGAATCTTCTCGTCCATCCCCTTCTCGTCAAACATCATCAGCGTGCCAATCGGCCGCGCGCGCACGTGGCAGCCGGGAAACGTCGGCTCATCCACCACCACCAGCACATCCAGCGGGTCGCCGTCGCCGGAGAGCGTGCCAGGCACGAAGCCGTAGTCGGTCGGGTAGTGGACCGACGAATAGAGCACCCGGTCCAGCCGCATGACACCGCGTTCGTGATCATACTCGTATTTGTTGCGGCTGCCACGCGGAATCTCGATCACCACCTCTATCCAGCCGTCATCCATCCCGCCAAGCAGGGTATCCTCGCTCTTTTCGCTCATCGCCGCGCCTCCTCGCTCTGATATCACCTCTCAGAGAGATTATCGCGCGTCAGGGAGTGTATCTGCCATCAGTGTTTCGCGATGTAGCCCGACACCCACGCATCGTTGGGGAACAGTCCCTGCGCATCCTCGGCAAAACCACCTTTCACCCACGAACGCAGGGCATAGTGGTTGACGTATTGGAACAGCGGACAGACGGCGACGTTATCGATCAACATCTGCTCAGCCTGGTTATAGAGCGGGACGCGCTGAGCCATATCGGGCAAGGTGTCGGCCCGCCGCATCAATGCGTCGGCGGCGGGGATGCTCGCGCTCTGGGTATTGTAGGGCGAGTCGCTTGTGAAGAGCAGTGAGAGAAAGTCCTGCGGATCGGAGTAGTCTGCTACCCAGACGAAGCGAGCGATCTGATCAGCGCGCGAGTTGCCACCAGGAAATGGATGCCAGTAGTTGATGTTCGCCTGGACGCCGAGCGCCTGATTCCATTCTGCTTGAATTAACGAGAGGGCAATTGCTGTCGCTTGCGAGGATGGAGCTGGCAACGAGATGTTTGGCGCCGTATTGTGGTGAGCGGAGAGGTATAGCCGCCAGTACTGTTTCGCCGATGTTGCGCTTCCGGTGATAAATAAAGCGTCTATTCCCTTCAATCGCGCGTTGTAGCCATCCATCCCCTGCGGGACGATATGCCAACTGGGTAGCATCTGCCCATGATACGCTTCCTGATTGATCTGGACACGATTGATAGCAAGGCAGAATGCCTTCCGAGCATTGAGGTCGTCGAAAGGCGCGATCTTCCAGTTGAAGAGCAGACCTACCGAAATCAGCATCGGCTGCTCATGGTAGTCTGGGTGGTTCTTGGCGGCAGCAATCTGGTCAGCGGGGATGGTGTTGCTGTAGGCTAGCGTCTGGTCACCCTGAAAGGCGCCATACTCGGTGTCGGTCGAGGCAAACAGCTTGAAGTCCACCGTGGTGAAGTTCGGCTTCTTGCCAACTCGCAGCCCCCACCAGTTCGGGTTCGCCTTGAAGGTCAGGACGCCCTGGTGGTCCCAGGCCGAGACGTAGAACATGCCACTGCCGCCCTGGCCCGTGGCGCCCTTGGCCAGATTATCCAGCCAGGTGTCGTCTTTGCCCAGGTCGTCGCCGGTCACGGCACTCTTCTCGACCGCGAACGACGTCGAGTAGGTCAGCGCCGCCAGGAAATAGGCGGCGGGTTGCTGTAGCTTGATGGTCAGCGTGTTGGCGCTGTCATCGGGGATGATCGAGTCGCCCACCAGCGTGGTGATCGCGCCGACCGGCTGCCCGGCGGTGCAGGTCTCGCCACTGAAGTCGCTGGCGTCTTTGATGGACGAAAGGTAGTAGCTTAGCTGCGATCCGAGGCAGGGGTTGGCCGAGCGGTCCATCGACCAGGCGTAGTCGGAGGGCTTCACCGCCGTGCCGTCCGAGAACTTCTGGTTCGGTCGTAGCCGGAACGTATAGGTCATGCCGTCGGGGCTGATCGTCCACGAACTGGCCGCCCACGGCACGATCTGCCCCTTGCGGTCATACGTCACCAGACCGTCGTAGACCAAAGCGACCAGTTGCAGGCATGAAGGGTCGGCGCATTGCGCGGGGTCGAGCGTCGTGATGTCATGGCCGCCACCGGTCGCCCAGGCCATCCTGAGCGTCTGATCCTTCGCCATGTCCGATGGTTTCGCCTGCCAGGGCAGGTCACAGCCAGTGAGCAGCAGCGCCAGCGCGCCGAGCATGGTGATGAGACGGACAATGCGAGAACGAAATGCGCGTAGAGTCATACCCATCATCCTTCCGGCGGACAGAGAGACGATGCATTCACGTGAGATATGGCGCGCAGACGTGATGTGTCATAGGACGGCGCGACGCCCGCAACCTTTACAGCATGACGCGGCCGAGTTTTTGGTAGCTACTTGACGCGAACGTCAAGATATTTCATACTTCGTCGTAGCGGCGTCCATCACATGAGTCGCCATACGAGAGCGAGGCAGGATTGACCATGGCGTTATCCTCCGCCACTGCCACATCGGCCACGCCAGATGCGCCGAAGATGTATACCATCGGCGACCTCGCCCGCGAGCTGGATGTCTCCACTCGCACCATCCGCTACTATGAGGAGCGCGGCCTCCTCAGCCCGCAACGCACCATCAACACCCAGCAACGACTCTATACCCCCGGCGACCGCGTGCGCCTCAAGCTGTTGCTGCGGGCGCGCGGTCTTGGCTTCCGGCTGGAAGATATTCGCGAGTTGTTCGAGATTTACGATGCGACCCACGACGAGCGACGCCAGGGGCAGCGGCTGCGCCAGATGATCGTCGAGCGGCTGGAACAGGTCGAGGCGCAACTCCAGGATATGACCGACCTGCGCGATGAATTGCGTGACGCGCTGGCGGCGGTTGACCGCCAGATGCTGCCGGAATAGATCGTCTCTCGATGCGCTCACGCCGTTGTGAGGGAGGACACCATGCAGAGCATCTTTCGTCCCGGACTCTTCGCCGATCAGGTCATAGTCGTCAGTGGCGGCGGCACGGGCATCGGTCGCGCCACGGCCCGCGAGCTGGCGGCGCTCGGCGCGCATGTCGTCATCTGCTCCCGCTCGCCGGAACATCTGGAGCCGACCCGCGCGGAGATCGAGGCGGCGGGCGGCGCGGTGACGGCGCTGACCTGCAACATCCGCGATCCCGAGTCGGTCGAGGCGCTTTTCGCCACCGTCGAGGAGCGGCTGGGACACGCGCATGGGCTGGTGAATAACGCGGGCGGCCAGTTCATCAGCCCGGCGGAGGCGATCACGCCGAAGGGCTGGCACGCCGTCGTCGAGACGAATCTCACCGGCGGCTTTCTGATGTCCCAAGCGGCGTTCCGCCACGGGATGCAGGAAAATGGCGGCTCCATCGTCAATATCGTCGCCGAGGTCTGGCGCGGCTTCCCCGGCATGGCGCATAGCGGCGCGGCGCGCGCCGGCGTCATGAACCTGACGCAGTCGCTGGCGCTGGAGTGGGCGCGGTATGCCATCCATGTCAACGCGGTCGCGCCGGGCATCATCGATTCGAGTGGCCTGAAGACGTATCCCGAGGCAGTGCGCGCGGGGCTTGCGGGTATCGCCCGCGAGACGCCATCTGGCCGCATGGGCACCGAGGGCGAGATCGCAGCGTCGGTGATCTTCCTGCTTTCGCCCGCCGCCGCCTATATCTCCGGCGCGACGCTCAAGGTGGACGGCGCCAGCTCGCTCTATCGCCTCCAGGGCTACGCCATCCCCGACCACGAGCCGTGGGAGAAATATAGCGCGTTTGCCGATGATGGCGAGGAGTAGCGGTGGTCCGGCTTCGCGGCATAAAGGCGAGATGTACCGGCGGCCCAACTTCGCGGCATGAATGCCGCGGGTAATCCTGGGCCGAACGATCTCGCTACTGGCAAAAAGGGGTAATCTAGAATCAGGATTAGCCGTGGCACCTCAGGCCACGGCGCGGCAACCCCAGACACACATTGCCCAGTAGAACATATCGTTGAATTCAACAACATGATCTAATCGTGAAAGGTCATCCATTCATGCCATCCCAGCAGCCGACGACCGAAAGAGATACGCAATCCGCCGCGTCAGACCACGACGAGCAGGTAGCCGAGGCGACCGATAGCCACGAGATGCCGTGTCCCGTCTGCGGCGCGCCCATGCCCGACCTCAAGGGAGGCAAGGCGAGCATCTGTCCGGTCTGCGGCTTCAAAGATAGCTGCTGCTATTAGAGGGTCTAATCTATGAGCCTCCTGCCCACCACCATCGATACCCGCAGCGTCGAGTTCCAGCAGAACGCGGAGGCCATGCGCCGCCTCCTGGACGAGTTCGAGGCGCGACAGCGACAGGTGCGTCAGGGTGGCAGCGAGCGCTCCCGCCAGCGCCACATCGCCCGTGGCAAGCTGCTGCCCCGCGAGCGCGTCGAGCTACTGCTCGATCCCGGCACGCCGTTCCTGGAGTTGAGCGCACTCGCGGGTTGGGACATGTACAACAACGAGTCGCCCGCTGGCTCCGGTATCAACGGCATCGGCGTGGTCAGCGGCGTCGAGTGTATGATTACCGCCAATGACGCGACCGCCAAGGGTGGCGCCAGCTACCCCATCTCGGTCAAGAAGGCGTTAAGAGCGCAGGAAATCGCCGCGACCAACCATCTACCCTGCATCTATCTGGTCGAGTCGGCGGGCGCGCAACTGCTCTACCAGGCGGAGCTTTTCGCCGATTTGGGCGGGCGCACCTTCGCCAACCAGACGCGCATGTCGGCGGCGGGCATCCCGCAGATCGCGCTGGTCTTCGGCAACTCCACGGCGGGCGGCGCATACATCCCCGGCCTCTCGGACTACACCGTGCTGGTGAAGCGGCAGGCGAAGGTCTTTCTGGGCGGGCCACCGCTGGTGAAGATGGCGACTGGCGAAGAGGTGGACGACGAAGCGCTTGGCGGCGCGGAGATGCATACCCGCGTCTCCGGCCTGGGCGACTATCTCGCCGAGGATGACGCCGACGCACTGCGCATCGGGCGCGAGATCGTGGCGCGGCTCAACTGGCGCAAGACGATACAGGCGCGGATGGAGGCGCCTGTGGAGCCGCATTATGACCCCGAGGAGCTCCTGGGCGTCATCCCGGCCGACCCGCGTCAGCCGCTGGAGATCCGCGAGGTGATCGCGCGGCTGGCGGATGGCTCGCGCTTCGAGGAGTTCAAGCGCGACTTCGGGCCGACGCTGGTGACGGGCCACGCGCACATCAACGGCTTCCCGGTGGGCATCCTCGGCAACAACGGCGTGCTCTTCTCCGACTCCGCCATGAAGGCGGCGCAGTTCATCCAACTCTGCAACGTCTCGCGCACGCCGCTGATCTACCTGCAAAACATCACCGGCTTTATGGTGGGCCGCTCCTACGAGGAGGAGGGCATCATCAAGCACGGCGCGAAGATGATCAACGCCGTGGCCAACTCCACCGTGCCGCAGTTCACGGTGATCGTCGGCGGCTCGTTCGGCGCGGGCAACTATGCCATGTGTGGCCGCACCTACGATCCGGCGCTGCTCTTCACCTGGCCCAACAGCCACATCGCGGTGATGGGCGCGGAACAGGCGGCGGGCGTGCTGGCCATCGTGCAGGAGGATGCGGCGCGGGCGCGTGGCGTCGAGCCGGACCGCGCGCAGATCGAGATGATGCGACAGGCGGTGCAACAGAAGTTCGACGTGGAGGCCTCGGCCTACTACGCTACGGCGCGGCTCTGGGACGACGGTATCCTCGATCCGCGCGAGACCCGTATGGCGCTGGCGGTCGGCCTATCGATGTCGTATAACCGCGACTGGGTGTCGCAGGGCGCGCCCCGCTACGGCGTCTTTCGCATGTGAAGGAGGGATGAGCATGATTGAGGCGGTGAATCTGGCGCAGAAGTTGACGCTTTTCCAGGAGTACTGGAGTCCGAAGGTCGTCGGCGAGTTAAACGACAACTATCTCAAAGTGGTCAAGGTGAAGGGTGAGTTCGCCTGGCACAAGCACGACGAGGACGACGAGATGTTCCTCGTGCTCAAGGGGCGGCTGGTCATCCAGCTGCGCGACCAGGACATCACCCTCAACGAGGGCGACTTCCTCGTCGTCCCCAAAGGCGTCGAGCATCGGCCCGTCGCCGAAGATGAGGCGCACATCCTGCTCATCGAACCGAAAACCGTGGTCAACACGGGCGACGCCACCGACGAGCGGAAAATCGCGCCCGAAGACCTTTCGCGGATATAGCGTTGTATTCTAGCCCGCGCAGGCGGGCTTTGCGGCCAACGGCCCTTAGGCGCGGCTTGAGCCGCCAGCCGTCGAGGCGAGGATGAACGATATGAGCAGCAACAGTCTCTATTTCACTGACGAGCATGAGATGTTCCGCCAGACAGTGCGGCGCTTCGTGGACCAGGAGATCAACCCCCACGTGGACGAATGGGAGGAGGCGGGCATCTGGCCCGCGCACGACCTTTTCGCCAAGATGGGGCCGCTCGGCTTCCTCGGCCTCACCTATCCCGAAGAGTACGGCGGCCAGGGACTCGACTTCTGGTACACTACCGTCTTCTGCGAGGAGCTTGCCCGCATCAACTGCGCCGGCGTCCCGATGGGCATCTCGGTGCATACCGATATGTGTACGCCCGCGCTGGCCCATCACGGCTCGCACGAGTTGAAGAAGCAGTTCCTGGAGCCGAGCATCCGTGGCGAGATGGTCGGCTGCATCGGCGTGACCGAGCCGGACGCCGGGTCGGATGTCGCGTCAATTCGCACGCGCGCCGAAACTGACGGCGACGACTGGGTAATTACCGGGCGCAAACTCTATATCACCAACGGCGCGCAGGCCGACTGGGTCTGTCTGCTGGCGCGCACCAGCGATGAGGGCGGCTATCGCGGCATGTCGCTGATTATGATTCCGACGAAGACGCCCGGCTTCAGTGTCAGCCGCAAGCTGCGCAAGCTCGGCAACTGGTCAAGCGATACAGCGGAACTTGTGCTGGATGGCGTGCGCGTGCCGAAGACGAATACTATTGGCCCGGAGGGGATGGGCTTCATCCTGCAGATGCAGCAGTTCCAGCGCGAGCGGCTCGTCGGCGCAATCCTCGCCTGCAACCAGTCCGAGCGCATCGTCCGCGACACCATCGCCTATACGCGCGAGCGCCAGACCTTCGGTCAGCCGCTGATCGACAACCAGGTAATCCACTTCCGCATGTGCGAGCTATTGACCGAGATCGAGCTACTGCGCCAGTTGAACTATCACTGCGTCCGCATGATGGTGGCAGGCCAGGATGTGACGCGCGAGGCGTCGATGGCGAAGCTCAAGGCGGGTCGGCTCGCCCGCGAGGTGGCCGATAGCTGCCTGCAATACTACGGTGGCATGGGCTACATGGAGGAGACGCCGATCTCGCGCGCCTTCCGCGACTCGCGCCTGCTCTCGATTGGCGGCGGCGCCGACGAGGTGATGCTGGGCATCATCGCCAAGATCGAAGGTATTCTGCCCGGCAAGAAGAAGGTGTAGCGGGCTGACCTCACCCCCTAACCCCTCTCCCCGTGGGAGAGGGGGAACCAGAAACGTTGAGGATAAGCAGGTATGGTGGGGAGGGATTAGCCGCGGCATTCATGCCGCGAAGTTGGCGATAGTCAAACCTCGCCATCCGATGTCTCGTGAAAGCTGACTAGTACTGGAGTCCGCCATGCTGCGAATCGGCTCCGCTGAGGGATTCTACGGCGACGACGTGACGCGCGCCCTGCCGATGATCGAGGGCGGGCACGTCGATGTCGTCTGCTTCGAGGCGCTCTCGGAACTGACGCTGGCCATCCTGCGGCGCGACCAGATGCGCGACCCCACGCGCGGCTACACTCGCGACATCGAGATTATCGCCGAGCGTATCCTGCCGCTCGCCTTCGCACGCAATATCCCGCTGATTACCAACGGCGGCGGCCTCAACCCGATGGGCGCGGCGCGTAAGGTGATCGAGATAGCGCAACGTCTGGGGCTGGATGGCCTGAAGGTTGCAACCGTCACTGGCGACGATTTGCTGCCACGCTTGAGCGAACTGGTAGCAGGTGGTGAGCCGTTAGCCAACATCGAGACGGGCGAGCCGCTCGCGCTCTCCGGCCCGCCCATCGTCACGGCCAACGCCTATCTTGGCGCCTTCCCCATCGCCGAGGCGCTGCGCCAGGACGCGGATATCGTCATCACCGGGCGGGTGGCCGACCCATGCCTCTATCTCGCGCCGATGCTTCATCGCTACGGCTGGGCGGCGGACGACTGGAATCGGCTGGCCAGCGGCATCATCTGCGGGCATCTGCTCGAATGCACCGGGCAGGTCGTCGGCGGCAACAGTCTGGCGCTGCTGGACGAGATGACGCCCGCCGCGCTGGCGCATCCTGGCTACCCCATCGCCGAGGTCGAGGAGAATGGCAGCTTTGTCGTCACGAAAACGCCGGGAACGGCCGGGCGCGTCAGCGTCGAGACGGTCAAGGAGCAGCTACTCTACGAGATGCACGACCCGGCGGCCTACATCACGCCCGATGTTGTCGCCGACGTGACGACGCTCCACCTCAGCGATGGTGGCGCCGACCGGGTGCGCGTCACAGGTGTCACCGGCCATCCGCGCACGGACTCGCTCAAGGTGAACATTGCCCGGCTGGAGGGCTACAGCCGCGAGTTGCTCTTTCTGCTGGGCTGGCCCGCCATCTGGCGCAAAGAGGAGCAGCTGCGCGGCATGCTGGCCGAGGCATGGCAGGGGCTGCCGCTCACCCGCGTCGAATACACGCATCCGGGGCTGGATAGCCTCTACGGCCCGCTGGAGCCGCCGCCCGCCGATCCCCTGGAGCTGATGGCGCGCGTAATGTTCACGGCGAATGATCAGGAGACGCTGAAGACGGCGGTGCGCCGCGCGATGGCGCTGGGATTGTCCGGCCCGGCGGGGATGTCGGTCTCTGGCACATCGGTTGGCGCCGATCCACGCCCACTGCTAGGCCTCTGGCCCGCGCTGATTCGCCGCGAACTGGTCGAGCCTGGGATTCATGTTGAAGTGAGTAGCGTGTGAATGGGCAACGGTTACAGTAGGGGGTGCTTCGCGGCATGAATGGCGCGGCTAATCCTGCCCGTGCGATTCCCGCTTGTCCGGCGAGAGGGTATGCGCATGTCGGGATTAGCCGTAGGGCTTCGGCCTGCGGCCTGCCGACCCCAGCACACTGTTGGGGTGCGATTTGTAATGTTTACCATGCCGCGAAGCTGAAGCGCCACAACTCTCGTCCGTGATTTCGTAGGATAGGAGATGGATTCTATGCCCGACGACAAACCAACACGCCGTGTCTACGATCTGGCCTATGGGCGCGCGGGCGACAAGGGCAACATCGCCAACGTCGGCGTGATCGCTCGCTCGCCTGCCGCGTATACGGAGCTACGCGAGAAACTGACGGCGGAGCGCGTGCGTGAACATCTCGGCGCGCTGGTGCATGGGCGGGTCGAGCGCTACATCCTGGATAACATTGAGGCGCTCAACTTCGTCCTCTACGACGCGCTGGATGGCGGCGCGACCCGCTCGCTCCGGCTGGATGCGCTCGGCAAGTCGCTGGCAGGCGCTGTGCTATATATGCCGGTTGACCCGGTATGAGACCACTCGGAGCTATGAGAGGCAACCGATGGATTTTGAAACGTATCGTCAGGATGTCTTTCGCACCGTCCGGCCCGATCTGGCCGAACGCGAGCGGCTGTTGATCGCGGCGCTGGGGCTGTGTGGTGAGTCGGGCGAGGTGGCGGAGAACGTCAAAAAGGCACTGTTCCATGGTCATCCGATGGAGCCAAACGCGCTACGAGATGAGTTGGGCGACGTGCTCTGGTACTTCGTCTTTCTCTGCGAGACCGTGGGCCTGACCGTCGAGGAGGTGATGGAGGCGAACGTCGCCAAGCGGCGCAAGCGCTACCCCGACGGCTTCAGCAGCGAGCGCAGCAGGCAGCGCGAGGATATGAAATAGCGAACGTAGGTGGCATGTTGCATGTGGGCGGTTAAAACCACGCCTCAATGGCCTGCGGCCACCAAACCCGCCTGCGCGGGTTTCAGAGACTGGCTCGTCGCTTTCTGCTTTCTGGAGGCCGCAAAGGCCGCGGCTTCAGCCGCCAGGGCAAATTCATCACGAGTAATCGCAAGTGAGGCAGGTGACACCATGTCTAAGCAGAGCTTCGAGACCATTACCCTTGCGGTCAAAGGCTCAGTCGCTCGTGTCCGGCTCAACCGTCCCGACGCGCGCAATGCGTTGAGCTTCGCCATGGTAGAGGAGTTGCTGACCTGCTTCGCCGCGTTACGGGACGACCCCGCCTATAGCGACGTGCGCGTGGCGCTGCTCTGCGCCAACGGCAAGACATTCTGTGCGGGCGGCGACCTGCGCGATATGACTCGCCCGGCGGAGGAGCAGCGGGAGTCGCTGGCGAAGATGGATGCCCTGTTACAGGCCATCAACCAGGCGCCACAGGTGGTCGTCACACGCGTGCAGGGGGCCGCGCTGGGCGGTGGGCTGGGGCTGGTCTGCGTCTCGGATATCGCCATCGCCGGATACAGCGCCAGCTTCGGACTGCCCGAGGCGCAATTGGGACTCGCGCCCGCGCTCATCTCACCTTACGTGCTGGCGCGGCTGGGCTTCACCCGCACCCGCGAGCTAATGCTGACGGGTATGCGCTTCGACTATCTCGCCGCGCACAACTGGGGGCTGATACAGCACTACTGCGCCGACTTCGAGTTGGACGCCCGCGTGCGCGCCGTGCTGCGCGATGTCTTGCGGGCCGCGCCCGGAGCGCTCCGCGCATGCAAGGAACTGCTCTTCACCGTCGCGGCTGGCGGCGACACCCTCGACTATCGCGTCGCGTTGCTCGAACGGCTGCGGACTGGTGAGGAGGCGCGGCTGGGCGCTACGGCGTTCTTGCGGAAGCAGCCAGCGCCGTGGGTCATCGAGCGCATAGACGATTTCGACGACGCGGAGGACGCATGACACAGACACGCGCCGAAAAGCCCGCCCGCCACCGCTTGCCAACGGACGCGGATGCGTCAACGCCAACCGGACTGATACGAAAGGTAATGGTCGCCAATCGTGGTGAGATCGCCTGTCGCGTGATGCGTACCTGCCGCTCGCTGGGCATTGCCACCGTCGCCGTCTTCTCGGATGCCGACGCCACCGCCCGCCACGTCCGCGAGGCCGACGAATCCGTCCACATCGGCGCGAGCGCGGCCAGTGCGTCGTACCTCGCCATCCCGCCGCTTATCGCCGCCGCCCGGCGAACCGGGGCCGACGCCATTCACCCCGGCTATGGTTTCCTCGCCGAGAACGCCGACTTCGCCGCCGCCTGTGAGGCTGCTGGCCTGACGTTCATCGGTCCCTCGGCGGATGTGATTCGCCGCATGGGCAGCAAGCGCGAGGCGAAGCGGCTGGCGGCAGGCGCGGGCGTGCCAGTTGTGCCGGGCTACGCGGGCGACGATACCTCTGACGCGCGGCTGATCGCGGCGGCCCGCGAGATCGGCTATCCGGTGATGGTGAAGGCGTCGGCGGGCGGCGGTGGCAAGGGTATGCGGATCGTCGCGCGCGCAAGTGATCTGCCCGGCGCGCTGGCTTCTGCCCGGCGCGAGGCGCTCTCGGCCTTCGGCGATGAGACGCTGCTGCTGGAAAAAGCGCTGGTCGAGCCACGCCACATCGAGATTCAGATCTTCGGCGACATCCACGGCCACGTCATCGCGCTGGGCGAGCGCGAGTGCTCGATTCAGCGCCGCCACCAGAAGGTGATCGAGGAGACACCCTCCACCGCGCTCACCCCAGAGCTGCGCGCGCGCATGAGCGCGGCCGCTGTCGCTATCGGACAGACGCTCGGCTATACCGGCGCGGGCACCGTCGAGTTCATCCTGGACCGCGACGACGCCTTCTATTTCCTCGAGGTCAACACGCGCCTCCAGGTTGAGCACCCCATCACCGAGCTGGTGACCGGACTCGACCTCGTCCGCTGGCAGATGCTGGTGGCGGAGGGCCATCCACTGCCGCTCGCGCAGGAACAGGTAACGTTCAGCGGTCACGCGGTTGAGGCGCGTGTCTACGCCGAAGACCCGGCGACTGGCTTTCTGCCGCAGGCAGGCGCCGTGGCGCTCTGGCGTCCGCCGGAGGGCGATGGCGTGCGGGTGGACGCTGGCGTGGAGACGGGCGACACCATCTCGCCGTATTATGACCCGATGGTAGCCAAAATCAGCGCGCATGGAGCGACCCGCGACGAGGCGCTCCGCCGACTGGATGTCGCGCTCCGGCGAACCATCCTCTTCGGCGTCCGCAGCAACCTAGACTATGTGCGGCGGGTCTTGCTGCACCCCGACCACCGCGCCGGGCGCATCAGCACCGCCTTTTTGGAGCAGCACGCCGCCGATCTGCTCCCAACCACGGCTGATGAGCCAATAGATGGCCTCGCGCCTGCCCAACTCGCGGCGCTGGCGATCACGATGCAGCGCCTTGCCGTCACCCCGATGCCCGCGACCTGGAGAAACAATCGCAGCCGTCCTCTGCTCGAACAGTGTAAGCAGCCAGATGGAGGTGACATAGCGCTGCATCTCATCCCGGAGCGCGCCGGAGCGTTCGCCGTCGCGTTTGACGACGAGAGCCGGACATATGCGGTACGGGTACGCGCGCAGGGCGGGCCAGACATCACGCTGGAGATTGACGGCCACATACTGCGTGCGACGGCGATGGAGGCGCAGCCGGAAGAGTGGTGGGCGCATGTCGTGAGCGAGACACTCTGCCTGACGCGCCGCTCGCCACTGCCGCTGCCGGGAGCCTCGCGGGCGAGCAACGACGCGCTCACCGCGCCGATGCCGGGGCAGGTGATCGGCGTGCTGGTGCGTGAGGGGCAGACCGTCGTGGCGGGCGATCCGCTGATGATTCTGGAGGCGATGAAGATGGAGCACACCATCCGCGCGCCGCACGATGGCGTCGTCTCCACCATCCACTACCAGCCGGGCGATCAGGTGCGCGCGGCGGCGGTCCTCTTGGATGTGCGCGCCGGAACGCCGTCACCGACATCATCTCCATAGGCATTCTGGCTGAGATGGCTCAGCGGTTGCGCGCAGTCTTGCCAGTTTCCCTTCGCTTCGCCGTCACTTTCTTCCAACCACAACCGTAGAACGGATATAGAGAGCGCATTTGCTGGGTATCTCTGTCTATCAGGACGAACGGAGGTTGCCATCATGGATGCCGAAATGAATCTCGCCCAACTGTTCCGCAATCGCTCCGCGACCTATGGCGAGCGTACCCGCTGGCGCGAGCAGCGCAATGGCGTCTGGCGCAAAGCCACCTGGACCGAGAACCAGGCCATCGTCAACCGTCTGATCGCCGGGCTGGAGGCCCTGGGCGCGCGGCCTGGCGACGTGATCGGCATCCTGAGCAACACCCGCTGGGAGTGGATGGCGGCGGACTGGGCGATTCTGGGGCTGGGCGCAGTGACGGTGACGGTCTATCCGTCGAACACACCCGCGACCGTCGCCTACATCCTCGGCAATGCCCGCGCGCGCTTCGTCTTCGCCGAGAATCAGGAGCAGTTCGAGAAGCTCGCCAGCATCCGCGACCAGATTCCGGGCGTCGAGAAGGTCATTCTCTTCGAGGATGCCGAGGCAGTTGGCGACAACCCGTGGGTAATCTCGCTCGATGCGTTCCAGGCGCTCAGCAGCCGTAGCGCTGCCGAGGCCGACGCCTTCGCAGCCGGGCGGGCCGCCTCCATCGCGCCTGATGACCTGGCGACGCTCGTCTACACCTCTGGCACGACCGGACAGCCCAAGGGCGTCGAGTTGCTGCATAGTACCCTGATGGCCCAGATGACCGGCGTCAAAGCCATGATGGAGACGATCCGTCCGGGCGACGTGGATGTGCTCTTCCTGCCGTTGGCGCACGTCTTTGGCCGCGAGGAGCATCTCTCTGGCCACGACCGCGGGCTGGAAACGGTGGTGGTTTCCTCGTTCGACCATCTGGCCGAGACGCTGCGCGAGAACAGCCCCGATCTGCTCTTCAGCGTGCCGCGCGTCTATGAGAAAGCCTACGCCGCCATTCAGGCGAAGGCTGCCGCAGGCTCGCACACCCAGCAGCGCATCTTCAACTGGGCGACCCGCATCGGCATCGAGGCGGTCAGGCAGCAGGCGGCGGGCAGGCCGCTCCCGGCGGGGCTGCGCATGCGCTATAGGCTTGCGGACCGACTGGTCTTCAAGAAGGTGCGGGCGGCGCTCGGCGGCAAGATCAAGTTCTCGATCACCGCGGCGGCCCCACTCGACAAGTCAATCCTGGAGTTCTTCAACGCGGCGGGTGTGCTGCTGCTGGAGGGCTGGGGGATGACCGAGACGAGCGGTGGCTTCACGCTCAACACCGTCAAAGATTACCGCTTCGGCAGCATTGGCCGACCTTACGCGGGCCACGAGCTGCGTATCGCCGGGGATGGCGAGATTCTGGTCAAAGGGCCGTGTGTCACCCGTGGCTACCACGACAACCCTCAGGCGACGGCGGATGCGATTGACGAGGAGGGTTGGCTGCATACCGGCGACGTCGGCGAGATCGACGCCGATGGCTACGTCTACATCCGCGACCGCAAGAAAGACCTGATTATCACCGCCTCCGGCAAGAACATCGCGCCCCAGGCGGTCGAGAACGCGCTCAAGGCGGCGCCATGCGTCTCGCAGGTGGCCGTCTACGGCGACCGCAAGCCGTATCTGGTGGCGCTCGTCACACTCGATCCGGTGGCGGTGAAGGCGTGGGCCACCGAGCAGGGCATCGCCAGCGATGATATCACCGCCGTCTATAGCGACCCGCGCTTCCGGGCGTATCTGGACACCGGGATCCAGCGCGCCAACCTGCAGCTTGCCAGCTACGAAACGGTGAAGTACTACGAGGTGTTGCCCGAAGATTTCACCGTCGAAAACGACCTGCTGACGCCGACGCTCAAGATTCGGCGGCGACAGATTCACGCGCGCTACCACGACCTCTACGAGAGCCTCTATCAGCCCTCGAAGGCTGAGGCGGCGTACTAAAAGGGCGGACCTCACCCCCAGCCCCTCTCCTTGGAGGAGAGGGGAGACAGATGCGCGAGTCCGACTATCGCTTTGGAGGCAGCGATGAGCATGGAGGATGAAGAAGGGATTCGCGCCATCGAGCGCGAGCGGCTGCGTGCGCTGGTCTCGGCTGATATGGATGTTGCGCGCGAGCTTCACGCCGACGACTTCCAGCTCATCACGCCAAGTGGGTCTACCTATTCGAAGGTGGAGTATCTGGGCAGCATAGCCTCTGGCGTCCTCAACTATCTAATCTGGGAGCCGGATTCGCCCATCGAGGTACGTTTCTATGGTTCAGCGGCAGTCATCCGCTACCAGTCACAGATCGAGGGCATTATGCGCGGCGAGCATATGGAACTTGCCCGCTATTGGCATCTGGACGTGTATGAGTGGCGTGACGGACGGTGGCAAGTTGTCTGGTCGCAGGCTACGCGAATCTCCTGATGTATAACTGCTTCGAGCGCCACTATGCGGCGAAAAGGCCGCTCGTGGCGCGTGCTGCCTCTCACGCGCCACGAGCGGTCACGCGTTGCCAGGCCATCTTCAGCGCCGTCCCGTAGAGGCCAGGCCGATTGGCGAAAAGCGTGCGAATCAAGCCGAAGAAGCTGCTGTCCATGCTGACAATTGGCGTCTCGAAGAGCGCGCGTTTCAAGACGCGATTGCCCTCCTCGGTGTCGAAGATGCCATAGAAGGCGCTCAGGTCGGCGTTCGAGTTGGCGCGGTCCATCAGCTTGCGAATCCAGTCTTCGACCTGGAGGTAGTGGCCCAGCCGCCCGACGTGGGGCAGGTCTTTCAGGTACGTGCGGATGGCGCCCTTCGTCCCGCCGCCGATCTCGTTGGCCACCGCGTGCGCCGCCAGCCGCCCTGAGAGCAGCGCTGGGTAGATGCCGCCGCCCGTCGCCGCGCCACAGAGGCCCGCCGCGTCGCCCAGCAGCAGCGCCCGCGCCTGGGCATCGTCGCGATAGACACGCTTGAGCCGCCCGCCGATGGGAATCACGCCGCCTTTGCGCTGCGCCAGCTTCATTTGGCTCAGGTCGGCGACATGGGCAAAGAGCGACTGGGCGAGTTGCAATGTCTCGCCCGGCTTGAATGCGCGCGAGTGGCCCGCCACGCCAAGCGCGGCCATCTCGCCGTGGGGCGCGAGCCAGACACAATACCCCGGCGCCAGCTTGTGGTCCATCACCAGATAGAATGTCTCGCGGCTGAGATCGATCCCCTCTACCAGCCACTCGGCCCCGGCGAGAAAGCGCGCATTCTGGTCGAGTCCGGTGCGCCGCGCCACCTGCGAATGCGCCCCATCCGCGCCAATCACGATCCGCGCGTATTCGGTATGGATGACCGCCGCGCCATCCTCAGTAGTCGTGTAACTGATGCGCATACGCCCATCGGCCTCGCGGGCCACGTCCGCGAAGATCGCGCCGCAACGGACTGTCGCGCCGTGGCCGCGGGCTGCCTCGGCCATCCACTGGAGCATGCCGGTGACATCCGCCATGTAGAAGCGCCAGACCTCCGAGCCGACCGAGATCGAGGGATGCTCCGGTGCGCGAATCTCCATCCGCCGCACCGAGTTCATCAGGTAGCGCTGCGGCACGTCGAGGATATCCAGTACGTCGCTAAACAAGATGCCCGTCGTCCGCACCACGCCGCCCACCACCGGATCACGCTCCAGCACCAGCACCCGCAGCCCGCGCGCCGCCGCGCCGCTGGCGAAGGCTAGCCCGCCGAAGCTGGCGCCGACGACGATGGCATCCCAGGCGGCGTTCTCCAGGTGTGGCAAAGCGGGCATGATGCGGGTCCTTTCACGGTCTCGGCCTTGAATGGCCGGAGTAACACAGTCAAAGGGCTTGAAAGCCCGCCAGGATAGTCCCGGCTCACTCGCAAGATCGAGACGCCATTCATGGCTAACCTCATTGCTCCGGCCATTTATGGCCGAGAGAATGTCGGCACAGCACTTCCTATTGTTACCCATGCCGCCGCTTCTTGGCAAGGAAGCGCGCGTCTGCCCTTGACATGCGCAAACTATTTCGATACACTTCTAATTAGATGTGCATCAATGTTGGCAGCCATCGAAATTCAAAAAGGAGTGCCGACGATGAGCGGAAATGAACCCGATGGAATAGCCGAGAACGAGACGAGGAGAGAGTCGGAGACGGCAGCGGGTATGTCGGATGACTTGCAGACTCTGCTGGTCTATCTCAAGACACTGGCGGACCAGACGCGGCTGCGCATTCTGGGGCTGCTGGCGGCGGAGCGGCGCAGTGTCGAGGAGCTGGCGGCCCTGCTCGATCTCAAGCCCTCCACCGTCTCGTGGCATTTGGCGCGGCTGCGCGAGATCGGTCTCGTCGAGATGCGTGCGCAGGGCAACACCCACATCTACCGCATGAACGGCAAGGGGCTGGGGCGGATCAATAAGCTGCTGGCGACGCCCGAGCGCGTCGTGATGCTTGGCGATGTCGAGGCGGACGCCTGGGAGCGTAAGGTGCTGCGCGACTTCTTGGAAGAGGGGCGGCTGAAAGATATCCCGGTTTATCGCAAGAAGCGGCAGATTATCCTGCGCTGGCTGGCGACGCAGTTCGAGGTGGGGCGTGTCTACCCCGAAAAAGAGGTCAACGAGATCATCCAGCGCCACCATCCCGATAGCGCGACGCTCCGCCGCGAGCTGATCGGCGAGAAGCTGATGGCCCGCGAGCATGGGATGTACTGGCGCATCTCGCCCACCGAGGTGGGGGCCGAGCCGTGAATGAGCGCTCCAACTATGACGGCTCAGCGCTATGAATTGGCGTTCATGGACGAGTTTGCCCAGGACGCCAACCGGATTCTCACGCCTTCCGAGGCGCGCATCCTCAGGCTTGCGCATGCGGCGCTGGATGCCGCAGATGCGGTCGTCATCCATTTCGGCGGCAGGGCTGGACGCCTGGGCGAGGCAATTATCGGCACGGCCTTTTTGGAGGGGATGCTGCGAGCGCTCGCCGCCACTGGTAAACAGCACGCCCCGCTGACGGTTATCATCGATGCCTCCATCGCCGAGTTGATGTCCGTGTCGGAGTATCGCAGGCGCTACTGGCCGGAGATCGCTATCACCGTCGCCCCGCCCAGCGAGGTGGACCGGATGGGCCTCGCCAGCTTTGCCGCCCCGTCGGCGCGCAACATCCTGGCGCTCGACTTCCACGCCGAGCACGATGGCGCGCCGTATCTGACTGTCGAGACTATAGATGAGTAATCTGAGATGCAGGCATCGGCGCTTATTCATAGACACATTACGACGCTGGCTAACCTCCACCGGGTGGCGCTTAGAAGCTACGCGGCGCGTGGGCCATGGCGCCGATATGCCGCCTTCTTCGAGGATCTCTTTCAGTTGCCCGGGGGGAGTCTCCATGCCGCCAGCGTGCAGCCGCGCATCTATGTTCCCGGATCCGACGCCGCTCGCTATCCACAACTGGCGCGCGCCTTCGGGCTGGGCGCCGATACAATCCTCATCGTCTGTTTCTTCCAGTCGGTCGTCGCCGCCAAGTGCTATGAGCGCTGGGATGACGTGATGGCGCTGGTCGCGGCGCATATCGCCCGGCGGTTCCCGGACAGGCGGGTGAGCTTCTTTGTCGCCTGCGGCCCTGACACCGCGCAGCCTGTTCACCAGGAAGACCTTGCGGCCATCCTCGGCGGATTCACCGGCAGCCGCGACAACGCGCGTGTGATCGTGGCCACAACACCGTCGCTGCTCGACCTGGCGGTCATCCTGCGGCACGCGACGCTGGCGCTCTCGAATGATACTGGCCCAGGCCACCTGGCGGGCGCGCTCGGCATCCCGACCATCACGCCGTTTCTGCCCGGCACGGTCTATTCGAGGCAGGTCTGGGCGTCTACTCCCTGGCACATTGGTGTCACTCTCGACCCCAGCCCCTACAGCTATGACGCGATCACGGCGGAGATTTTCGCGGGCCGCACTGACATCATCAACACGATTCCGCCTGAGCGTCTCGCCGCCGCGGCAATTGCGCATCTCCAGGCGTTGCCTTGACAAACTGTTCTACCTGATCTATAACAGTTGATGGCGACGCCACAAACTGTGACGGTTGAAGTGATAGGCTATGATAGCTCCAACCTAACCCGTTGGGATTTTTGGGCATCGCCTGGATTTTGGGAGGGGAAACCATGAACGCGTTGCATATCGAAACTGGAATACTCCTCGCGGTCATCCCGCTGGTCATCATTGATCTGGCGATGGTGATCTACTGTATCGTGGACCTCTTCAAGCCGGATCGCAAGGTGAGAGGCGACAATAAGCTGGTCTGGCTGCTGGTGATTCTGCTCGTCAGCACGCTCGGCTGGCTGATCTACCTGTTGGCCGGGCGCGAGGAGTAGGAGGAGAGGAGTAACGACCATGGCAAGCGCGATCTCCTGCGACGGCCTGACCAAGCGCTATGGTGACGTGTTGGCGCTCGATCACCTCTCGCTCGATGTGCCAGCGGGCGTGATCTTTGGCTTTCTCGGCCCCAACGGCGCGGGCAAGACCACCGCGCTGCGCCTCTTCACCGGGCTGGCGTTCCCCGATAGTGGCAGCGCGACCATCGCGGGCATCAATGTCGCCTCAGGCGATGTGAGTCTGCATCGGCGCTATAGCTTCCTCGACCAGTCGCCGCAATACTACGGCTGGATGCGCGGGCGGGAACTGCTGGAGTTCGTCGGCGCGCTATTTGGCCTGCGCGGCGCGGCGCTACGCAGCCGAGTGGACGAGGCGCTGGCCCTCACCGGGCTGACCGAGGGCGCCAAACGGCGGATCGGCGGCTACTCCGGTGGCATGCGTCAGCGGCTCGGACTGGCGCAGGCGCTCATCAACGAGCCGGAGGTGCTCTTCCTCGACGAGCCTGTCAGCTCACTCGATCCCGAGGGGCGGCACGATATCCTCGATGTGATCGCCGGGCTGCGTGGCAGATCGACGGTCTTCATGTCGTCGCATGTGCTGGCCGATATCGAGCGGGTCTGCGACGCTGTCGCCATCATTAACCGTGGCAGACTGATCGTCTCCTCGACGGTGACGGAGCTTCAGGACCGCTATGCCCAGCCGATCTTTACGTTCGAGCCGGAGCCGGGACAGGACGAGCGCGTCCAACAACTGATCGCGGCGCTCCGTGAGCAAACATGGGCGGGCGAGGTGGTCCAGGAGCATGGCGTCGTCCGCGTGCTGGCGCGCGATACGGCGCAGGCGAGCGGCGAGATTTTGGGGCTGCTGGCGGCGCATCATGTCGAGGTGCAGCGGTTCGAGCGTGGGCGGCCCAGCCTCGAAGATATCTTCCTGCGGCTGGTCGGCTCGGACAGCGTCCAGAAAGCGACGGCAGACTAATGGAAGGGTTCAGTGTCTTTCTCCGTAAAGAGTGGCGCGAGGCGGTGCGTAGCAATCGGCTGCTGATGGTCGCAGCGGTCTTTCTTGTGCTGGGCATCATCTCGCCGCTGACAGCGAAGTACACGCCGGAGCTGCTGAAGGCCATCGGCACGGGCCAGCCAGGCGTTGTCATTACCTTCCCGACGCCAACGGTGAACGACGCGATTGCGCAGTTCATCAAGAATGTGGCGGGGACGGGCATCTTCATCGCCATTCTGCTGCCGATGGGGATGGTCGCGCGCGAGAAGGAGCGCGGCACGGCGGCGTTCGTCCTCACTAAACCGCTTTCGAGGGCGGCATTCCTAGGCGCGAAGCTGGTCGCGCTCGTGGCGCTGCTGGCTATCGGCGTCTTCCTCGCGGCGGCGATCACCTATATCTACACCGCCATCCTCTTCGAGCCGATGTCCGTCGGTGGGTTCATCGCGTGCAGCGCGCTGGTGCTGCTCTCGCTGATCGTCTATGCGCTGCTGACATTCCTCGGCAGCACGCTGGTGCGCTCGCAACTGGCGGCGGTGGGGATCGGCCTGGCGGCGTGGGTGCTCATCTCGATCATCGGCATCAGCCCCCGGGCGGCGCAGTTCACCCCGGCGGGGCTGTTGGAGCCAGCCAGTGCGCTGGCCCGTGGCGTCGCGCCCGACCACCTGTGGCTCTCGGTCGTCGCAAACGTCGTGTTATGCGTCGTCCTGGCAGGCGTCGCGTGGCTGGCGTTTCGCCGCCAGGAGCTGACCGGTGCCACGGAGTAACAGCTTTTTCCAGCCCATCTGGGAGGCGATGTGTTGACCAGGGTGGCCATTGATGCCACCTTGGTGTGTAGGTGTAGCATAGTGGCATGACACGCGAGGAAGAAATTGCCCACCTGTGGGCTGAGCATACGCGGCAGAGCGAGCAGATTGCGGCGTTGGTGGCGCGTGAGCGCATGTTGAAACGCCATCTGTGTATTATGCGCTGGACGCTAGTCCTCGGCATGCTGGCAGTTCTCGTCGCGGTTGGAATTGGACTGCTGGTCGCACGGAGCCAGGGCGCGTTCGAGAGTCGGCTGACATACTGGCGCGAGCGCGGGCAGAATTGCGGCGACATACGCTTTACCCCAAACCAGGCGCTCGCCAACCGGAGCGAGGCCGACCAGGCGGTAGCCTGCTTCGCCGCTGCGCACACAATCTGCAAGGCCGCGACACTCACACGGGATGCGGGTGGGATAGATACCTATGAGGCTGACACGTTTGTTGTTGAGCCACGGAACGGTGGTGGGGGCTGTGATGTAGGGCTGCACGTCGAGGGTGGCATCGTCGGCAGTAATCACACAAAATCAGTGGACATCCAGTGCGCCAGTGTGACACGCTCCGACGACGGTGAGCTGACCATCAGCGGCTGCCCGGGGTTCGGCGACATCACTCTGCCAGACGGGCAGCCACACCCGGCATTGCCGTTTCGACCAGAATGGCGGATTGCGGCATAAGCGCGAGGCTACACGCCGCCTGATTGCAAAACGTTCTCGATAGCGGCGATGGCCTGGGCGTTGTCGCTGAAGAGCACGCCGTGGATGCCCAGCGCGCGGGCGCCTTCGATGCACCGCTCGGCGTCGTCGAGGAAGATCATCTCGGCTGGCTGCACGCCCATCCGCTCGCAGGTCAGCGTGTAGATACGCGGATCGGGCTTGGCGATGCCGACCTCGTGTGAGTAGATGATGGGGTCGGCCAGCTCGCTGAAGTGGTAGAGCGCCTCCTCGCGTTCGCGGGCGCCGACGAAGCTGTTGCTGATGATGCCGGTCAGGTAGCGCGGGCGCAATCCGCGAAAGTAGTCGGCCAACTCGACGTTGAGCGTGCCGACGTACTCCTTCCACATCCCCGCCATGTAAGCGTCCACTTGCTCATGGCTTAATCCTACGATCTCGCATAGCCCGCGCTCGACATCGGCCTCGGTGCACTCGCCAAGTGAGCCAGCCTGCCAGAGATGCTCCATCCGCGCCATGCGCTCGTCCAGCTCCCCCGGTTGCAGACCAAACTGCGCCTCCCAGCGGACGTTGAACTCACGCATCTGTGGGTCAAGGGTAATCTCAAGCACGCCGCCAATATCGAAGACCACTGCGCGAATCGCCATTGCCATCCATCCTTAATACTTTCAGAACCTGTTGAGTTGACGTGCGTGCATTGTATATCACTCCCGCGTCGCCACCCGGTATGAGAAGCTGGCAGCGCACTACCAGGCGATGGGCACGCTCGCTGCCAATCTGATCTGGCTCTGACCGATGATTTGCCAACACACCCTAACGCGCTCCATCTCTGCCATCTCTGCCATCTCTGCCATCTCTGCCGTGCGTCTCCCGGTTCTTCCTTGGAACCACGTCTGGATTTCTAGCGCCGTGTCTCACTCTCAGGCAGACCCATAGGTGGCCATTGTGGCCATTGTGGCCATTGGTGGACCTCCTGACCAGCTCCCCAGGGCGGAGAGCCAGCCAGGAGGACGACCAACTCGTCCGTGCCGGTATTCTCCACCCAGAAGCCATTGTGGGGCAGGATGAGCAGCGCGTCACCAGGCCTCACGTGCGTCGCCTCTTCAGCGTCACTGCCTGGCACATGCAGGTGGAAGATGCCCTCTCCTTGCAGGAAGTACCAGATCTCCTCATAGGTGGTATGGTAGACCTTAGCCGAGCGCTGATTCGGCCCGAGCGCCCCCTCGGCGAGGCTCAGCTTCTTTGCGCCCTGCGCCTCATCGATCAGATGACGGATCGCAATGCCATCCGGCGCGGTCGCGTCCGGTGTTGGGGCTCGATGGGACTTCTGCATACATGTCCTCCTTTTTCGTGCTGGTTCGTGGGCCACAGCAGCCGTTCTGGTACGCGTTGTAAGTAGTAAGTGAGGGGAGTAGGAACACAACATGCTTGAACTGCGACCGAGCTGTGAAAATTGCGGCAAGGCGTTGCCGCCAGCATCAACAGAAGCGATGATTTGCTCGTTTGAATGTACCTTCTGCACCGATTGTGTTGACCATGTGCTGCATAATGTCTGCCCCAATTGCGGTGGGGGATTCTGCCCGCGCCCAATCCGCCCGAAAACGAACTGGAAGGGGGACAATTACCTAGGAGTCTATCCACCTACTCAAAAAGAGACACGTCAGGTTGTTAATAGCGCTGCACACGAGGTCTTCGCAGCATCAATTCAACCAATACCTCCCGAAGCACGATAACGAATCATAGGAGGGTCGTCATCCGGGGCTCTTCCAGCTCATAGATGCTACTAGACGGCGGGTCGACAGCCTCGTCTTAGCGGCGCCTCGCGCGTGGGGAGTCTCGGTGAGTGCAACAGTTCCCACTCCGGCGGCATGGTCCGTGGTGTCAGGTCAAAAAGGATCGAGGGGTTACTGACGCCCACCCTGCCAACAACCTAGGGGGACAGGAACGAAACCGGCGAGTGGAACCCTGCTTAATTTTGGGGTCTATGCGACGAGCCTTACCTTGTGCTTCCGAATAGGAGGACCAGCACACCGAGCTGTGGAATCTTCGGCCTCCGATCCTGACACCGATGGATGCCCAGCATTACAGACTGAGCACCCATCGCGAACACATGTCGTCTGCCGAGGGCTGACCGCACGAAGGCAGGTTTACGAGGCGGAAACCGCCTTCGTCTCGCTGGGCGCTTGGAAGAGCCTTCCTGGTTTCCAGGGCATACCCAGCGCAGGCAATAACCAGCGATCAAGCCCGATCTGGCCAGCAACGCGCCAGGCGAAGCAGAGGAACAGGCCGAATGTCCCCAGCACAGGATTGATACTGACCGTTCCCGCAAGTAGATAATTCAGATTCATGAGCACGCCGAACCCTGCGGCAATCCCGGTCAATGCGCCGACCAGCACACCTAGACCGACGGCAACTTCGCCCCAGGTGACCATGAACGAGAAGAGCCCAACATTCGGGAGTACAAAATCATGTAAGAAATTGCCATACCATCCCTGTACGGACGGGTGAGCGCCGCCGGTCTTGGCGATGGCCGCCGTCACGAAGCCTTTGAGCGCGACACCGCTGGTTCCCCAGGTCGGATCCTGGACCTTTTCCCATCCAGCAAGGAACCACTGGGCGCCAACATTCATGCGGACGACGAACCAGAGCGCGGCGGCCCCTGTTGAGCCAAGGAAGAACTTGGCGATAGGGGGTTCAGGAAACTCCTCCGTGGAAGTCGAGGTGGTCAGCGCGGAGCGATCCTGGAAATAGCGAACGAATGCCAGAATAAGCGCAAGAATGAACAGGACAAAGAGCGCTTGTCCCCAATAATCATCGGCGGTCTGCTTCTGCAGGTCCCAGATGAGGTGGAAGACGGTCCAGACGCCAGCGACGGCGCAGAGCGCGAGCGATACCCCTCGCAGTAGCGTGCTTGATTGGCGTGACATCAGGTTTACCTCCTACGCGTGCAGGTTCTGCTGTAAACTTGTCCGGTTGCCGCCTTCCCCAGTGGGAGAACATTTCCGGCGACAGAAGCAGTATGGCGGTGTAAGGTCACGAATCCATCACAACGACGCGTCAACATCTCACAGCGGCCTCACGGCGAAGAGCCACGCACTCCTGCCGCATGGATCTGGGACGCTGCGAACTCGTAAGCCCGCGCATGCTCACATGATGGTTGTGCCAGCCGTGAGGCTGCTTCCCAGCGTCTGCCAGTGTCTACTTCAGTGCTCTGCCGCACGCACAAATTGGCGCGCCATTCGTCATGCTCTAACTGTATTGCATGCATAGGCGCCTGCCCGATAATGGCCCACGGAAAATATCTGTTCACGGGCTTAGCGTCGCCTGCAACGAGTTTGCGTCGATGCGAGGCACAACTGGCGTCTTAGCTGCCTCATCTGCCTCATCGTCGGCGCCTGGTACTTGCGAATGGGACGCTGCTTGAACCCTGCAACGCGAACATGTAACGGGCTGCGTTCACTGGCGAGTCATCCAAGCGGAGACGAAGGCGGAAAAACATCCCTGTATCGGTTCCGTCGCCAACAGCACCGTCTGCTCGCATACGTGCATGCTGCACATGCGTCATCGGGGGCAAACGGTGCGCCAAGCGCAATGGGCGTATCAGACGAGATCCCGGTCGTCCATGTGTCCGGGTATCCGGGCGGCCAACCTGTGATGCGAATGTGATGCGAGGAGTCTGCAATTTGAGCCTTCTGTGACAGCCTGTCGCCATACTCACCGTCAGTACAATGGCAGCCTACCGATGGAACGAGAGCGGATGCCCCTCTTCATATCAGGCAACTCGCCGCGGTCGCGCCATGGAATCTGTCATGGAACCTGTGTAGAATCATCGGACGTTTCCAACGAAGGGACGCAGTATGATGGATACTCGGGGCGAGCCTCTTAAGGATGGTGTCTGGGCGGCTTTGGAGCGGCGCGGCGTTTCGCGCCGCGATTTTCTCAAGTTTTGCGGCGTTATGACCGGTGCGCTGGCGCTGCCGATGCGCTATGCGCCACGGGTAGTTCGGGCGCTAGAACAAACGACGCGACCGGTATTGGTCTGGCTGGAATTTCAGGATTGCGCAGGCAATACCGAATCTGCGCTACGCGCATCCCATCCGTCGTTTGCGGATATCGTGCTCGATCTCCTTTCCTGGAACTATCATGAGACGGTAATGGCGCCTGCCGGCAAGGCAGCAGAGAAGTCGTTGAGCGATACGATCGCGCAATATCAGGGGAAGTATATTGCTGTCGTCGAAGGTTCCATTCCGCTCAGCGCGAACGGCATCTACTGCACTATTGGGGGACGCGCCGCGATTGATATCGCGCGCAAAGTGTGCGGCAACGCCCGCGCAACCATCGCGGCAGGCGCCTGCGCGGCATTCGGCGGCATCCCCGCGGCGGCAGGTGGCCCGACTGGCGCTGTGGGCGTCGCCGACGCGATCCCAGGTCTCAACCTCATCAATCTGAGCGCCTGCCCAATGAACGGGGCAAATCTCGCCGCGACCATCGTCCACTGGCTCACATTCAAGGAAATGCCAGCCACCGATGAGCTGCATCGTCCCCTCTTCGCGCATGGCGACCGCATCCATGACAATTGCCCGCGACGCGCCCACTTCGACGCGGGCGAGTTCGTGGAAGAGTGGGGTGATGAGGGTCACAAGAATGGCTGGTGTCTCTACAAGATGGGCTGCAAAGGGCCAGCGACGAACTATAACTGCCCCCGCATCGAATGGAACGACGGCACGAACTGGCCGATTGGCGTCGGCCATGGCTGTGTCGGCTGCGCGCAACCCGCCTTCTGGGACACGATGACTCCATTTTATCGCCAACTGCCTTCGGTGCCAGGATTCGGCGTTGATACGACCGCTGAGCAGATTGGTCTGGCCGTGATTGGTGGTGTCGCCGCACTGACAGCTGCTCACGCTGTTGGGTCAGCTGTTCGTCAGAGCCGCGCGAAGAAGGCTGCCGCGCCTACGGCTCCCGCCACGCTGTCGGAAGACGTGGTGGCCGAGGCGCCCTTTGCCGGTAGTGATGGCTTGACCACCGAAACGGAAGAGACGAAACAGCCATGAAAATCGCGATTGATCCAGTGACGCGCATTGAGGGCCACCTGCGCATCGAGGTTGAAGTGCAAGACGGCGTAGTGACGGACGCCTGGAGTTCTGGCACCATGTTCCGTGGCATCGAGCTCATCCTGAAAAACCGTGATCCGCGCGACGCCTGGGTCTTTGCGCAACGCATCTGCGGGGTCTGCACCACGGTCCACGCGCTCTCGTCAGTGCGCGCGGTTGAAAACGCGCTCAATATCACGATTCCCGACAACGCGCGACTCATCCGCGACCTGATCGCAGGGGCGCAACTGGTTCAGGATCACGTCGTCCACTTCTACCATCTCCATGCGCTCGACTGGGTGGATGTCACGTTGGCGTTGAAAGCTGACCCCGGCGCGACCGCCACACTCGCGCAGTCCATCTCAGACTGGCCAAAGTCTACGAAAGCCTACTTCAAGGGCGTGCAGGATCGGCTCAGCGCGTTTGTCAACGCGGGACAGCTTGGTATCTTCGCCAATGGCTATTGGGGCCACCCGGCGTATAAGCTGCCCCCAGAGGCCAACCTGCTCGGCGTCGCGCACTACCTGGAGGCGCTTGACTGGCAGCGCGATTTCATTCGCATCCACGCCATCCTCGGTGGCAAGAACCCGCATCCGCAGTCCTATCTCGTCGGCGGGATGGCGACGGCGATCAACCCAGACGATATGTCCACGATCAACGCAGATCGGCTGTCTCTACTGCGGCAACTGCTCCAGCGCGGCGATGACTTTGTCAATCAGGTCTATCTCCCTGATTTGCTCGCCATCTCGTCATTCTACAAAGATTGGGCGGCGATTGGCAGTGGGCTGGGATCATATATGGCCTACGGCGACTATGGCAGTGACACCCACGAACGGCCGGAGACCTACTTCTTCCCCAACGGTCTGATCTTGGGGAAGGACTTAACTACAACGGGATCAGTCGATCAATACAAAGTGGCGGAATATGTCAGTCACTCCTGGTATAGCTATGGCGCAGGTGACAATGCCGCGCTTCATCCGTGGAAAGGCGAGACGACACCGCACTTTACCGGGCCGCAGCCGCCATACGACTTTCTCGATACCGATAGCAAGTATAGCTGGCTGAAGTCGCCTCGCTATGACACGCACGCCGTCGAGGTTGGCCCACTGGCGCGGACGTTGATAGCGTATGCCCAAGGAAAGCCCGGCGTCAAAGCGGCGGTTGATAGCGTACTGGCGCAGCTTGGGGTGGGGCCGGAGGCGCTCTTCTCTACGCTCGGTCGCACGGCCGCCCGTGGCATCGAAAGTAAGCTGATGATCTCTCAGCTACCTAGCTGGCTGACCCAACTTGAGGACAACATTGGCCGGGGCGACTACCGCATCCACGAGGGGAGCCATTGGGATCCCAGCACCTGGCCGAAAGAAGCGTTGGGGTGGGGCCATCACGAGGCTCCGCGTGGCTCGCTTGCCCACTGGGTCCATATCAAAGATGGCTCTATCGCCAACTATCAGGCGGTCGTCCCCAGCACGTGGAACGCTGGTCCGCGTGACGCAAGTGGACAACGCGGCGCGTACGAGGCGGCGCTCATTGGCACGCCAGTTGCCGACCCGGAAAAACCCGTCGAGATACTGCGCACGGTCCACTCGTTCGACCCATGCCTGGCCTGTGCCGTCCATGTGGTGGACCCCAAAGGGCGCGAGTATGCCAACGTTCGCGTTGTCTGAGGTCCCTTCTACCAAGGAGGAAAGGCAGCGATAGCGATGTCATCCATCAACAGTACCGAATCCAATGGCGACATGGGGCCGGTGGGTACAAGGCTGGAACACCTGGGCGAGCCACAGACGCAGGTCTATGTCTGGGACTTGCCAGTGCGCCTCACCCACTGGATCAATGTCTTCTCAATCCTGGTGCTCTCGATCACTGGCTACTACATCGCCAATCCATTTGTGAGCGCCCATAACTCGACGGTTCCCGTCCTGCAATACCTGATGTCTACGGTGCGCTTTGTCCATTTCGTGGTGGCGTTCATCTTTACGGTCAGTGTACTTTTCCGCGTCTACTGGTCCTTTGCCGGCTCGAAGTATGCCCGCTGGCCGCAGTTCCTGCCGGTGAGCCGGGGGCGTCGTCGTGCGCTAGGTAGGATGCTCGGCTACTACACCTTCCTGCGCAAAGAACCGCCGGCCCAGGTCGGCCACAATCCGCTCGCGGGCATCACGTACATGGGGTTGTATGTGCTGTTTGCCCTGCAAATTGTCACCGGCTTCGCGCTCTACTCGCTCCCGTTTCACGACGGCATCTGGAAGACGCTCTTTGGCTGGATGATCGTGGTTTTTGGCGCGCAGCCGCTACGCCTGATTCACGACATTATCATGTACCTGATCATTGCCTTCACCATCCATCACGTCTATAGCGCCGTGTTGATTGATATCGAGGAGCGAAGTGGGCTGCTTTCCAGCATCGTCACAGGGCGAAAGTCGCTCACCCGCGAGCACCTGGATGCTGCTGCCGAGCTTGAGCGGCGACCGGCACGTCGCCCCGTGATACCCATCTGGCGAAAGGTGAAGGCCGACGATGGCAAATGATATGACACTGTCTGGCGCCGGGGAGCGCACTCCCGTCGTCGTGTTGGGGATGGGTAATTTGTTGCGGCGGGACGAGGGGCTGGGGATTCGTGCGCTCCAACGATTGGATGCGCTGTACGCGCTTCCGCCGACGGTACAGCTGGTGGATGGCGGCACGCTCGGCCTCGAATTGCTCTCCTATCTGGAAGATGCCGAACGCGCGCTGGTGCTGGATGCCGCTCTCAGCGATGCCAGCCCTGGCACTCTGGTACAGATCAGCGGCGACGACGTGCCTGCGTACTTCAGCATGCGCACGTCACCCCACGAGATTGCTCTGCCAGACTTGCTCGCCATTGCGAAGTTGCGTGGCACAACCCCACTTGAGCTGGTGCTCGTCGGTATGCATCCGGCCTCCATAGAGCTAGGGTGGGACCTTTCCGAGATAGTCGCCAGCCGACTCGACGACATGGTTGCTTCTGCCGCGGCGGTGTTATGTCAATGGGGCATCACGCTTGAGCCACGCAACAGGACAGACGAAGAGGCGGGTCACCCAGGCATAGGCAGCGGCCTGCCAGAAATGGAGGCACGCAATGCATGAAGCGGCTGCGATTCAGGGCGCGCTGAGCGACGCCCTCGCGCATATGAGAGACGCGGGTGGTGCGCGAATTGCCCGCATGGTACTGGTTCTTGGCGTCTCGGGCCATTTCACGGAAGACGCCGCGCGGCAGCACTTCGCGGTGAACGCGCAGGGCACCCCCGCCGAGGATGCGGCGCTCGAGATCGAGTGGCTGCCCGCCTCCTATACGTGCTTTGAGTGCATGCACACCTTTGCGAGTGTCCAGCCGCCCGAGGCCGTGACCTGCCCAGCCTGTGGGGGTCTTGCCCTGGAAATCGGCCATAGCGATGTTTGCTACATCCGCGAGATCGAGGTTGAGCAAGGTGAGCAGGATATGGCAAGCCAGTTCGCCGTTCCCGCCCCGATGAATCTCGACGGCGATAACACACCGCAGACACCGCAGACATAGCCAGTCGCGAGCAATTGTTCAGAAGGAGCGAGCGTATGTGTTTGAGCGTCCCTGGGCGCGTCACGCAGGTTCAGGGAGCCATGGCCGAGGTCGAGGAAGAAGATGGCAGCAAGGCGTGGTACAACGCGCTGCCACAGCCCGATGTCAAGGTCGGTGACTACGTGCTGACGCATGCCAATCTGATCGTCGCCATTATCTCAGACACCGAGGCGCTGGAGATGATGCAGGCGTACCGGGAGGCCGAAGACCGCCTTGCCGACGAAGAGCAGCGCAGCGCCAAGCAGAATGATCTGGGGCCACCCGATCCAGACAAATGATAGCGAATCAGCCCGTGCCGACGTTCTGCGGCCTACATAATGAGCCGATGCGCCTTTGCCCAAGCCTCTTTGGGTGTTTGTGGACGCTTTTGTGGACATTATCGAAGGGGATTATGATGAAGACCTCAGCCAGCGCTATTGCGCCGCGTATCAATCCACGCACCGGCTATCTGTTTGCCGTGCTCAATGCCATCATCAGTGGCTTTGCCATCTACATCAACAGCCTTGGTGTCAAGATGTTTAGCGACTCCACGCTCTATACGACGCTAAAGAACGCCGTCGTCGGTGTCGCGCTGCTGATTCCGATGGTACTCTTCGCGCGCCAGCGCGCCGAGCTGCGCCGCCTGAATCCGCGGCAGTGGGGCTGGCTGCTGCTGCTAGCGGTCATTGGTGGCAGCGTACCCTATGCACTCTTCTTCCGAGGTCTGCAATTGACGACGCCCGTCACCTCCTCGCTGCTCAATCACGCCCAGTTCCTGATCGTCGCCGTGCTGGCGCTGGTCTTCCTCAGCGAGCGCGTTGGACCGTGGGTATGGGCGGCGCTGGCGCTGCTGCTGGTCGGCGTCTCGTTTGGCGCCAACGTGAGCGCGCTGCGCTGGAATGAAGGCGCCTTGCTCGTTGCACTCTCGACACTCTTTTTCGCGGCGGGATTCGTGCTGGCCAAACATCTGCTGGCCAGTCTGTCCACCACGACGGTGATGGCAGCGAAGATGACGCTTGGCTCGCTATTCCTGTTCGCCTATGTCGGAGCGGCGGGGCGCCTGGGCGCGATTACATCGCTCTCCACGGCGCAATGGCTGTATGTGCTGGCGACTGGCCTGATTCTGCTCGCCTTTACCGTGACGGCGTTCATCGCGCTGCGTCACGCGACGGCGACCGCCGCCACCGCGATTCCCGCCGCCGCGCCGATCATCACGACCGCACTGGTTGCGTTGAGCGCGGGCCAGATCAAGATAGCGCCAGTGGACGGCATCGGGCTGGCGCTGATCCTGGTTGCGGTCATCGCTATCATCTTCTTTGGGCTGCGGCGCGAGCGTCGGCGCCAGGCTGCGACTTCACCTGAAGGGATGGCCTTCGCATGATCTCCGGGACGACGATCTCCAGGACGACGATTTCTGGGGCGGTGCTGTTTGGCCGCTATGCGTTCCCGCCCAACCGTCTGGGCTACTGTGGCCCAGACGACTCGGTCGCGCTGCTCGAATACGTCTCGGAGCAGCGGACCGATCGCGGGCTGGTGGAGCTCGAGCGCCGATTTGTGGGCGCCTATCCCTACCTCCAGTTGATCGCGCAGGCAAACAACATTCCTGACCCTTTCGATCGCCGCGTCGTCGAGGCATATTGGATTGGCAACGCCTGCCTCGCGCGCGTCACGCCAGCGGCGTTTGGCGAGTCGCTGAGCGAGCGCTTCGCCGACCGTATGAGCCGCAACACCTTCGGCTGGCTTGCGGGTAAGCTGGCGCTCGGGGCAAAGCCGCACCATAACTTCCACGTCTTCGATGTCTATACGCGCGCCGGGCTGATGAATGACCGTGCAGCGCCAGTCTTGCTGGAGACGATGGATAGCTGCCGCATTAGCTGGGGCGAGGTGGCCGCCATCGAGGGAGCAGAGCTAGTGGTGGAACGGCCCGCGCTCACGCTGATCAACGGCAAGCTCGCCCTGAGCGAGCCGCAGCCAAGGCGGGTGCTGCGTCAGATTGACGGGCGTGGCTTCGCCGAGGACGTGCAGCCGGGTGACTATGTTTCGGTCCACTGGAACTGGGCGTGCGATGTCCTGACGCCAGGCGCGCTCGCCCGCCTGATGCGCTCAAACGCTCGTGCGATGGCGCTCGCCAACCAAACGCTGTGATTCAGCAAGATGCTGTCTCTTCCAGCTCAGTCAGCATTGCGGCGGTGACATGGGAAACAGCATCCCTGACTGCGGCGCTCATCGCGCGCCGAGGGTGAACTGGTGACCGCTGACGGCTTGGCAGAACACTCCAAGCAATCCAACCGACCACTGCCGATAACTTCCTCTATGATGGGACAGGCAACAGGGTCGAGCAGTCGGTGACGATCATCCGGGCCACTGCGAAATTGCCTCCTGATTGCCTCCTGATTGCCTCCTGCGAGCGACCAGGGAATTCGCGCAGCCCGAAGCAAAACAGTGTAACGGAGCGGCGAATATCAAAGTATCGGTCGAATATAGGTATGGCACATTGATTGCGAATGTTTAGCCGACCCCATGGACGGGACCCTTCCGACGCTTTCCCCAGACTTTCCACGAAAGGAGGCGCAATTTCAGGAGAGCTTCATATAGACCAGGCACAGGCCTTCGTATCGCATTTGGAACAAGGTAGTGGGGAGTCGTGCGCGACGCAAGATGCAACGGTCAAGATGCAATGGTGCAATGGTACACCAGACCAGCATCACCGTCGGCGGACAGTTGTGGCGTGACTGTGACTGTGACTGTGACCCTGACACTGTGACTGTGACAGTGGATGGTCACAAGGAGAGTCACGCAGGAGGACATCGACCCAATGCGACAGCGACTGAACATGAACATGAGCATGAGATTGAAGAACCGGGCTATGGCCGGCGTGGTGCTGGCCTCCGTCGTGACGCTTGTTGTCGCCATCTCTGGCTCACTTCTTGTGACACAGCCTGGGGTGGCGCAAGCGGCCACATCCCGGGTGACCGGCACTGCGGAGCGGGCCAGCATTGCCGCCAGCGTGCAGACCATACACCCATCCGCAACCCCCAGTTCGTCGGCGGCGCGCCTCCAGGCGGCAGGCACGCGTGATACCCCTTTCCACAGCCGCCTCAGTGCGGCGTCGTACGCGAGCGTCAAGGCACACGCCAAGGACAGTGCGCCTACGAGCGATATGACAGCCGGCGATAACGGCCACAACACGCTGAGCAGCTTCGCTGGTATTCAAAGCTCGGCAGCGGTGTGTCCGCCCGTTGGCTGTAATCCGCCTGACATGGGTCTGGCGGCGTCGCCCAAATGGGTCTTCCAGGGCGTGAATACAGCGTTCGCCGTCTTCGATACGCATGGAAACATGCAGCCAGGCTACCCCAAGTTCATCGGTGACTTCTTCGGGGTCCCCAACCCTGGCGCCTGCGCCGGGAATCTACCTTTCGTTAGCGATCCGCGGGCGTTCTACGATCCCAACGACAGGCGTTTTGTCGCCGCTGCCCTCGAGGTAGAAGGCGCATTTGGGGTCAACGACTGCCCTTTCAAAACCACCTACTGGATTGGTGTCAGCCAGACCAGCGACCCGCGGGGCGCGTGGAATGTCTATGCCTTCGACATGTCGCTCGGCACGACCAACGCGGCCGACTTTACGATGATTGGGTTTGACGCCCACGCCATCTACTTCTCCGCCAACATGTTTAACCAGGAAGGGACCGCCTACTCCTACGCAGAGATCTTTGGCGCGAGCAAGGCACGGATGGAAGCGGGACTGCCGGTGACAGCGCACGGCTTCTTCAACCTGACGGTGAGCGGCCCGGGCGGCTCGCTCCAGGTAGATACCGTCCAACCCGCATTGACCGAGGATCCGGGTCGTGGCCCTGGCGGAGAGTTCTTCGTCGACACCTTCAACGGTCCGATTGACCCGGTGTCCGGCCACACCTGTACCTCTGCGGCTGATGCGTGTCGTGGCCTGGCCGTCTGGTCCATCACGAATTCAACGTCGAACACTCCCCTTCTCTCGTTCGCCTACGTTGGCAATACCAAATCCTACACCTTCCCGCCGCCTGCCGACCAGACGACCTGCACCGAGTGTATCGACTCCAGCGACCTGCGTATCAGCGCCACGCCAGTCGAAAAGAACGGCTACCTCTACGCTGCCTGGGAAACGGGCGTCAATAACGGCACGCAGGTAGTGCCAGGGATCATCTGGAGCCAACTCCGCGTGGACTTTGTAGATCATGGCAGCTTGTCCGCCACACAAGTGCGCGGCAACTACTATAATTTCGGCGGGGATGACGCGGTCATCTACCCTGCCCTCATGCCAGATGCAAACGGCAACCTCTTTATGGTCTTCGACCACACCAGCAGCACCGTCAATCCCGAGGTACGCCTCACCCTGCGCCAGGGAGGCAACTTCAGCGCGCCCGGACTGCTCATAAAGGCAGGCGAGGCGCCGTACCGACCCACGCTCTGTGGGACCAGTGCGCTCCCAGTCTGCCGCTGGGGAGACTATTCCGCGACTTCGTATGATGGCTTCACGACAAACACTGTCTACTTTGCTGGACAGTATTCCAATGCCAGCGGATTCTCACGCAACTGGGGCACCTGGATCGGGCGCGTCCATGCCAGTTAGTGTGCGTGTGTGTGCTCTCTGCGAAGACGCGGGTGGATAGCTTGCTGACACCTGCCTGTGACTGAAAGGAAAGGGCGAGGGCGAGGGGTGGGCAGGTTTGCCTGCCGCTCCTCGCCTCTGTGCCGCTGTGTGTTCGTCGCGTCAACGACCGCAGAACCGAGCGCCGGATGAGCAAACATGCGCCCGACCTCCGGCGCGCTTTGGGCTGCTGCCAAGCTGCAGCTTGGGTTTCTGCAGAGATATTCTGTGGATTCCAGGGCTTACCGAGGATTTCCGAAAGTGACTGCCCCCTCAGACCGCGCTAGTGTCGGGCCGGTGTCTGGCCGTCGTCGCGTTGCACGAGGCGGAGAGTGGCATAATTTCTGCGGCGCCCTCATGCTTGGACCGCCGCGCCGCAGCACTCACCTCCACCTGCTGCCTGCCAGAAGCACACTCACACTCAGCAAGTGACGTGGAATAAACCGATCACGGCGCCTTCGGCGTCGTTCCAGGCCTGGATCGCCTCGGGGGTGGGCAGCAGCCGCACGCGGCACCGCTTGCGCGCGAAATAGCCTTCCGCCTCCTTCGACAGCCGGACATTGCCCTGCTGGCCTGTGCCGACGATGAGGCATTGCGCCCCCTTCTCGTGGACATGCTTGGCCTCGGCCAAGGACAGCACGTGCGACGTGCCGTAGACGGCCTTGGACAGCTTCTTCTTCCGCTTCTCCACGCGCCCGGTCAGCCGGATGAGGACGTCGTGCTCGAACTGATCCCCGTCGACGGTGATCGAGCCGAACGCGGTCCGATCGATCGTGGGCTTCATCACACCGCTCCTCTCACGGCTCCTCTCACGGCACCTCTGCCATCGGCTCGATTGATAGCGCCGCCGGACCACGTCTCGCTACTAGCTAGTAGGAGCTAGTAGGAGGGCGATTGTGCGGAGTCGACGTGCATATCAAACCCTACGCCGCCCGCACCTCCGGCAGCTCATCGGGGTAAGGGCGCAGATGGCTCGTGATCACTTCGACCTCGGTCATATCCGGGTCGAGCCAGGCATTCTCATCCTCCGGCAACGGATACCTGGGAGAAGGTCAAAGATGCTGTCCCCGCAGCGAAGGTCTCTGATGATTGTTGAACGCCTTCCAAGGTACGGTCGCGCGTTACCCTCGTCCGCGTACTACAAAGAATCGCAGCAGGGTGATGAGCGCAACTAGCATTCCTACCACCACTTGTAACATGAGGATGAGCCTGCCGATGTCGTTGGTGACCCATGCTAGCGTGAACTGTATGGCAGCTGGCAGGGCATCCGATAGATGCGTGAAGTTAAACGGAAACACTCTCAGCAACCAGATCGCTGCAAGCGCCATGCACAGATTGGCAAATGCTTCTACAGGACGCGCTGGATTGCGCTGACCACTCATCGCTCGCGTAAAGGCAGCAGCAGGCGCTAGCAAAATAGGACCATACAGGCAGAGCATCTCGAAGGGACCAAATTGCGCGGTAAAGAAGCCTGTCGCCGTAAGCTGATGGTAGGCGAAGAACGCGAGCAGAAGACATGTCGCAATGAGGCTGAAGATCGGCTCGGCCACCCGTTCCGCCAGAGAAAGCACTTCCCGATCGGAGTGCATCGTGTTCGCCGCGCTCATGGTGATTTCCCTCCACGCTATCTCGTGTGGGTTTCTCGTCCCGCGTCCTTTTGGTCGCTGGGGCTTGCTATTGACGTCGCTGAGGACTGAAATCACCATACCGCAAGGATCTCCGAGTGAGATCACGAGACAAGCATTCCATCTCTCGATTCGCTCACACTGAGGCATCCGGTTGATCGCTATTGCCGCCTTGTGATAACACGGCCATCTGCTGGCCGTCAGGCTCATGCACTGGTGGAGACCTGCCGACCTGCGCATCGGGCTCAGCTAGTTTCCGGCGCCAGAGATACGCGCTCACATCGCTTTGCGCGCTGCCAGTCGCGACGCTGCGAGACCGCGCCGGCGTGCATCGCCGAGCGCTTGACCTCGTCGTGGCTCTCATGTCACGCCGATCCAGAACGCTGCCATACGTTGACCGTGATTCTCCTTCAGATGGCGCCGGGGCTGGTCGCCGTCGAGCACCCAAGTCCTTGCATGCTGGGGCCGTGGCGGATCGTGTGCAGGTTGTGAGCGCCGACTGCCAGGATGAGATAGCGCTGTGACCAGCGTCTGCAACGCTCACACTAGATAGCGTGCACACAGAGTGAGGAGGATGAGCAGATGAGTACGAGTGTGGGTGCGTCCAGCGCAGAACCCGCAGAGACGACAGATACTATCACGAACTGCGACCTGCTGGCTCAAGAGACCCAGGCCACCGCCGCACGCCTCTACGATGCGGTCGCCGCGGCATACCTCGATTTCCGCCGCACGTACTATCACGAGGAACAGCCAAGCCTTGCGACAACCCCGCCCGCGCACGACGAAATCCACAGAGCTGACATTGCATTGCTGGCGGAGAGTACACTGCGGCTCGTGCCCACTTCGGTCAGGACATTGCCGGTTGTGGGTGGGTTAGTGGACCACTTACGGCAAGTCTCCGACCTCAACTCTATCTCGGAGTCCGAGCGCACGGCGCTGCACAACATGACAATGGCCTTCCTCTATGGCATGAAGAACGGCATACAGCCCTGGTATGTTGACTGGGCGCTCGCCTCGGCCAAACATCTCGCGCGGGTCCAGGGTGGCGAGTACTTCGCGACCTTTCCCTGGGACGCTTGCCTCTACATGACTGAGGATAACTTGGCCCGCTTTCAGCAAGCAATCCACGCGAACGAGCGCAGCGACATCGAGCGGGCCATGCAGCTGATCGCCGACCACCTGATTACGGCGCTTCGAAACCCTGTCGAGGCTCAATTCGAGTTTGCCTTCACTGGCCCCGACGCCGAGCGTCGCAGGACAGCCTTCCGACTCAAGACGGCAGCGGTCATGGCGCTGGGCGCCTACCTGGTCACGGAGGAGGTGCGCTCGCTGCTACATCCGCAGGAGCGACATGTTGTATCGGCGTCGGTGCTCGCGCCACTGCCGCCTGAGTTGTCTGCTCACCGTGTGCCTGGCGGCGACAATGTAGACCATGCAGCGGCTCACACCGCATCAGCTGGATAAGTAGAAAGAAAGCGTGGGGTAATGCCTCGCATGCGAAAGGAGCGCCCTCATGAAACCGACACGCCCACATGAGAAACCTCGTCAGCTAGCAGGGTCTCGCCGCCGTTCGGTGGGTGGGACCATAACACGTTTCGCGCTCACTGGCGGTATTGCAGCGGCAATCGTCGGCGCCACCATCGAAGCGCTCGCAGCGTTGGTAACCGGGACGTGGCCCAGTGGCACGGCGCACCTGCTCGCGGCGCTGCTCGCGCTCGTAATCGGTTGTATTGCGATGGTGATCGTCGCGTTGAGCGCCTTGGTTCGCGGGGTAGAAGTAACGGTCAGTCGGCTTGGCGCCAGCGTTCACACCATCTCGACATCTGTTGCCGGAGCAACCGACGCGGCCATAACTCTTGAGCAGCAGCGTGCCTCAACGGCAAAAAGCGGCGGCATGCTGGGAATGGAAGGCCCGCATTCGCATCCGCCGCATGCCAGCCATGCGCTGAGTGGCCTGCTGAACGGAGTCGAACACGACGGCAAATGCTCTCGTGAGCCAGAGCATGCTGTGTTGGCTGGATCACCGTAGAGGCAACACCAGAAGCGCGTGACCAGCGATTATCATCACGCCGCCTTGCTCATGGCTCATACTATCCCCTGATATTTTCCATTGTAACGCTGGTGGCGCCAGCATCGCCGCAGCGGCCGGGCGACATGGCAAGAGCAGCGCGTGCCAGAAGAATGTACTCCCTGGTTCTGTCTGCCTTGCGTCGGTTCCTCGTGCCGGTATGTGATTGTGAGGTTTGTGCGTTGCCTGGGATGAGTTTGTGACGACACCATGGTTCAATCTGAGCGCGGGCACGCCAGCCGACTGCCTTCTCACGCATGCATTGCCCGCAAGAGAGTGAGTGCCACAATGGTGAATGAGACAACGATGTCACGTTCTATACCCTCAACCGACGCGGAAACGCGCTCCGCTATTCGTTTGGTAGGCCAGCAATACGCGGCGAAGGAACGCCTCGACCCACAGGCTCAACTGGCGCCGATCCGCGCCATGGCGCGCATGGTAGCGGCAACTGAAGCTGAGTGCGCCGCCCGCGGATATGATCCTCAGATCATTCGTCAGGAGGTTGTAAATCGCACGATTGGCGACATCAACGCCAGGAAGATCGAGGAGCACGACGGCGCCTGGGACTACCGCTCGCTCGCCGACGACCTGGGCGTCGCCCTTCCGTATGAAGACATCAACGGGTACGTCGCTACAGGCAAGACCTATCTCGCCTTGCGCCAGCGCATGATGCTGTATGAAGAAGCCTTGCTCGCGCGCGGATGGGACCTGCATATGTACGATCTGGCCGGAGTCGGCAACCCCCTCCTGAGGGAGTGGATCGCGCAGGATCAGGAGCATGTCTGGGGGTTGTCCTACACCCCCGAGCAGATCTTCCTCTCAACCGGTTCCCTCGATGCGCTGGACAAGAGCATGCGCGGTCTCCGTGTGACGCGCTGGGCCGGGCCCGCCGATACGGTCACCCTGCTCTTTCCCACGCCGAGCTTCAGTGTGCCAGAGTGGCAGGCCAGGACGTGGGGCATCAACGTCGTACACGTGCCGACGCGGCCCGATGACCATTATAAGCTGACACCAGATGAGCTGCTAGCCGCGCTGCGGCAGCATCCCGAAACGCGCGGGATTTACCTTATCCTCAGCAACAATCCCAGCGCCTATTCCTACTCGCCTGAGGAATTGCGCTCGCTCCTGGCCGTCATCGATGCCCATCCTGACATGCTTGTGCTCGCCGACATGGCCTATACCGGTACCGGTCCGATGGACGACGAGCGCGCGCGCGTGCGTGCGTTTGCCGAGATGGCGATGCTACCGCGGACGCTATTCTGCTGGAGCTTCTCCAAGGTCTACACCATGACAGGCGACCGCTTCGGATGGGTCAGCGTGGGCGATCCTGAGCTTGCTCCCTTGCTGCGCGTGAGCTGGATGAACGGGAACGCGACCTTGCCAGCCGAATGGCAGCTCCGCTTCATGGCCTTCTTCCAGCACATTCAGCGCCATCCTGAGCTACGCGACAAAGTCAGTGCGCTCTATGCGTTGCGCCGCAGGACACTGATCCACCAGTTGCGCGTGCTGAACGACGAGCATCAGCTCTTCCAGCGCATCAATCTGGATGATGGCGGCACGATTTACAACTGGAGCCAGTGCAGCGAGGGGCAGGATGTCTTCAGCATTTTCGCGCGCACGGGTATTGCGGGCGTTCCCGGCACGGCCTTCGGCTACGGCGCTGACCATGTCCGCTTTTCGGTCGGCATTGAGCCGGTTCCTGGCTGGGAGCGGTTTGCCAATAGCGCCAATGAGGGAGCAGTCCGATGAAGAAGCTGCTCTCCGGGAACGAGGCGGCGGCGCGCGGAGCCTGGGAGGCGGGCGCGACGGTCGCTTCGGGGTATCCCGGCACCCCCAGCACCGAAATCATGGAAACGTTTGCCCGCTTTCCCGGTGTGTATGCCGAATGGGCGCCGAACGAAAAGGTCACCGCTGACGTGGCTATTGGCGCCGCCTACGCCGGGAGCCGCGCCTTTGCCACCATGAAACACGTCGGTCTGAATGTCGCAGCCGACTCCCTGATGTATGCCGCGATGACGGGGGCCGAGGCTGGCCTGGTTATCGTCTCTGCCGACGACCCCGCGATGCACTCCAGCCAGAATGAGCAGGACAACCGCACCTTTGCGAAGTTTGCGCGCATTCCCTGTCTGGAGCCTTCCGACAGCCAGCAGGCGAAAGACCTGATGAGCGCGGCGTTCATGCTCAGCGAGCGCTTCGACACACCGGTTCTGCTGCGTATGACCACCCGCATCTGCCACTCAACAAGCGTGGTGGAGCTAGTGGATCTGGACGAACGTCTGGGTACCAGAAACGGCGAGCGTGCTGCATCGCCGCGGGGCCTCTCGGCGAATGGTACGGCGCGGCGCCCCACGTTTCCGCGCAACCCTGCCAAATACGTCATGGTGCCGGGCAACGCCATCAAGCGCCATCCGCTGGTCGAGCAGCGTCTCCAGGAGATCGCCGAGTTTGCCGAGACCTTCGTGGGCAATGTGATCGAAGCTGGCGACCCTGAGCTAGGCGTCATCACCAGCGGCATCGCGTACCAGTATGTCAAAGAGGTCTTCCCTGCCGCGTCGGTCCTGCATCTTGGCATGACCTGGCCCCTGCCTCGCCGCCTGATCCAGGCATTCGCCGCCTCCGTGAAGCGCCTGATCGTTGTGGAAGAGCTCGATCCGTTTATCGAGGAGGGAGTGCGCTTGCTTGGGATCGCGGTCGAAGGCAAGAGCATCTTTCCCATCACGGGCGAGTTCAATCCGCGCCTCGTACGCGAGTGCGCCATCAGCGCCGGACTCCTGCCAGATTCGGCGCGCGTTCCAGTGGTTGAGGTTGATGTGGGCGACCTTCCATCTCGCCCGCCTGTCCTCTGCCCCGGTTGCGCGCATCGAGGCACGTTCTACGAGCTGCACAGGCTGAAGGTCCCCGTCAATGGCGACATTGGCTGCTACAGCCTGGGATTCGCCCCGCCGCTGAGCGCGCAGCATACGTGCGGCTGCATGGGCGCCGGAATCTCAGTCGCCCACGGAGCGGCGAAAGGCGGCAGCCCCGAACATCATGTTGCGGTGATCGGCGACTCTACCTTCTTCCATTCTGGCATTCCCGCGCTCTTGAACGTCGTGTACAACCACAGCCCGGTCGTGACCGTGATCTTGGACAATCGCACCACCGCAATGACCGGCCACCAGGATAATCCCGGCACGGGGCGGACCTTGCAGGGAGCGGATGCCCCGATGATCGCGCTTGAGCCGTTGGTGCGGGCGCTGGGGGTGCGGCACGTGCGCACACTCGACGCATTCGCGATGGACGACATCGAGAAGACGCTCAAGGAGTACCTCACGCACGACGAGCCGTCCGTAGTGATCGCGCGCCAGCCCTGCGCCCTCCTGCCCGAAGGTCGCAAGCGCTGGATGCCGCTCGCGGTGCTGGCCGACGCCTGCAACGGCTGTACGCTGTGCTTCCGGCTTGGGTGCCCGGCCATTCTGAAGAGCAGCGAGTTGGACGAGCACACCCAGCGTCCCAAAGCACTGATCGACCCCACGCTCTGCACGGGCTGCGAAGTCTGCGCCGAAATCTGTCCGCGTGATGCGATTACTTTCCGTCCCGCCTCGACACATGCCACGGCCACGACGAAAGGAGCGGTCCGATGAAACGGCCCCTCAACTTCCTGCTGGTCGGCGTTGGCGGGCAGGGAACCATTCTTGCTAGCGATATTCTGGCGCGTGTGGGGCTCGCCGCTGGCTTTCAGGTCAAGCAGGCTGAGGTTCATGGCATGTCGCAGCGCGGGGGCAGTGTCACAAGCCATGTGCGCTGGGGCGAGCGCGTCTATTCGCCACTCGTCGGTGCGGGCGAGGTGGACATCCTGCTGGCCTTCGAAAAACTGGAAGCCTTACGCTACCTGCCTCACCTCCGCCCAGATGCGCTCGCTCTCATCAACCTGGAGACGATTGTCCCGATTACCGTCTCCTCGCTGGGGTGGCCCTACCCGAATGACGATGCGCTGCGGGCGGCCTTCGCGTGTGCTGCCTCACGCGCTGTCTACGTGGATGGGCCAGCCATCGCCAGGAGTCTTGGCGAACCGAAAGTCGCGAACGCCGTCCTGATCGGCGCGTTGTCCAGGCTGCTCGAAGAGCGGACTCTACCTGGACCCGAACTGATACAAACGATGTGGATAGAGGCTCTTGCTGGACGCGTGCCGCCGCGGTCGGTAGATCTCAATCGCCGAGCTTTCCTTGTGGGGCGCGACGCCGTTCTGGCGCGAGTGTAATGCGCCCTCTGGCGCTCCGTTGTAATCACCTGTGAGCCACTTTCAATAGATGGAGCGATACGCATGTCTGTGATTTCCCCTCACACCTCTCGTGGCGCCAATACGCCCTCTGTGTCCTCAATTTCCTCAATATCTTCACTGGACGTCTTCTTCCATCCACGAGGGGTGGCCCTCATTGGCGCCAGTCACAATCCCGCCAAGTTAGGTTATGCGATCCTGCGGAATCTCCTTGATCCCATCACTGGCTACCCCGGACCTATCTATCCAATAAATCTCAAAGCAGACGCAATCCTTGGTTGTCGCTGCTATTCCGATATTGCGGCGGTTCCTGATCCGGTAGACCTCGCTATTATCGTTGTTCCCGCCACGAGCATGCCCGCCGTGATGCATGCCTGTAGCCAGCGCGGTATCAAAGCGGCCGTGATCATTTCAGGCGGCTTTCGCGAAGTGGGCGGGGAAGGCGCCGCGCTCGAGCGGCAGGTGATCGCAATTGCGCGGCGCTCTGGCATGCGTGTGATGGGACCAAATTGCATAGGCGTTTTGGATACGCACACGCCGATCAATACGACGTTTGTGGGCGTCGTGCCGACGCAGGGATACATCGCCTTCCTCTCGCAATCGGGAGCGCTCTGTGGAGGCGTTATCGATTGGATCGTTGGACGTGGTATCGGCTTTAGCCGTTTGGTCAGTATGGGCAACGAGGCCGATGTCAATGAGACGGACATGCTGCGAGTGCTGGCCGCGGATGAGCAGACTGAAGTCATCACGCTCTATCTGGAAGATATCAAAGGTGGACCGGGATTTGTCGCAGCGCTCCGAGACGCCGCTGCCCACAAACCCATCCTGGCGCTCAAGGCGGGACGGACCACAAGTGGCCAGGCTGCCACGGCGTCACACACCGGCGCCTTAGCTGGCGCCCATGCGGCGTTTCGCGCTGTCTGCCGCCAGACCGGTGTCATCGAATGCGCCACCATCAAGGAGTTGTTTCACGGCGCGATGGCGCTGGAGTATCAGCCGCCGCTCCTGGGCCAACAGATCGCCATCCTCACGAATGCCGGCGGACCCGCCGCCTTAGCTGCCGACGCCCTGGAGCCTCTGGGACTCACCTTGGCCCATACCAGCGCGGCCACGCAAGATGCTCTGCGCGGCTACTTGCTTCCAGATGCGCAGATTGCTGGGCCCGTTGATATGCTCGGTGGCGCATGCGAAGACGACTATCGGCGAGCCCTCACAGCCCTGTTAGATGACGCGGCGAACGACGGCGTTCTGGTCATCCTCGTACCCCAGGCGGTAGCTGATCCGACAGCCATCGTGCGGGCCATTGGTCAAGTCGCCGAGAGTCACCCGAGCGGCAAACCGCTCGTGGCTTGCCTGATGGGCGAGGCCAGCCTGAGCGCTGCCTTCGCGACCGCGCATGCGCATCGGATCCCGGCGTACACCTTCCCAGAGGAAGCGTCCGAGGCGCTGGGGGTGCTGCGGCAGCGTGGGCGGTGGCTGGCAGCGCCGCACCCGACTCCCTCGATGCCCGCTGGCATGGACCTGCGACGTGCCCAGTCGTTGCTCGACGCCGCAGTGAAGGTCAGATGCCAGACGCTCGACGCTGAGGAGGGGCAGGCCATCCTGCAAGCCATTGGTCTGACTATTCCATCCAGTGAGTTGGCGACCACTCAGGAGGAAGCGGTGGCCACCGCCGAGCGCATTGGCTTCCCGGTAGCGCTCAAGCTGATTAGCCCGGAGATTTCCCATAAGACAGATGTCGGCGGGGTGCTCCTCGATATCGACAGCGTCGCTACGATTCGCGAGGGCTTTCAGGCGCTGATGAGCCGCGCGCATAAGGCGCAGGCGTCTTTGCGCGGGGTGCAGGTGCAGCGGATGGTCAGCGGAGGCCAGGAAGTGATCATTGGCGTCAAGCGCGATCCGGTGCTAGGGCCTCTTGTGATGTTTGGCATGGGTGGCATCTACGCGGAGGCGCTGGCGGATGTGAGCTTCCGCCTCGCCCCGCTGTCCTCGGCGGACGCCGAAGAGATGATCAATGAGGTCCGCGCAGCACGGCTGCTGTCAGGACTTCGTGGCGCTCCTCCCGCTGATCGCCAGGCTCTCGTTGACGCCCTACTGCGTGTCGGGTGGCTGGCCCATTCATGCCCACAACTGAGCGAACTGGATGTCAACCCGCTGCTGGTTCTGCCGGAGGGCAAGGGTGTGGTCGCTGTGGATGCGCGTCTCATCATAACTGCATAAGCCGAGATTGACGACAATCCCTAAGCGGCCAATCCATCGCCTCCTGCGCGTGCCTACCTGCCTGCACCGGTGTCAGCAATCTTCGGGAAAACAGCTATATCTGATAACACCCCCTAAAATGGGCGAGAACGTATTCTGGACTTTCATCCGCACCTACAGCAGGCAGAGACTACTTTTTGGTGTGCTGCCAGAACGAGAGGATCTGGTCGGCGTAGGTGGACCAGTTCCACCACCAGGCAAATCAGTCACAAGCCAAGATGTGCGACGACCCGTAGGATACTACGAGACGAAGGCGGGGTCGATGAACGCGACCACCCAGTCGGTGTTCGTATTGACGCCGAGGAAGAGGTGGTATTTGCCGTTCTGCCAGCACTGCGGGCTGCCGTAGGTGGGGATATCGGCCTGGCCACAATCCGTGGCGGTCGCCACTGGCTGCCAGCCCAATTGGCTCAACTGCTGGGTCATGAAGGAGCGCACCGAAGCGGATGTCCCGGCGCTACAGAAGAAGCGTCCCCGCAGTCCGCCTGCGGCGTCGTTATCGTAGGAGCGTGTCTGCGGCGGCAGCTGTAGTGCCGAGAAGACAATGGTCTGGGAGTACGTCGCGTTGGGCAATGTCGCCTGATACGCGTTGCCATATTGCGATCCACACGTGACGGCGGCGAGTGTCGCAGTTGGGACGGGGGCCGTCGTGGCAGGCGGTGTACTCGTCGAACCGCCCTCCTGAACAACGGTGGTGGTCACGCCGCATCCGGCCAGCCCAAGGCCCAGAACGATCAGCAAGGCGATGGCGGCGAGCGAGAAATGGGAGATGCTGCGTATACGTTGCGACCTTGTCACCATCGCCTCCTTCGTTACCTTCGTTACCTTCGTTACCATCGTTACCATCGTCACCATCGTCACCATCGTCACTATCGGCGTAATTCTGCTCATACCGCGCGCTGGCCGCTTATCACGACATAGTGAACACACCGGGCAGGAAGGGACGAGAGAACCAGCGCATCTCCCATCTTCTCGCTGCATTCCTGCGTCTGGGAGCGACTCGCACCCGGCGCGGCGCGGAACCTGTCACTGGCCACGCAGTTGCTCATCAGCATACCAGCGTCGCTGAGATAGCTACAGCTCAGCATATCCGCCAAGACGTGACGATGCTGTGAATCGGCTCACTAATGTTTACGTCCATCGTTGTTTGCCCTAATTTGCCCTTGTTTACCCTGGCGGAGGTCATGTGTCAGCGGTATGCTCGGGTGAGCCCAGCGGATATTAGTGGTCTGTTCGCCGTTCATCCTGGCCCACATTACGCAGTGGGGAGTGCCGCGTTTTGGGGATTGCTGGTAGCATGAGGCCCTCACCGAAGCAGCGAAGGGAGGGCCTCATGGTGGGAATGCGTGTTCATACGATGCAGTAACCAGATGAGAAACCAGCCATGCACTGCTCCTACAACAGCTCCCGCAGCTACCACGAACAGCAGCAGGAGTATCGCTATCTGCCAGGTGAAGCCGCTGGCCGGGATGAAGCTGGTTCCGATAAAGATCACGACCATCCCCAGCATCCAGGCCAACGCACTGGCAGGAACCCACCAGCCTGCGTGTGGCGCATAGTGTCTCAGCGTCAGCCATTGCGGAAGACCCAGGGTTGACCCTTCGCAACGAGTCTGAGAACCTCATTGCGGACAGACTATCTTGTGATGGCGTCCCTCTTCTTACACACCCTCTAAACAGGCCGCCGCGGGCATGGTGACCGGGCGCTTCAGCCGACCGGAGGAGGTCGCCGATCTCGTGCTGCTACTGGCGAGCGACCGCGCCGGTAATGTCACTGGCACAGACTTCATCATCGACGGTGGTCTGATAACGACGTTATGATGACAATGTGCTACATAGATATGTACGGACAACTATCACCGAACATGAAAGGAGCGTACGATGAAAGCGATCCGTGTGCATGGACGTGGTGGGCCAGACAACCTCAGCTACGACGATGCGCCAAAGCCCCAGCCTGGCCCTGGCGAAGTGCTGGTGCGTGTCGGCGCGACGGCAGTTATCGCCACTGAACTGACATGGGATGAGACCTATCAGACGCCGACTGGCGACCCACGCCCGCTGCCTATCCCTAGCCACGACCTTGCCGGTGTGGTGGCGGAGGTTGGCCCTGGGGTTACTGATTTCACAGTCGGCGCCGAGGTCTACGCGCTGACGGCGTTTGACCGTGATGGCGCTGAGGCTGAATACGCCATCGCGCTGCCATACGAACTGGCGCCGAAGCCACAGACGCTCGATATGGTTCAGGCGGCGGCGGTTCCGTTGGCGGCGCTTACGGCGTGGCAGGCGCTCTTCATCCATGCCCATCTCTCGAAGGGACAGACGGCGCTGATTCACGGCGGCGCGGGCGGCGTGGGCAGCTATGCGGTGCAGCTTGCGCGCTGGGCAGGCGCGCGGGTGATTACAACCGCTTCGGCCCGCCATCACGACTTCCTGCGCGGTCTTGGCGCCGACCAGGTGATCGACTATACCACCACGCCCTTCGAGGATGTGGTTCACGACGTGGATATCGTCTTCGATACGGTAGGCGGGGAGTCACTGACGCGCTCGTGGCAGGTCGTGAAAGACGGCGGCGTGGTGGTCTCGGTCGTCAGCCCGCGCCCGGCGGACGATCCATCACACACCAGGGCGCAATTCGTCTGGTTCATCGTCGAACCCAGTGGCGAGCAGTTGCGCGCGATTGGCGATTTGATCGACGCGGGGCAGATTCAGCCAATCGTTAGCCAGGTATTTCCACTGGCGGAGGCGCGTGCGGCCTGGGAAGCGGCGGCAAGCGGCCACGCGCGCGGCAAGATCGTCCTGCGTGTGGAGGGATGACCATCTGAAAGAGGGCGAGAAGAGGGCGGGTAGGGTTAGCCGCGGCATTCATGCCGCGAAGCCGGATCATCTCTCACCTCGCCCGCTGTACGACAACCCATCGCCAATCCCTTACCCCGCCAGCAGCAAGTCGAGCGCGCGGCGGGTGTAGGCGCGGACCATGCGGCGACGTAGCGCAATCGTGCCTGAGGTGTTGTCCATCGGGTGCGACGCGCGGTAAGCCTCCTCGGCGGCGGCATCGAGCAGATCGGGCGTCCAGCGCCGGTTTTGCAGCATCTCGTCCACAGCGGGCAGCGCCACCGGGTGGGTCGCCACCGCCTGGAGCACCACTCGCGCCTGGGTACAGCGGTCGCCGTCGAAGCGCGCCGCCACGGCAACGCCGACAAGCGGGAAGTCAAACGAGCCGCGCACCCGGTACTTAAGATAGGCCGAGCGCCAGCCATCGGCCAGCGGCGGCACACTCACATCCCGCAGTACCTCGTCATCACGCAGGCGCACCGGATGAATGCCGTCGTCGTGATAGAGCGCGCTCACCGGCACAACACGCTCGCCCTCCCGCGCCGCAATCCGCACCGTGGCATCCAGCGCGATCAGCACCGGGGCGGTATCGCACGACGAGACAGCGTAGCAGCCCTGGCCATTGGGGGCAACGCGGCAGATATCGCTGCCTTTCTTCAGGCAGAAATCGAGCGCCTTGCGCCAGCTATCAGACTGGTTGTAGTAGTTGCAGCGCGTATCTAGGCAGAGGTTGCCGCCAAGCGTACCCATGTGCCGTAGCTGCGGCGTGGAGACCGACTCCGCCGCCTGGGCCAGCGCCGCGTAGCCCCCACGCATCAGCGGAGACGCGGCGATCTCCGCCAGCGAGACGCCCGCGCCGAGACGCAGCCCACGTTCGGTATCGCTCGCGATGCCCCGCAGCTCGCGCACGCCGCGCAATCCCACGACCACCTGCGGTGTGAAGATGCGATGCTTCATATTGGGCAGCACATCGGTCCCGCCCGCCATCAGCATGACACGCGCCTCCGGGTCTTTGTCAGCACTCCCAGCGGCCTCGCCGAGCCAGGCGAGCGCCTCCTCGACGGTGCGGGCGGCGCGATACTCGAATGTTGGCAGGCGGTTCATAACGTCGGCGCCTCCTCGGAGACTTTGCTCGCTGTCCGCGCTGGCTCTGTCCGCGCCTGTGCTGGTGGCGCGCTGGATGCGGCGAGGCGGCGCTGCTGCTCTTTGAGCGCGCGCGCAATCTTGTCGGGGGTGATGGGCGTGCTCTCGACCCGCGCGCCGATGGCGTCGTAGACCGCATTGGCAATCGCCGGAATGATCGGGTTGAGCGGCCCCTCGCCCGCCTCCTTCGCGCCGTATGGCCCCTCGCGGTCCATCGTCTCGACGTGCATCGCGATGATCTCCGGTGTGTCGTAGATGGTGGGCAGCTTGTATTCAAGTAGGGATGGCGCTTTGTGCAGCCCCTTGCGGAAGACCTGCTCCTCGAAGATTGCCTCGCCAAAGCCCATATAGGCGCTGCCCTCGATCTGCCCCGCCACCAGCGTCGGATTGAGCGCCCGCCCGCAGTCATGCGCGACCCAGAGCTTTTCGACTTTAATGTCGTAGGTCTCGGGGTCTACCTCGACTTCGGCCACGCAGGCGGTATAGCTATAGGCTGGCGAGATGCCGACGCCGGCGCCCTTGAACTGCCCGCCGAGTGTGGGCGGCGTGTAGCTGCCAACGGCGCTGAGCGTGCCGTGGGTCGCCTCGGCCTTCTGCGCCGCTTCCGCAAACGAGATGCTCGAGGTCGGGTCGCCGCGAACGGAGATGCGGCGGGCGCTCGCCTCCAACTGGTCGGGCGCGGCGTCCAGTAGCTCAGCCGCCGCCTCCAGCAGCCACGCCCGCAGCTTGCGCGCCGCCTCGCGCGCGGCGTTGCCCGCCATGAAGGTGACACGCGAGGAGTAACTGCCCAGGTCCACCGGGGTCAGGTCGGTGTCGCCCGCATGCACGCGAATATCTGAGAGGTCAACGCCCAGTTCTTCGGCCACCACCGTCGCCAGCATGGTGTCGGACCCCTGGCCAATATCGGAGGAGCCGCAGAGGACGGCCACGCCGCCGCCACGGTCCACCTTCACGATCACGCCGGAGTGCGGCATGTCGTTCCAGTAGATCGCCTTGCCCGCGCCGGTCACATATGAGCTGATGGCCATGCCCATGCCGCGCCCCACCGGCAGATGGTCACGCCGCTCCTGCCAGCCGGAACTTTCGACGACGCGGTCAACGCACTCCACCAGCCCGCAGCTGGTGACGCGCAGCCCGTTGACAGTGGTTGTATCAGGGTCGATGGCAAGCTGCTTGCGATACGCCGCCGGGTCGAGTCCAAGCTGCTCGGCAATGCGGTCGAGCTGGCACTCGAAGGCATAGCGCGGCTGGGTCGAGCCGTGGCCGCGCTTGGGACCGCAGGCGGGCTTATTGGTGTAGAGCCGCATGCCGTCGAACTTGTAGCGCGGAATCTTGTAGGTCACGGTCAGCAGCGCGCCGGTATAGTAGACCGTGGCAAGGCCATAGCTGGCGTACGCGCCGCCGTCGAGGAAGGTTTGCAGATGGACGGCGGTAATCGTGCCGTCCTGCTTG
>DASUHD010000180.1:0-25282 GCA_036273675.1 Ktedonobacterales bacterium | reverse complement strand
AACCTCAAGCGCAAGCGCCTGTCCAGTGCGTTCGCCGCCGCTCATCGCGTCTGGCCACTTCGCTGCGACCATGTACAGCGTTTTTCGGTCTGCGCCGCCAAGCATACAGGCGAAACAGCCACGATCAAGGTTCACGGTCTGGAGTACTTCACCACCTTCGCGCACGCGCACACAACGGCTGGAACCAACATCGCCATACCAGACGGCGCCTTCCGCGTCCAGACAGATGCCATCGGGGTGGTCGCCAGGTGTTTCGGCCCATGTTCGTCGGTTCGACAGGCCGCCTTCCGCCGCGATATCGAATGCCGTAAGTCGTTCACCGTAGGATTCCGCGACGAGCAGAGTTGTGTTGTCGGGCGTCACAGCCATGCCGTTGGGGAAGGCGAGACCATCGGCTACCTGTCGCGGCTTGCCGTCAGGCGTCACTACCACGACGATTCCAGGCGCGAATGCCGCGCCCGTCCCAAAGGCAAAGCCGAGATTGTTGACGAAGATGTTGCCTCGGCCGTCCACGACGATGTCATTCCACGGTGGTGCGGCGAGGCTGGTCAGGTCGGCATGGGTTACCAGCGAGCCGTCAGGCTCACTCCGCAGAAGTAGCCCCTCGCGCCCCGAGACGACGAGCAGGCGCCCATCGGGCAGAAAGTCGATGCAGAAGGGAAACGTCGGCACACGAGCGATGACCTCGCTCCTGCCATCGGAATCGACGGCGATGACTTCCTGCGCGCCCCAGTCGGAGAACCACAGGCGACCGTCATGCCAACGGGGCGACTCGCCAAGCGCGATGCCGGTCAACAGGATACGCGGTTCGGGCATGGTGCTCTCCTTAAGCTTATTACTGCTCGATCACAGACAGGATGTTGCCAGCCGGGTCTGTGAACCATGCGATATTTGGCCCACCGCCACGGGCGATCCCCTTCTCATCTGTCACCAGTTCGCCGAGGTTGTAGTGCTCGAATCGCACGCCACGCGCGGTCAGTTCGTCCACCGCCTGCTCGATATCGGCCACGGGAAAGTTCAAGATGGTGAAGGTGGCTGGCACATGGTTGTCCTTGGGATAGACCAGGATGGTCGCGCCACCAGCGATGTGGAGTTGCAGCAGGCCATTCGCCTCGGTAACCTCCAGCCCAAGTGTCTGACCATAGAACTCTTTCGCCCCTTCCAGGTCGTTGACTGAAAAGCCGGAATACGCCCTGATATCTTTGAACACTAGATCGCTCTCTTCCTTTGCTGTTGCCGGTTCATGTGGCTTTTTGGATTCGCAGCTCTGACGATAGCCGCAATCAATGTACCAAGAAATTGGGCGCTAGGCTTCTTCGATATTGCTCATTCCGTCGCCGTTTGCGCCCACATCAGGCAGCGCACTAGCATCGCTGGCTGTAAGCGTTCCCGAATCTCTTTATATCTGGTATGCTGAGGCCGCGTAGCGTGTGGCTGCGCGGTTTATTGCGCCTCTGCTGAGAGGAATCATCTATGCCGTATTATCTGGGACTAACCGGCAACATCGCCTGTGGCAAGTCCACCGTGGGCCAGATGTTGCAGGCGCTCGGCGCGTATCGTTATATCGACGCCGACGCAATCGTACACGACCTGTATCTGCCGGGGCAGCCACTCGTCGCCCAACTGGCGCAAGAGTTCGGGTCGGAGATTCTGGACGCGAGTGGCGGGATAGACCGGAAAGAGCTTGGCGCGCTGGTTTTTGGCGATCCCGAGAAGCTGCGACGGCTCGAAGCGCTCGTCCATCCCGCCGTGCAGGAGGCCATCGTTGGCCAGATACGCTTGATACCTGACGGTCAGGTCGGCGTGCTGGATGCCATCAAATTGATCGAGTCTGGGTATGCCTCGCTCTGCCATGGCATCTGGATCGTCCGCTGCTCGCCCGAAACCCAGTTGCGGCGGTTGGTCGAGCAGCGTGGGATGAGTGAGGAGGAGGCGCGCGCGCGTCTGGCCGCGCAGCCGCCCATCGAGCCAAAGCTCGCACAGGCGACCGAAATCATCGACAACGATGGCTCCCTCGACGACCTGGAACGTCAGGTGACGGCGGCATGGGGCCGCTTCCAGGCGTCGTTGCCACCTCAAGATGAGAGCCACAAAGAAGGGGGAGATCCATCGTGAGCGGCGCCGCGTTATCGATACGCCACACCAAGATCGTCTGTACGCTTGGCCCGGCGACCTCCACCGAGGAGCGCGTCGAGGCGCTGATGCGCGCCGGGATGGATGTGGCCCGGATCAACTTCTCCCATGGCACGCACGACCAGCACGCCGCGACTATCGCACGGGTGCGCACGGTGGCGGCGCGGCTGAATCGCCCGGTCGCCATCCTGCAGGACTTGCAGGGGCCGAAGATTCGTACGGGCGCGCTGGAGGGCGGCAGGCCGATATTTCTGACCGACGGCCACCGTTTTGTACTGACCGCACGTCCTATTACAGGGACAGGTAAGATTGTCTCCACGACCTACACCGACCTGCCGAAGGATGTCAAACGCGGCGATACCATCCTGCTATCAGATGGCGCCATCGAGTTGCGCGTGACGGGGGTGGTGAAGCAGGATGTCATTACCGAGGTCGTCCATGGCGGCTCGCTTGCCGAGCACCAGGGGATCAACCTGCCCGGTGTCGCGGTCAGCGCGCCAGCACTCACCGAGAAGGACCGTGCTGATTTGGTCTTCGGCGTGGAGCAAGGTGTGGACTACATCGCGCTCAGCTTCGTCCGGCGGCCCGAAGACGTGGCCGAGGCGAAGGAGTTGGTCGAAGAGACCGTACGCGGCTTGCCCGAACCTTGCGCTCCCTCGCCGCGCGAGCTGCATCCCTCCGCTTATGCCGCCGAACGCACCATCCCAGTGATCGCCAAGCTGGAGAAGCCCGAGGCGCTTCAGGCGCTTGATGCGATCCTGAAGGTTGCCGACGGCGTGATGGTCGCGCGCGGAGACCTGGGCGTCGAAATGCCATTGGAGCGCGTGCCGACGATTCAGAAGGAGATCATTGCCAAGGCCAACGCATGTGGGCTGCCAGTCATCACTGCCACGCAGATGCTTGAATCGATGATTGAGCATGCGCGCCCGACCCGCGCCGAGGCCAGCGATGTGGCCAACGCCATTCTCGATGGCACCGACGCTGTGATGCTCAGCGCCGAGACGGCCGTCGGCAAATATCCAGTCGAGGCGGTGCAGGTGATGGCGCGTATCGCCTGTGAGTCGGAGCCATACTGCAAGCATGGCCCATTCGAGCATCACAACGAGCCACGCACCCACGCGCATGCGGTCGCAAGCGCGGCGCACATTCTGGCGCGCGAGGCGGGGGCGCATCTGATTGCGGCGTTTACCCGCACAGGCACGTCGGCGCACTTGATCTCGAAAGAGCGCCCAGTGGTACCCGTCGTCGCCTATACGCCGTTCGAGCAGGTCTATCGGCGGCTAGCGCTGTGGTGGGGTGTGATGCCGCGCCGCAGCGAACTGCTCGGCACGACCGAGCAATTGATCGCCTGGGTAGACGAGCAGCTTCAGGAGGAGGGCCTGGTGCATCGGGGCGATGAAGCTGTGATTATGGGCGGCATGCCAGTGGCTGGGCGCGCCCGCACAAACTTCGTCAAGCTTCAGCATATTGGTGACGAATAGGTTTAAGCCAGTTCGTTCGTTCAGACTACTCCGCAGGCGCCGCAGTGTCGCGCGACCGTCGGAAACGCGCCCAAAGCCAGGGCGCCACGACAACACCGAGGATGCCGACCCACAACGCCGTGGGAGTCCCAAAGAGCCGCCCCAGCAGCCGCGTACCGATCCATCCCCCCGCCAATGACAGCAGCGCCCCCGTCGCCAGCGTTGCCAGCCAGCCAGTCGCTCCACTCACACCGCGCGCCGAAAAGCCCAGTCGCGCGCCCTGCGCCAGCAGGCCGAAGATGACGCCGAGAAGTATCCAGAAGAGCGAGAGTTGCAGCATAGCGCCAGATCCCTTCCGCATGGAGCTAAATCGACGGTTCGAGCAACGAATAGACCACACGATACAGCCGGAGTCCATCGCCGATGAGCGGTCCGAGCCCTAGCCCGGACTTCACCTCGACATGCTGGAAGATGCTGAACTCGACGAACTGGTGCGGCTTGCCCAGGCGGTCCAGCGCCGCGTTGAAGTCGCGCGATTCCGTAAATGGGACGAAGACGTCGCTCCGGTCGTGCAGCAGATAGATAGGAGTGGTGATATCCTGCACGACACTGCTGGGCGAGAGGGCCGCCAGCAACGTATGCATCTCGGGCGAGAGCGCGACGACGTTCGCCTCCGCCTGGTCTGGTTGGTCGCCCGCCAGCAGGTGATACGCCGCCCGGGCAGACGGCGAGAGCTGGGCAAGCTGATCGCTGCTGAGCGGGCTAACGCCGTCTGAGAACGCCGACGTCAAAATATCTGACTCCTGGGCGGGCAGCGTGGTGGCCACGGTGTTCGCCAGCACTTGCAGCGGCACAGCATCGGGATGCCAGGGCTGTTCCTGGCCATCGACGTTCAGCGCGCGCCGCCCAAAGTCCGCCAGCAGCGATTCGGCGTTGAAGAAGCCGCCGAAAAAGGTCAGGAAGGCGATATGCCCCTGCATCTGAGGCTCGGCGGCGGCGAGGCTTGCCAGCGCGCCACCCGCGCTAAAGCCGACGATGCCGACGCGATTCGCACCGACGCCCGGCCAGGCTTGCAGTCTCAGGACTGCCTGAGAGACGGCGTCCGCGTCCTTTGGGAGAAGTTCGTAGTCGATCAGCGTATCAGTCGTCATCAGCATGGCGACGATCCCGACGCGCGCCATCGCCTCGGCGAGATTGATCAGTTGCGGCTCGTGGCGGTTGTCGCCCACGCCGGGGATGATGACAACACCCTCACGCGCGCCAGGAATCGGCGGGGTAGGCGCGGCAGGCTCGTAGACATCCAGGTAGACCGGCCCGCCCTGTGATGGGACGGTGAGCGAGGTGTGGCGCACATCGTCGCCGTTGAACATCAGAACCGTCGGCTGTGACGCGGAAACGAGCGCGGGCAGTAGCATCGCCGCACGGAGCGCGCCTCGCCCCTGTGGGATCACTGTGGCGCCGAACCCAAGAAGAAATGTCACCACCAGCACAATGCGCGCCAGCCAGCGTCCCACGTTCCCCAGACGTTTTTGCAGGGGTGATGTGGCTGCTTTTGGACGAGGCTCAGGCGTCTGGGCGTCGCCTGGTCTTTCGACGGCTGGCTCGCGGGACATGGCCGACCATCCCCTTGTCATGTCGTGATTGTGTCGTGTTTCATGTTTCTTAATACGGCGCGGGACAAGCATAACACACTGGCAAGCAACGTGAGCGTGTGCTGCCTCGTCTTCACCAGTAGAATGGGAAATCTCTCAGGCGTGCGCGCGAAGATTTGCTATACTGACGAGATGGGTTGTGGAGATGTGCGCTAGTGGCATGGGAGCAGTCTATGGTTGGCCTGGCGGTTGGTGGGATGTCTGGTAGCGGCGCGGCGATCTTCTGGAGCCTGGGGGCGGCAGTGCTCGATGTGTCCCCAATGGATCTGGGCCTGCGCGCGGGACTGACGCTCATTATTCTGCTGGTTGCGCTGCTGCTCGGCCCACGCGTCTCGCGCAGCGTCAGTCGCGTCCCCGCGCTGATCGAGACGGCGCGCGTGCGGCGGGCGACCCGCAATGGCGTTTCCACTACTCCCGACTCCTCGAATGGGACACCGAGCGCCGGAGCGCCCGACAGCGTTGAGTTGGCGGATCGGCCAACCGGGATGAGTCGCTGGCTGGGCGGTGTCGTGCTCGTCTGCCTCTGGATTTTCGCCTTGTACCTGATTGCCGTCATCTGGCTCGTGGACACACCAGCCGTGACACCTGATCGCACATCGTTGCTCCAGGTGGTCCACGATTTCGTGGTGAATCTCGGCATCACCATGCTGATTACCGTCCTGACGCTCGTAGTGGCGCGCGCGCTGCAGAAGAGCCTGATGGGAAGCCTGCGGCGCGGGCATGTCAATGGCAATCTGGTGGTGCTGGTGGGCCGCACCGTCTTCGTCGCCACAGTGGTCGTCGGTATCATTTTTGTACTGGGCGTCTGGGGACTGGGTATCGCGCTTCCGGTGACTATTATCGGCGCGATGACGGTAGCGTTAACCCTGGCGCTGCAAGATATCCTGAAGAATGTGGTATCGGGGGTGTATCTGCTGGTGGAGCGTCCCTTCGTGATTGGCGACCAGATAACCATTGCCAACTATACAGGCGTCGTCGAAAGTATCTACATTCGCGTGACCGCGCTCCGAACAACTGGCGGTGAGCGGGTGCTAGTGCCAAATGGCCTGCTGTTCAGCTCTCCGGTCGTCAACAACTCGTTCTCGCAACGGCGTCGGGTCGGCCTGCTCGTGACGGTGCCTGATAGCGGGCCTGATGCGACCGCCACGGCGCAAAAGCAAGTGCTGCTCGCGCTGGAGGATGTCGAGACGGCTCTGCGTACGCCCGCGCCCGAAGTCGCGCTCTCGAAGGTGAGTGGCGGCAAGGTGGACCTTCGGGCGGTATTCTGGCTGCCCGTCACCCGAGGCGAGGATAACGGCGACACGCTCTCCGACGCGATGCGCCAGGTGCGCACGCGCCTGCCCGATGCCGAGGTCGCGCCGCTCGACCCCGCACTTGCCGACTAACCGCCCTGGACTATTAGTGCCTGGTTCGCCACATCTCCCTCCGGTCGCGTACAGTATTAGCGCAGTTGGCAGTGTGAGGCCATTGGGCTATTACGAGCGGGAGCGCACCGGTGAACCAGAGCAACAGTAGCCGCCCCGCGACTCGTGGCGGTCGGCGCACTCGGCGGTCTGCCCCACGAAAGCGCGTGCATGCGGGGCCGAGGTATGGTATTCTAGGCGGGACGTTCGACCCGCCACACCTGGGACACCTTGTTGTAGCGCAAGAGGTGTATGTTCGCATGGGGCTGGATCGTGTCTGGTTTGTACCGGCTGGTCAGCCTCCCCACAAGGCGGAACAGACTATCTCGCCCGCCGCCGACCGGCTGGCGATGCTCGAACGGGCAATCGCTGCGGACGACCGATTCGCGGTCTCAACCGTCGAGTTGGAGCGCCCAGGGCCATCGTACACGGTGGATACGTTGCGCGAACTGCGAGCGCTCTGGGGCGATGACGCCTGGATGGTGTTGATCTTTGGATGGGATATGCTGGAATATCTGCCCAAGTGGCACGACGCCGAACACGTTGTCGCGGCCACCGATCAGATTGCCGCGGTGTATCGTCCGGGTTATGTGGCAGACGACCGCGATGTTGCGCGGCTGGACGAACAGTTTCCGGGGCTGCGCGCGAAACTAGCGCTTGTCCCCGGACCACAACTTGCCATCTCGGGAACAGAGATACGCGCACGAGTGGCACAGTTGTTGCCCGTGCGTTATCTGACTCCGGACGCGGTCGCGTCGTATATTGAGATGCAGTCGTTATATCGCGCGGTGCGCCAGACGGAGGGGGCAGATTCATGAAATACGCTGATCTCGGTCTCAATGACCGGGTGCGGCTGCGCAAGCCTCATCCCTGTGGAAGCACCGACTGGCGAGTGGTTCGCCTCGGCGCTGATATCGGCCTGAAATGCGAAGGGTGCGGACGGCGTGTGTTGTTGCCACGTAGCGAGGTGGAACGCCGCATCAAACAAATTTTGAGCCGAGGCGCTGAAAACACCGTCTCCGTTATAGTGAGCGAAGGAAACGATGACGAACGCGCGACGCCGCAATGACGGGGTGGAGGAGCACGATCCGAATAGTACGGCGCCTAGCGTCGCACAGGTCGCGGCGTACGCTCAGCCCGCGCCCCGCCGTACAGGGCCGCTCCAGGGGCTTACCGATCCGTCAATGAAGGCGGTCGGCACGCAGCACCACGGATTTCGCACGCTCATCCACAACCACTATTTCATGCGGCTGTGGCTGGCGCAACTGATCTCACAGACGATCATGAACGCCGCCAACTATGCGCTGATTATCGTCACGCAGCAAACCGGTTCGGGAAGCTTCACCGCCGCGGCTGGCGCTATCGTCGCCTTTAGTCTGCCCGCGCTGCTCTTTGGCGCGCCCGCTGGTGTGCTGGTGGATCGCTTCGACCGCAGGCTGGTGCTCTGGGTCAGCAACCTGCTCCGCGCCATCGCCTCAGTCGCCTTCGTCTTTGTGCTCATGATCGACTCGACGCCCTTGTTGCCAGTCTATATCCTGGCATTCTTCATGGCGATGGTGGGCCAATTCTTTGCCCCGGCGGAAGGCGCGGCGATCCCGCTGCTAGTCCGGCGCGAGGAGATGATCCACGCGCTCTCGCTCTTCAACATCACATTTACCCTGGCTCAGGCGGCGGGCCTCATCATCCTTGGCCCCCTGATGCTGGCGCTAGTCCCGACATTCCATATCGGGACCGCGGCGCATAGTGTCACCTTCACCTCGCGCGAGACACTCTTCATCGTCATCGCGCTGCTCTATCTCGTCTGCGTTGGCCTGGTTCTCTCGCTTCCCAAGGCGCGCATGAAGGTGTCGCAACAGTCGCATAATCAGCAGGATGTGTTGTTTCAGTCGAAAGACATGAGCCAGATTCGGCGCGTCTACATCAGCATATTGCAGACCGGCAACTTCATTCGCAAAGATCGTCGCCTGTTGATATCCGTGGGACAGCTTGCCCTGGGCGGCTCCGTCGTGGCAGTGATCGCGATGATCGCGCCGGGCTTCGTCCACGAGTTCTTCAACAAGCCCCCAGAGTTGGCCGCAATCGTCTTTGTTCCCGCTGGAGCCGGGTTAGTGCTTGGCTCCGCAATTACGCCGAATGTCGCCAAGCGGTTTGGCTATGCCCGCACCATCGCGGTCGGCGTGTTTATGGTGGCGGGCAGCGCGGCGCTACTGACTGCTGTGCAAGCGATCGCGCCACATATATACGGTACCCCGGCATACTATGACGCTCTGCCGTACCTGGGTGTGATGATGTTGCTGACCTTCATCATTGGTATCGGGCTGGACTTTATCAACGTTCCGGCGCAGACCACCCTTCAGGACCGCTCGCCGAACTGGATCAAAGGGCGCGTGCTGGCGGTGCAGGGAATGATTCTCAACGCCGTGACAATCCCGTTCGTACTTATCATGGGCCGAGTTGCCGATGGCTACGGCCTGCCACCTGCGATACTGGTTCTGGCTGGTATAATAGCGATTGGCGGACTTTTGAGTGTGTATATTGGTGGTCGGCCAGACCCTGGCGAGCGCCAGCCCGCATCATAATGTGTATCTCAGCGGGCGGCGTGCTAGGCCCGCGCAATAACGGTTTCGTGGCGCGCAGGGCAACGTGGGCAATATCTTAAGGCAGGTATCGCGTGGCATCATGGCGAGGAGATGACACTGGTCATAATTTCAGCGCATTCAGTTTTGGCAATACCATTGACCGCGCGGGCGCGGTTGCTGTTCCACGAAGCGCGCGCGAAAATCCATCCCGCCGGGTTGTTCGGCGCCTCGGAATTCCTGAGCCTCAGCATATTCTGGTCTCGCTGCTGAGTCCCATTGGCGATACGCTCCTGGCCACTCCGGCGCTGGCGGCGTTGCGTCGGCGCTACCCGGACGCCGCGCTGACGGTGATTGTCTCGGCCAGCAACGCCGGTATCCTCGAAGGCAATCCTGATGTCACCGAGCGTATTCTCGTGCCGCATCCGGGAAAAGGCGCGCCACTCTTCCGTTTTGCCCAGGCGATGCGCGACATCAATCGCATGCGCGACAAGTATGATCTGGTGGTGAGCCTCTCGGCAGCCAGTTCGTTCGTCACCTTCGTTTCGGGGCTATCGGCCAACCAATACAAGCTGCAGAGCCCGCCGATGTGGTGGCTGGTGGGCGGGCATTCCGCCGAGTATCGCGCCCGCCATACGATTGACCAGTATCTACTGACCATCGCGCCGCTCGTCAGCCCGCCGCGCAGTGACGACGACCGGACGCCGCGCCTCTATCTGACGCTCCAGGAGCGGTCGGCGGCGCGCAGGCTCTTGCGCGAGCATGGGCTGGCGCCCACCAAGCTGCTGATTGCCATGCATGTCGGCGGCGACGGCTTCAATGGGCGGAAGCGCTGGGCGCCGAAACGGTTCGCCGATGTCGCCAACGCGCTCATCGAGCGGTTTGACGCCCATGTGCTGCTCATCGGCGGCAACGTCGATGCGCCGCTGGTCGAGCGGACCGCCGCACTGATTCCGCATGGCGCGACGGTGCTGGCGGGCGCGACGCCGCTCAAAGTCACCGCCGCGCTCATCGAGGAGGCGACGCTCTTCATCGGCAACGACTCCGCGCCGCTGCACATGGCCGCCGCCGTCGGGACGCCCTCGGTAGGCATCTTTGGCCCATCCGACTGGAACGAATTTCACCCCGTGGGCAAGACCGGCTACCGGCATCGCGTGGTCCACTCGAACCTGGCGTGCAGCCCGTGTTTCCGCTTCCTGGGCAACGACGCGCCCTGGATTCCCAACACCTGCTATTCGCGCGCCTGTCTCAAGGCTATTACCCCACAGCACGTCATGGACGCGGCGACCGAGTTGCTGGCCCAGCGCGATGCGTCGCCTGACGTGCGCGTCTAGCGGAACATGTCGGTGGTGGGGTCCATAAGAAGTTCGCGGGCCGATCCCTCGCGGCGGTCGTAGGTGTAGCCGCGAATCAGGGCCATCGGGCAGCGGCTCACCTTGCCCATCACCAACTCGGCGGCGGAGGCCAGCTCGTCGGCGACCGCCAGCACGCTCACCTGCATCGTCCGCCCGAAGTCGTCGGTTTGTCCGCGATAGTCCACCAGCGGAGCAATCCCCGCGACGCCGATGGCGACGTTGACGATGCCGTTGCGCCAGGGCCGCCCGAACGAATCGGCGATGATGACCGCGACGTGCGCGCCAGTGGCTTCCTTGATCGCGCGATGGGTGGCCAGCGCGGTGGCGTCGGGGTCGAGCGGCAGCAGGCAGACCACTTCCTCGCCGGGAACATTCGAGGCGTCCACTCCGGAATTGGCGCAGACGAAGCCGTGGCGCGTCTGGGTAATCAGGACACCGCGATCCATCCGCACGACGCGTGCGCTCTCGCGCAGCACCACCTCGACATGGCGCGGATCCTTGCTCCAGGCGGCAGCCCACTCGCGGGCGAAATCAGATGGCTCGACGGTGCGCAAATCCACCAGCCCGCCCTCGGCCTTCGCCACGATCTTATGGGTCACCACCAGCACATCGCCGTCTTGGAACGTTTCACCCGCGTCGCGCACGGCGTCTCGCGCAAGCTCTGCGAGGTCCATGCCCGGTGTGACCTCTGGGAGCGCAGTCAGCCCCAGCAGGCGCATCTCTGGCGAGGGTGTCGCATGGCTCATGACGCTTCTCCCGCACGTGGATGCGGGTACGTAGCCGACGGACGCCACAAGCCACGTTCGAGCAGCTCCCGCAGATCGTCAGGAGTATCCACGTCGAATGCTGTCCCGGGAAGGCCCGCAATGCGCGGCTCGATGCCTGCCGCACGGGCCAGCGCGCTGTGTTGGACAAGACTTTCCTCGCCAAACGCGAAGGAAATCGCAGTTGGCGGATGCAGCAGCAGCATATTAGTACCCTTTCCCGCGCGATCTGACGCCATCGTCACTGATGGCATGGTGGGTTTGTCATCTGTGCTCTCGCCATATCCCACCATATTTCCCACCATTGCCAGGATGTCGTCATGAGTGAGGAGTGGCAAGTCACCGAGCACAACCAGTAACGCCTCTGCATGCCGCCTGAGCGCCCATTGCCTGCCTAATTCGAGCGCATCGTTCAGCCCCGACCCAATCTGACGTACTGGCTGCACGCCACTCTGCCATGCCCAGCGCAATATATCGTCGTCGGGGCTGACGACGCCAATATGGGCGATCTCGGCCTGATGCAGGGCGCTGATGACACGCCACGCCAGCCAGCGTGAGAGATTCGCTCGGCCTGCGGCATCTAGCACACCTGCCAGCCGTGTCTTGGCCTGGCTTCGGCTGTTGAGCGGAACAATGGCCGCCAGCTTCATGACATGGCCTCCGAATTGGCAAGGTCTTGCGCAAATCGAAGCGCCTCCCGCGCCAGCCGCTGGCGATCCGTCGCGTCGCGCATGACCGTATCGGTTACGTAGACGCGAAGATGTAGCTCGGCTGTGATGCGTTCGGCCAGCGCGGCATCCTCCTGGTCGATGATGATGCCGTCGAGCAGATCGGCATAAAGCCGGGCGACGCCATACGCTGACACCTCGTCACCCAGTTCGGCCAGCATGCGATCAGCAGGCCCGCGCAAGGCTTTCCCCGCGATAATCGGGCTGATGGCGACTCGCGGCGCGCGCGCTGCCCGTACCAGATCGCGCATGCCGGGTACCGCCAGAATGGGTCCGATGCTGACCAGCGGATTGGAGGGGCAAAAGACGATGACCTTTGCCTCGGCGAGTGCAGTGCGAATCTGTTCTGATGGTTCGGCTGTCTCGATCCCCGCGAAACGGATGCCCAGCACCTTATCGCTGTGATGCCGCCGCACAAAGTAGTCCTGAAACGCTAGCTCACCCTCAGGTGTCCGCACGTGTGTCGCCACGGGCGCATCACTCATGGGGAGCAGCCGCGCGCGCACGCCCAGCGCCGTCATGAGCGCGCTGGCAACCTCTGTTGGCGTCTTGCCCTCGCGCAGCCAGCGAGTGCGCTGGATGTGGGTCGCGAAATCGCGATCTCCCAGCAGAAACCAGGTATCCTCGCCATAGCGGCGCAGCATCTCTAGCGTCGCGAAGGTATCGCCCGCGATGCCCCAGCCAGTCTCCGGGTTGGCGAGGCCCGCGAGCGTATAGAGCACGGTGTCGGCGTCGGGCGAGATGCGCAGGCCATAGAGATCGAAGTCGTCGCCGGTGTTCGCGATAATGGTCAAGTCATCAGGCGCGACGATTCGATAGAGACCATCGGCTAGCTTTGCTCCACCAACGCCGCCCGCCAGAGCCACGATCATTTGGTCATTTCCCCTCCATGAGCCGGCATCCAGCCGCTCCCTCCATTATCGCGAACACGAGCGCATTACTCCAGATCGTGGGTAATAACGTTGGTGACCATCAGACGGATTGTAATCCGCCGCTGTTTGCTGAAGGATTCATCCGCCTGGCGATTGCCGCTCTCCTCGCCGTCATAACGAATGGCGAGCCTGCGGATATCGGCCTGAGCGGTCGCCTGGTCATCGTCAAGCTCGACCATGCCTTCCAGCGTGACAAAGGTGTAGCCATCGGCGACGCAGAGCGAGGCCCGCCCGTCGCGGCGCAGATTGCCATCTTTCACACGGCGCGCTCGCGTGTTCATCAAGATGTTGTCGCCGTCAACGTCGTACCACATGACCGTCTGCTGTGCTGAGCCATCCTCGTTGATGGTCGCCAGCACGCCAAAGCGGCGCTCATTCAAGAACGCGCGAACATTATCCTGTAACGGCATTCACCGATTCTCCTTGAAATTACCGTATGCCTTGTCATGCCACGGCAGCAACGGCCTACGTGCTATCGCCCCGCGACCGGAAGCTCCGTGACGGCAGGAATGACCTCTTTGGCCAGCACATCGAAGGCGTCGGGTTCGCTGACATTTGGCATGTTAAAGATCGCCTGATCGAAGCCAAGGTTGGCGAGCCACTGGAAGTGAGCAATCGCCTCGGCGGGTGTCTTCGTGCCATTTGCGCCGCTTCGCGTGATATGGAGCGTGCTCAGCGAGGTCTTCTCTATCTGCTCGTAGGGCCGCCCGAACGTTGCGCAATGCTCCCGCAGCACGTCCAGCTTATGTTCGAGGGCGCCTGGTTGTGGCATGGAGAAGAGATTGCAGGCGTCCGCGTACTGCGCCACCAGACGCAGCGTCTTCTGCTCGCCCATGCCGCCGATCAGAATAGGTGGGTGCGGCTTCTGGATCGCGTTCGGCACATTCAGTGTCAGCTCCAGGTGAGCATGCTTGCCCACAAAGGGTTTCGCCTCGCCCGACCACATTTGGAGCGCGATCTGGAGCAGGTCTTCCAGCCGTTCGAACCGCTCTTTCACCGGTGGAAACTGAACCCCCAACCCGCGGTGTTCCTCTTCGTTCCAGCCCGCGCCGACGCCAAAGTAGGCCCGTCCGCCCGAGAGAACGTCGAGTGTCGTCGCCGTCTTGACCAAGATGCCAGGATAGCGATAGGTGACGCCAGTGACCATCGTACCCAGGCGGATGCGCTCTGTTTTGCCCGCGGCAAACGCCAGCGTGCTCCAGCTCTCTAGCATCTCTTCCTCTTTCGGGCCAACGCCGCGAATCTGGAAGAAATGATCCATCACCCACAGACTATAGAATCCGGCGTCTTCGGCGCGCCGTGCGATGTTGCCAAAGGTGCGCCCCAACTGTTCGGGGCCGCCGGGCCAGGTAAATCGTGGAACCTGCAAACCTACGCGCATGAAGCCTCCGCTGTAAGCAATAACTCGTTGAGCGCCACGCTTGAGTGGCGCAGTCAGTACTACAAAAAATATAGCGCGTCATGGCAAGCCACCCACTAGCCATTGGAGTAGTCTCACAATGCTAAGCGTCAGGGTGAACGCCAGTCTCGCGCCTTGGTTCGTCATGGTACAATGGGGAGCGTCTCGGCTGGAGTGATATCGGCAGGCTGTCAGGAGTGGGAATGGCGCGCATCATCGAGGGTCGGTTGGCATACGCCGAAGATTTGACCCGTATTTTCCGTCAGGTGGTCGGCGCCGTACTGCTCTCCTGGCAGCGATTCCTCCGTGCGGGGTTGATAACCGCCGCCATTGTGTGGTCACTGACCGAGATCGTCGCCTGCTTCGTGACATCCTCGTTTCCGCCGCCCGCAGTGACGCATCTGGTCGCCGTGGCGTTGGCGGGCGCCGTGGGTTATGGCGTCGCGCTCACGCTCCTACTGGGAATGCTGCTGCATGGTGGTGTCAGGCTCATCCACCAGTTGGAAGGTGAGATCGAGGTTGGCGCCCGCGTCGCCAGCGTCTTTGCCAAGCGCGAGGCTGGTGGCCTGGGCGCGACGCTCAGGCGCATCGTCGAGAGCAGTGGGCGTAAAGTCAACCCCGCCACTATGGCAACGCTGCGGAGGACGAGCGGCAGGCCCAACGCGAGGCCGCGAATTTCGCGTGGCCCGGCGGCATCTACTTCGGCGACTGTTGCGGCGGTTGGGCTGGACGTTGCCCGCGCTACCATACGCCAAACGCCTTCCCTGTCGGAGCCGATGACCGCACTGCCATACAATGCACGTCCAGATACCCGCCGCGACCCGGACGATGCGATTATCCGCGCGCCCGCGCCCGAGCTTCCCTCGCTGCCGGTTCTCGCCGCGCACCTGCCGCGGATCGAATGGGCGTATGACGAAAAACTGCCGCCAATGACAAGGGAACCGTTGCTCGCGTCCGCGCCGCATAACGATGACGTGCCATCGGTTCCTGTTCTCGCCGTCTCCTTGTCGCCCAACAACCTCACAGCGACGCATGATGCCTCAGAATCCCCAGTGGCTTCGGATACTTCAAGTGACACGGGAACGACGGCCACACCTGATGTGCCTGGACTGATACCGCGCGGGTATCGCGCCGACAACTCCACCCGTCCGTTGCCCGCGATCACTCGCCCGTTATCAGAGAATACGCGGCCGCTGACCACGCTCGATGACTCGCGCGTGCCGGGTGGTGTTCGCTCCGGCGGGTTGTGGGAGCGTGTCAGCCAGGCGCTGGTCGGCCAGTCCGCTCCGCCCGAATACGACGCCCGCCAGGATGAGCCGCCGATAGCTGGGGAGGTCAAGCCTGAAGATGCCTGGCTAAACGGGTAGCGGGCGCTATTTTTCTGGGATTTGTGAAGCTCGGCATATTCTTATCCTGGTTTCAGGATACGTTCACGTTCTCCTTAGGTCCGCTGTCTACACTTCGTGGTACAAGAACATGAACAAGGCGCTGTGCGAAGATGCGCAGTAGGCGGGTGGTGTGCCAACGGCGTCACGCCAGCAGTTCCCGTTGACAGGATGAAGCGGGAGGGAGTAACGCCATGGACTACGTGAATATCTCTGAGACGAGTGGTCTGCCTAAAGTAGAGCTAGATGCCTCTGAGGAGAGCATTGCGCTGCTGCGGCGTGTGCGCCCAATTCGCATTGGCGCCTACACGGTGGACGCGACGACCAGTGTGATTCGGTGGCGCGGCGAGACGCTTCGACTGAGCCAGGACGAGCGGCAAACGCTTCATGTGCTGCTTCAGCATGCGGGCCAGATCCTGAGTCATGAGCGACTGGCGGCGCTGTTGAAGATCGCGTCCGAGAAGGTCGATGCCCAGATTCTTTCGCTGCGCGCCACGCTCGAAGCTGCAGGAGTGACCTGGTTGCCGCGCCGTGCCGAGGGCTGTGGCTACATTCTCTGGCGCTAACACACCCTGTCTCGATGAACTGGCGCGCCGCACGACTCAAGTGACTGGCGCGCATGCAGGCGGGATGAGACGTATTCCCTCGTTGGGATTGCGTACCATCCCGCCTTTGGTATTTCCCTAGCGCATATTCCCAGCGCACATGTCTTGCTCGGCCCATACCATCCTTCATAGCCCCTCTCTCCCGCCATCCCCCTTCTCCTCCATAGATGCCCTCCAGATACTGCCCTTGCAGCAGCGCCACCATCGTCTGTCTCAGGCGCCTCAGGGAGTGTTAGGTAGGCCACTTGCATGCGGTAGTAAAATTTGAGACACTAGAGGCTGACCGATAGCTGGCGGGCTTTTCCCGCGGTTGCAATTATGTGTGGTGAGAAGAGGAGCGGAGAGTGGAACAGCGAATGATGAAGCTGCTGGGAACGGCTGCCAAGCATACCCTGGAGGCGTTGCGACGCGCGCTATTCGCGGTATTTATCACGGGACTATTGGTTGCGCTGATTACGGCGGTCGCGACCGAGCTTGTCGGTTTCTTGCTGACCAAACAGATCAGTGGCCCAACCCATCTGGCGGCGGCTGCGCTGGCGCTGGCGTTTGGCTACGCGATAGCGGTGACGGTTTTCCTGGGAGAAATACTCCGCGCCATCGTCAAGATCATCGAGATGATTGTTGAAGAGTCTGAGAAGCTGGCCGCCGCCGCCATCAAGGAGGCCGGTGTGCTGGCGCGCGAAGCTGGTGGCGAAGCGGCGCACCTTGGGCATGCTGCGCTTGGTGACGCTGGCGCGCTGGGCCGCGGGCTGGAACACGCTGTCGGTGGCGCGGTGGGCGCGATCGGCGGTGTGGCGTCTGGCGCGGCACACGAAGTCGGGCATATCGAGCACGGCATCGCCAGCCACATGCCCGGGCATCACAACGCCTCGGCTGCGCCAACACAGACGCCGAACTCATAGATTCTGACGGCGCTGTCCTGGCGCGAAACTTTGAACGGGCTGGTGGTCGCGCCTGGGCGCGCGGGCCATTGGTCCGTTCCGTTTGCGGTCCATTGCGTGTCGGTGTTAGGCTGGCTCAGGCATAGAGGGCATAGCGGCGAACGCAGCGGGCTTCTCGGAGAGCAGAGCGAGACAGCGAGGCTGTGCGCCGGGTTCGTTTCCTGGAGCAGGCGATGCATCGGCGGTATTTCTGGCTGGCAGTGGCGCTTGCCGTGCTTATTGTGAGCGCCACCGGATATATTCTGGCTGGAAACTATTTGTACGCGCAATACCAGACGAGCTTATCTAGCTATACCACCTCGTGTGACACCCTGATCTCGTGGAATCCGCCGACACGCCTCTATACTGGCCTCTATGTCAACGCTCCAGATCTGGCCGTCATCCGTTATCGTAGCCAGACGCGCCAGACCTTGCGCATTACGGTCAGCATTCCCCAATTCACAGACGAGCAGACCGTCCAGGTGACGGCGACGCAGAGCTTCCAGCAACACGCATTCAAGCCACCCATCATCACCGGCGCATTGGATGCGTTGGTTGAGCCGGGCCAGCGCGTCGCCCAGGTGCATCTGCGTGTGCAGTCGTTGAGCAAGACCCTCTGTGATACTAGCGTCCCGATTACATTGATGTCGCGCCAGTGGATGCAATGGTATGGGTCGGACAACAACGATAACTTTGCCTACCTCGCGGGCTGGGTGACGCCAAACGCCTCCGTGATCCAGGATCTAGTGGCGCGCGCCGCTCACCGGCTAGATAACCCGTCCACCAGCCCTATGTACCCTGCCACTACTGAGATGCATGGCTACGTTGGCGGCGCTAGCTCCGACGATGTGCGCGGCCAGGTAAACGCACTCTTCGACGCCTTACAGTTCGATTACCACGTGCAATATTCCTTCGATACCATTCAGGGCGATAGCCAGCGTATCCAGCTTCCGGCCGACGTGCTTTCGCGGAGTAATCCTACCGCGATGTGTGTCGAGACGACGGCCATTCTCGCCTCAGCGGTTGAGCATCTGGCGATGCGCCCCTACATCATCATCGTGCCGGGCCATGCATTCCTTGGTGTGGCTCTTGGCGAGGACCCCAGTGCTCCGATTGAATACTGGGAAACGTCGGACCTCAATGGCGCGACCGGTAGCCAGGCGCACGTACACGGCCAGAGCGAATATCTTACCTATCAGCAGAGCAACCAGAGTCAGCGTGTCATAGATATTCGGTATGAGCGCCAGCATGGCATTGCGCCAATCGAATAGTCAGTGGATGGGCGGCGAGGAATGGACGGAAGCGCGTTTCCAACATGGATGGGTGTAGGAGGCTATGTCGGCCTCTCCTGTGCCATGGTTGCCGCTGCCGCCCTTGCCGTCTGGGCGATAGTCTATCGCCGTGGCTCCCCGCGCCAGTCTGCTATGGCTATCTTGATTTGCCTGCTCTGCGCAGTGTTGATGATTCTCCCGCTCTGGTGGCAGCAATCGCGCTTGCAGTTTTTTGGCAGCAGCCTCGGCGGCATTGAAGTGGCGCTGGTGCTGACGTGGATCTCCCTCTTCGGCTGGACCCTCCCATTGGGCATGTTGGCGAGCTTCATCGCGTTGGCGGAGCCGAACAAGCCAATCGAGCGGCGCGGTCCGCGACGGAGTCCGCTGCTCGACGCCACCCTTCGGCTGGCGCTGGCTGATCCGACGCGTTATGTCTCCGTCAGGAGGGATGACGAGCCCTGGGCGCAGTTGGCCGTGGTCGGTGACGCGTCCTCCAAGGGCGTGCGCACGCTGCTCTTGCGCAAACAGTTAACCTTGATTGGGCGCGAGGTGGATAACGACATCGTCCTGGATGATGAACGCATCTCGCGCCATCATGCGGAGATTCGTATGGACCACGGGGTAGCTGTGCTGCTGGACTATGGCAGCATGAATGGCACGCTGATTAACCGACAGATGGTGACTCAGCCTATCCCACTCAAGCCTGAAGACATTGTGGATCTGGGTACGCGAAGTTATCGATTCCTGCTGATCGAGGGGCCATTCGCCACCTTTGATGATGAAACATCCCGGATGCCCGTAGCCGGTGGAATGAATCGTAGGCAGACCTTGCCGCCAGTCGGCCCACCGACTCTCGTGGCCATCAATGGCGAATTGATGGGCGCCCGCTGGGAGCTACTGGAGTCTGTCACCACGATTGGGCGCGATGCATCGTGCCAGATTCGATTGCCAGATTCGACCGTCTCGCGCCGCCATGCCCAGGTTGTGCGACAGACCGATGGCTACTATGCCAGCGACGTGGAAAGCATTAACGGCACAAAGGTGAACGTCGACGTCCTCACCAAGCCACATCGCCTCCAGCATGGCGACTTGCTTCACGTGGGGGAAGTTGCGTTGCGCTTCGTTTCGTCGTTACCTCCACTGGACACACCGACTCCGCCGCCGAACCGTATCCAGCCACCGTCTGGCGGCAAGTCATCCAGCCGGACAACGACCCCCTTCTCACGTGGGGCGGTGCTTCGCCCGATAGATGAGGGGCAGCAACCGCGCAGCTAGCGGAGCCGATGCGGACCGCGTGTTTTCGTCCAGCCACCACCGAGCGTTGGCCGCACGGATGTCGGAGCAGCCGGAGCCTGATGCCAGGCGTCTGTCCCTGGCAAAACTGGGGCAACTGGGGCAACGGGCGCTCCAGGCGCTGGCCGTATGGGGGCGGCCTCCTCTGGCGTTGCGGAACCTGACGCATTTGCTAGCGTCGGCGTGGCGGATTGAGCCGCCGCGGTAGTGGCTGCTATTACTGCGGACGCAGGAACTGGGGCAGGTGCAGGAACAGGCGCCCCAGAACGAGCTGATGCTGCTTGCCTGCTCAGCGACAAGGCGCGCACGGCGTCGCGGCGGGCGTCGGTAAGCTGCGATTCGTGCACAGCTGCCAGCATCTTCTGCCCGCTGACGAGTAACACGCCTGACCCGATTATGAAGAGGTAAAGGCCTCCCTGTGGGGAGAGCAGCAGGTTGGATGGATCGCTGCCGAACGACTGCGCGAAGATTTGCGTGAGCGGCGCGAGCAGCAGCCAGACCGATCCGGCGATGCCCGCGCAGAACGCTCCGATGATGAGTGGGAGGGCTGACCAGATAGGGTGCTGGCGGAGAGAAACCGTGAAGACAGGCAGTATCGCCGCCGCCAGCAGCGCCACCACGACGATCACCGGCGCGCCAAGGCTGGCAGGCGTGACATTTTGGCCGTTGACGCTAACCCAGGGTAACAGCAGATCAGCCGCCATGCCCAGCGAGATGCCCAAGACGAAGCGCCCCGGCAAATCGCGTGGCAGACCAGTCGTTGAGACCTCGCCCACATACTTGACCGCAGGCGCGGTCTGAGCCGAGGACGAGCGTGGTGGCGTCGCCTGCGCCCCAGCCGCTGACGCGTGTGTATTCCCCTGCGCGGGCTGTGGCTCGGCCATCGAGCGCTCGCGGTCGCCGTAGACATGTCCACAGGTCGGACAGACTCGCGCCCGGATAGCCATCTCCGTGCCGCATTCGAGGCAGAACATGCACGCTCCTCCCGCGAATCACTTCCCGCGCGACGTGACCCTGGCGAGCCACAGCGAGCCACACGCTATGCGCCTTGATGAGATAGACGAGAGCTACGAATCGTCCTCGTCTATCTCGTCCATCTCCACCTCCTCGGCGGCATGTAACTCGGCTGCTCGCTGCATCGCCTCCTCGGCCTCGGACTGGCGGCCAGCCGCGACGAGCGTCTGCGCGAGGGTCTCATACGCGACCGCCATCTCAGGATCGAGCGAGACAGCCGTCTCCGCCATCTCGACCGCGTCGTTGGTCCGCCCTGCCGCGAGGTACGTGTCGGCGAGATCGTTGCAGATGGTCGGATTGAGCGGGTCGGCAATGCGCGCCTGCTCATACGACGAGATGGCCTCAGCGTGGCGACCGAGGGCATCATAGGCTGACGCCTGCTCATAGAGCGCCTCGGGGTCGTCAGGGAAGCGCTGCAAGTAGTCATCGGCAACCGTAAGCGCCTCATCGTAGCGTCCGGCGAGGTTGAGCGACGCGGCCAGCCCGGAATACGCGTCGGCTAGCGCCTCCTCATCGTCCTCGTCCTCGGCGTCGCTATGTTCTTTCACGAGTCCCCTGAACGCCTCAATCGCCTCGTCGTAGCGTTCGGCGTCGCGGAGCGCCTCGGCCAGGCTGAACCGCAGCCCGCTTGATTCTGGTGTCAGGTCAGAGGCCTTGCGGTACGCTTCGATAGCCTCGTCTGAAAGCCCCTGCTCTTCGCGCCACGCGCCCAGGTGTTCCCAGGCTTCGGCGTCATCGGGAGCAAGCTGGACGACGTGCTGCCAGGCCTCGGCTGCCTCATCTACACGCGCCAGCGCCTCATAGGTGGTCGCCTGCGTGCGGTAGGTGTCGGGACTTTCCGGCTCCAGCGCCACCATCTGGTTTGCCAGCGTCAGAGCGTCCTGTTCGCGGTGCGCCTCCAGATATGACTGCACCAGTGTGGCGTAGCGCTCCAGGTCGCGCGGGTCTTCGTCCAGACGCTTCTCCAGCGTGGCGATATGCTCAGATTGCTCCCGCTGGCGCTCGCGCACATCCAGCAGATTATCCGCCGCCAGCGTGTTCTCCGGCTCCAGAATCTGCGCCTGACGGTAGGCAAGGATCGCATCGTCGAAGAAGCCGAGCTGGCGATAGGCGTCGCCGACGTTGATGAAGAGTTCGGCGTTGCCGGTATCCAGTTCCAGCGCCCGCTGGAAGACCTCCAGCGCCTCTTCCTGCAAGCCAAGCTCGCCGTAGAGGTTGCCCAGATTGATGTATGCCTCCATCAGCGCCGGATCCAGCCGGATCGCGCGCATGTAGGACGCGATAGCGCCCTCCACATCGCCCAGGTGTTGGCGGGCGAGCGCCAGATTGTAGCGCGCGCGCGCATCCCCAGGCGCGGCGGCCACCGCCTGTGCGAACGCCTCTTCGGCGGCCTCGTAATCGCCAGCAGCTGCCGCCTCATTGCCTTGGCGTAGGAACGCCTGCCCGGCTCCGTCGGCGCTGTTGCCGTTCGAGCCAGATGCGCCCCTGTTCTGAGCGTCGTATGGCATAGTAGGTTTCTCCGGTCACTGTCACTGTTCGCAGTGAAAATTAGAGCGCAGCAAGTGAGGCGTCTAGTTTTTCCATCGCCTCGTCAACATCACTGCGCTCGATGATCAGCGGCGGGACGAAGCGAATGGTGGAAGGCCCGGCGTTGGTCACCAGCAGGCCCCGTTCCATCGCCTGGTCCATGATATCCTGTGCTTTCGGGTCGGCCAGATCGAATGCGCGCATCAGCCCGAGGCCGCGCTGGCCTGTGATGAGGCTGCTGTGTCGGCTGCGCAGTTCCTGCAGCCGGCCTTCGAGGTATTCACCCAGGTCGTCGGCATGCTCGACCAGATGCTCGTCGATAATGGTGCGGACAGTGGCGACACCAGCGGCGCAGGCAATCAGGTTACCGCCAAACGTCGTGCCGTGGTCGCCCGGCTCGAAGATGTCGGCGCGCGGCGCGGCAAGCATCGCGCCAATCGGCACGCCGCCCGCCAGCCCCTTCGCCATCGTCGTGATATCGGGACGGACCTCCATATTCTCCCAGCTGAAGAACTTGCCTGTGCGGCCCATTCCCGCCTGCACCTCGTCGATAATCAGAATGAGGTTCTGCTCATCGCACCATGCGCGCAGCCCCTGAAGGTAGTCAGTTGAGGCGGGGTAGATGCCGCCCTCGCCCTGCACTGCCTCGATCAGTATGGCGCATGTCTTCTCGTCGGTCGCCGCTTTGACGGCATCGAGATCATTAAACGGCACCTGTTTGAAGCCATCTGGCAAAGGCTGCCAGGTATCCTGGTATTTCTTCTGCCCGGTGGCGGCGGTGGTGGCCAGCGTGCGCCCGTGGAACGAGCGATCCATGCTGATGACGCCGTATGCGCCGTTGCGGTTCACCCGCCCATACTTGCGGGCGAGCTTGATGGCGCCCTCGTTGGCTTCCGCGCCGCTATTCGAGAAGAACGAGCGCATGCCGCCGCTGAGGTTATAGAGCTGCTCGGCCAGTTCCACCTGCCGCTCGTTGATGTAGAGGTTCGAAACATGGATGAGCTTGGTGGCCTGCTCCTGAATCGCGCGCACCACATTTGGATGCACGTGGCCCAGGACGTTGGTGGCGATACCCGCGACGAGATCGAGGTATTCTGTGCCGTTCGCATCCCAGACACGTGCGCCCTCGCCACGCTCCATCACCAGATTGCGCTTGAAAGTGTGCTGGTAATACTTGTTTTCGAGGGCTACCCAGTCGCGCTTCTCTGGCTGCTGCCCTGCGGTCGTCTCGCCGGAGGGTGTTGTCGTGGTCATGCGAATACTCCTTGTGTGTTTGGGATTGCGCAACGCTGCGCCATCACGTGCTAGCGGGTATATTCGGCGTTCTCTTCGATATAGCCGTGGGTCAGGTCGCAGCCCCAGGCCATCGCCGACGCATCGCCGAGATGCAGGTCAACGTCCACCGCGACCTCTGGCTGGCCCATCGCCTGTCTCGCCGCGGCCTGATCGTAGTCGGTCGCCACACCGTTGTGAACCACCAGAACCCCGCCAAGTGAGATATCCAGCTTATTGTGGTCGAGATCAGCGCCGCTCTTGCCCAGCGCCGCGATCACCCGGCCCCAGTTGGGATCGCTGCCTGCGATGGCGCACTGCCAGATGGGCGAGTTAGTGATGGCGCGGGCGGCTTTGCGCGCGTCGGAGCGGGTGGGCGCGTTGCGCACCGTCACCGTCTGGAAGCGCGATGCGCCTTCGCCGTCGCGGGGGATCTCGCGCGCGAGGTAGCGCGTCACGTGGCGCAGGGCCGCCTCGAAGAGCGCCGCGTCGGGCGACGATGCGTTGAGCGGTGTGTTGCCCGCGACGCCACTGGCGAAGAGCAGCACCGTATCATTGGTGGACATATCGCCATCCACGCAGACCATGTTGAACGAGTCATCGACCGCCGCGCTCAACAGCTGCTGCAAGAAGGCCGGCTCGGCGGCGGCGTCAGTTGTAATGTAGCAGAGCATTGTCGCCATGTTGGGATAGATCATGCCCGCGCCCTTGGTCGAGCCGCCGAGGCGCACCGTCTTGCCCTCCACCGTGAATTCCACGGCAATCGTCTTGGTGCGCGTATCGGTGGTGATGATGCCCTGGGCGAAGTCGGCGCCACCATCGGGATGCACCTCAATCTGCGCGACACCCTTTTCCACTTTGTCGATAGGCAGCCGTCGCCCAATGATACCGGTGGAGGAGACGAGCACGAGCGATGGATCGATGCCAAGCTTTTGCGCGGTCACGTCGGCCATGCGGCGGGCGTCGAGCATGCCCTGCTCGCCGTTGGAGCAGTTGGCGTTGCCGCTGTTGACGACAACCGCCTGAGCATGCCCACCGGTCGACGCCAGCTTCTCGCGGTCCAGCAGGACGGTGTGCGAGGCGGTCTTGCTGGTGGTGAAGGTTCCAGCGGCGGCGCACGGACCATCGGCGGCGAGCAGCGCCAGGTCGGGCAGGCCCGCGTCGGATTTGATGCCACAGGCGGTGTTTCCGGCGCGGAAACCCTGCGCGGCGGTGACACCGCCATCCACCAGACGCAGACCAGCGGCCAGGTCGCGCGTCATCAGCTCAGAATAATCTGTCACGTTAAAGGCTCCTCGACGAAAAGGCGTAACTTTAGAAGCGGTGCGTTCGCACGGCTGTCACGACAGTTGACACGATGGTTTGCGCTGGTCGCCCGGTCAGACACGCGGTGAGACGGGGGTAATACACAGGCTAAGCTATTGTACATCGCGGGCAATGCCGTCGCAAGCGGGCGCTAAGTGTGCTGTGCCACGAATGCTGTGCAGGCTGGCGTCAAGCGTGTATACTCATGCTGGCAACCAGAGTAGATGGATGGCCTCGATGTAGGAGCAAGCGATGGCTCAGGAGACGGCAGCCAGCACGACAGCGCCC
>DASUHD010000179.1:0-36338 GCA_036273675.1 Ktedonobacterales bacterium | reverse complement strand
CCCGGCGCGTACAGGCCTCCCAACGAACCCTACGGCGCCCCTCCGCCAGCGGGACCATCTGAACCGTACGGCGGGGGATATGGCGGGCAAAATGGACCCACTGGCGCGTATCCTCCACCCCCCAGTGGCATATATGGCGGCGCGGCTGGCGGCGCAGGCGCGTATGGCGCGGCCTACGCAGCGCCGCTGGGCCAGCCCGTCCCCGCCGGGATGAGCCATATCTGGCAAAAGTGGATCAATGTCACCACGAAGCCAGGCGTCGCCTCGTTCAACCAGGAGCTGCCAACGGCGAACTGGAGTGACATCTGGATCAGCCTGATAGGACTGGGCATCCTGTCGGCGATCACCGGGGCCATCGCCTCGCTGTATACCATCCAGAACATCTCGATTCCCCAGGCCGATGGAACGACGACGACAGTGCATATCCCCACAGGGGTGAGTTGGTTCACGATCATCTGGGTGCCGCTGGCCTTCTTTATCGGCGTCGCCATCCTGTTTCTGGTGGCCAAAATCTTCGGCGGCACGGGCACATTCCTGCAGCAGTCCTATGCGATGGCGCTGTTCTATGTACCCATCCAGGCTGTCACCGCGCTGCTGGGGCTTCTGCCCGTTCTGGGAGGCATCGCGTCCATCGCGCTGGGGATCTATGAGATCATCCTCGCGGTCTTTGCCATCGCCGCCAGCCAGCGGTTAACCGTGGGTAAATCGGTCGCTGTCGTGCTGCTCCCGGCGGCCATCGTGCTGTTCTTCACCTGCGCGGCGCTGGTCGTCTTTGCCGCGGTCCTCGCCACCACGTTCAATGGCGGCTGACGCGAACGGAGAAAGCAGCCATCGTCCAGAGACCGACGCACGAATAGCGGATGCGTGGAGGGAGGCGGCCAGTATGTCCTGGGCGGAGCTTGAGTGGCCTGACCTCTCTTCAAAGTATCCTGAGCCACGCCTGCGCTCGGCCTCGCCGCCACGGCCACCCGTTCCAGCGGATATCGCAGCTCAGGTGCGAACCGCGGAGCGGCGGCGCGGCGTGTTCGTGCCAGTCTGCGCGCTGGCTGGGGCGGCGCTCTTCGGCATTGGGCTGGCTCTCTACCAACCCTCCGGCACGGGAGTCACACGCGCGCTCGCCATCATGGGCATCGGCCTGGTGGTCGCCTTTGTGGTTCCCGCGCTCGCCGTCCTGCTGGTCATCGGCCCGCACTGGCGACAGCGCCTACAACACCTCCAACTGATGCGCTGGCAACGCGAGCGCCGACTATGGCTTGCCCGCGAGCGCGAACGCTATCTTTCCGCGCTTTCGGCCCAACAACGCAACGCGCTACGTGATGTCCTTGCCATTGAACGGGAGCCTTCACCGCGCTGCCACGAACATAACTACCTGCCCTACGGGTAAGGCCCGCGCTCGCTCTTGAGGTAGGCGTCAGACTAACCCCACAAACACCCACTGCGCGCGGCGACAACGGCCAACCTCCACCTCTATGCTGCACTGGGGACACAACAGTGAAAGCAGCAGAGCGAGGGCTGAGGAGGCGGATATGCATATCGAACTGGGCGCGCATGTCTTGACGCAGGATGGGAAAACCGCGGGCAAAGTCAGCAAGTTGATTGTGGATACCAGCAAGGGGATGCTGGATTCGTTCGTGGTGCATACACAGTGGATGGGCAATGATATGACGGTTCCAATTAGCAAGGTCGAGCGGGTGGATGCCGATGAGACGATTCACCTGGCCATCGCCGAAGAACAATTCCTTCAACTGCCGCAGTATTTCGTCGAGAAGTTTGTTACCAATAGCGCCTCTCCGGGCATGGAGGACTACGATGGCGCCAGCCGTGGCATGATGCCGCTCTCCACGCCTGGCCTGAGTGACCCAACCCCGGTTGGGCAGGAATGGACGCCCGGCAGCGGCCCCTTCATCGGCTACGTGGACATGTCTTCCAGCGTGGTCACCGAGCAAAGCAGCATGTCGGAAAACGAGTTCGGCATCTCGAAAGGCACCAAGGTTTTGGCTGGCGACGGGAGCCATGTCGGCAATGTCCACGAGTTGAGCGTGACAGACGAGGGGAAGCTCCGTGGCGTCGTGGTGACCTCTGGACACATCGTGAAACACCAGCACTTCATCCCCATCGAAGACGTGGACGACGCCGATTCTAGCGCCGTCTATCTTCGGATGTCGGTCGCGGACTTCCAGCGCCTGGCACAAACGGACTCACCGGAGGCAGCGGGGGCACCTGAGATGCCTGAGATGCCTGAGGCGTCTGAGGACGCGCAGCCATAGAGATGGGGTGCGGCGCGGGCGCGGACGCGGACGAGAGCGGGACGGGAGAGCGCGAGTCGTAGATCACATAGGTGTCGGCGAGCTTGTCGTGCCAGCCCTGGCGTTGATCGTCCACCAGCACCCAGAAGAACCCCAGGCCGAGCGGAATCGCCGAGAGCCAGTAGCCCAGGTAGCGCAGCAGCGCGCGCCCAATCGTCAACGGCTTGCCGTTCGTCCGCGCGATGCGCACGCCCATGAGCAGCTTTCCTGGCGTCTGGCCGAGCAAGACCCAGAAGACGACGGGATAGCCGACAGCAACTCCGACGCCGATGAGCGCGGTCACCACGACGACGATCTCGCGGAACGGACTGGACTGCACAACCCGCTGCCCGATCAGCCCATACAGGGTGAAGAAGCCCAGCAGCGCCTGCAAGAGCGCGACAGCCGCCAGCACTGCCACGGTCATCACAACGATGTCGAGCACAAAGGCGATGGCGCGGCTGATGAAGCCCGCGTGCGCGTGCGTATGTGTATGCGAGTGTGGTGTGTGAATTACCGTTCTATCCATCGCATTATCGCCTGGATTGCCGGGCGCGGGGCATATCCGCCTCCACTGTCGTCGGAATCGTGGTGGTTGTCTCTGGCGACGAGATTGCCGCTGGTTGCTCAGGGTTCTCGCTCGCTGGGCGATGCAGCAGACCCCGCGCTATGCGCTCGATCCACATATCCGCCGTCGCCGACCGCTCGCGCACCTCATCCACGGCGGTTTCCGCCATGCTCATACCTTGTTGCTCGATCAACTCGCGAACCTCAGGGTTTCGCGCCATGTAATCGAGTAGCTCGTCGATGACGCTGACCACGGCTTCCTGTGTCATGTCTCTGCTCTGTTGTTCTTCCATCCGCCCCCGATCCGCCCACCGGTCCAGCGTCATCGTCGCGCGGTAGACCGTTTCCTCGAGGCGTGCCCGCAGCGGATCGAGCGGCGTATAGCGCATGTCCGACATAGCGGTTGCGTAAAAGCGATTGGCCTCCTGTGAGGCGCGCGCCAGACGCCTCCCTATGTTGGAGAATCTCCGCCGCATGCGCGACTCTGTCTCGAACATCATCCCCATGAGCGTGTGGCGGAGCGCGTCAGATGGAGAGTTAGTTCGTGGCGCCACCGCCTGGATCGAGGCGGCGTCTGGTGTGGCCTGCTGCCACCGCTCCAGCCGCAACCGCAGTTCGCGCGCGCCCACCAGCGCGCCACCTACCAGCAGACGCAGCAGCGCCGCGGCGGTGTCGAATCGCTCGTCATCCGGTTGCGCGCCCGGATTGCCCTGAACATCGCGGGCCGTCTCCGCGGGTGAGGCCGACGATATGTGTATATAGCCGTTCGCATGAGGATCACTGTTCATGACGACACTCCTGTTCCGAGTTGGGTCTGACGCGCTTGTCTGGAGATGCCTATCTCGCTACCACGCGGTTGAGCCAAATTGAGCTAATCAAGCCAAATCAAGCGAGACTATGGCCCCATACTTTGCCTGAGTTCGATCAGGCTCTGCTGGCTGATCGTGATAAGCCCCTGATAGGGCTGATCCAGGTCGATGATGATCCCGACGACCAGCGTGATGACGAGCGCGAGGAGCACCGCGCCCACCAGCGACCGCCTGCCTCCTAGCCCCGCCCGATAGCCAAGGGTTCCCATCGACAGGAACGAGATGGCGAGAACCAGGTAGATCGCGCTCGTGGGGAGCTCGTTCAGCCTGGCCGCGTCCCGAGCGCTCTGGGCATCGAACATATCATTCAGCGACTGAATATAGAGACTGGTGGTGACTGCGTGCGGATCTTGATTCGCGGCATCTGCGCCTTGCGTCCACAATTGCTGCTGTAGCTCATCCGTCTCGTTCTTCAGCCGCGCATCCAGATACCAGAAGGGACGCGCCGAGTTCAATCTGGCATCCACATACGTTCGGAACATCGCTGTCGCCGCTGCCTGCTGCCCCGGCGGGAGCAACTGAACGCGAAGGTAGGCCGTCCCAATCGCGTCGGTCTCATCCACCAGCGCCTGCTTGCGCGCATCGAAGCGCGAAACCGCCATGGCGAAGATAAACGCGAGCAAGAGGCCAAGCACCGCAAAGATCGCCGTCTGAATCTCATTCAGGTGCTCATGCGTTTCGGCGGCAGCCCCGTTTTTCCTACCCGCGTGTCGGCGCCGAGCCAGGAGATAGCCAATCTCACCAGCGCCGATGAGCACGAGGAAAATAAGCGCCGCAACCACGAATTCATTCAACGCGTGAAAAATGTCGTTGGCAGGCATATCCCGATCCTCTTACGGCTTCCGGCATAGCCCGGCGAAACGTATTACCCACATACGCGAAGTCGTCTCACAGCAGCAAGAGGGAGCGGTGCGGCCACGGCGATCTCAGATACCACCACTGCTTCCCGCTCCCTTCAAGCGCCTCGGCTGATAGCGCCTTGCCCCAGTCCCTCCCTTATCCGCTTATCCGCTCACATTTCAGCGTTCCGCGCGCTTACTCCCGCGCGATCATCGCCAGGGCCGCGTGCTCCAGGTCGACGTATGGCTCGCCGCTGACATCGACCGCAACTCCCTTGAGCGCACCACCGGTGAAGCGCCAGGGCCGCTCGCCTGGGTAGTCGTCGGCCACCTGCCGGGCGCTACGCCCGACGGTCAATCCGGTACCCAAGCCATAGTCGCCAGGCTGTACTTTGATGCGCCCCTCGCCAACCTTCTTGTCGCCGATGTAGAGCGAGAGCATCCCGGTGGCCGTCCCCGGCGACACCTCACCATCTTTGTCAAAGGACGCCGAGAGAATCAGGTCATTACCGGTCGGCAGGTCCACGTCGGCGACGACCTTCTGCTCCTCGATGCCGACGAAGTTGTTGACATAGCGGAGGCGGTTATCCCGGATGTAGAGCGCCTGTCCGCCGAAGCGTGACCCCATAGCAAAGAGCACACCCTCTGCGCCGGGCGCGGGAATATCAACCCTTGCGGCGATGCTGAACGAGCGGTTGCGCGTGTTGACCGCCTGCAACCCTGGCACTATGGCGGTGTCTGGGAAGTAGCGGTACCTGTTCTGGGGCTTGGTCAGCTGCGGCCGCGGCGTGTTGAAAACCTCGAGCGCCGAGCGGTCGTCGAGGGGGAAGGCGTCGTTGGCCCCCGCCTCCGCGAACCAGATAGCGATCAACTCGCGCAACTTGGCCGGCTCCTGGGCAGCCAGATTGTGCGTCTCTGAGCGATCGGTGTCGGTATGGTACAGCTCCCACTGATCGTCGTTGAAGTGGCTCCAGCCGCTAATCGTCGGGTGGGTCGTGACCGCCTTCCAGCCCTGATGCCAGATGCCGCGCGAGCCGAGCATGCTGTAGAACTGGGTCGGGTGATTGGTCGGCGCGTTGGCGTCCTCGAAGCTATAGCGCATGCTGACGCCGTCGAAACGGCTCTGGGTATGCCCCTTGATCGCCCCTGGCGCCTCAACGCCCAGCACGTCGAGGATGGTCGGGACGAGGTCGATGGCATGGTGGTATTGTTCGCGGATCTGGCCCTTCGCCTTGATGCCCTTTGACCAGGAAACGATACATGGATCGCTGGTGCCACCGTTGAATTCGTAGCGCTTCCACATCTTGAATGGCGTATTGAAGGCCATCGCCCAGCCATTGGGATAGTGGTTGTAGGTCTTCTCGCTGCCCAGATCATCCAGCATGGCCAGGTTGGTCTGAATATCGTCGGATATCCCGTTGAACAGCTTGTTCTCATTCACCGAGCCGTTGGGGCCACCCTCGCCGCTCGCGCCATTGTCCGAAACCAGCACGATGAGCGTATTCTCCAGTTGACCCACCTCCTCAAGGTAGTCGAGCAGCCGTCCGATATGATAATCGGCATGGGCGAGAAAGCCAGCGTAGACCTCGGCCATACGGGCGAAGAGCCGCTTCTCGCCGTCCGAAAGCGAGTCCCAAGGGCGAGTATAATCCGTCTCTGGGAACGGCTTGCCGTCGGGTCCAGTCCGCGTCTGCGGCGTGCCAATCGGGTTGATCGGCGGTAGCTCCGTATCCTGCGGGATGAGACCCATTTCTTTCTGGCGGGCGAGCGTCTGTGTCCGCATCGCCTCGTAGCCCATGTCGAAGCGGCCCTTATACTTGTCGATCCACTCGCGCGGCGCCTGGTGCGGCGCGTGACAGGCGCCCGGGGCATAGTAGAGGAAGAACGGCTTGTCGGGCGCGACCGCCTTGGCATCCTGGATGAACTCCAGCGCCTTGTCGGTGATGTCCTCAGTAAAGTGGTAGCCCTCCGCCGGGGTCTTCGGCTGATCGACCGGATGGTTGTCGTAGATCAGCTCGGGGTACCATTGGTTGGTCTCGGCGCCGAGGAAACCATAGTAGCGCTCGAAGCCGCGCCCGGTGGGCCAGTTACGTCGGGTGGAGGCGAGATTCATCTCGTCAGTGGGGCAGAGATGCCACTTGCCGACAATGTAGGTGTTCCAGCCCTGCTCCCCCAGAATCTCTGAAACCATGCCGTTCTCCGGCGGAATGGTGCCGCTGCCGTTGGGGAAGCCAATCGCCGCCTCGGTGATGCACGCCATGCTGTTGTGGGTGTGGTTGCGCCCGGTCAGCAGACACGAGCGCGTGGGCGAGCAAAGGGCGGTGGTGTGGAACTGGGTATAGCGGATGCCGTTCTGCGCGATGCGGTCAATATTAGGCGTCTCGACCGGGCCGCCATAGCAGCCGATGGCCGAGAAGCCGACATCGTCGAGGACGACGTAGAGGACGTTCGGCGCGCCCTCTGGCGCTTTGGGCGGCTCGAAGGGCGCCCAGTCGGGCTGTGAGTCGCGGATATCGACATTGATCGTCCCCTTGAATGGCTTCGTCATCGCCTGGTTGATCCTTTCCTGGCCTGAGCTAACCTCACACCACGTATGCCGCTGCATCACATCCCAATAGACCCGCATAATAGACCCGCATGCGGGCGCGCAAATTGGTGGCTACCAGATGTGTGGGTCTGTTGTAGTCCCCCGCTGCATCGTAGCGCGTGACGCCGTCCCAGACGCCGACCACGTGGCCGGTCTCGGCGACTAGTCGTATGCTCCTCCAGCGGCGTGCTACCTCCCCGGCCTATGGGTGAGTGCGCGCCTGCGCATTATGCGGTGATAGAGGCAGATCACTGGGCTATGTCAGGATGTTGACGGCCCTGGCGACGACCAGGCTGAGGATTGCGACGGAGATGAACGACTGGAGCGCCATCGTGAGCTTCGCCCAGTGCGCAAGGGGCATAACGTCGGTGGGACTGAACGCCAGCGCATTCGTGAAGCCCAGATACAGATAGTCGATGAAAACCGGTCTCCAGCCGGGAGGCACAATGTCGGGGGTCAGCTGGCCGGGGAAAGCCAGGTCTGGATAGCGCACCTTCCGGCGGGCGCGTTCTATCGGGCCGCCGCTATCGAGTTCCCAATAGAGCATGGCGAACACTATGTTGTTGGCGACCCAGACCACCCCACCTGTGACCAGCAGCCCAGTCGGATTGTTCGTTTCTGGGCCGCCTTTGATGAGGTCGATGATGAGGTTGGCGGTGCTCCAACTGTCCTTCACCACGAGCACCACCACGACGCCAATCACCATCACCCGCAGCACAATCGCCCGGCCCTTCACGAGTTCAGGGCCAGCAACCAGCGTGGCGAACAGAAAGATCCCCAGTAAGACCACGAGCAGCCATTTCGGACCGAGGCTGAGTTTCTCGGGCGACAAAAACGGCAGCGCCATGGCCACCACGAGCGTCAGCGCCAGAGTGATAGGAAGCCGACGCTCGTCGAAGATGATGCGCGGCACGTCAGCGCCAGTCTCACGGTGATCACCGGTATCGCCCGCGGAGCGCCCAGTATCCTGCCCAGTATCAAGCTGAGGGCGATTCTCGGGAACCATACCCTCCCCTATGCCATGCGTTCCTTTGGATCGCCTATGGATCGCCTATATGAACTCGTCCGCGTGCCGTAACAGTAGAATGAGCCATGGCCACGGGGCAGCCAACCCAGGAGCGTCTTCGAGGGTCGGCAGAGAGATGCGCTGAGCCAGTGGCGGCGTTTTCGAGGTATTTTTGCCGGGCAAGACAATCGACGTGGCTGGTTGCTAGCCCCCCACCACACGTGGGACGATCATGATTTGCTCAGCCTCGGGGTCGAACTTATCGATACGAACGGACGCCTCGCCTTTCGTGACTTTGAACGCGGTGGCCCCCTTCGCCCGCTGCTGCTCGAAGATGCGCTCGGCCTCACGGACAGCCGCTACCGCGTCCAAGTCACCGTCCAGCACGCGGCTGGTATCCCACCGCACCTGGTCGTCGCCGCGCCGAGACATGATTCGTAGCGTACCCATCTCCACCTCTCCTCTTCAATCGCTTAACACGCAAGATCCAGGCTTGTGTGCGCGGCTGGCTGTCTCCAATATCCGGCGCACGTGAGCAGAGTATAGTCGCGCCATCTCGCCGTGGCACTGCGCCTAAGTGGCGTTTCCACAGCAAGTTATCGCCCCCGCCCGTGGGGTGGGACGAGCCTCACCGTGGGGTGAGTGGCGTGGCCTATGACACTGGCGGCCCTCCGTCAGGCGCGGGATCATCCCGCGTTCCGCCCGCAACCAGCCGCTCCTGGAGCAGCTCGTAGGCCAGATCGCCTTTGAGCTTCAGTTCCGCGACCTGGTCGGCGACCTGCTGCACATAGGCATCTGGGCTGATAGCAGCGATATCGCCCTCCACTTTTCGTACCATCGCGCGCAACTCCTCGATCTGCGTATCGACGATGCTGCGCAGGATATGATACTCGGCCTCGAAACGAGCCTCGAAATCGTCGATGCGTGCATGGAGCCGCCCGATCTCCTGCTCCCAGTGCCTGGCGTCGTTGTGCGCGCTGGTGTCCATGCGGATTTTCTCCCACCTGAGTCATCTAGCGACTCTGTTGTACGTAGGCGCTCAGGCGACGCATCCAGTGGCCGACGCGTCCGGTGAACCTTGCCCGTTCCATCAGAGGTTGGCGCCATCCGGTGGCGGGCAGTTCGGTCTGTGGCGGGCATCTGGCGGCGGCTGGATGAACGAGGCTGACGTCGCGTAGGATGAACACAGCCCAGCAGAAATCCCACTCCTCAATGCTGTCTCGGAGTGTATCGCATGGATCGGGAGAGAACCACGGGTACAAGGAGTGTATTAGAGGCTAGTTGCGTACACCCCCTTGCGGACAGGTACAACCCCAGCTACAACGGTGATGGACGCCATACCGAAAGGCCTGCGCCTGAGTGGCGCAAGCCCCTTGCCCGACACGGTAACGCGATAACGCGATGACGCGATGACGCGATGACGCGATGACGCGAACGAACTGATGCCGCTCATCCAACCGGGATGAGATGGTTCTGTAAGGCGAGAATAGCGGTCTCGGTCCGGCTGGTGGTGCCAAGCTTGTGGCGAATACTGCGCGTGTGGAACTTCACCGTGGCAGGCGTGATGACCAGGCGCTCGGCAATATCGTGGTTCGAGAGGCCCTCGGTCAGCAGGGCGAGCACCTGCCGCTCGCGGTCGGTCAGGTCATACCCCAGCTTGGGATGTCGCTGCGCCAGCGCATGGACCAGGGATTGTGTTGCCGCAGGCGCGAGGACGGGCATTCCCTGGCCCGCCAGCCGGATGGCCTTGGCGAGATCATCGGGCGATACATCTTTGAGCAGATAGCTAATCGCCCCCGCTCGCAGCGCCTCCTCCACCAGCGAATCGTCACGATAACTGGTAAAGGCGATCAGCTGCACATCAGGGTAGGCGTCATGCAATGCCTGAATGGCCTCCACCCCGCTCATTCCTGGCGGCATCAACAGGTCCATCAGCACAACATCCACCGGAATCCTCTGGCATAGCTCCAGCGCTTCTTCCCCACTGCTTGCCTCGGCCACCACCTCGATGTCATCAAAATCTGAGAGTGAGGCGACGACACCACGTCGCAGAACCACATGGTCATCGACGATCATCAGACGCATACGGCCAAGCTCTCCCATGGGACCTGTCATCTGGCAACCTCCTTCTCCGCCGTCGCTGATGTGGGACGCCGTCATGTTGGGTGTGACCCGAGCGAGGAACCAAGCTGGCGTTGCCCTTCTTCGATCCCCCACCTTGACGAGCTATCCCCAGGATGAGGAGTGTAACAGCACATCGACATGGGGCGCATGCGCCGAAAGTTGCAACCCTTGCCGATTCGTTCGCGAATCTCTTGTGTATTTCCTTTCCTATGGGCAAGGAAAGGATGTAGGCAGGCCCATTTTTCGCCTGCGCCCTGCTGTAGGCCTTGTATTCTTCACACTCTTGTGAAGTAGATTGGGCGTGACCCAACACCATCTGATTCGAGCCGGGCGTGGAAACATACCAGGCCGAACCGTGAGTGACAACCCAATTGGGCAAGGGCCGCATGTCGGGCAGTTTTTCCGGTTCGCGTCCGGAGGATCTGCTCGAAGGGTAAGGAGGGGTCAGATGCTACTCAACAGCAAGCGCATCTATTCGACCAGGCGCCTCAAGACCAGACCCACCTTCAAAACACTGCCCACGCACCACGGCATGGGCGGCGCCGACCTGCTCGCCGCGCTGCCCTGGCAGGCCGCGATCCTCGATAGGGAGGGCGGTATCATCGCTGTCAACGAGGCCTGGCGACGGTTCGCCGCCGAGGATGGCGCCGCCACGTTTCCCGAGAGTGGCCTCGGCTTGAACTACTTCGACGTGAGCCGCCCGGCCTTTGGGCCGCACGAAGACGTAGCCCAGCAAGCCTATCAGGGTATCCGCGAGGTGTTGGCCAGGCAGCGCTCGCTCTTCACGCTGGAATATCCTTATCCCTCACGCGTATCGCCCGCCAGCGAGCGATGGTTCCAGTTGACCGCCACGCCGCTGGCGAATGGCCAGCCGGGCGCGCTGATTCAGCGGCTCGACATCACCGCTCATAAACTGGAAAAAGGCGGACGTAAGAAGACACTGGGTTCCGCATATGCCATCACCCCGCGAGTATCCCACCATGAGCGTGAAACAGGCCCCTCTCAGCGACCGCAACGTCCATTAGAAAGCCTGCTGGCTATGGCGCATGCGCTCACGACTCCCACCGCGCAAGCTGGTAGCGCGGACGCCAGCACCGTCGCCCATACGTTGGCGGAGCAAGCGATGGCGCTATTCAGATGCGAGACGGTGAGCATACTGGCGCTGAACGTGGAGACTCAGACACTAGAACCGCTTGCGGTGGTGGCCCAAAGGCCATTTATCGAGTTGGCATGGCAGCAGCCTCATGGGCGCATGGCGCGCTTCGGAGGCCGCTTTGCGGAACACCTCGACCCTTCGCTTATCAGCCGCATCTACCGCGATGAAGTCATAGTCATGGAGGCAGATTCCTCCAACGAGTCCGCGCAGGCAAACTGGTTGCTTGCGCCAATACGCTCGATGGGTCGGCTACAAGGCATCGTGCGATTGGACTATGGGATGTGGGCGCATCACTTCACCACGGAAGAGTTGTCGCTCGCCAGGGCGGTGGCCCACATGGCGGCGCTAGCGGTGGAGCAGCGGAATTTCCAGGACGAACGCGATCAGGCGATACGCGAGCGGGCCGAGGCGACAACGCGCGAATTGACAACACGCGAGGCGTCACGGCAGATGGAGCTGTTTATCGCGCTGGCTGGACACGAGTTCCGCACGCCACTGACTGTGCTCCAGGGGCAGCTCTACCTCGCCGAGCGTAAATTGAGCGCCAGCATGCCCCAGGGCGAGCAGACATCCGCTCCGACCTTAACCTCCCTGCGGGAATCCCTCGACTCCGCGCAACGAGCCGCTGGTAGACTTGGCAGCCTGGTCGCTGATCTGCTCGAAGTGACGCATGCGCGCACCGGCAGACTGGTCATGCATCCCGAGTGGTGCGATCTCGTCACGCTAGTACGCAACCAGGTGGCGGACCACCGCCAACTCTACCCTTCGCGACGGCTGCGCCTGCATGTAGAGGGGCCGCGCCAGATCTATATCCAGGCCGATCCTGTGCGCATTGCGCAGGTGCTTACCAACTACTTGAATAACGCCTGCAAGTATTCTTCCGACTCCAGGCCGATCCGGGTGGACGTGCGCGTGAGGGAAGGCGCAGCGCGCATCTCGGTGCGCGACCAGGGGCCAGGATTGGCGCCCAACGTTCAGTCGCAGATCTGGGAACGCTTCTATCAAGCGCCGGATATCCATCCCCAGAGCGGGTGTGATGCCGGTTTGGGGCTCGGCCTCTACATCAGTCGGCTCATCGTCGAGCAGCATGGTGGCGAGGTCGGGGTCGAGAGTGAGGTGGGCAAAGGCGCGACCTTCTGGTGTACCATTCCCCTGCGAATACAAGCGTCTTGAGCGGCGTTCAGGCGTTCCTAAGCCCGCTTCTCAGGCGCTTCTGTAGAGGGGGCGTGCGCGTCGCGTGGGTCGCCCGCTCCATCTCCGTCCGCCACTCCATCATTGTCGCCGCCAACCGCCCCGATGATGACCTTTTCCCGGAGCCGCAGCCAGGCGCTGATGATATCCATGCGCAATGGCAGTGATAGATATCGGCGTATGGTTGTTCGCTGCCGCAGAATATCGCCACCAGGGCCAAGCTCCGCGTTGAGGCGCCGGGCGTCCAACTCTGCCTTGTCTGCGCCCTCCGTGTAGGGATCGAGCACGGACGAGGGCCGAAACGCCGTCTCGACGGCACGCTGCTGTCTGCCGCTCATGCGCGCCGCGGCCGCCCCCGGCAGATACCGCAGCGCGGGCAACAGATCGGTATCTTGCCGCTCCACCACTCTTACCGCGACGTACTCGAGCATCTGAGGCGTCACACTTTGGAGAATGGCGGCCTCATAGCCACTTTGAGCGGCATAGCTGGCCAGCCGCTCCGCCGCGCTTTTTTCGCGGACCGGCGCCCAGTACGGGTAGTAGTCCCAGGCGCCAGAAGATTCGCCAGATTTTGCCACGACCTGATAATGCATATGTGTCACTCCGTCTTGTCGGCCAGGATGATCTATGATGATTCCAATGCACTATCTGGCCCAGAGGTGAGGTGATAGCCCACCCTTTTGGATAGGATATCATTGCGATCAAGCAAGCTATAGGAAAAACTGGCCGTTCATCAAGAGAGGGGAGACGGGAGACGGGGGAGACAAAATGCCCCGAACACGGTCTACGCCGTATCCGGGGTCATGCTGAAGCGTCTATGCGGTTGTCGCGCCGGGGCTTGTGTTATGTCACGGGTTATGCCGCGGGACTCTCGCGGAAATAGTCTGAATTGGCGACGAGTCCGTAGATGATGAGGATGTCGAGCGCGATGACGACAATTCCCACCACTGGCGCCGCCGGAAGGTAGAAGAACCAGCGAATGGCGCTCAGCCCGGCGACGAGCGCGCCATAGACGTAGCCGAACGTGCCGCCACGAAGAATATCGTAGCCAGCATAGAACGAGACCCCCGCCAGCAGCAGGTCCAGAATCGCCCAGAGCCACAGGTAGCCATTGAAGGTGCCATAGACCGTACCCGAGAGCCAGGCGGCATTGCTGAACTCGACAATCGCCCACGTCAACTGAAATCCGCCGAGAATGAACATCATCACGCCAGCGAACGTCACCAAGCCGGGACGAGTGGTCGCGACGGGGGTTGCCTGCGCCCTCGGCGGGGCGCTTGCCGCATGCATGGCATTCGCAGCATTCGCGTCCATTGGGTTCGTGGCTTCCGCCATGTCATGTCTCCTTTTCTGATGTAGACAAAGATTCCGTCTTCTCGTGATCGAAGAGATTTCCAGCCCCGCTCCAGCCATCGACGCCGCTCGTGAGGCCTGCCCGGAAGCGGGCGGAGTGTCGCCTGCCGACATGGCGCGCATAGATGCACTATAGGCAGCAGCGCACCCTCTGTCCCCATTCACAGGGCGAGACCGAAGGGGGAGTATTCTCTCCTCCCCCGGAGGAGCCTGGCCTCGCCCTTGACGCGTACGGAGCGTGGTCACCTTGATGTGGCTATCGCGCCTTTGAGAGGGTGACGCCAGCATCGAGCGGCTCGGAGTCGAGCGCATTGGCGTCGAGCGCATTGGCGTCGAGCGCGCCGGGAACAAGCGTATGGCTCGCTGGCGAAGAGTGCGCCGGAAGGATGGCGGTAATCTGCGTTCCACTCGCTCCGGTTCTGATATTGAGCCGCCCGCCGAACTCCAGCATGCGCTGCCGCATACCAGGAATACCCACGCTGAGCGCGCCCAAATCTCCATCCACTGGCCGCGCGACGCCTGGATCCATCCCCTGACCGTAATCTCGCACGCGCACCGCGGCGTAGCCCAGATGAGCGGAGAGGCGTATGTACGCCCGCTTGCTGTCGGAATGTCGCAGCGCATTGGTAAGGCATTCCGTCACAACGCGGAAGAGGGCGATCTCGGCATCCTGGTCGAGTCTGGGGAAATCGTGCGGCGCCTCCACCGCGACGGCGATGCCGCTCCGGCGGGTGAAGCCATCCGCGTATGCCTGGATTGCCTCCGCAAGGCCGATATGCTCCAACTCGGGAGGGTGTAGCAGGTATGAGAGCGAGCGAGTTCCCTGGACGGCGTCGGCAGCCAGTTCGCAGCCCTCGGCCACCAGTTGAATGGCCTTTGCCCTGTCCATGGTCTCGTCGAGAAGCCCTTTGTGGAGTCGTCCCAAAGTAAACTCGATGCCTGTCAGCGTCTGGGCTGTCCCATCATGCAGCTCGCGCGCGATATGCCGCCGCTCGTCCTCCTGCGCGCGCAGCAGATGCCCCGCCAACCGCATCACCTCTTGCTCGGCGCGCTTCCGCTCGGTGATATCGCGCCCAATCGCCTGAATCTCCACGAAGTCGTCATCTGGATCAAAGATGGGATACTCCGTCCAGTGCTGCCAGCCGGTTGTTCCATCGGGCAGCGCCACGGTATGCTCGTCGCTGACGGTCGAGAGATTGCGCGCGAAGCGGCCCAACGCTTGCTGTGCTCTCTTGCTTGCCTCTGGAGGCAGCAGATCGAAGAACTTCTGGCCCAAAAGCTCCTCGCGTGTCGCGCCAAAGTAGCGACAGTAAGCCTCATTGACGAATGTCAACGTGCCATCGGGGCGATAGCGACAGATGAGCTCCGTCTGCGTCTCCACCAGATCGCGATACTGCTGTTGGCTCCGGCGCAGTTCCGCCGCCGTGCGGTTACGCTCATCGATCAACACCGCAAGCAGCAACATGGGCGCGGAGAGCGAGATGAGGAAGAGCTGAAGCGCGAGCACCGAGGTGGCTGGCGTGGGCGCGGCGAACGGACCATGCGCCGCCTCAGTATTCCAGCCTGTCGAGAGCAGCACGAGGCCAAGCAGCGATAGGCTGGTCCCGCCAATGCCGAAGCGCACGGCCGCCCAGATCAGGAACGGAAGGGGCAGGAACAAAAAGGCGCTCTGGCCGGTGGTCGCGATGACATCCGTGGCAAAGACAAGCGCCCCAACCGCCAGCACGCAGATAGTGAGCGCCGCGGCTTCCACACAGCGGCGCGGCGTCGCCTTGGGCAGCCAGTCACGCCAGCAGTTCGCGACGACCAGGATCACTGGTGAGAGGATGAGGATCGTCAACACGTTCGAGACAAACCGCTCCTCCCAGTGCAGCGCGAACCGATTGTGCATCTCCCAGTTGGTGAGCACAGCGACAGCGGTATCCAGAAAAGAGACGATGAACGGTGCGGCAATGGCCGCGCACAGGCCAAATACGACAATGCGCCGCAGACTGTTCAGTCGATGGGACTCGCCAAACACAAAACGTATGCCAGCCGCGCCAAGCAATGCCTGGCCGCAATTGGTCACGTAAAGCCCGAGGGTTGTCGAGAAATCTACACCGTTCTGAAGCTCCACAATCACATGCGCTGGCAACACCGCCAAGAGTATCGACCACCACATCTGGGTGGGTGTAAGCAGAAACGCGGCAAGCAGGATGGCATTGGGCGGCCAGATCACCGAGAGGGGAGACGAGGGGAAACGCAGCGAAAAGCCGAACTGCGCGCCAAGAAAGTAGGCGGCCGCAACCAACACAGCGACATACGCGGCCCGGCTCGCCGCTATGTCCGCTATGTGTTGTATGACACTACGGAACTGACTCAGGGAGACTCCCCGAATCTTCTGGCTTATAGCAAGGGTAATGGACTTCCTTTTGTGCTGCCACGATTCATGGAATGTGACGCGATTCAGGAGTCGCAAAATGATTCACCTCCTACTACCGGGCCATCGTGATACGCTATTCTTGCTTCCACCTCCGATCCAACGCTATGTGCTTCAGTCGTCCAGACCCTAACGAGACGATACAATCGTGCCAGTCGCATGGGCCAAAAGTTGTATAACCCTGAACACTCGGCCGCCTCCGAATGGATAGCCGCTTTCCTCCCAACCCGCAGTCTCACGTCTCGCGCCTCATCATGCTGTGGAGTAGTTGGCCGAGTGAATCCATACCATTGCGCTCGTCCGCGGGACATGAGAGCGGGTTAGCTGACACATGGACTATAGACTATCCCGGCGAGACGCCAGGAGCATAGTTATTGCCTTGGGCGTGGCCGTTGCTGGGGAAGTGGTCCCACCGGGGCATACTGCGATCACCCGATTGAGGCTGGTCGTCATCTGGCGCCAACGTATTCGCGCTCTCCTCGGGAAGATCCTCTAGCAAACCGAGTGTCCAGGCCCGCCACACCGCCTGTGTGCGGTTGTCCACCTGCAACTTGCGGTAGAGATTGCTCAAGTGACGCTTCACGGTCGCGAGGGCGATAGTCAACTCCTCCGCGATCTCGTTATTACGGTCGCCACGGGCAAGAAGCGCCAGGACCTCCTTTTCGCGCGCGGTGACCCGCTCGTACATGACCGGAGATTCCGGGGCCGTAGATGAATGATGCGCATGCGCCTCGCTATGCAGGGACGTGCGATGAGTTCGCGGCGGCATGGGCAATGACCTGGGTGATGACCTGGGTGATGCGATGGCGCGTGGCTGGCCCGCCTGCGATGGGTGCGATGGGTGCGTCAGCGGTGTTTGCCCATGGCCAGCGAAGGAGCCTCCCTCGCGCAATCGAGCGATGATGTCGCGGGCCTGGATGATCTCTTGCTTCATGCGGAGATGATCGTCAGACGCAGGCGCGTCATTCTCTGCGGTTATACTCTGCGATGAGATGAGCAAATCGGCGGCTTCCAGCCACTCTTCGCCCTCGCTGAGATCGCCCGATTGTATAAACATCTGCGCCTGTATCAGCGAGAGTTGCGGATGCCTCTGTATGACATCCGCTGGAACGAGGTCGAGGCATTGCGCCAACGCTTGTAGCTCGGTCGGAGAGGATCCGCTCTCGAACACACGATTAGCGAAATCGCGCACGATGCGCACAACCGCGTGCTCGTCGTTCGCCCACAACGCATAGTGAACAGCATCGCGCGTCATTCCATGGGCCTCATACCAGGCGCCCGCCTGGCAATATAGCTCGGCCAGATCCTCTTTATGTGTCCGCTGAAGCCGGTTCCACAGCACCTCCCTGAAGAGCCTGTGGAATCTATACCAGCCAGGCGAGTTATCGACCGGGACCAGAAACGCATTCTCGCGCTCCAGGGTCTCCAGCGTGGTCTGGCAGTCATCGATCCCCGGCAGCGCGTCGCAGAGCGCGACACAGAACTGGTCCAGCGCGGCCATCCACAACACATTCTCGCCGACGATCCGCGGCAGTCGTGTGAGCACCTCATCGGCGATGAAATCGACCACATTGCGATTCTCGCTCAGAAGGTCCGCCACGCTCTCGGCGGGCGTGTGTGGATCTTCGAGCGCGAATGCGGCAAGCTGCAACCCGGCCACCCAGCCTTCGGTGCGGCGGTGAATCCGCGCGCACGCCTCGGGCGCAATTTCCTCGCCTGTCTTGCGCTCCAGAAATGTTCGCGCTTCGTCGCCCGTGAAGCGCATGTCTTCGATCCGCAACTCAAGCAGACGCCCCGCGACACGCATCCGCGCGGTGGTCAAAGGAACGCACGTGCGCGTCAGCAGAATGACATGGATCTGTGCGGGAAGGTACTCGACAAAGTACTTCATCGCGGTATGGATCACCGCGTTATCCCGGCTGATCGTGTGGTAATCGTCGAGGACGAGCACAATGTGGTCCTCGGTTGAGGTCAGGACGTTGATGAGTTGGGAGATGAGCGAGACATCGACGAGATGCTTCCGCGCATTCTTCACATAGCGCAATCCGGCCGCAAGCAGGCCAGGAACAACCCGGTCAAGCGCGGCCAGCAGATGGGTAGCGAAGCGTGTTGGATCATTGTCGTTCTCATCCAGCAGCAGCCATGCGACCCGCGCCGAAGTCTCCCTTGCCCACGCCGCCACGAGCGTTGACTTACCATAGCCAGACGGCGCATTGATAATGGTGACGGGATACGCAAGCGCCTGGTCCATGCGCTCGATGGCTCGCGTGCGAACGAGCGTCCTGTGATCGACAAGGGGCATCTCTAGCTTGGTCACGAGGAGGTCCAGGCTGGTGACGGGCAAGTCAGGCAAATGCGGCACAGGTCCACTCTCGCCGTCTAGTTCCACCTGAAACGCGGGGGTGACCGTATCCCCGTTCGCGAGTTGATGCGCCGCCGTCCGCAGGCGCTCGCGTGTGAGTTCCGCTGCCGAGCCCAACACCACCCAGCGTGGCTCATTTTCGATGGCACAGAAGGCCAGCCACAAGGCTGACACTCCGTCATGCACGCGTTGTGCGATGAACGAGATATCGTGTTCCTCAACAGCAAAGGCATCAATGCGGTCGAGCCAGACAAACCACTCGGCGGAGCCTACTTCAATCGGCGCATTCACATGCCCATGCTGCACGGTGATTAGAGGGCTACCCATGGTTCGTCTCCTCCCTTGGGTAACACAGAGATTCCTGGAGGAGAGTCAGCAGCTACGGCGTCCCACCACACGAGCGCCGTACTAGCATCGCGGCAGTCTCATCTCGGCTACGTCGGCTTGCTGGGTCGCAACGACGTATGAACTGCCGCCACAACGAGCGCCTCGCCAATGCTGAGAGATACGGACATGACGCCGCATCTCTCAGCATCTCTTTGCCGTAGGGGCAGCGAGACGATCACCGCTTGTATCCTATCCCGTCTTCCGTCCCATGTCCTGAGTAAGTGTTGGGATCCATCCAATTACAAGGAAGCGCGGGAAGTACTCTCCAGGCTCTTGTGCTACTATTGCCACAGGTGTGGCTGTTCCAGGACCCTTGCGACGGCCTGTGAATCTCTCCCAGGGGTACCCGATGATGGTACGCGAACGCCGAGAACTGGCGCCCTGGGAGGGGGTTAACCGATAAGACTAAGGCATTAGACGCATTGTCGATTGACACACCTGACGCACTGTTATACCAGGTACGTTAGCCATTCGACGGAGGAGCGACGATGCCCTTGCACAAAGGTATCGGCGCCTCGTGAGCGCACCAGTACTATAGCACCAGTGAACTGGAACTTCTATACCGCTTTTGTAGTACTTTTATGTCGATTTCCATAGTATGGGTGGAGGACAATTTTGCATGCTCGTTACACGATATTGCGTATACCACGTGTCTCGCCTACATCTTCAGAATACAATCAGCTTGTTACGCGCGGCAAAGAGAATTAGCCCCGCAATGGAAGAAACGCCCAGCTTTTTCATGATTTTGGCGCGATAGGTGATGACGGTATTTGGGGCAATAATCAGGACATCAGCCACATCGCGGTTCTTCTTGCCCTGCGCAAGCATCAGCATCACCTCGTGCTCGCGCGCCGTCAGCGTGGATAACGCCTCTTCGTCATGTTTCTGCTCTTCCGTGTTCAAGAATGTGCTCAGGATCGTTTTCGAGATGCTCGGCGAGAAGAACGGCTCGTGTCTGGCAAGCGCCTCGACTGCGTCCATGAGATGCAATGCCGCGTCGGACTTGAGGATGTATCCATGCGCGCCCACACGAAGCGCCTCTTGCACGTATTGGCCGCTCTCGTACTGGGTAAAAATGAGCACCTCGGTATCAGGCGATTGCTTGCGAATGTGGCGTGTAGCTTGCAGGCCGTTGAGCAGTGGCATGGCGATATCAACCACGGCGACATCGGGGTGCAACTGGACGGCGAGATCGAGCGCATCACGCCCATTGCGCGCCTCCCCGCACACCTCCCATCCCTGGTGTTCCAGGAGTAAATCACGCAGGCCACGCCGCATGACTTCATGGTCTTCCGCCACCAGGATTCGCACCATCATCCGCCTCTTTCGTGGTGGGGCACTGTCGCGATGATCCTTGGGGTCGCGCTCGTTCGAGCGAATGTATGGGCCTCATCCAACTGCGAAGGTTCGAAGAAGCCGCTGTCGCATACCGTACGGTCCTACGCTCGGCCCCGCGGGTTCGCCAATACCCCAGCCCACACCACCCCTGACCGGCGCCACATACACCACCTTGTCACGCCACGTTATCATGAGGAACGTCAAACGCACTCAGCCAGATACATCTACACCTTCGCGACGCAGCGCCGCCTTCCTCCGAACATCTACACCCATACAACACGTTGCGCGACCACTCTGCCTGCCGAGAATTTCCCCCATGGATACCATTTGCCATCTATTGGCCTGGCCAGTCGACGCACAGGTATAGAAGGAATGCTGTCAAGATGGTTGTACGTTGATCCTGTTAGTACATGCAAACAGGCTGTTTTCCTGTGACAAACTAAGGTGTAGTCTCTACTGTATCACATGCAACGGCATCACCATAAGGGTTTTTCTCGCAATAACCCGCCACTTCAGTTTTGCAACCTTAGGCGCATGCGGAGCAGCGATTCTCGTTTTAGAGTGAGCAGTGCGGCGGGAGCTTCCCTTCGGCTGAAGTGGCGCGCTGTAGCGAGAAGCTCTGGCCGCGGAGCAGGGACAGCGTTGGGCGCATCCTCATCGAGCGCCGCGACGTGCCTCCTTCGCGCGTTCACCGTCATACCGTGTACGCGGACTGGCCCCTCTAACGATCAACCCCGGGAGGTGTGGTATGCATGCGAGCAGAGACCAGGAACGATGGGTACAGGGAGGGACAGGTTTTGCCATGCCCACCAATCCTCGCCAGACAACACTGGTTGGCGCCGACGATTGGCGCGACGAGACTGGCCTCGCAACGTGGCTTGCCAATCTGGTCCGCTACACCCTCTACTGCGAGACCGTAGGAATCGTTTTGCGCGCAGAGCGCGCCAGACGGCCACGCCTGGTCGCCACGGCTGGCGTTGCTCCGGGCCGCGTATCCGCCTGGTGGAAGCAGCTAAGCGCCGACATTCCCGATCTCGAGGCGGGCAATGAGTCCATCTCCCGCTCTCGTTCGACGGGGCTGCATGCAGTTCGTGAGGGCGATGACACCTTTATTCCCGACTCTACCACCCGCAGAGTCGTCCGCCTGGCGCTGCCGCTGCTGGTCAGCGAGCGACGGCTGGGCGCGTTGATTGTCGAGTTCCGGTTTGGCAAGGGCGTCATGCCAGATGTCCTCTTGAGGACACGCGCGCTGGCGCATCTGGTTGCGCTGGCGCTCGATCATGGGCGCCTGATGGACGAGCGCGAGGCCTGGGCCAACACCGTAGGGCAGCTCCGCCGGGATAGCGAAAACACCGAGGCGGCGCTCATGCAGATCGTCCACGAGCTGCGTGGGCCGCTCACCACGATGAAACTCGGCGCGCAGATCGCCCAGCGCCAGCTCAAACGGGTGGCGGACAGCCGCATGGTTGCCAGCGACTCCACATCGGCGCATGTCGCGCGCGCGACAACGGCGCTCGCGTTGGCCGACCGCAATGCCAACATGGCGGAGCGCCTGCTCTCCGATCTTGCCGATATGACCCGCATTCGCGTCGGCGTCGCTGAGACGCATACGGTGCGGTGCGACCTTGGTGAAATCGTGCATGACACGGTTGCTGGCCAGCGCCTGGTGTGGCGGCGGCGGATCATCCATCTGGAATCACCTACGGAGGCTGTTCCTGTAGTTGCCGATGCGGATAGGGTCACCCAGGTGGTTAGCAACTATCTCTCCAATGCGTTGAGGTATTCGCCAAACGTCCAGCCAGTCGAGGTACGGCTGGAGCGCGGCGACGGCGAGGCGCGAATCGCCGTCTGCGATCACGGCATCGGCATCGCCCCAGAGAGTCAGCAGCGCGTGTGGGAGCGCTTTTACCGCACTAGCGGGTCCAGCAGCTATAGCGCCGAGGGGCTTGGCGTTGGCCTGTTCATCTGTCGCCAGTTGGTCGAACAGATGGGGGGCAGGGTTGGGCTCGAAAGCGTGCTGGGCGAAGGCTCGACCTTCTGGTTCACCATCCCGCTTGCCACGACCTAGCAGGCGGCCAATACCGTCTTGAGGTATCCAGCGAGACCTCACCCCCAGCCCCACTCCTCCGAGGGGAGGGGAGACCAGAGGCAGAGAATCTCTGTCGCCACCCGCCGCACTGGTCGCCTAGTCCCTCCCCCAGCATAAGCTGGGGGAGGGTGGCCGAAGGCCGGAAGGGGTCCGCCTCTGGCGACTGCCTTCTCCCCCTGACCTCCGCCCTGCAGGCTGCTGGCGCTACGCACGCTTGTCGCGTGCTCCGAGGCTCGTATCCTCGCCTCGCGCGCCAGCCCCCTGAAGTGGGAGGGGGAACCAGAACCAGAGCGAGAGGCCCGTCAGCTCGCGTTTGCCAAAATCCTCGCCTTTTGCTGGGCAAATTCGTCGGGCGTCAGTATTCCCAGATTCTGTAGCTCGGCCAACTGCTGCAATTGCGAGATCATCGCGTCGGTGTTCGTGGCCGGGCCAGCGGTCTGTGCGGCCCGAGCAGCCTGCGCCTGCTGCGTTTGCTGAGCTTGAGCCTGCTGGAAGCCCGCGTCAAACGCCGTCTGTTGCTGCTGTTGCTGCGCCGCTTGTTGTTGCGCGGCACGTTGATCCATCGAGCCGCTGACCCCTTTGGAGACCGCCGTAGCCGTTCCCGCGATTACCGCGGTTTGCGCCATTGTCCCAAGCAGGCCAGGACCGCGCCGTCCTACTGCTCCACGTCGTCGCATCATAGCCGGGTTCGTCCTCTCTATCGCCGCGCATGCTCTACGCGTCCGCTCCCACGCTTGCCCGCATCGCCGCTTCGACGACGGCGCTGGGGATCCGCTCGTTTTCTACCATGCGCCCGCCTGCCGCCCGCATCGCCTCCGCGAACCGTTTGGCCCAGGCGTCCTCCCAGACCAGCACTGCCGCGATGCTATCAGGCGACAATTCCGCCGCCGCAATTGCGATGTCCTCCATATTCACCAGGTCGTCGATCTCGGCGTCAAGTTCCTCATATCGATGAGCGCTGACGCTATCGAGCTGGTCAACCTCCAACGCCTGGACGTGACAATCCGCGTCTTTTCTGATAAATATCAGGTCGATAATGCGGACGGTTCCTGAGGACACCAGTTCCTGAAGCGCAGGCTCGATGTCGCCAATCGCGGTCGTGCTCGGAAACTCGATCATGACGTATTCGACCGGTCCAAGTCCCATCTCGGGCCTCGCAATCGTTTGGCAGGGCGCATATTTGAGATACGCGGCTGCTAGTATTCGCAGGAGGCATCGCGCTGTACGATGCCTCCCATGTTGTTTATGCCGTCTTCAGGTGGGCTTACGCCTGCTGCGAAGGCGCATCGGTGGCCGTCGGTGGCATCGCGACGGGCGGCGCGCCAGCGGTTGATCGCTGCGCAAGCGCTGCCCGCAGGCGCTCTTCCGCGTCGTCCGAGAGCGAGGTGCGCAGCACCGTGCCACCATATTTGCTGATCTCCGGGACCACCTTGTCTACCGTCACATTGCGCACCAGCACGAAGATGGCCGAGCTATTCGGCGGCATATGGGCCGTCAGCTCTTTGACGAAATTATCGTCAATGCCATAGTCGCTCATCTTCCCCGCAATGGCGCCCGTGCCAGCGCCAACTGCCGCCCCAATGGCCGCGCCCGCGAGTGGCGAGAGGAAGAGCAGGCCGATCAGCGTTCCCCAGAGCGCGCCAGTCGCGCCGCCAGTCGCCGCGCCAGCCGCGGGCAGGTTGATCATCTGATGCAGATCGATTGCGCTATTGCTATCCTTGGTGACACAGACGGCATCATCCAGGTCGAGTAGGTGCTCGACCACCATACGCTTCAGCGTATCGAGTGTTTTCTGAGCCTGATTGATATCCGGGTAGGTGATGGCAACCAGATCGCTCATGTCATTCCTTCTCCTTTGGCGTGCATACGGGACGGTTCGGTCAACGCGCCAGGCCGTAACCCAGCGTCGACAGATGCGGACTCGACACTGAAATCCCCCAGAATCCAACCAGCATAAACCAAGTATAGGCCCGAATCTTGGGTATGAACTTCATGCCTGAGGTGAGATGTCGAGGTGAGGCGCTATCCTCCCTCCAGGGTGAGCGTGCGCCACAACAGGCGATCACGAGCGCCCAACCCGTCGAATCAGTGACACAGGCGCCATGTCGATGCTCTCCCCCGGGATAGGCGCGCGTCGTTACTTTGGACAGCAACAAAACACCTCGTAGGGACTCACCCGGCAGACGGTGGAAGAGGCGCCACCGTCTCGTACACTATGGCCAGCGATGTCTGCGTATCTGCCCGACGCCTCATGCGTGATGCTCCATCATGTGTGAGGCGTCGGGGTACCTTCACCTGTAGAGCCACAGACTGTCATTCAACAGGGCTTTCTGGAGTCCGCGCTGTGAGGCAACGCTGAGGAGGCTGCAGAACGTCCCGGCCAGGAGCCAAGCCAGGAGCCAGTATATGCAAGACAATACCAGGGATCCACGCGCCTCCAACGTTCCAACTTCTCCCGCTTCTACGAATATGCCAGTGAACGGTATGCCTGTTACCAGCGCAAACCCTCCGACCACGCCACCCATTACGCCACAAGCCACCCAAGCCACGCCACCGACAACTACGCCATACGCGCCATCGCAGGCCGCCCAACGCGCGGAGCACCGCCATTCCTGGCGGCCGCTCTGGATTGCCCTCGGCGCGGCAGTGCTCTTCGGGCTCATCTTTGGGCTGGGGACGTTAACCGGGAGGAACACCGGCGCATCCACATCGTCGGCCCCCTCCGGCACGGACATCGAGGCGGCCACTATCAACGTCATCCGTAGCGTCGATCCCTCGGTCGTGCAGATACAGGGGCGCGGCGGCCTCACGGGCGGAAGTGTTGGGTCGGGCGAGATCCTCACCTCCGACGGCTACATCGTGACCAACAGCCATGTCGTTCACGGCCTCTCCACCTACACTGTGCTGCTGGCGAATGGTCAGCAGATCCCCGCCACGCTGATCGGCGAGGCGCCATCCGAAGACCTGGCGGTGCTGAAGGTCAATGCGACCGACCTCAAGCCGATAGCGGTTGGCGATTCCAGTGAGGTGGTTGTCGGCGAGTTTGCCCTCGCGGTCGGCAGCCCGCTGGGACTCGAACAATCGGCCACGTCCGGTATCATCAGCGCGCTCAATCGCCAGGCGGCTGAGATGGTAGATGGCAAGCGCTTCACGATTACCGGCCTCATCCAGACGAGCGCGCCGATCAATCCGGGCAATAGCGGTGGGGCGCTGGTCAACTTCAAGGGGCAGCTGATCGGTATCCCGACGCTGGCGGCGGTCGAGCCTTCGACCGGAGTCGCGGCTAATGGCATCGGTTTCGCCATCTCCTCGAATCGCATGAAAACGGTCGTCAATCAGCTCACTGGTGGCAAGCTCTTCGGATAGCGATCATGCAGCGGATCAAAATGGGGCGTCTGGTCACTAGCGCACACACGCGCCAGATGCCCCTAGATACTCTATTTGGGGGGTGAGAGACATGTTCTTCCAGATCGTCTTCGCGGCCCTGTTGCAGATCCTCATCGGGCTGGCGCTCTGCTTCGCTGGTTTCCGGGTCTTCGTCCTGGTGCTGCCAATCATCGGCTTCTTCGGTGGCTTCGTGGTCACCGCCCAGGCCATTCAGGGGCTATTCGGCGGGGGCTTCCTGGCCACCATCAGCGGCTGGGTCTTCGGCTTCGTCGTCGGCATCTTCTCCGCGGTGATTGCCTACTTCTTCTATTATGGGGCGGTCGTCGTGCTGGCCGGGGCGTTTGCCTATGAACTCGTAACTGGATTCCTGGCGGGGTTAGGCGTCACCACGGGCTTCGTGCTCTTCATCGTTGGGCTTGTCGTGGCCGTGGGTCTCTGCGCCCTGGTCGTACTCCTCAACGTGCCACGGTTGGTCGTGATCGCGCTGACCGCGCTGCTTGGGGCAAGCATGATCCTGACAGGGATTCTGCTCGCAATCGGTCGCATCCCGCTGCAATCGCTGCAATGGGGTGTCGTCGGCGCGTTTTTACGCGATTCGTGGTTCTGGGGGCTGGTCTTCCTGGTGATCGCCGGGTTTGGCGCCGCCGTACAAATACTCCTGCCCGAGCGGTACAATCTGGAGCCGAACTGGCCCGAGCGGACAGGAACCTATGCGCCCAACATGGGGGTCCCTTCGACGCCTCCGGCAGGGGCGGAGCCAGCCATACAACCGTAGTCACGCGGATGGCAATCACCGCACCCACCGCGAGCGCCTGACATTCCGCTGACTCGTCGGAGGTGTGGCATGGCCGGTGCGAGCGAGCATCAACCGGAACAGCAGGCGGCGACCCCGCGCGCTTCCGGCGCCCCAACAAGCCGTCGTACGTTGCCTGCCTGGCTCTCGGTCGTCCTGGTCGTTCTGACGTGCATCGGCGTGTTGGCGAGCACCCTGGTGATCTGGGTCGAAGCAACCATGCTCGACACGGACCGGTTCGTGTCGTTGGTCGCGCCACTTGGGAGCGATCCCCAGGTCATCAAGAGCGTCAGCCAGTACGCCGCCGATCAGGTCGTCACCGCGCTCGACATCCAGAACCGGACGGCCAACGCGCTGCCAGTAGACGGACGGTTTCTCACTGGCCCGCTAGAGCGCGTCGTCCATGACTTCGTCCAGACGCGGACGGCGAACTTCCTCGCCAGCGACCAGGGGCAGGCGCTCTGGCAGGCGCAGGTGCGCCGCGTCCACGCCGGGCTGGTCGCGGTGCTGCGGGGGCAAACCTCCACACTTGGGAGCGCGAACGGCGCGTTGACGGTTGACCTGCTGCCAGTGCTCGCCGCGACGCTGAGCCGTCTGCAACAGGCGGCTCCTGGCCTCATCCCATTCGGCGCCACGATTCCCGACCTCTCAACCGCACAAAATCCCGCCCAGGCGCGGCAGGAGCTTGCACAGGCGCTGGGCGTTCAGCTTGCGCCCGATTTTGGCGTCATCACGCTGGCTCAGAGCAATACCCTCAAGACGGCGCAACGCATCGTCTCCCTGTTGGACGCGCTGAAGATCGTCCTGCCGCTCGTGACGATCGCGCTCGCGATACTCACCCTCTGGCTCGCGGCGGACCGACGGCAAACGCTGCTGCTGGGAAGCGTGACAGCCGCGCTCTTCCTCGTAGCGATGCTGGTGGCGCAGATCGTCCTGGGCAATGTCCCCGCCGCCATAACGGCCAGCCCGGCGCGTGAGTTCGTGGCGTCACTGGCAGGGCTGGTGCAGGCCAACCTGCTGGGAACGCTGGCCGTTGGCCTGTTCGTTGGTCTGGTCGTGGCGCTGGGGGCGTATCTGGCGGGCAGGCCGGGGTGGCTTATGCGGCTTCTCCCTAAGACTGACGCCGATTGACCATTGTTCGGGCATCGTTCAGTCGGGCACAACGATATGGCTGTGCTTCGCCGTCCGCAGATGTATCAGGGCGTCGTAGGCGTTCGTGGCCTCGCCGAGGCGATACTCTTCACCTTCGAGTTCGAGCAGCAGGCGTAGCGCGTCGCGGGTGGCGTCTGCATCTTCGGCTACCCGGACGGGAGTAGTGACCGAAGCAGGCACAGTTGACTTCTCTAGTTCTTTCTCCATCGTGTCTATCTCCTGATAAGGGCAGGATGAATTGCCCTGCCCTGCTATCAAGAGCAAAGCGCCGCCGTATCACAGCGACCTCTCAAATGTCTCGGCGGGCGACACGGGTGACTCACAGCGCCCCACCACACGCAGGGGCATAGCGGAAACTCGCCGAGAATCAGCGGAGATTTGCAAGCGACTTACCAGTGGTAAGTGAGGCGCCACATTGTGACCATAAACGAAGATGACGACCTTGATACGATACTCGCTGGGTAGCTACCAGCCATCCTGCGCTGGCAGGAGTCGAGGGCGAGCGGTGTTGCGCCATCACCGTGGCTGTGGCGTGCGCATCAATTCAAGGCTGCGGCTTCGCGCGTTGCCCGCCGGTAGCTCACGGTCGTCACGGCCAGAGCGACCACAGCAATGAGCAGTTCAAGGAAGTAGACGGCAAAGACTGGCGGGAGGATGAGCGCCACCACCAACCCGCAGAGCGGCAACGCTCCAAGGAGTGTCATGAGGCGCACTTGGCTTTGCCACGAACTAAGCGGGAATGTCTTCCGGTCGCCAGGTTCGCGAAAGCGCAGGCAGTAGACTCTGACCACAAGAACGCTGGCGAGGCCAAGCAGGCTGAGGTTCATCCCAAGAGCCACCACGCGATATACCTCTGATGGCAACTGCGCTGGAGCCGACCAATTCGTAACGGTCACGGGTACCATCCAGATAAGCGATGCGACAGGCAACAAGAATCCGACGATGCCCAACACGCGCAAGTGCAGTGGCAAGCGCCAAAAATAGCGCCGAAGCGACCTCATAGGCTCTCTCCTTGTGGGGTCTGTGTCTATGCCATGCCACACGAGCGGCATGCAGTGAGCCGTTGCCTGGCGTAATGTAGCACACAGCACGGTAGCTGAGCAAACGGGGACTGAGACTGACACGAATGATGAGGGAGAATCATGTGGCCCTAGAACAAGCCCAACGGCTGGTCTGGCTGCTCGACGAGCATCGGCGCTGCCTGAAGCGGGCGAACTCGCTAGAGGACGTGCCTTGAAGCTGCTTGCTGGAGCGCATCGTCCACGACTTCGTCCAGACTCGCACATAGGATTTTCTCACCAGTGACCAGGGGCAGGCGCTCTGGCAGGCCCAGGTGCGCCGCGCCCACGCCGGGCTGGTCGCGGTGCTGCGGGGCCACATCTCCACACTTGGGAGCGCGAATGGCGCGTTGACGTTATGCCGTGCGCTTACCACGCGCGTCGTACCCATGTAGGTCATGCAAGGCTGGTTGGTGCGCCCGTGCATGCGTATGCGCGCGAATATCAATCCGCGTGAGATGTATGTTGGAGAGACCCGGCTGCACGTCGCGGACCTTAATCCCCTTCTCGTGCTTGTTGGAGACAATGCGATAGACAATGGACACGCGCCACGGGGCGATGAGGATGGCGCATGTTCCCACCAGAATCGCAATCCCCGCCAGCGCAAGCGAGTCGCGCATATCCGTCGCGAATGGCGCCAACTTGAAGAGTGTGAGCTGCCTGAGCGCGTCCAGCCCACCCTGCGCGCCGCGTATCCCGGCGAACATCAGCGCGATGGCGGCGGCAACCGCGAATAACCATGCCAGGTAGCGGCGCTGTCTCTCCATTTCCAGCTTCCTTTCTGCTGACCCACCAGCTAAAGCCCGTCCATGCCTCTGTCTGCTACCCAGCTACCCGGAAATATTCCTGGCCCCCAGGGAGCGCAGCGCGGGATGCTGGAACGCATTCGGCGCCCCGAACGGATGGGCGATATCGCTAGAGCCAGCAGGATCGGTGTCGGAGTCGACGGTGGTGTTCTGAATCCGCGGAAAGCTGCTGCTCGCGGGCGTTGACGGAGCGTGAGATGTCCGGCGCGCTACTTCCTGGTCGTACTTCGCGGCACGCGGGAAGGTGCGCAGGCGTTCATCGAGCTTTGCCATCCGCAGCTCCTCAGCTTCCGCCTCGAGCTTCGAGACCTGTTTGAGGGCCTCTGCCTGCTGGACTTGCAACTGGAGCGCATCGCGGTCGCGGTCGAGACGTGCGGTCAACTCCTGGCGCGCGAGCAGGTGGATATGCTCCTGCTGTTTCTGCGCGAGCGCATGCGAATCGGCCTGCTCCTCACGCTGCCACAGCGCAAGTTGCCGCTGCTCCTGCAGCCGTAAGAACTCTTCCGGGAGTTGGACGTAGGTCACCTTCATCTTCACGATCTCGATGCCATACTGCGCCACATCCGCGCTGATGGCGTCGGCAAGGTTTTCCCGCTCCGCCCGCACGAGATCCACGACCTCTTCAGCGCGTACCTGGCGAATCAACCCGCGCAGCTCCTCCTGGCAGGAGGCGTGCAACACCTGGCTAAAGTCGTCGGCGGGGATCGCGTAGACGAAATGATAGGGATCGTTGATCGCAAAGGTGCAGAGCGATGTGACGGTCACACGCACGTTGTCTTTGGTCTGGGCCTCGACGATTGGGATATCGAAGGGGATCTCGCGCAGGGTCACCAGATGCGAGACGACTACCCACGGCGGAACCATGTGCATGCCGCTATTGATGGTGCGCAGGTACTTGCCGCCCCAGCTCAGCAGTCCGGCCGCGCCTTCGGGGATAGAGACGAAGAAGGAGCTCCAGAGCGCGTAGACGACGAGGGCGAGGGCTAACGGAATGATCACCGGCACAATCCACCAGGTCGAGAGCGCCGTCTGCGCCAGCACCGCCAGGATCGCTATGGCAATCGCCGCAATCATGTGGTCATTGCGAATGTGGCTCAGTCTGGTTGGTACGATGGCAATCGGTATGCGGCCCCACGCATCTCGGGTCGCGAACGTATCCGCGGCTGAGTCGAGCGGCACTTTTGCTTGAACGAGTTGAATGGGGTCTTGCTGCATAATCGTTACAGCATCGTCGTTGACCATAGCATTGGTGACCATGGCGTTTGCCCTTCCTGACATCACATCACGAAGCTCGCTCCTCACGTTATAGAACTCCCTCATCCCGGCTCCCCCCTTCAGCATGCATCATGCCAGGGCTTCACGAAATCCGCTAAAGGATGCATCCGTCTTGCAGTATTGCTTTTCAGTTGCTTTTCATCAGATTGTCGTCCAGTCACGAAACCTTCAGCCATAACACAATATCGCGCGCCATCAGGGGTATTGTTGTCGCGCCAAGAGTTGCATCCTTTGGCCCATGGCACGCGCGCTTCACTCCCCTACACTTTCTCCTTACACGTACATCCACACGCATGATGCACGGACTACACTTGCCGCATGCCAGCCAGGTGGCCGCTCGCGCGGCCGCCAAGTATGGATAACCGCTCTCATTTTTTTGATCGGCGCTCATCAAAGCCCATGGAGAGGGATGAGCCATGATCGCCTTAACGCACGCGTGGTGGATTGCGATGCTTCGCGGGATGGCCGCCATAACCATCGCCCTGATCGTGCTCCCGCAATCACATATCTCGATGACGACAGTGACGGCGGCTTTCGGCGCGTACATCCTCGTCGATGGAGTCGTCGCGCTGATCGGCGGGATCGCGGTGGGGCTGGGGCTATGTGGCCTGGTCTTGCTGGTGGAAGGCCTTGTCGGCGTGATCGTCGCGGCGGTCTGCCTCTCCGACATCCGCCTAGCGCCCCACACAATCCACGTCGCCGAGATCCCGATGGTTGCCTGGGCTGGCGTGATGGGCATTGCTGAGGCCTATCTAGGCATCCGGTTTGGCCGGGAGCTGCCAGCGAGCCAAGGCGCCACCCATCACTCTGCGCTACCACCGGAGCGCGCATACCTGTTCGCCGGGGTGGTTACCATCGCCTTTGCTATCTTGCTGCTTATCTTGCCAATGACTAGCGCTGGCGTGGCTGTTCCGGTTATCGGACTCTTTGCCGCCGCGCTGGGCTATCTGCGCATACGGGGTGGCCTGGCGCTAGGCTCACTCCATCTTGATCGCTTCTACTCGCCGTCCTGATCGCGAACGCCGTGCTACCAGAGCGCCCGACTGGAAGCGCATTCGCGGTCCATAGCCAATAGCCAGCATCTCATCAGCATTGTCGGAAGGAACGCGCCATGACACCACAGCAGGAGATGACGGACGTTACAAGCACAACCCCACCTGCCGCGCCAGACGCAGGAATGGTCTGGGTACCCGGCGGGACATTTCAGATGGGATCGAGCGACTTCTACCCCGACGAGGCGCCCGTCCATCACGCCACCGTTGACGGCTTCTGGATGGACGCTTACGCTGTGACGAACGAGCGGTTCGCACGCTTCGTCCACGAGACGAAATATTTCACCGTGGCCGAGCGCCCGTTGAACCCTGCGGACTATCCGGGGGCGGCGCCTGAGTTGCTGGTGCCGGGATCGCTGGTCTTCCACCAGCCCGACGGACCCGTGAACTTGAACGATCCGTCGCAGTGGTGGGCCTACGTGCCGGGCGCCGACTGGCGACATCCCTACGGGCCGGGCAGCGCAATCAAAGGGCGCGAGAAACATCCAGTGGTCCATGCCGCCTATGAAGACGCCGCGGCCTATGCCGCCTGGGCTGGCAAGGAACTGCCAACTGAGGCGGAATGGGAGTTTGCCGCGCGCGGTGGGCTGGAGGGCAAAGTCTATCCTTGGGGAGACGAGTTCATGCCCGGCGGCAAGCTGATGGCTAACACCTGGCGGGGCGAGTTCCCCTGGCAGAACATACGCATGGGACGCCATCCTAAGGCGATGCCGGTCGGCTCGTTCGCGCCGAATGGCTACGGACTCTACGACATGGCGGGCAACGTCTGGGAGTGGACCAGCGACTGGTACCAGCCGCGCCACGCTGGCGACCCAGTCAAAGCGTGTTGCACACCGCACAACCCACGCGGCGGCTCGATGGAGCAGAGCTACGACCCCTCGCAGCCAGATGTGCGTATCCCTCGCAAGGCGCTCAAAGGCGGCTCATACCTCTGCGCGCCCAACTACTGCCTGCGCTATCGTCCCGCCGCGCGCTCGCCGGAGATGGTAGACACCTCAACCTGCCATATCGGCTTCCGCTGCATCGTGCGCCCACAGCCAGGGCGGCCAGACGCTAATGCGACGGTATATCACGCAGATCGCATGGGGTGACCAGAGCTAAGAGTGTGGCATCGGATAATCGGATACGAGACACGACAGGATACGGCGGTTGTCTCTCCGCGCAAGCAGGCGGAGGCGCTGGCGCGACAATTGCGAAACTGGCCTGTGGGTGAGGCCACACCCTGACCCACGGGCAAGGCAAGGACTAGCCACTAAAGCCCGTCTGCATGTGGATGGCATGGAGAGCCGCAGACTCTATGCTTGTCACAGACTCCCTAATCCCAAATCCCACCACAACCCAATTCTGGCTCACATCGCCGTCCAGCTGGTGATGTGCCGCCGCTCAATGTTCGTCGTATTGCTGTATCGCTCACGGGATGGCGGTTTTCGTATGACTCTGGATCCAACCAGTAACTTCATCTTGTTCCTGCTGCTTGCCGTTTGCATTCTGCTGCTCGGGCTGAACGTCTGGTTGGCCATCAGGACGTTCTCGCGCTCGTTGGACACCGAAACGGATACGCGCGCCGCCAACAACCGCGCGAAAGAGTTGCTCTGCGAGCTGCTCGATGAGAATGAGCTGCGCCAGCTCAAGGAGTCGCGGTATCTGGATGTCGCCAGCCCAAGCTATGCCCAACGTATCTACCGCATTCCCTTGGAGGAGGGCATGGTGAGCGTCTTTGAAGGCGGCGCCCCGGTACTCCGGCTCTGCGTGCAGCCCATCAGCGCCCTGCCACGGCATGACGTGATCGCAATGCACAAACTTATGATCGAGGGGAACGAGCGCGAATATCTGGCGCTGGCGAATGCGTTCCCTCCGGCAGCGACCGGGCCAGGTCCACTCGTCGCCCCACGCGCGACGAACGGTTAGGGCGCCTCGCCCCGGCGGTTCCCTGGTTATAGCGTCGCCGTGGATGGATGCGCGGGCGCGATCAGCGAGCAACACGAGCAGCACGAGCAACACGAGCAACACATGGGCAACGGAGGAGGTCCGCCATGACAGCCTGGGATTGGTTCTGGCTATTTTTCATCTTCATACCTCTCACCATCATCTGGTTTCTGGTTCTGGCGGATGCCGTCAAACGGCCAGACCTCGTCGGCTGGCAGAAGGGGCTGTGGGTCGCGCTGATTATCTTCTTCCCCTGGCTCGGCGCGTTGGCCTACCTCGTCACCAAGCCCGCCAACCCCATGGCGCAAGCGGCGGTACAGGGAACGCAGGGGATGCCAGGATTGTCGCAGTCAGCCACGCCACAGGCCGCGCCCCCACAGGCGCCAATGGGGCCAGCGCCAACAGCCGCGCCCAGTCCTTCACCGTCGGCCTTGTGAGCCAACCATCGTGACACTGGATAGATGCTAGAGATCTTCGAGAGCAGTGCGAGCAGTGACCAACCTGGGCGGCGCGCAGGAAGGGGTTCCCAATGCTATTAGGATGTGGATGTCTGTTTGCTCTCCTTGCCGCGAGCTTCCCACGGGTGGCGCTCCTGTTCATGTGGCTCTTCACGCCGCTGGTTGATCGCGCCTTCAACACATTCGTCGGGCCGCTGCTTGGCCTCGCCTTCCTGCCCTTCACGACGATCATGTATGTCCTGGTCTGGCCAGCTGTCGGCTGGGGCTGGTTCTGGATCGCGATAGGTTTGCTCCTCGATATCTCGACCTACGCGGGCGGCGCGTGGCGCAATCGCCGCGAGATTCAGGGCTATCCCGCCTGACGGCCCGATATTCCATCGCAGAGGAGAGCCGTTCCCTATGGTAGCGCGCTTGTCACGTGGCTCTCGATGAGAGATACATTGGCGTATCTGAGGAGTGATGGCTCAACGTTCCACAAACAACACAGGGAAGGTATGTGCAGTGGAGATCGAGATCAAACACCAGCCCGCGTTCGCGCTTGCCATTGTGCGCCTGGCGCCGAACGAGGAGATCAAGGTTGAACCCGGAGCGATGGTCAGTTTCAGCGAGGGGATTACGTCGGATACCGAAGTGACTGGCGGATTCATGAGCGGTCTCAGGCGTATACTCGGCGGCGAATCATTCTTCCAGAACGCCTTTCGCGCACCGGCGGAAGGTGGAGAGATTACGCTTGCCCCAGCGCTAGTGGGTGATATCGCTGTCTTGGATGTCACGCCAGAGCAAACGCTCTTGCTCCAGAGTGGCGCGTACCTCGCCGCCGAACAGGCAGTAAGCTTCGATACGTCCTGGGGCGGCGCCCGTGGCTTCTTTGGCGGTACCGGCCTGCTGCTCTTGCGTGTGACCGGTCAGGGCAAGCTGCTCTATGCCGGGTATGGCGGACTGGAAGAGCGGCTACTGAAGGATGGGCAGCGCTATACGATAGATACCGGCCACATCGTAGCGATGGATGCTTCAATCGACTACAAAGTACGCGGGATGGGCAAGCTGAAGGGGACGCTATTTAGCGGCGAGGGGCTGGTCGGCGAGTTGACGGGGCCCGGTCGCGTGATCATGCAATCACGGAGCGAGACCGATTTCATCAACTGGTTGATCCCTCGTCTGCCATCCTCAAACCGCTCCAATTAGGTTACTCGCCTCCGGGCGAGGTTGGCGCTGACCCAACACAGTGGCAGAAGCTGACCCGCGAAACGCGCCCGCCGCATGAAGTCGCAAGTAACGCTAAGAACTACACTGGAGGCGTACGTCCATGGCGACCCGGACATGCGCCAATTGTCGGCGCGGACGAGTCGCGTGCGGAAGGAGAGAAAGATGAATCTGGGTCCAGTTCAGCTCTTCGTACTGGGATTGCCGAATGAAAATCTGAAAGGGCGAATTGCTCAAGAGTTGGAGAAGGCAAGTCAGTCGGGTACCATCCGTATCCTCGATGCGCTCGCCATACAGAAAGAACAGGATGGCACCGTCGTCTCGCTCGGCGCGAGCGACCTGACGACCGATCAGCGCGCGGAAATGGGCGCCGTCATCGGGGGGCTGCTGGGCTATGGCGCGGCCGGTGATGCAGGCGTGGAGCCGGGCGCGGAAATGGGCGCTGTCGCCTTCTCCGAAAATGACTTCGGCCTGTCTGCCGACGATATCAAGAATATCGCGAAGGATATCCCAGCGGGAACAACCGGCGTGCTGGTGCTGATCGAGCATCGCTGGGCCATCCCGCTGAAAGAAGCGTTGCAGTCTACCGGCGGCATGGTGCTGGCACAGGGCATCGTGCGGGCCGAGACGTTGATCGCCATGGGGTCGAGGCTCGC
>DASUHD010000178.1:0-76785 GCA_036273675.1 Ktedonobacterales bacterium | reverse complement strand
GCGATAGTAGGTCCCATCACTGATCCCCACCTCGCGGCACACGTCCGCGACGCGTTGTCCTGCCTCGATCCGTTTGAGAATCCCAATGATCTGCTCTTCGCTGAACCGGCTCTTGCGCATGACCTTCCCTCTCTTTCCTCCGAGCAGATTTTCTCATATCCCTTGGAACAAATCGCGGGGGGAAGGTCACGACCAACGCGTCCTGACGTTTGTTTGCGCGATTATTGCGCCGCGTCGGAGTGGCCGTCATCAATGTCTAGAGTGTAACTACTGTACAGACTCCAACCAACCGCTTGAATTGGATCATCGATGCAATGCCTCCACATCGCGAATTAGGTGGACAACTCGCTCGCCCCTGCGGGTACATGACGACCTCATGCTCTGACGGTTCGGGCCGCATGTGTCTGGTGTCATCAGCCACCAGACACCACAGTGCATCGGCCAGCCACTCCTTGCGAGATGCTTGCACAGCATCGGAGCCCACCCTGCACTACGTCGGCCGCTGCCACTCTTGATGCACAGAAGGGGCTAGTTCATAGTAGAGGACCCATGGCAGGCACATTACGGGTCTGGCTCACGACGAGAGAGTGATAGAGGGCGTGTTTTGATGCCGCGTTCGTCGCCAGATGGAGAGCGCGGCGGCGGGTGGAGAAGAGAGTGATCATCACTTCGAGGCGGGGCGGGTCTCTAGGCAGGCAGAGTCGCCCGTATACACATCATCACATCTTATGGTCGCAGAAGTCATTGATGACAAAGTCATGTGGGCAGGTAAGCATGACGACCCTTTCGATCTGAAAGCGATAGCGAGCTTCTGCATGGATTTTGCTACGCGGGTGTAGTTGCCGCGTCTTCGCGGAGACTCATCGTGAACCTGCTTCGCGCATCAGCAACCAGACCCTTTCCGGACGCAGAGGCATATCTATGGAGGTTATTCCGAGCGGTGCCAACGCGTCGAGCACCGCATTGACGACAGTCGGCGGCGCGGCGATAGTACCAGCCTCACCTGCTCCTTTCGCTCCAAGTGGGTTACCGGGAGCAGGAGTCTCGACGGTGTCAAGGTCGAAGGTGGGAAGCTGGCTGGCTTTGGGCAGCGCATAGTCCAGGAGGGTGCCGCTGAGGACTTGCCCCTCTTGATCGTAGAGGATCTCCTCGAAGAGCGCCTGGCCGATGCCCTGGGCCAAGGAGCCGTGCATCTGCGCCGCAGTCAAATAGTGGCTAACTATGCGGCCACAATCGTCAACAGCGACGTAGCGCAGGATGTTCACCTCCCCAGTATCGTTATCGATCTCGACGACGGCGATATGGGCGCCAGACGAGAAGGTCATGCCAGGAGGAGTAAATGACCGCCATGCCGCCAGCCCTTCGATCGGGGCACCATTGACCGGATTCGGCGGCTCGCGCTCGATCAACTCAGGGTGCTCTTCAACGGCACGCGCCAACTCCGCAAGCTGGACGCTTCGGGAAGGCAAACCGCGCACCACGATGCGGCCATCCAGAACCTCAAGATCATCTGGGGCGGCTTCGAGCCGGTCAGAGGCGAGCTTCACAGCTTTCTCGCGCACCGCTTGAGCCGCTAAAAGAACCGCCGCGCCGGAGGACTGTGTCACCCGACTCCCAAAGGTACCGAGGCTATAACCAGGAAGGGCAGAGTCATTCATCTGGACCTCGATAGATGAGACAGGAACATCAAATACCTGGGCGACAATCTGCGCGAACGCTGTGAAGTGGCCCTGGCCGTTGGTCGCGACGCCGGACTGGGCAAGCAGCATGCCGTCAGGAAGAATGCGCACGGTGGCAGCTTCCTGGGGATCGCCTTCAGCGGCGATCCGGCCACCGGTAATCTCGATAAACGTTGAGACGCCGATACCAAGTAAGTTCTGGTTCCGTTCGTGGAGCGCCCGCCTTTCCTGCTGACGCTCGCGCCAGCCTGCGTAGTCTGCGAGGGCTAACGCCTTATCGAGTGCCGCCTGGTAGTTGCCGCTATCGTAGACGAGACCCGTAGGTGTGCTATAGGGGAAGACATCGGGCGCGAGCAGGTTGCGGCGACGCACCTCGACGGGATCAAGCTGCAGCGCGGAAGCCACGCGATCCATGACGCGCTCCATGATGTAGGTAGCTTCAGGGCGCCCTGCGCCTCGATAGGCCCCAGTGGGCACTTTATTGGTCACGACGCCGCTAATATCCGCCGCGACGGCATCGAGGCAATACGGCCCGCAAAGCATCCGTGCGGTGAACAACGGAAGCATGGGCGAAACTCCATGGAGAAATGCGCCGAGGTCCGCTATAGTCCGCACGCGCATACCTAGGACGCGCCCATCTGCTGTGTAGGCCGCCTCGACGTAGTTGATCTGCCCGCGTCCGTGGCTGTGTGCCTGCAAGTTTTCGCTCCGGTCCTCGATCCACTTGACAGGGCGGCCATAGCGCACGGCAAGTGAGGCCGCGATGATCTCCTCACCGAGAAAGTCAACTTTAGTGCCGAAGCCGCCTCCAACATCGGCGTTGATGACATGAATCGAGGAGGGCATGATGCCAAGCGATTCGGCGAGGGTTTCACGCGCGCCGAAGATACTTTGTGAGGAAAGCCAAGCCGTAAGATGTCCCGTCTCCGGGTTGAAGTCGAACATGCAAGCGCGCAGCTCGAGAGGGCTGGCGGCAACACGCTGATTGACGAGGCGGAGATTGACGGCACCATTGGCTCGTGCAAAGGCTGCCTCGATGTCACCACCCTCAATGGGCACACGGTAGACTTCGTTAGTTCCGATCTCTGGGTAGAGGAGGGGAGCGCCGGGGCGCAACGCTTCCTCTGCGTCGATGATGGCAGGCAGCGGCTCATAGTCCACCTGGACGAGGAGGCGGGCATCAGCAGCAGCATAACGGCTCTCAGCCAGTACGACGGCAACCGGATCGCCAGCATAGCGGGCGATGTCTATTGCTAGCGGACGCCGAACAGTCTGCTTGGCGCCGGGCATGGGAAAGCCAGGCAGCGGCGGCAGATTGCCGGCAAGCTCATGGCCAGAGTGAACCGCAACGACGTCAGGAGCTGCGGCGGCATGCTCGACGGAGATCGTGCCGATACGTGCATGCGCATAGGGACTGCGGACAACGGCCATGAAGAGGGGGGCAGGCCGTTCGGTTGGCGGGCGAAGGTCGTCAACGTATCGGCCGCGTCCAGTAATGAGTCGCTCATCTTCGCGGCGGCGCTCAAATCCGGTTGGAAGGCGTTGTTCCGTCATATCGGCAAACCTCCGCTCTAGATTGTACGGTCACTCATCGCGCCATCGGGCGCATCGGAATCGACTAATGGGGCCTTTGCTGGCGGGCGATGTGTGCTGCGCTAGGCAACGCCGGCAGTGTGGAGCAACTGGCTCGGACATGGTCTCCTGTCTCGTGGATGCTCGATTCGCTGGACGATTCCAAGATTCCAAATGGATAGTAGTTGTAGTGCGGAGTAATGCAGTGGTATATACGTACGGCACGCTCATAGTTATGGCACAGAGAGGTGTCGCTCGCAAGGGCAACGCACTTCCGGTCGGGCGCTTGCTAGATTGACAAATAGAGAGGAGACCGCACGTTGACAGAGAAAAGTCATCAATAGTCGGGGCAAGGCCGAACGACCAGACCGCATATGTGCCGCGGCGGTTCGATTATCTGGGGATCAGAGTAGGGATCTGCTGTGAGATTGGGCAGGCAGTATGGGGCTCGATGTGTAGGACGAGGCGAGCCACAGACACAGAAGTGCCTGAGCGACAACAGTGGCCATGATCCTCAGCAGGCTTGGGTATTCAGCAACCATTGCCACAGTATGCCACAGTACCGCGCTACCAAACTGACGGAGCAACTGCTCGGGCTGGTCCGTTCGTTGTTCGCGATTGACGAAGGCGCTGCTCAGTGCTGCTGAAGAGCGTAACGACAGATTAGAACGTGGATGTTGTATGAGCACCTCGTTCTAATCTGTCGGGTTAATGTCTTATCGCTCTGGCTTCACCCAGATGCCCCGCTCATGCATCAGATCGACTTGTTTCTGTGTGACCTGCTCACGATACTCAGCATGCGTCATGGGTGCTCGATCCAAATAGAGGTTCTTGGGGTAGATCGGCTGCTCATAGAGGAGTTGGTACAGTTCGGTGCGCAAGTCTTTCAGCCAGTTATCCCACTGTGCTCGTGCGCGATGGTCGCGCTGGGCTTCGATGTCGATGACTCCCGCGACATACGTCGAGCCCGCACCATACTCCTGTTTGCCGACGATCTGGCCCCTGTAGTTGAATATGTAGGAATGCCCGCCAAAGGTGTCTATCGGGGTGTCGTCCTCCGGGAAGAGATAGTAGGTCCCCATGTTGGGCGCGACAAGATACAGGTTGTTGTCGAGGGCACGTGCCCGGCTCTGAATCTCGAAAAAGTCGTTGCCGGTTGCTGGGTGCGGGTAGGAGGCACGGTAGACGACTTCGGCCCCGTTCAGCGCGAGAGCACGAGCATTTTCGGGATACGAGCCTTCATTGGCCATCATGATACCCAGGCGCCCGATCTCAGTATCGGCGACAGGCCAGAAGGCGGAAAGCGTCTTGCCATACCGCTGCGTCCACCAGTCCATGATGTCGTGAGGGCAGACAGAATGCTCGACCGGGAAGAGCGGTGAGACTTTATAGTGCTGCAATATCACCTCGCCCGCGGGATTGAGAATAAAGCCGACATTAAAGAAGCGATCCTGAATCTCTGGGTGGCGCGCTTTGGCCTGGGCCATGATGAATGTGTTATAGGTGCGGGCCATCTTCCCCAATTCTTCCGTCTCCTCGCCAGGGATGTCGATGGCACATTCGCGAGCAAACTGCACATGATCCAGGTCAAGGACCTCATCATTGAACCCCTGGAGCGCGCCCTCGGGTAAGGCGATCAACCTAACCGGCAAATCCAGGCTCGAAAGCCAGACGGCGGCTTTGACGAGGTGCGAGAGGCGGTCGAGGTTGCGTTTGATGTCGGAGCGGTTGCGAATGCCGCGCACAGTGGGAATGAGTCCAACGGCCGTATAGGGCTTGATCATCGGGCACTCCTTTGGGGTATTAGTGAACGCAACATCGCTGGCAAATTGGCATGATACCAAATGTAGGTAGCGCCCCCCGTTTGTCCCAAGATTCGAGGAGGATGAGCCTGCAAGCCTACATCCGTTAGGCTTCCAATATACATTACACATTGGCACCATCGTGGCCGACCAGCGAACCATAACCACTCTGGTGGCAAATTCCTGAGAACCTCTCCAGGCCGCCAATTCTTCGGGCTATGCGTTTCGTGTTTGGCCCTCGATCGTTCCTATGAATGAAGCCCTACGATGCGGGATATCGTCTTATGCCAAATGTCGTCGGACTGACAGTGCATAATGAGGTGAGGTCCAACTTGCTACCTGCACGAATGCTCATGAGACTATCGCTCCGAGTACGAAAATCAATATCGCAGCAATGAAAAGGTAATGAGCAGAGCGCTTTCCCAATAAACATTTGTCTCCCTCTAAAAGGCTGAACCTTGAAATGCCTACATCACACGGATAATGTGGAACAACCGGGCGATGTGAAAAACAACGAACATGTTAAATGGTATTCTACGGAGCAAGTCTAACTATCCGCGCCCCTCGAATGAGTCCTTCTCATTGATGTTGTGCGCCATACAGCCTCCTAATAAGAAATCGATAAGAAACGCGATGCATAAGGCGCTGCCAAATTGTGCAAGTCATCCTCCGTTGAGGTGGATAGCAGGGCAAAGCTGATGAGTGTTAGAGGAATAAGGATAGCAAGTAGTCCTATGGTTGGTTCATATATCGAATGCTCATTGCTGGCAGCAGAGATAGCTGAGTGTTGTGGCGAGTTGCTCTTTAAAGAATCGTTCGCTGCCATATGCACATCATCCGTTGTCGTACGTGACAATCACCGTTGTGTCAGAATACAAAATGAGAGGGAAGTGGGTTGCTTTATCCCTCAGGAGGCGATTTGTCCTCACACTTGTCGCCAAATCGATATCGCTGGCCAACGCCTCCAAGTCTTGATAGAATCCCGAAAGATTCGATGGGCGCTTTGATAGCGAACCACGAAAATCGACTCACCGAAGGCGGCCACTCGACCCAAGTTGCCCAACAACTATTGACCTCCATCAGTTGTTGGGATTGTCAGCGATCATAGCAGGCGACGAATCTATCAAATGTGTGTAATGATGCCACTTGCGAAGAAATACATCAAAATTCTGCTTGCTCTGCCTGGCACGCTCCTCCTTGCTGAGGCTCTCCCACATCCTGTGCTCATGCCGTACGACAGGTAATCTCACGACAACCGCTCGATCGGGAGCGGTGGCGGCTTTCTTGCGCCCTTTCTGTCGCAACGTAAAGCTGTAATCGAGATCAAGGTTCCTGTAGAAGCGATAGCGAGGGTCCATCAGGCCAACGCGTCGGACTGCTGCACGTGGGAAGGCCATCAAGTAGCCTTGCAACGCATCGACATCAGGACCGTCAGATTCCGCAAAATGGCGCAGGTCGTGTGTAATTAGCCCGTACGCGCCAGCGAGCGCGACATGCGGTTGACAGAGCGCCTGTCTGAGCTGTTCCCAGATAGCACCTATGAGTTCGACGCTAGTGTCCATAACTACGCAGTATTTGCCGCGGCTCTGACGAATCGCCACGTTACGCGCGTCAGCCTCACCCATCACATGATCGGCCCGAATCACACGTATCCGGTTATCTTCGAGGGAACGCTCGGTGAGCCATATCAATCCGCTCTGGTTTGCCCCGGCATCTACCACCAGAATTTCAAGAGAGACTTTTTCCGCGGAGTTTAGCAGACTCTCAATGCATCGACGCAGATCGTCCGGCCAGAATGTTGCGTAGAGAAGCACCGAGTAATCAACAATATTGGGTTTGTCCAACAAGGAAGGGACCTGGTCAGGCGTGGAGATCGCGCCGACGAGGGCATCAGGCACAAACACCGGGCGTACGTGTGCGCCGTCGATAGTATCGCGGGTCTCGAATCCGAGCGTACGTATTCGTTTACGGAGCATGTCCGCGCGCACATATGCCTTTCGTTTGCGCGCCTTCGCGCGCTGCCGTAGGAGGGCCTTCACTTCTTCAGGTGCGCTGGAGGTTTCGGGCCAAGAGCGTGCCGTCATCAGTAGTTCGAGACCCAACAAGATATCCCATTCGCCAATCAACATGAGCTTCTGTCTGGCATCGAGTTCGCTTGCGGCAAGCATCGCCCACAGGGTTGAAAGCGCTGCGGGCAGACCGAGGTCAGCACGTATCGCGCTCCAGAATCGCGTGCGCCATTGCTGCATGTTGTCCATGGTGAACTTGGTCGCGATGGCAGGTGACTTAAGTATGTCGTCAGCTTCATTCATCAGTTGCATGACTCGGTCGCGCAGATGGTTTAGCCCATTACGGGCGGCGCGGAGCGAGGTAAAGGTAAAATTGAGCCGGTGGCGATAATGCACTGTCAGGCAGAGATACCGGAAGTCGCCGGGAGTAAAGCCGCGCGCTATCAGATCGCTGAGTGTATACACATTACCGGTAGATTTGGCCATTTTGACGCCGTCAGCAAGTAGGTGTTGCGCGTGCGCCCAGTGATGTGCAAAAGGCTTGCCAGTTGCAGCCTCGCTTTGAGCAATTTCGTCTTCGTGGTGGGGAAAGATGTTATCGACTGCGCCGGTATGGATGTCGAACGTTTCACCCAGGTAGGTAATAGCCATTGCGCTGCACTCAATGTGCCATCCGGGAAAGCCCGATCCCCACGGGCTTTCCCATTTCACCATCCGGCCCGGCTCCGCTGCTTTCCACAGAGCAAAGTCATTGGGATGTCGCTTGTGCGGATCCGTCTCTACACGCACTGCCTCGCGCAGGGCTCTACCATTGTAATTGCCAGAGAGACATCCGTATGCGGGAAAGGTTGCTACATCGAAGTAGACATTGCCGCCAGATACATAAGCGTGCTGACTCGCTAGAAGCCGCTCTATCAGAGCAATCATCTGTGGAACGTGATTCGTGGCCCTGGGATATATCGAGGCTGGGTGGATTCCTAGACGCGCGATATCAGCCATAAAGGCATCAGTATAAAAACCGGCAATCTCGTGAGGGGTCTTACCCTCTGCTAGCGCTGCCGCAATCATTTTATCCTCGCCACGATCTAGGGCATCTTGGCGCATATGTCCGACATCTGTAATGTTCTGCACCATCTCGACATGATATTGGCCATCAATCTCCAGGGCACGCCGAATCCAGTCGGCCATGAGGTAGGTACGCAGATTGCCAATATGGACATAGCGATAGACCGTGGGTCCGCAAGTGTACATCCGTATGACGCCGGGAGTATGCGATTGTATCGGCTCAGTCGTACGCGTGAGCGTGTTGAAGAGTCGTAGACCACCGCGAGGTACGACTTCAGGCGTGCTCCTCGACGAAGTTATGCTGGCTGCTGGCGACGATTGGTGTTTGCGAGGCACTGGCGCCCTCCGCGCTATCTATCAAGAGCTTACGAACTGCAAACGCCCAAGAGGCCGCCGCGAGTATGATTCGCGCATGGCTCACAACACGACATGGAATGGCGGAGATATAGACTGGCTATCGAAGGTAAGATAACACAATCGTCCTGTTGAAGCTCACCTGTGGCCAGCGAACGGTCGGCCTGCTCACGAACCGCCAATCAATGCTGAGAAACAGAAAGAGTAAGGCCAGTACGCAGCATCATGTCGAGCGTCTGTCGAATAGCTGAAGCGCTCGTCACTTCCATAGTTCACGTCTCGTAAATCGGTGTACACTACAGCTATCCGACCAACTTCGATTGAGCGGCGGGTACCAGGTATGACAGCCAATGAGGTACGCGCCGAGCGGCCAGATCCTGGCCAGCCAAGTGGGCAACGGTATGGCTAGTTGGCGCACGGAGGGAGAACGCTGCATGGCAATCGGCTTTCCATCGTCCCGCCCTGGTGGGCGGCAGGCATCCCGTCTGCCTGGACCGCCATCATATACGGCACCAGGGAACACAGTCAGGTTCTTGCGCCATGCGCTCGACTTCAGCTTAGAGCTCCATCAGCGCTACGGGGATGTCGTTTCTGTTCCCACACTAAAGGGTCGGCTGACATTGATCTTCCATCCAGACGGTGTACGCCACGTTCTACAGGAAAATCATCTCAACTACGACAAGCAAATCCCCGAGTATCGCATCTTGAGCTTAATCCTGGGCAACGGGCTGCTTACCAACGACGGCAAGCCGTGGCTGCACCAGCGCCGCTTGATGCAGCCCGCGTTCCATCGTGATAGGGTCGCTACCTTTGCAACATTGATGATTGATGCTACCGTCGCATGGCTCGACCATCTGGAGACGAGCAATAGCGTCGACAACGACACCCCATTCGACATCCTGCACGAGATGTCCAGACTCACCTTGACAATCGTCTGCAATGCACTGTTTGGGTCGGATCTATCGGACGAGGAGATGCAACGCGTAAGTCGCGCGCTCGGCACGTCGAATCACCTGCTAGCGGAAGCCTATTACCTGCCGTGGCTTCTGTTGCTCCCAACACCGCAACGTCACCAGTTGCGTGCGCCGCGCCGCGAGCTCTATGAAGTTGTTGACGCGATCATTCGCAGGCGTCGCATGTCTGGCAGTCAGCGCGAGGATCTCCTTGCTATGCTTCTTGAGGCGCGCGATGAAGAGACAGGCGAGGGTATGTCGGACCAGCAGATGCGCGATGAGATCATGACATTGCTGATAGCGGGTCACGAAACGACCGCCACCACGTTAGCCTGGACATTCTACCTGCTGGCACAGCACCCGAATGTCATAGCAAACCTGTATTCGGAGTATCAACAGGCGCTGCTGGGGCGGCTGCCACAGTTCAACGATCTTCCCCAGTTCCCTCTGACTCGTATGGTCGTCGAGGAAACGATGCGTCTCTATCCGCCAGCTTGGGCGCTCGGACGACGCGCCTTGGCTGGCGACGAGATCGGTGGCTATACCATACCTGGGGGGGCATACATTCTGGTCTTCCAGTATGTGACGCATCGGCGCCCTGACCTCTGGGAGCAGCCAGACGCCTTCGATCCTGAACGGTTTGCCGCTGAGCGGGCCGCCGGACGCGCCCGTTTCGTGTACTTTCCTTTTAGCGGTGGCCCACGCCAGTGCATCGGCAATCAATTCGCCATGATGGAGGCGCAACTGATCCTGGCGACAATCCTGTCGCGTTATCAACTGCGTCTCGTATCACCCGACGTCCGCGTTATCCCAGACCCGCTGGTGACATTGCGCCCCCGCGGCGGCATACCGATGACTATGCATCGCTTTAGCGGAGAGTCGCCAGATTCCAACGGGCAGGACATAGCGCATGACTGATGGTAACGTCACGCAGGCACCAATTTGACGGGCATGACAGGTATGACAGTCGCGGCCAGTCACAAGCGATTGGAGCCTTCTTGCGCTGTGGGCAATCAAGGGGATACACATGACGGACTGTCTTGCCAGGGAGTGGATAGTTGCTCCTAGTTCGATTCATTTCGCTGAGAACGAGATACACATCTATCGCGTATTTCTCGACCAGCCACCCGGGCATGTGCATTGGCTCACAACGATCCTCGCGCCAGGAGAGAGAGAGCGCGCGCAACGCTTCCACTTCGAGCGGGATCGTCAGCGGTACGTGGTCGGACGAGCAAGCCTGCGAATGCTTCTGGCGCGTTATGTGGGCGCTGAACCGCAAAGTCTTGAATTCCAATACGGACGGCACGGTAAGCCGGAACTTGCCGCACCTCGTCAGGCATCGCTCTTGTCGTTCAATGTCGCACACTCGGAAGGGATCGCGCTCTACGCCGTCACACGCAATCACGTAATAGGGGCAGATATTGAGCGCGTCAGATCACTCGTCCACTTTGACCTGATGGCAGAACTCTACTTCGCGGCAGAGGAACGTGTGGCCCTACAGGGCCTCTCCATGCCTGCTCGTCAGATGGCGTTCTTCACGTGCTGGACACGAAAGGAGGCTTTTATGAAGGCGCTGGGGCTAGGGATGAGCATCCCTCTGGACTCGTTTGCGGTCTCCGTGGCGCCGACCGATTCTGCGCGTCTGCTTCGCATTGCGGGCAGTATCGAAGATGCGGCGAGATGGTCTTTGTATGCTCTCACGCCGGATTCCGGCTTTGTGGCGACTGTTGCTGTCCAGGGGCCACCTACGAGCCTTCGCCTCTGGTCCTGGTCGCCGTGATTCCCACATATATGGGCAACTGCGCAATAGCGTATAACGCTGGTCCGTTATGAATAGTCCCATAGATATTAGTGGGCGCAGTAGCTGACGTGCTGACATGCTGACGTGCTGAGATGCTCTTACGAGCGGGACAACCTATTTGAGGAGAGTGTTTTATGGCTGCGAAGACGTTTGTCTGGACGTATCAGACACATGTCACCGTTCCACCCGCCACAGCATATGCATACGTGTCGGATTTGAGTCGTCACTCAGAATGGTCTGGTACTGAACTACGCATTGAGGCCGATGCACCGGGCCCTGTAGTTGTGGGAAGTACATTCCATTCCGTGGGCAAAACAGCTGGCTTGCCCTTCCACTCTGAGGTGGTGATCACCGAACTTACCCCTCCAGATCGGCTTGCATTTGTTGCTCGTGGCATTGACGGCGAGTTCTTGCACGAGTTCACGTTCCGGTCAGATGGTGACGGAACATTGATCGAGCGCCATATTAGTACCCGACTGCCGCGGGTCGTCGGCATGATCGTTAAGTCGATCAACTGGCCGCTGTTGATTCGTCCGATGAATCTGCGTGCAATGGATCGTCTGAAAAAGACCCTTGAGCGCGCGCCCTCTGGCGCCATTTCAACTCAGACCCCAGATGCCTGATCGACGGACGCCAGGCGCGATCCATTCGCTCAACTGGCTAGCTCAGGACTCTCCACGGCTGCTGGCCATGCCGTGCGCCAACACACAACGCCGACCACCACGATGGTGACAACAAAGAGGGTATACAACCAGCTCCACAGGCTGCTCCATTGTATCTGGGAGACATAGCGCGCCAGCGCCACAAGTTGGAGCGCACCGAGCGCTGTATAGCTGATGAGCGCTATTGCGACCCGCGACCAATCGTTCTCCCAAACAGTCTGCGCTGCCGCCCCGCCAACGGCGAGCAACCATCCGCCGGTCACTTGAGCAGTCAGCGGCGTCAGTTTCCACGGCCAGAAAGTAGCTGTCTGAGGGGCGAGGAAGAGCACGAGGCCAACCGCCACAAGCACCCCGGCCTGGATGCCAAGGGTGACACGAAGCCAGCGGAAAAGTGGCCTCGACCGTGCCGGGTCGTGCCCAGGCGTCCGTAGTTGCAGAGGGAGTAATACCAGTGTGACCGGTGGCACTACCACGTAGAGAATCATCCAGGCCCAGGCAGCGCCACGAGCCACCATATCTGAACTGAATAAGTGGAACTTCTCCAAATGCAGCAGTGTTGCAATCAATGTGAGCACGGTGAAGCTCAGTATCACCGGACCAGCGATCCTCGCCCGAATCCAGACGTGCTGTCGGGAGGCCAGGAAGGCGATGATCGCTGCCGTCCAGAAGCAGGCGCCAAAGAAAGCGGCCGTGATCGGTGGGAGAATTGTCCAGGAGAAGAAGTGATCGGTACGCTCACTGAGCACATACAGCGAGAAGCCAGTAATGAGGGCAAGGGCGCTCACACTGCGGAATAGCCAGCGCATCGGTTCCGTTGTCACACGTATGGCAGTAGAATGCGGGATGCTCATGTCATCCTCCATCAAGTGTTTGTCTTCTAACACGGTCATCGTCCAGCGGTCGGCGCTATCTGCGATAGGCAGGCGCTCTAGAGGAAGCGATAGAGCGCGCAACCCACCTGGACACCTGACCCGACCGCGATCATAAGCCCGATGTCGCCTGCGTTCATTGACCCATGCTCGCGCGCCTGTTCGAGTGCGAGGGGCAGCGAGGACGTGAAAGCATCTCCATTATCCAGGCATGCGTCAACGAACCTGGATCGATCGAGGCCAAGGATTGTCGCGAGACGGGAGATAAACGAACTCGAAATTTGCGGTGGAAAGACCACGTTTACTTGATCCAGCACAATCTCCTCCGCAGCCAGAAATTCACGCACAGTCTGGGCAATGCATGTGAGGTAGCGCTCTTCGAGGTCCTCGCTCTTGGCACACTCCAGATAGGTTTTTCCGCCCTCCTCATTCGTGCGGGTGAAGAGCGCGTCAAGGTGCTCGACAAAGGAACGGAAGAGAAAGCCACCGAACCCACCCGAGCCGTTGTGAGTCTCGAGAACTAGCGCACTGCCCATCTCAACAAGCCCCCGCATCCGCGCTGGGAACACCGTAGCATTGTTCTCGATCTCGCCTGTCGCGATCATGGCGCAATCGAACCCACGCGCCCGCATCAACTGGCTGGCCAGGTAGCAGCCCTGTAAGAATCCAAGCGAGCCGTTGAACACATCGAAGGCCAATCTGCGTTGTACGCTCGCCGCTGCTTGCGCATGATCGAGGTCCAGGTCCGCAGTCAGCAGGGCGGCCATCGCCGGCTCGCACATAAAGTCATCGCGATACACTCCCGCGTACAGCAACAATGGAATCGCTTCGCGATCACCTGGCCAGCGTTCCAGGCATCGCTCGGCGGCGATGTGCGCGAGCATCCGGGCAGTATGGCCCTCTTCTGCCAGGGTAGAGCTAGTTGCTGCACAGGCTATCCTGATCCCTGGCGCGTGCGCGTCCATGGGCGCGCGCTTGGTTTGTGTGGCTGTCTGCCTGGCATACCCTCCGCGGCCATTGACCTGGAGACGCACCCGTTCTGGCAGGTCATCAAGGGTGTAGACGGCCGAACCAACGGTCAGCCCTGAACCCGTCACACCAAAAAGCACCGTCTCACCAGATCCAATTCTCCCAGATACCATGTTTTCGTAGAGTGCAAGCATGTGGCTGTTTGTCGCCGTGTTCCCTCTATCCGCAAGATGGTCAATCATATTGCCAACATGACACGCCTCACGTCCAACGGCATGGTTGATCGCTCGCATACCGCCAACGAGTGTCGTTCGTGAGGTTTGGTGAAGAATGATATGTTGTGCATTATCAGGGCTCCAGCCGTTCTGCGCGAGGCCAGCCATTGCGAGCGGCAGCCCCTCTGTGAGTGAGGCTGCGGTGAGCCGCAACGCATCAGTGAGCATTACCGCGCCGTGACTGCGATGCGACGCGCCCGCTGTACAACAATCGCTGTAGCGACCGAGCGTACAAATGTCAAGCTGCTGGAAGCCAACGGTCTTGCTCTGCCCCAGTTCCAGGATCGTCGCGACACCCGAGTCACCCAGCGTCAAGCATGCCAGTCTTGGATCTGCTGCTCCTTCGATCTCGCGCTGCGCGGTTCGCGTCAAACATGTGATGTACTCTCCACTGGCCACTAAAGCCCGATGGTATTTGCCTGATTTGAGCAGCCCATCCGCAAGGGCGAATGCGGTGAACGTGCCTGCACAGGCGTTCGCAATATCAAATGTGAGCGCATGTGTACAGCCAACGAGCGCGCTGAGTCGCACAGCTGTGCTGGGTTCGAAGGTAAATTGCGAATTTGGGCCATCGCAGCGCGAGATATTGCTGCAGATGACAATGTCAATGTCTTCCGGGCGATACCGCGACAACTGGAAGCAGCGTTCGACGGCCCGGCGCGCGAGGTCAATTGAGAATTCCGCCTCTCCGGCCATTCGTCGCGAGCGGATTCCGGTGATTCGTTCGAGCGGAAACACGAGCTTGGTGGCACAGCCTCGCAACACCTCGTCCGTCGTAACGACCCTTTCTGGAAGAAAGGCGCCAATGCTCTCGATGATCATGTTGCCCGTGCTCATGACCCAATCTCCTGCTCCAGAAGCGATGCCAACTCAGCGATTGTCTGATATTGGAGCAGCGCCTCCGGTGCGAGTTCGATGCCCAGATCACGCAGCCGAGAGATGACTTCGAGCGCCTGTAGGGATACCCCGCCCAGGTCGAAAAAGTTGTCGTAGATACTGATTTGTGGCAAACCGAGCACCTCGGTCCAAATAGTACTTAACTGGCGCTCGAGAGCAGTCTGTGGTGCTACATATGCTCGGTATCGCTCTGCCAACGCACTGTCTGGATCCACCGATGGCAGCGCTCGACGATCAATCTTGCCCGTCGGAGTCAGTGGGAGCCTGTCGAGCAGCACAAAAGACGAGGGCACCATATACTCTGGGACATACCTCCGCATATGAGCGCGCAGTTCACTGCTGATGCCCTGCTGGTCGGAGGTGGGTAACTGATCTTGGAGCACGCAGTAGGCTACCAATCGCTTTCCGATATCTTCGCGGTCTTGGAGTACGACAACGGCCTGTGAAACAGTGCGATTTTGGCGAAGGATGTTCTCCAACTCTTCCAATTCAATGCGTACCCCGCGCAACTTCACCTGATGATCCGCGCGCCCAACAAAGACGAGGGAGCCATCGGGACGGCGTCGAACCATATCGCCAGTTCGATACAACCGCAGACTTTTGTGTTCGCTGAATGTTCCATGAACGAAGCGTTCATGCGTCAGATCCTGGCGATTCCAGTAACCACGCGCCAGCCCGGCCCCACCCAAGTAGAGTTCGCCGATCACGCCGATGGGCACCGGCTGCATTTGCCTATCCAGCACGAAAGCCGTGGTGTTGACGATGGGCCGACCAATAGGCACGGGACGACTCCAGTCGCGCGGCACTTCAGCGGCTGTGGCGTAGATAGTTGCCTCCGTGGGGCCGTACAAGTTTCGGATACGCTCAACCCGGCTCTGTGCATAGATCCGCTGAACAAGATCCGCCGGACATGGTTCGCCCGCAAGGTTTAGAGTGTATACAGTGGATGGCAAGCTAGCCTGTTTGAGCACCTCCGCGACGAGCGATGGCACACTGTTGACAAGATGCACTTGCCCGTTCGGCAAACGTGACAAGTCAAACAGGTTATCGACAAGGACAACCGTCCCTCCGCAACAGAGCGGAACGAGTAGTTCGAAGACCGAGATATCGAATCCAATCGAGGTGGATGCGAGGACGCCCGCGAGTTCTTCCGGCGAATAGGTACGCCGTGCCCATTGTATCAGGTTAGCGACACTCTGGTGCTCGATGGCGACCCCTTTCGGTTGACCAGTCGAGCCGGAGGTATAGATGATGTAGGCAAGCTGCTCGGGTCGCGAGATGCGCTTGTGTAGCACGGGTTCCATCGTGTCCGCGGTCATCGCTGATTCATCAATACATAGCACGTCCGCACCGGTAGACGGGAGCGTCGCAAGCAGTCGCTGGTTTGTCAGCACGAGCGTGACGCCTGCATCGGCAAGCATATAAGCCAGACGCTCTTGGGGGGTTGCCGGGTCAAGCGGCACGTATGCGCCACCTGCCTTTAGGACAGCAAGCAATGTGATGACAAGGTCAATCGAGCGATCCAGGAAGACGCCGACGCGCGCCTCAGTTCCGATGCCAAGCGCCCGAAACCTTTCAGCAAGTTGCTCAGATCGCTGATTGAGTTCCCGGTAAGTTATGGACGTCTCACCACTGATCACAGCTGGAGAGTCAGGAAGAAGCGCTGACTGAGCCTCGAAGAGGTGATGGATGCATGCTGGCTCAAGGTGCTCTTCGGCGCTCGTTGTCCACTCTTGCATGAGAGCTTGGCGTTCGTCGCTCGTCAGCAATGAGAGGCTGGTCACAGGCTGCTCAGAATGAGCAACAATCTCTGCAAGTAACGACCTGAAGTGATGCGCCAAGCGTGCCATCGTGGATGCCTCGAACAGATCGGCGTTATATTGGAGCACACCGTGACACTGGCTATCCTCTTGAATGGCCATAAGTGTCAAATCGAAGGGGGCGCCGCGTTGGCTCATCTCGAGAGGGTGTACTGAGAGCCCGAGCGATTGAGCCGCCACCATGTTGGGAGTCGTCGTCTTGCCGAGCCACTCCCAGGCGAACGCAATCTGGAAGAGCGGCGAGCGCGAGGGATCGCGGGCGGGTTGTAGCCGCTCCACGAGAAGCGGCAACGGGTAATCCTGGTGGTCGGTTGCATCACGAACGGTGTCGCGCACTTGATGCAGGAACGCGTGGAATGTCGGCTCACCAGAAAAGTTGGCTCGTAGCGGTACGGGATTGGCCAGATAGCCGATCGTTTCACTCAGCCCAGCTCGGGTACGACCCAACATTGGGCAGCCAACGATGATGTCCTCCTGTCCGGTGTAGCGGAAAAGCAGAACCTGGAATGTCGCTAAGAGCACGATAAAGGGAGTTACATGCTCCCGACGTGCCAGCGCAACGACTTTACGCCACAGGAGTGGGTTCAGATTGAATTCGGCGGTCGCTCCGCTGTACGTCTGCACAGGGGGGCGTGAGTGGTCGGTGGGCAGGTCAAGATGTGGTGGCGCATCGTGCAACTGGTCGCTCCAGAAGGCCCATTGTCGATCTCCCTCGGAACCTGCGAGTAGTTGCCGCTGCCAGGAGACGTAGTCCTCGTGGTCAAATTTCGCTGGGGCAAGGGTGGGTGGTGTGCCACTGGCTGTCGCGACATACAGAGCGATGAGTTCATCTGCAAGACGGGCAAGTGACCACATGTCTGCCGCGATGTGGTGGACGGTCAACATAAGAAGGGATGTCCGCTTAGAGCGGGTGAAAAGGTGGGCGCGCAGGATTGGGCCACTTTCCAGATCGAATGGGGAATCGGCTATTTGTGCGATGGCCTTGTCCAGTCGCTCTTTGCCCCAGTGCATAACCGGAACCACTTCGAGGTTCGTACCTGGCTGTGGATGAATTGTCTGGACGGGCTGTCCATCCTGCAATGTATACGTCGTGCGCAGGATGGGATGCCGGTCGATCAGGAGCTTGAGAGCGCCTTGCAGGGCCACGATATCGAGATGTCCCTGCAGCCTGGCGAGATACGTCAAGTTATAGGCAGAATTGGTAGGAGCAATCTGGTGGATATACCATAGCGCGCGTTGACCGAGCGATAGGGGAAGAGAAGGCGGAGGAAGCCCCAACTGTGCCCGCAGCAACTCCGCCATCTCCCTGGCTTCCTGACGATCAATCTGACTTGTTTCTGTTACGGAGATAGATACATCTGACCTCGCCAAAAAGCGTGCGACTTTTTTGATGGTTGGGTGATCCCAGGTGACAGTTGGTTCAACGGATACTCCCAGCCATTGCTCCAGATCCGCAGCAAGTAGTACGGACTCGGCGGAGCCCAAGCCAAAGTAAGTGAATGGTTTGCGGACGTCCACCTCCTCGGGCGCAATCTCCAGCAGCTCGGCAAGTTGCCTAACCAGCCAGTTCTCGATCTCTTTGGCGCTGCGTCTTACCGTGACTTGCTGCCGCTCTTCGGCTCGAGCCGAGACAGCAGGATCATCAGGCATGAGATGCCTCCTCAATATCAGAATCAGGTAGGTGTATCGAGAAATCGGGGGTTTCGCGCTGCCCCAGTTCTGAGTTCCATAGCGCGTCTCGGCGCAGAGTGGCCACGACATGTTTGTAGTGGATTAAGGCGGTCCCAATCCCCTGTGTTTCGCGATGGCGGAAGAGCTTGAGCACCTGGCGCGGCAGTTCGCTGAATTCTGGTCCAAGCGCCGTATACGAGGCGAGCAGGCGCTGCCACACTTCGAGCGCGCGCCGCGATGTGCGCGCTGGTGTATGGGACTCAGGAAGATTCTTTGCAAGGACACGGCATCTTTCCAGGAACATCTCTGGAGCGTAGAGTCGGTTGAGCAGCCACACCGTGCCAGCGACCAACTCGTGATGACTCATGCCCTTCGCAATGATGTTGGTGTGAAAGTGAGTAGGTTTGTGCTCTGCAAATGGTTGAGGAATTAGCCGACCTTCTCGCAATAACCGATCTGCCAGCGAAGTTCCTTGCGGCGCCTGCATGATGTTCACGATAACTATCGGGATGCCAGCCTCTTGCAGGAACTCGAACGTCGAGCGAAAGGACGCACTTGTATCGGCATCAAATCCGGTGATAATGCCTGCCTGTACCACGATCCCGTGCTGCTGAACGCGGTGCACATCGGCGATCAGATCAGATCGGAGGTTTTGGCGTTTTTTTACCTCCCGTAGCGCATCGGCGTTAGGTGACTCCAATCCAATGAACGCTTGTTTGAGGCCGGCTCTGGCACAGAGTTCGAGCAGTTCTGTATCCTGGTCACGGGCGATGTCAATCGAGAACTGGGTGTAGAAGTCTATCGGTTCGGACACGGACTGATTCCATGCTGCAATGGCGGTCATGACCTCCGTGGCGTGTCTGCGGTTGACAGTGAAATTGTCATCTGAGAGGAAGACACTGCGATAGCCTGCCTCATACCATTGCTCCAGTTCCTGGATGACACGCTCCGCAGACTTGTGGCGCTGCTTGCGACCTAGGTAAATGATCACATCGCAAAAATCGCACTCGAATGGGCACCCCCGGCTCGTCTGCACAACCCCTGCGAGGTAGGCGTCTAGCGGGAGTTTCTGAATGTCAGGTACTGGCGAGAACCGCAGATCAATTGCTGAGACCGCCCGATATTCAGGCTGCCAGTAGCCAGCGCGGAACTCTCGGAGAAACTGCGGCCAGGTTTCTTCGGCCTCACCAACGAAGAGAATATCCGTGTGCGGTCGCACGTGACCTGGAGAGAGACTCGCGTACGGCCCACCAATCGCTACAAGCTGCCCGCGCCGTCGGAATTCGTCGGCGATATCGAGCATGCGTCGCTGGTGCGTCGTATACCCGGTGATACCTACGAGATCCCAATGTTGGGTGAAATCGATTGGCGTTACTTGTTCATCAACGATAGTGATTTCTACATCGTCCGGAGCCAGCGCTGCGAGCGTAGGTAGCGCAAGGTTGGGCATGTAGCTATGGTGACCTGTGATGTCTCCAACCTCGGTCAGGGCAATCAGTGAGGCGTTGGACGCTGGGCTAACGAGAAGGATGCGCACATCAGCCTCCTATCGATGCTGGCCTGCCTATGCTGGCTCGTGACGTTTGCTTATGGGTACAGCCGCGAATTGCACGAGACTGCTTTCATCGAGTGGTTCTACTAAAGACGCGCCTTACCGTGCTGACCGTGCTGACCGCTGCGCAACCCAGAGCAGAGCATTTGGCCTGAGGCCCGGATTGATTGCGCCTTATTTGCGCCTCATTGACGGACATTATCTTCACAGACGCTCTGCCGTCCTCCCAATGGGACAGAACTCAATTGCCGGAAAGCGACGATCTCCAGTGTACCGGCGAGAAATCGTTCTCGGCATGCGAATCGCTGGATCTTGCCGCTTGTCGTCTTTGGGATGCTCCCTGGTTTGACCAACACAATGGCGTAGATTTGTAGCCCATGCTCTTCGGCCACGCGCTGACGGATTGCTCCAATGACCGTTTCGACGTCCTCCATATGATAGCCGCGCTCTACCTCGTGGATCGTCACCAGCCGCTCTTCCCCTGCGATCTCGACAGCGATTGCGGCGCCACACCCTGGCCGTAGCGCGGGATCGCTCTCTTCGACCGTTGCCTCAATCTCTTGCGGTGAATGATTCGTGCCATGGATGATGATGGCATCCTTCATACGACCGGTGATGAACAGCTCATTGGCCTTGCAGAATCCGAGATCGCCGGTGCGTAAGAAGGGGCCCTCGCCAGTATCGGCGAGGTATGCACGAAATGTTTGATTGGTCTCCGATGGACTGTTCCAATAGCCCTGCGCCACGCTTGACCCACTGACCCAAATCTCTCCGACCTGGTTCGGTAGGCAGCGCCTGAACGTCACTGGATCGACGATCAGGAGCTGGTGATTGCCGCGTGTATGTCCGCAGCCGACGAGGCTTCGCGCCGGCTCGTCGTTGCGGTGAGCGATCCGTACTCGATTCCTGGCAAGTCCGTCAACCATGAAGCGCTTTACCACAGGAGGAGCGGCTCGCGCCCCTCCTGCAACCACCAACGTCGACTCAGCAAGCCCATAGCATGGGTAAAAGGCGGTACGGCGGAAACCCGAGGATGCGAAATACTCACCGAAGCGGTCCAGCGTCTCTATCCGCACGGGTTCGGCGCTCACGAACAGCACGTCGAGACTACTCAGATCAAGCATTGCACGCTGGTCTATGGTAATTCGTCGTACGCAGAGATCCAACGCGAAGTTCGGCGCACCAGTGATTACGGCGCGCCGGTGCGAAAGTGCTTGGAGCCAGCGAAATGGCCGCTGCAAGAACGCGATCGGCGACATGAGGGTGACATGCGCCCCGACGTAGATCGGCTCAAGAATGCCAGTCAGGAGCCCCATATCATGAAACATGGGGAGCCAGCATACTCCCGGCGTATCCGGCGATGTATCGACGCAGGTGTGAATAAGCTCCAAATTGTCGAGAAGGTTATTGTGGGTGACTAGTACCCCGCGAGGTATGGCGGTCGAACCCGAGGTGTACTGAAGCAGTGCGCATGACTCACCTGCTGCCGCTGGATTCTGCCAATGCTCCTCTGAGCCTGGAGGCAGCACATCAGTAAGTATCGTCTGTATGTCTGCCAACTCCGGCCAACTTGTCTTCGTCTGAATCTTGATCGCGCTGGTTGTCAGCGCCAGTCTGGCCTGCGCATCGGCAGCAATTACCTGGAGACGCTGAGCGGACTTGTGCGCTGCAGGTGGATAGGCAGGAACGGCCACCGCCCCGGCATACAGACATCCGAAGAACGCCGCGATGAAATCAAGCCCGGATGGATAGAGGAGGAGCACTCGTTCGCCGGACCCTCCAGCGAGTTGTAACGCAGCGGCAATCGCACGTGCACGCCGATCAAGTTCTTCGTATGTCAGGCCAACCTCGGTAGTCTCGCCATCGACAAGGTAGGTGTAGCCGTGCATACTCGGCTGCCTAATCGCGCGCCAGCGGAGGAGGTCAACCAGGGTAGTGAAGCCGCTGCTTAGACTGGATGGTGACGACATGGTGGGCGGCTCGCTCTCTCCAAGTGCTGGCGCTTCACCCGATCGATTTCTGATTGGTGCCCATCATTACGTATGGCAACTGCCTTTGAATACCCATGGAGTGCTCGTGATATTATGGTATCCGATCCCTTGATGTCAAGAGCACAGATGTACGTAATCGTGCGTAAACGCTGGGATACGGTACCTTTGGTTAATATCGATCGTTGCTGTCATGAAGGCTTGCTAATTCTGCCATCGCCAGTTGCGTAGCTAGCCACGGAAACGATGTGCACTGCATGCTGCTCCAGCGGAGAGATTCGGACAGTAAGCACCTCCAGCCAGACGGCCGTCTACTCGGCGGGCGATTGACAGGCGTCGTAGATGTGATTGGCAGCCACAACCGCTTGGGTCTAGCGCCAAAGGTCTTTAAAAGCTCACTACAGGACATCGGCTACACTGCGCGAAAGGGGCGCCAGGCAATTGTGAAGTGTGCCGCCGCCTGAACCTGATAGTTAAGATGTGTCTGGACATTGTCGTAAAAGGAGCTTCGGAATGTCGAGGCGCACCTGATTCACCGATTCTTAAGAATGCACCAATGTTGTCCTGGCGTCAGCGCTCGCGAATCAGTGTGACGAACTCATCCGTGGTCACTGTCAATGTCCCATGAAGCACCCGGCGACGGCTGAGCCCATTCATCACCACGACCGCCTGCTCCGCGCGTCGTACCCAGGTCGCGCACTGGCGGGATCTCGTCTATCGTCGTTTCATCGCTGAACCAGACGTCACGTCCGGTCGCCATCATGCTTGCTGCCTGCTCTCCAGCGGCATTTTCCTGACGTATTCCGGATCCGAGAGGCCCAAGACACACTTGAGCCGCCTCCTCCCTGCCAACTCCAGCAAGGGCGATGCAGCGAACGGCGCATGGTGTACAGGCTCGCGCGGCAACCCTGTCGCGTCAACTCCGCATCCACGGGATACCCTCCAGCCGGTGACTCGGTAGCCACGGGCTTGCAGATCGTTCCCTGCGAGCAAGGGCAAGTTATGAGGGGCTGCTTCCCCCACCGTGTATAGCAACCTCTTCCGTGCATCGTACTTTGACGCTTACCATGCGGCCACGTTTCGACGCGGCCATATTCTGATCCCGATTCTATGTCGGAAAGTTCAGGTTCCATATATCCGCTCTAGCGTGCAATAAGCAGCTATCATTTTATTGCTAACTGCACGAGTGCCTTTCGAGTTACGCCACCTCCCAACGTCTCCAACTCTCCGCCCGCGCCTTTCACCGGATTCTGACGTACTAACGCCGATCTGGCGGGCAGCGAGACGATCACCGCGCCGCATGTGGCTGGGGCGCTGCAATATCGGGCGAGAGGCGATGTCGGGTGAGAGGTCCGAAGAATCGGGACAGGCAGGTCCAGGGCAACTCAGCTTCGTAGCAAGCGCATCAGTTGCGCACGCTTGCCAGGCATAACCCAACGTACACCACGGCCTTGCGCTCGATGGCGCCGCCTGTTGTTGGCAACCAGGACGTGGGCGTGTGCGGCACCGGTATCTGGGCATATGTCATCATGTATAATGCCACGATGAGGGGATGTGACGAGCGCCGCTAGGGTAATGCTGAGGGCGCGAGGCGGCAGCCACATCGGGGGAGGGCATGGCCGAGAGACTCCACGCTCACGCACTGGATACGCTGCCGCGCCCGCTGACCAGCTTCATCGGGCGCAGGCAAGATATCAGCGCGCTCAGCCGGATCTTGGCGTCCACACGACTGCTGACCCTGGTAGGTGTCGGCGGTTGTGGCAAGACCCGCCTGGCGCGTGAGGTGGCGATCGCCTCGCGTGACGTCTATCCAGATGGCGTCTGGTGGGCCGATCTGGCGCCCCTCTCCGATCCTGCATTCATCAGCCATGCCCTGGCGACCACCTGCCAAGCAGACGAGAAGCCAGGTGAGGCGCTTGAAGACACAATAGTTGCGCGGCTCGCCCCGACCAATAGCCTGCTCATCCTCGATAATTGCGAGCATCTAATCGAAGCTTGCGCCCAGATGGCACAGACCCTGCTCTCCGCTTGCCCCACGCTGACCATCTTGGCGACCAGCCGTGAGACGCTCAATATCTCCGGCGAGACCGTCTACACCGTCCCGTCCCTCACGCTGCCAGACGACCATGACAGCATTGACACCATCACCCAGTCCGAAGCTGTCCAACTCTTCATCGAGCGCGCGTGCTCCGTGGCGCCAGGTTTCATGCTGACCCAGTCGACGGCCGTGGCGACGGCCACGATCTGCCGCCGCCTGGATGGCCTGCCACTGGCCATCGAGCTGGCCGCCTCGCGCGTGCGCATGCTCTCCCCCGACGCTATCGCCGAGCGGCTGACTTCCGCCATCTCGTTGCTGACCGGCGGAAGCCGCACTGCACTGCCACGCCACCAGGCCCTACGCGCTACGCTGGACTGGAGCTATGCGCTGCTGCCTGAGCCGGAGGCGCTGCTCTTCCAGCGCCTCGCAGTCTTCACTGGCGGCTTTACGCTCGAAGCAGCAGAAGCTGTGGGCGGCGGCGACGCGGAGGTGGACGTCCTCACCCTCCTTGGTTACCTGATAGACAAATCGCTGGTCGCCGTCCAGCGCATCCCGAGCGCACACGACTTTCAGGGGGGCCAGGACGAACGCCGCTACCACCTGCTGGAGGTATTGCGCCAATACGGCGTGGAGAAGCTGACCGCCTCGGGCGAACTGGAGCATACGCGCCGCCGTCATTACGACTACTTCCGCCACCTAGTGGAGCCAGCCGAGCCTGAGTTGGAAGGCCCTGCGCAACTTCAGTGGCTCAATCTGCTAGAACAGGAGCATGACAACATCCGCGCCGCCCTGCAGTGGAGCATCCAGCAAACGCGTGATGACTCCGCCGCCCGTCTGGCAAGCCACATCTGGCGATTCTGGCTCGTGCGTGGCTACCTCAGTGAGGGGCGGAGCTGGCTGCGCCAAGCGCTGGAACTGGTTCCTGAGCGTAGCCTCACCCGCGCCCGCGCACTGCTCGTCCTGAGCATCCTCAGCTACCACCATGAGGGCTACCGCGCCGCAATCAGGCTTGTCGAGGAGGCATTGGCGCTCTACCGGGATCTGGGCGATATAAAAGGGCTGGCGACTGCGATCCTCAACGTCGGGATTCTCGCACTCGGCAACGGCGACTACGCCCAGGCCATCGACTACTTCGAGGAAAGCCTGCCGCTCTGCGCGCAAGTGAACTACACGCATGGCGCCGCACTCTCGCTTAGCTCGATGGGAAAGGCAGCGCTGAATCTGGGCCAATACGAGCGGGCGCAGGCGCTGGGAACCGAAAGCATCGCCATGGCGCGCGCGTCGGGCGATAGCCGCAACATTGCCGGAAGTCTCACTGATTTGGGCGTTACACTCTTCATGCAGGGTGAGCACGCGCAGGCGCTGCCGTATTTCGAGGAGAGCTTGGCAATCCGCCGCCTGCATGGCGACAAAGGCGGCGCAGCCCATACCCTGCTCTACCTGGGCCGTGTCGCGCTGGCACAGGGCCAGCCAGCCGCTACGCACGCGCACTTTCAGGAATCGCTCGCGCTACGACTGGCGATTGGTGACCTGGAAGGGCAGGCCGCTGCGCTCGAAGGGCTGGGCGCACTTGCAGCGCATGCTGACGATGGTGCCACCGCAGCTCACTGCTTCGGCGCGGCGGTGGCGGCGCGTGAGCGCGTCAGCGCGCCTATTCTCGCGCTCGACCGTGCCTTCACCGAGCGTTGGATCGCCGTTGCCCGCGACTTGCTGGGCGAGGAGGCATTCGCTTGTGAACTGACCGCTGGCCGCGCGCTCTCGCCTGAGGCTGCTGGCCGCGCGCCGAATGCCGTCAGCGCGCCTTTGGCTGTCACGCCCGCTACGGTGGATGGCCCAACTGAACTCCCGCGGCCGCCAGAAGTGAGGCGAGCGCCACGCCCGCCGGTTGAGTTGCGCATATTCGCCCTCGGCGCACCGCGCGTCTATGTTCGGAGCAAGCTGCTGGCGTCCAGCGACTGGACCTACAGCAAGGCCCACGAGTTGCTCCTATTCCTGCTGGCGCATGGCCCAGCCACCAAGTCGCGCATTGGCCTCGCACTCTGGCCAGACGCGGACGCCGCCCACGTGCGTTCGCAGCTGCATCCCGTATTATACGCCTGTCGCCGGGCACTGGGCGACCCAGCGTGGGTGCTCTTTGAGGGCGGACGTTACCGCTTCAACCGTGAGCGGACCCACAGCTATGATGTTTCCGCTTTCGAGACAGCGCTTACCCAGGCGCGGCAGGCGCTCGCAAGCGCTCCGGACGCACCGGACGCGCAGGGGAAGGCCATTTCGCTGCTGGAGAACGCCATGCGGATGTACCATGGCGACTTCCTCGCAAGCGAAACGGGCAACACCGCTGGAGATTGGATCGCGACCTACCGCGCCGGGCTCCACCAGCGCTGGCTAGACGCCGTCGCTCTGCTTGCTGGGCTGCTTGTCTCGACCGGCGACCACGCCCGCGCCGTGACCGTCTACCGTCGCCTGATTGAGGCCGACCCCTATCAAGAGCAGGCGCACCGCGCGCTGATGTTGTTACTGGCGCGGTTGGGTGAGCGCGCCCAGGCGCTGCGCCACTTCGACTCACTTACTCGACTGCTGCGCAACGAGTTGGCGACTACGCCCGCGCCGGAGACGACCGCGCTAGCCGAGGCGCTACGCAGCGGCGCGCAAGTCTGAGCCCCACTTGCGCGAGTTTTTGGCGTCATACCCCTCTACAAGCGCCACTACAAGCGTTGATGCCAGCGGGCCACCCGTACACTGCTCTCCAGAACCCGGTGGCGACGTTGTGACGCACGATCAGATGGGCGGACGCGCTCCGGATGACCTGAGGGGAGTGTACTGAATGTCTGTCTTGCAACTTGCGGCGCTTGTTCTTGAAGGATTCATGGGGGCATTCACCGCCTTCGCGGCCTACTCCCTCATCACTGGCAAACCAGCCAGCGTCGCCAAGACGCGCGAAGCGCTCAGTTATCCGAGCTGGTTCTGGCTTCTGGCGAAGATTGTGGCTACGATCGGGGCTGTAGGCCTGTTTGCGGGTGTAGTATACCCAGCCGTAGGCGCAGCCGCGGCATTGTGGATGGTCGCCTATTTCATTGTCGCGACCGGCGCGCATGTCGTCCGCAAGGACATGGTGAATCTAGGCATGCCAATCGCCTTCCTTGTGCTCGCCGTTGGGCTTGTCGCGCTGCGGTGGAGCGACGCGATTCCAGTTCTGGCGGCAGTTGGCCTGTAGCGAAACTCGCTAAAACTCCATACCCCAGAGGGACGCTTGCCCAAACCGCGAGCGTCCCTCTCTTTCGCGGAGGATAGGAGCCCGCGGGCCGGGTGAAACCAATGATCACGGTCGCAGTGATTCGACCGTGATGCGAACCAGGTGGAGATTCTCCCACGCGCACGGTATCGCCATCCTGCCTGGCATACGTTTTGCGATTGTATGCTGAGAAACGGCGCCAGATTGTCGGGCTGCATAAGCAACACGCATGCCGTGAGTTACTACGCCGGTATAGGGTTAGGGTGTGCCAACAGCGATCCCCCACGATGAGGAAAGTGCAGTCTCGTCACGATCTCGTGCATGCGGCTATTGAAAGTGATGAGGCAACCTGGTGCTGTGAGCGATTGCTCTCTGTATTAGGTTCTGTTGACATTTAGACATGACCCCGTAGAATGGAGGGATGCCCAACATACGATTGAGCGACGCAGAGTGGAGCAAGATGCGGGAGTTCTTGCGCCAGGAGTCGCGGGCCTACGTGGGCCGAGACGAAGAATCCTGCCGCCGCTTCGTGGACGCGGTGAAGTGGATGAGCCGTAGCGGGGCGCAATGGCGCTTGCTGCCCGCCGAATATGGCGCGTGGAACACCGTGTACAAGCGGTTTGTGCGCTGGTGCGAAGCGGGCGTGTGGGAGCGGCTGCTGGCTGCGCTTGCCACCGATCCCGACACCGAGCATGGCATGCTTGACGCGACGATTGTGCGCGCCCATCCCTGTGCGGCAGGCGCGCAAAAAAACGCGGCGCGCAAGCGCTCGGGCGGAGTCGCGGCGGGTTCAGTTGCAAAATCCACCTCACGGTCGATGGGTTAGGCAACCCGTTGCGGGTGCTGCTGACGGCGGGACAACGCCATGACAGCACGCAGGCAGTCGCCTTGCTGGATGGCCTCACGTTCGAGCGGGTGATCGCTGATCGCGGCTATGCGGGCGCGGCGTTCGTCGCCCACGTCCAAGCCCAGGGCGCTGAAGCGGTCATCCCGCCGCATCAATCGGCCACGGTCCAGCGGGAATACGACCGCTGGCTCTATCGCGAGCGGCATCTCATCGAGTGTTGTATCAACAAGCTCAAACACTTTCGTCGCATCTTCTCGCGCTTTGACAAACTGGATCGCTCCTACCTGGGCTTTGTCCACTTTGTCTGCGCGCTCATCTGGTTGCGCTGAAATGTCAACAGAACCTAATCGTGGCTTATCTCTTTGACCTCTGCCGCACCTCACGCCAGGTATCTGCGCGTGAGAGAAAAATTATGAGCCAAGTAGCAATTGTTACCTGCATGGGTGTCCCTGCGGCTATGCGACGGACCCCGTGCGCGAATGTACCTGCTCACCTTCCACGATCGCCCGCTACCAGAAACGCCTCTCCGGCCCGCTGCTGGACCGCATCGATATCCACGTCGAGGTCCCGCGCGTCGAGTATGAGAAGCTGACGGGCAGACAGGAGGGCGAGCGCTCGGCGGTGGTGCGGGCGCGGGTGAACGCGGCGCGGGCGGTGCAGGCGCGGCGGTTCACTGGTACGTCCATCACCTGTAACGCCGAGATGGGGCCAGCCGAGGTGCGCGCCCACTGCGAGGTGGACGCCGCCGCCCAGCCGATTCTGCGCGCCGCCACGCAACGGCTCCAGCTCTCCGCCCGCGCCTTCCACCGCGTCCTCAAGCTCGCCCGCACGATTGCCGATCTGGCAGGCAGCGAGACGATCACCGCGCCGCATGTGGCCGAGGCGCTACAATACCGCGCGCGCGGCGACGTGGGATAGGAATTGCGGGATAATAGCCCTGTCTCAACAGCTTGACACAGAAGGGCTTTGCCTGTATCATGTATTTGATACAGAAGGAGCCGATAATGCGTATTGATCCCAACTCATTCCTCAGTTTACTCATTGGTGTGGTCTTTCTGCTTCCCGTGCTTCTGCTCCTGGGATCTGGCATCGCTGCCGTCGCGTTCGGATGGTATCTCCTCTACCATCCGGGGGCGTTTGGGTGGCGCAATAGCTGGCGGCAACTGCTCAAGTGGGAAGTGGTAACCCCTGATGCGGCTTATCCTGATTTGCTAGAAGAGTTTTCCCGCTCGCGAGACATCATCCTCTCCTCAGCCATGATTGGATTGGGGTTGGCCGTCGTCCTTTTCGTGTGTGGTGGCTTGGCGCTTGTATGGATCGCTCCATCGACCGCCTCTGGAACCTTCGTCGTGGACATGATCCGGCAGTTATTCCTGCCTGCCCTGTTCTTGAGCTTCCTGGCGGGCTATGGGCTTGGCTATCTGTACGGGGTCTGGCGACTGCGACGGCTCACAGCACGAGAACCCACGTATGGCGATCTGCAACCGCGGACGCTCTCCGATTATCGCTCGGTCGTATTTCCCTTGATCGCAGCCGTCCTGACCATGGGCGTTGCGCTGATCACGCTCATCATGTGGCCCCATCTTGAGGCAGGGGTGCCCCTCGACCTAGGGGATGGGATAACACGGAGTGTGGCTCCTGCCTGGTTTCTGTGGACGCTACCAGCCGCAATGCTGCTGACACTCATCGTGGGTGAGATCCTCCTCGGTCAGATCGCGCGGCTTCCTCGGCTCTTGCTAACCCACCAGCCCGCAAGTGCCCAGCGTGCGGATAATCTGCTGCGCGCGCTCGCGATTGGCGCTCTCCAGGGATATGAGCTGAATGTGATTGGCAGTTTTGGGATAGTCCATGGCCTGCTCATAAGCATGGGTTTGTGGCACAGTGGCTTCTGGCGGTTGGGCGTCCGGCCCTTGAGCCCGGTGCTTGATACGTGGTATTGGTTTGCAGCAATTGTGGTGATAGCAGGCTTCTTGCTCCCGGCGTGCGCTGGCCGTATCGGTGGGCGCATTGCTGGCTGGCCGTGGCGTCCGGCGCGCGTTTAGCGCAGGTTATATGAGTACACTGCCATCACCTCTCGTCCTCGATCCAGCGAGCCCAGTCCCACCGTATGAGCAGATTCGGGTGCAGATTCGCCTGCACATCGCCACGGGGCAGCTTGCGCCGGGCTCTGTACTCCCTTCAGTGCGCCAATTAGCACGTGATCTGGGAGTTGCCCCGAATACGGTGATGCGCGCGTATAGTGAGCTCGAACGCGAGGGATGGGTGGTCACCACCACTCGGAAGGGGGTCCAGGTAGCGCCCTTCTCGTCTACACGGGTCACGGAGATCCGGGCACACGAGTTCGAGCAGGCAGTCACTCGCCTGCTGGTGACTGCTCATCAACTTGGAGTGACCCCAGCCGAGATCCACGCGGAGATTGACCGCCTACTCAGGGCTTTTCCATATCACAGCAGCGGCGGCTAACACCGTCTCGCGAACAGAAACGCCGCCCAGCCGATTCTGCGCGCCGCCACGCAACGGCTCCGGCTCTCCGCTCGCGCCTTCCACCGCGTCCTCAAGCTGGCGCGCACGATTGCTGACCTGGCAGGCAGCGAGACGATCACCGCGCCGCATGTGGCCGAGGCGCTGCAATACCGCGCACGGGGCGAGGCCGGTTGATTGGCATTCGCCATACTGTCGAGAAGACGAGCGGTTTCTGCACAGAAGCAGCCTCTAACTTCCCGCCATCTGCTATCATAACAATCAATCACACTGACAATCTCCTTTGCCTCGTACAGCTGGCATCGGATGCTGCTGCGGCACACGTTATTTCGCGACGCTTATGCACACCAGCGGCGCGCATGGAGAACGCGGGCTGCGCGTACACCACGATGGGCAGGAAGGGAGACGACATGACCAAGCAGACTCCACCACCTGAACAAGGGCAAGGCGTTGCTCTCCCTCGGTTCGCCGTGCACCTATCACCTGGGACACAACATGAGCCGCCAACTGAGACGCAACACCTTCACGCTCTCACTGGACAGCGCCTGGGAGATTACGACCTGGGCAAACTCTTGGGCGCCGGGGGCATGGCCGAGGTGTATTGGGCATATGATCGGATTCTCCTACGCGATGTTGCCGTGAAAGTGCTCTCAAGCTCGTTAGCGGACGATAGCACGTATGTCGAGCGCTTCCGCGCGGAAGCGCGCAGGGTAGCGGCCCTCCGCCATCCGCATCTCGTGCCGGTCTACCATGCCGGAGAGGATAGCGTGAACGGACAGCGTTATCTCTACCTCGTGATGCCCTTGCTGCATGAATCGCTTGAAGACGTCCTGCTCCGTAGCGGCAAACTGTCGCCCGCGGAAGCCATCAGAGTAGTGCTCCAGGTTGCTGACGGATTGCATGCTGCCCATCGCCATGGACTTATTCATCGCGATGTGAAACCCGGTAACATCCTCCTCGATGCCGAGGGACAGGCAGCGCTCGCTGACTTTGGCCTTGCCCGCGAGGTGTGGCGCCCAGCGAACGTGGCCACGCAGCAGCCGTGGGGAACGCCAGAATACATGGCGCCCGAACAGTTTCACAACACAACCATCGACCAGCGAGCAGACATCTATGCGTTGGGAGTGGTGCTGTATGAACTGTTGACGGGCAAGCGCCCCTTCGAAGGTGGGTCCGCTTACGACATTGCGGCGCAAGCGCTTACTGGCTCACTCACACCGCCTTCGACGTATGAGGCTGCGATCCCGCCGGCGCTTGAGCACGTCGTTCTCACCGCGCTGGCCCGTGAACCGGGTGACCGATACCCCACTATGGCCGCATTCGCTTTGGCGTTACGTCAAGCGCAGGCAGTCAGCCTGCACCCGGGCAACGAGGATCCCAGCACCGAAGTCCTCTTCACGGCGGCCATGACAGTACCGCTTCCAGACCATTTTTGGTCATCAGCACACGCTGCAATGCCGTCACCGATGCAGGCAGCGGCGCGACGGAATCAGCAGCGGAGCCTACGCTGGCTGCTGGCCTTCGGCGTTGTCGTTGCCGTCGTGGTGGCATCCCTCGCGGGAGTGGTGTCGGCGTTGCAGCATCGTGGACAGGACCTTCATCATCCTTCGACCATTCAGGGTACCGCGCAGGCGAGCCAAACCACCGTAGGCGGTCCAGTGTCCAATCAAACGCCGCTAGCGACATTCGCCGCAACGTATACCCCGTATGCTCAGTCCACTGCAGGGGCAAGGCCTACCGCGACATCTGCGCCTGCTTCACCTCTCTCGATTGCGCCTACCCCGCTTGTCCTTACGCCCAGCGCTGCGAATTCTAAAACGTGCATTGCCACCCAGACCATTCGGAACAATACCGCGAGCAGCGTGGGATGGGCATGGCAACCGCCAACCGTCGGGGGATTCCACTTTCAGGTCAATGGTGGACCGTCGGTAGGCTGGCCGAACGCAACCACCAACACGCCACCAGGTGGGCAGGCTACGCTCGTGGCGACAGCGGGCTGCAAGCCGCAGGCGGTATCTTATGCGATCCTGGTGAAGGACTCGCTCGGTGGTCAATACACATTCGTGATGACACTACAATGAGGCAAACTCCAGCGCAGGCTTCCCTATACAAGTGATATCTCCGTACGAGTACATATCGGCAATCGATAGAGTAATTGTTACCCGCGCGCTTGCCCCTGCGACGACTCTGGCGCGCACGATTGCCGATCTGACCGAGAGCGAGACGATCACCGCGCCGCATGTGGCCGAGGCGCTGCAATACCGCGCCCACGCGACAAGGCGGGGCAGATCGCTCTCTGATGAGGCGAAATACCGGCAGCTTTGTTAGCCGTCCCCCAGCCCAAGCAGGCGCGCGACATTCCCCGCGTAGACCGCGGCCATGTCCTCACTGGAAAGGTTGGCCGCGTCGATGTCCGCGATGGTCGCCTCAACCGCGTTGGCGGGGCCAAGCGGCATGTCGGTCCCGAAGAGCACGTGTTGCGGGCCGAAGAAGTCGAGGATGCAGCGGACCGCGTGTGGCGCGCCAAACAGCGCCGTGTCAACGTAGAACTGCCGGAAGTAGTCGAGCGGCGGTCGGGGCAAGGTATCCTTGACCTGCCGATAGCCGGGACCCATCGCGAGGCGGGCCGAGAAGTGCGGGACCATGCCGCCACCGTGATGCGCGATCACAAGCTGGCGCGGGTGACGCTCCATATGCCCTGAATAGACCAGGCGCGCCAGGGCGGCAGCGGTCTCGTAGGGCCAGCCGATGGACCACCACAGGCCGTAGTCGGATCGGCTCTCGGCTGGATAGTCGGCCCATGCCGCGCTTCGCGTCGGGTGTAGCCAGATAGCGCGCTCGGCCTCTTCGAGTCGGGCGAATAACGGCTCGAAGCGCGGATCGTCGAGCGGAACACCCAGGACGTTCGTGTAGAACTGCGCCCCCAGCGCACCGAGCTGCGTCAGGGCGCGGTCAAGCTCGATCAAGGCGGCATCGACGTCGCTCATCGGCAGCGCCGCCGCGAAGCCCGCGAAGCGATCTGGAAACCGCCGCACCAGCTCCGCCATCTCGTCATTGGCGATGCGCGCAAACTCCGCCGCGACCGCTGGCGGCCCAACCTCTTCCAGCGGCGGCACGGCAAGCGCCAGGATCTGCGCGTACTCGCCGTACGGCTCGATCTTCCGCCACCGCGCGTCCAAGTCGGTCAGCACCGGATCGAAGGTGAAGACGCCCTCGCGGTAATAGTTGAGTTGGCTTGGAGCCATGGTCTGCTCAAGCTGCCGCTCCAGCCGGTCGAGATACGCGCGAGGCAGGATGTGTGCGAACGCATCGATCTTCCGCATGGGTGACGTCCCTTCCGCATGGGTGATAACTTCAATCAGGCTCGGCTCCGTCGTGCGCGCAGCATAGCGCCAGCGTATCATCTCTGGAACTCTCTACGCAAAGTTGGCGATCAGACAGTTTGCTCAGTCGCTTTGGCATCGCGTACCATCAAGAGTACATTCACAAATACATCAGCTGGACACATCGACGCGACGAAAATGAGAGGAGCGCGGATACCATGGCGATGGCGGAGGCACGGGCGTTTCGGTTTGGCGCGGGAGTCACCGGGGCAGGCTCGCGCGCGGAGTGGGTGACGTTGGCGCGCCGCATCGAAGAGCTGGGGTATGCGGTCTTGCTGGTACCCGACCACTTCGACGAGCTATTTCCGCCCTCGGTGGCGCTGATGGCTGCCGCAGACGCCACGCCACGTCTGCGCATTGGCAGCTATGTCTACGACAACGACTTCCGCCATCCGGCGCTGCTGGCGAAGGAGACCGCGACGCTCGACCTGCTCTCGGATGGCCGCCTGGAATTCGGAATCGGGGCGGGCTGGAATCTCGCCGACTACGAGCAAACAGGACTACCCTTCGAGAGCGCGGGGCTGCGGATCGAGCGGCTGGCCGAGGCAATCACCATCATACGGCAATTCTTCACGCAGGAGTCGGTGACGTTCGCGGGGAAACATTACCAGGTGACGGGGTTGCGGAGCATGCCAACGCCCGTGCAGCGGCCACATCCGCCGATCTTCATCGGAGGCGGCGGCAAGCGGCTGCTGACGCTGGCGGGACGAGAGGCGGATATCGTCGGGCTGCACTTCAAGGTCAACGCGGACAACACCGTGGACGCGGAAGAACGGTTGGAGTCGGCGCTGGCGCGAAAGATCGCGTGGGTGCGCGAGGCGGCGGGGGCGCGATTCGCGGCGATAGAACTGAACCTGCTGCTCAGCGGCGTCATCGTGACGGACGACCGGCAGCAGGCGGCGGAGGCGCGCGCGCGCGAGCTACAGGCTGGCGGCAGCACCGTGACCGCCGACGTGCTGCTACAAAGTCCATACTGGCTGATCGGCAGTGTGGACGAGATGGTAGATCGGCTCATGCAACTGCGCGTGACACACGGCATCTCGTATATCGTGGCGCGCGAAGACGCCTTCGAGGCGTTCGCTCCGGTGGTGGCGCGCCTGGCAGGCAAGTGAGCGCCGACCACTGGATATCTCTGCTCACGCGGCCGGGCTGGGCGCGGGTGTCGGCGTATCAGTCGCCGTGGGTGTCGGCGTTTCGGTTGGGGTCGCGACGCCCGTCGGGGTCGGCGTGGGTGTCGGCGGCTGGTAGCCGAAGAGCAACTGCGGCAGGCTTACCGGCGTCAGGCCGCGCTGATGCAGCCCAGCGAGGATATAGGGCAGCGCGGCGAGGGTCTGTGAGCGCCCGGCGGGGCCGTCGTGCATCAGGATGATCGAACCGGGATGCACATTGCCCAGCACGCGATTGACGATTGTCATCGTCCCCGGCTGCGACCAGTCCGCCGGATCATCATTCCAGATGACCGTTGTGAGGCCAAATGATCCCGCCTGAGCAATGATGGCGCCGTTATAGGCGCCGTACGGCGGACGCCAGAGCCAGAGGCATGCGCTCGCGCCCAGGTCGGCATGCAGTTGCTGCGCTGTCGCGGCAAGCTGCCAGGCGCGCTGCGCGGGGGTGAGCGTCGTCATGTCGGGGTGGTTCCAGGTGTGAATGCCAATGGTGAACCCATCCGCCGCCTCACGCTGAATCAGCCAGGGATAGGCCTTGGCGTACTGGCCGAGCACAAAGAATGTGGCGGGTGTATGCGTCTTCTCCAGGTAGGAGATAATCGCCGGGGAGTAGGCAGGCGTCGGGCCGTCGTCGAAGGTCAGGGCGACCACGTTGGCGTGTGGCGCGCCATAATCGCTCGCGCTGCGTATCGCCCGGCCCGCTGGCGCTGGCGCCTGGCCGCTGGGGCAACCCTGCCCGCCCGAGATTGGGCCGGTATAGGGTGGGAGTGAACCGCCGCTCGTTGGCGGCACGCCATCACCCACGATAGCCGGAGTGGCCTTCGGAGTCGCGGTGGCAGTCAACGTCGCGGTTGGCGGGATCGCCGTGGCGGTGGCGGGCCGATGCGTCGCGCGCGCCGTTGGGCTGGACGCGGTGAACGCCACCAAGAATCCCGCGGCGTTCCCACTGCCGATATACAGCGTGGCGGCGAGGCTTGCCACCAGCAACAGGACGCTCGCCACTAGCAATGCCACGCGCACAGACCGCTTCTTTGTCCGGGCTGGCGGCGCCGTGACCGTCCATGTCGTCGCGGTCAGCGTCTCCGCCTGGCTATCCGCGACCGTTGCTGGCTCGGGACTGTGTTCGGGACTATCTGTTGCGGCGGACGCGCTCTCCGCGCTATCCGCTGACGAATGCTCCTCTTCTGACTCTTCTGACTCTTCTTCCACCTGCGCTTACCCTCCCCATCGCTACATCGCTACACCACCCTTCCGCGCCTCATGATCAAGGCGCGACATCCAGACAGGGCGCGTTCAGGCGACTATAGCAGACACCGCTCTCTCTGTACAGTAGTCTGGCATCACAATCTCATCAGGTCGCGCGGTAAGTGAGGATCAAGTGAGGGTGATGAGAGACTGACGAAGCGGTAGCGCACGCGACGCAGGCTGGAACAGCGCCAATAATGTGCGGATTAGTACTAATGGTCATCGAAATCTCATCCGAAGTATCGGCGGGGCAGCATGGTCGCACTGCCCCGCGTGTATCGCGCCCAGAGCAGGCTGTATCGAGCTTTCTCATGATCCAGTGTCCGACAACTCAACAACCCTTCCGCTTGAACGGCATCGCAATCCACAAGCACTCGCCGAAATTGGCACGAAATTCGCTGGGTTACTACCGCACAGCAATCGCGTCTGCCACTTTGGCGGTTCGCGAACGCGTGGGGAGTCACGATTACCACCTCCGCGATTGCTACCACGACCAGACAGCATTCAACTCAGGTTCCAGGGAGTCGCATCATGACGAGGACAACGCGAGGCAGGCAGGGGAGTTCGGCGGCTCAGACAAGCAACAGCACAACAGTCGCTGAACCAACAGGCCACGTCGCGCAGAATGGCCAGGGAAGGAAAAACGGACACGACAAGCAATCCCAGCCCGAGATTCGCGCGCTGCTCCAGGGACTCCAGGCGATGCGCTCGGGCGATTTCTCGGTACGACTCCCTGGCGACTGGATAGGACTGGAAGGCAAGATAGCCGACACCTTCAACGACATCGTCGCCGCGAACCAACACATGGCGCAGGAGCTACAGCGGGTCGGGCATGTCGTCGGCAAGGAAGGAAAGACCCGTGAGCGTGCGCATCTCGCTCGCTCACATGGCGCCTGGGCCGAGATGGAGGTCTCCATCAACACCCTGGTGGATGACTTGCTACGTCCGACGACCGAAGTGACGGGCGCCATCGCCGCCGTCGCGCAGGGCGACCTGCGCCAGACCGTCCGCATGGATGTAGATGGCAGGCCGCTGGAAGGCGAATTCCTGCGGTCAGCCATGATCGTCAATACCATGATTCAGCAACTCGGCGTCTTCACCTCCGAGGTCACCCGCGTGGCGCGCGAGGTCGGCACCGAAGGCAAGCTCGGCGGGCAGGCAGTCGTCCCAGGGGTGGCCGGGACATGGAAGGGATTGACCGATAACGTCAACTCGATGGCCAACAACCTCACCGCCCAGGTCCGCAACATCGCTGAGGTATCGACCGCAATCGCCAACGGCGACCTCTCGCGCAAGATTACTGTGAACGTCAGTGGCGAGATTTTGCAGCTCAAAGAGACCATCAATACCATGGTGGACCAACTCAACGCCTTCGCGGGCGAGGTCACCCGCGTGGCGCGCGAGGTCGGCACCGAAGGCAAGCTCGGCGGCCAGGCCCAGGCGCCAGCGGTGGGCGGTGTCTGGAAGGATTTGACTGACAACGTCAACTCGATGGCCAATAACCTCACCGCGCAGGTGCGCAACATCGCCGAAGTGACGACGGCGGTGGCGCTGGGTGACCTCTCGCGCAAGATCACCGTCGATGTCAAAGGCGAGATCCTGCTGCTGAAGGAGACCATCAATACCATGGTGGACCAGCTCAACGCCTTCGCGGGCGAGGTCACCCGCGTGGCGCGCGAGGTCGGCACCGAAGGCAAGTTGGGCGGCCAGGCGGTTGTGCCGGGGGTGGCCGGGACGTGGAAAGACCTGACCGACAACGTCAACGTGATGGCGAACAACCTGACGGAACAGGTGCGCGGCATCGTCAAGGTGGTGACGGCGGTAGCCAATGGCGATCTCGACCAGAAGCTCACAGTGAACGCCAAAGGCGAGGTTGCCGCGCTGGCCGAGACCATCAACAACATGACGGGTACGCTGGCAACGTTCGCCGATCAGGTGACGACGGTGGCGCGCGAGGTGGGCGTCGATGGGCGCCTCGGCGGGCAGGCGAATGTTCCCGGCGCCTCAGGCACCTGGAAAGACCTCACCGGCAACGTCAACCTGCTGGCGGCGAACCTGACCAATCAGGTGCGCGCGATCGCGGAGGTGGCAACGGCAGTCACGCAGGGCGACCTGACGCGCTCGATCCAGGTGGAGGCGCGGGGCGAGGTTGCCGAGCTTTCGGATAACATCAACACGATGATCGATAACCTGCGGTTGACGACTGACCGCAACACCGAACAGGACTGGCTAAAGACCAACCTCGCCCGCTTCACCAGCATGCTGCAAGGGCAGCGTGACCTGACCGCTGTCGGCCGGATGTTGCTCTCGGAGCTTACCTCGCTGGTAGACGCGCAACAGGGCGTCATCTATCAGGTAGAGACAGAAGCGGCGCCCGGCCTTGCGTTGCTCTCGGCCTATGCCGACTCCGGCGCGGATGGTCATCAGGAGCATCTGCGGTTCGGCGAGGGGTTGTTGGGGCAGGTCGCTGTCGAGAAACGAAGCATGCTCATTACCAACCTGCCGCCCGAGACAACGCCGATTCGCTCAAGCCTCTTCGAGACGGTCCCGCGCAATGTCGTGGTGTTGCCCGTGCTCTTCGAGGGCCAGGTGAAGGCCGTCATCGAGCTAGCCTCGCTGAGCAAGTTCACCGCGTCGCATCTGGCGTTTCTTGAACAATTGACCGCGAGCATCGGCATTGTGCTCAATAGCATCGAGGCTACCATGCAGACGGAGGGGCTGCTCAAGCAGTCGCAACAGCTGGCCACCGAGCTTCAGACGCAACAAACGGAGCTGCAACAGACCAACGACCAGTTGGAGCAGAAAGCGCAGCAGCTGGCCGAGCGCAACGTCGAGGTGGAACGCAAAAATCAGGAGATCGAGCAGGCGCGCCGCGCGCTGGAAGAGAAGGCCGCGGAACTGGCGCTGACCTCGAAGTACAAATCCGAGTTCATGGCGAATATGTCGCACGAGCTGCGCACGCCACTGAATAGCATCCTGATCCTCGGTCAACAATTGGGCGATAACCCCGATGGCAATCTCTCGCCGAAGCAAGTGGAGTTCGCCCGAACGATCCATGGCGCTGGAACTGACCTGCTGAACCTGATTACTGATATCCTTGACCTCTCCAAGATCGAGTCCGGCACGGTCTCGGTCGATGCGGAGGAAATCGGCATCGTCAGCCTGCTGGAGATGGTGGCGCGCCCGTTCCGCCATGAGGCGGACAACCGGCGGCTCACCTTCGAGGCACAGGTGGACACCCATCTTAGCCCGAGCATCGTCACCGACGCCAAACGCCTGCAACAGATCCTCAAGAACCTGCTCTCCAATGCCTTCAAGTTCACCGAGCAGGGAGGCGTTCATCTGAGCGTCTACCCGGCGAAGAGCGGCTGGAGCGCCGATCACCCGGTGCTCAAAGGTACGGCGTCTGTCGTCGCGTTTGAGGTTTCCGATACTGGCATTGGCATCCCGCCAGACAAACAAAAGCTCATCTTCGAGCCATTCCAACAGGCCGAGGCCAGCACTGACCGCCGCTTCGGCGGCACTGGTCTGGGCCTGGCAATCAGCCGCGAGCTGGCAAGCTTGCTGGGCGGCGAGATTCATCTGCGCAGCACGCTGGAGGTTGGCAGCACGTTTACCCTCTACGTGCCGCAGACCTACGTCGGATCGCTCCCTTCAGGTAACCTCGTTGGGGAAACGGCAGAGGAAACCGCGCACGCGCGTGCTGACAGGACTGAGATGAGTGAGACCCGCTGGTCTCACCCGCTGACGGTTGCCCGAATTACCGAGCGTCCGACCGACTTTGCTCCGCTGCTCGATGACCGTGATGACGCGCAGCCTGACGATGCGGTGCTGCTGATCGTCGAGGATGACCCATACTACGGTCGTGTGCTGGTTGATCTCGCGCGCGACAAAGGGTTCAAGGTGATCGCGGCGACACGCGGCCTCGATGCGCTCGCGCTCGCCCGCCAGTTCCACCCGACGGCGGTCTCGCTTGATGTGTTTCTGCCAGATATGCTCGGATGGACCGTCCTCAACCAACTCAAGCAGGACCCCACATTGCGGCATATCCCGGTGCAGATCATCACCGTGGACGAAGATCGGCGACACGGCCTTGCGCGCGGGGCATTCTCCTTCCTGACGAAGCCGACGACAACCGAAGGTCTGGAACTGGCGCTCGACCGTATCAAGGACTACGCGGCGCCACATCGCAAGCGGCTGCTGGTGGTCGAAGATAACGATGCCGAGCGGCTCAGCATCACGGAACTGCTGGGCTTCGGCGATATCGAGATTGTCACCGTTGGCAGCGGCGCCGAGGCGCTGGACGCGATCCACGGCGACCCGTTCGACTGCATCGTGCTCGATCTGCGGCTACCCGATATGTCCGGGTTCGAGGTGCTCGAACATATTCGTGATAACGAGGCGCTCCGTGATATTCCGGTGGTGGTGTTTACCGGCAAGCAACTCACAGCCGAAGAAGACGCCCGCCTGCATACGCTGGCGCGCAGCGTTGTCGTGAAGGGGGTCGAGTCGCCCGAGCGACTGCTGGATGAGACGGCGCTCTTCCTCCATCGCGTGGTTGGCGATCTACCGCTGGAGAAGCAGCGCCTGCTCAACCGTCTTCACAGTTCTGATGATGACCTGGTAGGCAAGAAGGTGCTGGTGGTTGACGACGATGTCCGCAACATCTTCGCACTCAGCAGCGTCCTGGAGCGGCGCGGCATGATCGTGCTCACCGCTGGCACAGGCCGCGAAGCCATCGAGACGCTGAAGACAACACCGGATCTGGCTATTGTCCTGATGGATATCATGATGCCAGAGATGGACGGATACGAGACAATGCAGGTCATTCGGCGGAATCCCGCGCTTCAGCGCCTGCCCATCGTCGCGCTCACGGCCAAAGCAATGAAGGGCGACCGCGAAAAGTGCCTCGAAGCGGGCGCATCCGACTATCTCGCCAAACCAGTCAATACCGAGCAGCTTCTATCCGCGTTGCGTATGTGGCTCCATCGCTAAATTCTCTATTTCTAGTGAGAGAGTGCGTCACTCATGCATGCAGCCGAAACACATGACATAACCACGTCAACATCGGGAGATCAGGTGAACATCCTGATGGTCGATGACCAGCTGGCAAAGCTCCTGAGTTACGAGGCGATTCTCGCGGATGTAGGGGCAAACCTCATCAAGGCGACCTCCGCCCGCGAGGCGCTGGGGCATCTCCTCAAAACGGAGATCGCCATTGTCCTGATGGACGTCAGCATGCCGGAGATGGACGGCTTCGAGCTTGCTGAGATGATCCGCCAGCACCCACGCTACCAGAAGACGGCCATCATCTTCGTCTCCGCGGTCCATCTGACCGAGCTCGACCGGCTCAAGGGCTATGAAGTCGGCGCGATCGACTATATTCCCGTACCGGTTATCCCAGAGATTCTGCGGGCGAAGGTGAGCGTGCTGTCTGACCTGTACCGCAAGACACGCCAGCTCGAGGAGCTGAACCATGAGCTGGAGCGCCGCGTGGAGGAGCGCACAGCGGCGTTGGAGGCGGCGATGGCGGGCGAGCGGGAGGCGCGCATCGCGGCGGAGGCGGCGACACAGGCGCGCGATGAGTTTCTCTCGGTGGCGGCGCATGAGTTGAAAACGCCACTAACAGGACTACGCGCCACCGCACAGATCATCGCCCGCAAGCTCAAAAAGAGCGATGTTGAGGCCCCACCGTGGCTCAGCAACGGCCTGCGGGCTGTCGACGAGCAGTCGGGCAGGCTGGCGCGGCTGATCGGCCAGCTGCTGGATGTCACGCGACTTGACCAGAGCAAGCTCACACTCGAACGTCCGGCGACCGATATCTCGGCGCTGGCGGAACATCTCGTCACCTCATTCACCGCCCGCACGATACGCCATCGGATTGTTCTGACTTCCGAGCGCGAGGTGATCGCCGATGTTGACCCTGAGAGCATCGAACAGGTATTGAGCAACCTGCTCGATAACGCGCTCAAATATAGCCCTGAAGGTGGTCGCGTGTGCGTCGAGGTTGGACACATTGACGAGAAATCTATCTTCATTGCCGTCCGCGATCATGGCATCGGTATCTCGCCGGAGCGGCGCGGGTCGATCTTCGAGCGATTTTATCAGGCGCATGCCGACGACCATCGCTCCGGTCTGGGCCTCGGTCTTTACATCAGCCAGCAAATCATTGCTCAACATGATGGCGAGATTAGCGCGGAGTTCCCGCCAGATGGTGGCACGCGATTTGTAATTCGGCTGCCTGTACACGCCACATCTACATCGCGGGCGGCGAGACATCAACCATAACAGACGGAGGCGCAGTCTCGACAGTGTGGCTCTATCAATGCAAGGAGGCACGACTTGGGCAGGTCGAATGGACCGGCTGACCGGAGTAACATGACGGCACTAGACCAACGGCCCATCCTGGTCGTGGATGATGACGACACCATCGCCATGACCCTCGAATCACTTCTCGCCGAGGAGGGATATAAGGTCATGATCGCGCACAATGGCAAGGAGGCTCTGGAGCGCACCGAGGAGTCGTCGCCAGCCGTCATTTTGCTCGATATGAAAATGCCGGTGATGGACGGCTGGGCTTTTGCCAGCGCCTATCGCCAGCAGGGCGGGCCACACGCGCCGATCATCGTGATGACTGCGGCCCACGACTCGCGCCAGCGCGCCAGTGAGATCGTGGCCGATGGGTTCATCCCCAAACCATTCGACCTGGACGACCTGCTTGCCCTCATACGCCGTTATCTCCCCGAGTGACGGCGTCCGAACGACCACGCGCAGTATAAACGGACGCTTTGGCGGACCACAGACTGACTCCCCTTCCACGAGTTGTGGAAGGGGAGTATCTGGCTCTGGTCAGGTTGTGCGCGCGCTATGACTGCTGGCGCACGACACCCCAGGCGCCCGCATCATAGGAGAGTAGCAGCGTTTCCTGGTCATTGCCCGATAGAATGTGGAGGCCAAGCGCCCAGCCCTGCGTTGGCGACGACATCGCGAGGCTGATAATTGGTAAGGGGGTGTTCACCCCTTTGATGTGCGGCGATGTCCACGTCCAGACGCCGTGATCATAGCGCAATGCCGCGCCTGGAGATAATGCGTTGACCCCGACAGGTTGCGGAAATGCCCAACCCTGGGTGGGAGAGAGCATGGCAATCTGGAAGATAGAGGGCATGAAGGCGCTGGTAGCGCCATGGATACTTGCCTTGCTCCAGTGCGCGCCGTCAAAATGAAATATCCCGTCCCCACCAACCCAGACATCGTTTGGCGCAAGCGCACTAACACTGTTGAAGCCGCTCGCGCCCGCGCCGATTGCGCCGCCGATGTACGGCGTCCACGCGCCGTGAGCGTAGTGCGCCACGAAGGCAGGCTGGATATTGTTGACGACCGTGATATCTTCACCCACGAGCCAGACTTCTCCAGGCTGACGCGCATCGAGATCCGTCACAACCATCGAGGGCTTGAGGAAGCCAAGCGAGACATTGGCCCACGTCCCATGCTGATAGCGCAAGAGCGAGTACCCATAGTCCAGGGAGTTGGCGCTGTTCAAGTGTTTGCCATCGTATAGCAACATCCAGCCATCGCTTGCGGATGTCATCTTCACCTTCACGGCGCTCGTCTGCGGGTTTGCGGCCACCTTCACCGTCTGCCAGGAATCATGTGTGTAGTGCAGCACCAGTGGCTGGTCATAGTCCCCGGTGATTGTCATCGTGACGCCGACGGCCCAGCCATCGTCGGCGGAGTCCATCGAGATGGCGTTGAGCCGGGCGTTCGGGATTGGCGTCCCTACCGCGGCCCAGTGGCAGTTCCGCAGGCGCAGGATCAGCGCGGAAGGCGGCGAAGCGGGCTGATTGGCATTCGATACGCCGCCGACGGCCCAGCCATCATCCGTCCCCAGAGGCGCGATGGCGCTGAGAATGGTGTGCGCCGGGAGATGCGCCGTTGCCTGGGAAGGCGCACAACTGGATTGGGTCGTCGCGGGTCCCTGGCCGGGCTGAGAACTCCCGCGCGTAGCGAAGTGACTAAAGATGCCCGCGCTGAGCGCGATGAGCGCCACCACCGCGACCAGACCCACAAAGGCATGGACGCGTCCGCGCGGGCGAATCGTGGGCGTCTCGCTGTCTGGCGTGGGGGTGTCCGAGATATGTCTATCATGCAGGCGCATAGTAGTCCTTTCGTTGACTGTATATGGCTGGGCGGTTTGTTCGCCTAATTGATGGGAGATGTTTTCCCAGGTGGTGACCGATGCGGTATCGAGCGGGATACGTTCGTCGGCGCGACGTATTGCCCCAGTTATCTCGCGCCACTCCGCGAGCGCGGCGCCGCAACGCTCGCAGGAGGCCAGATGGCGCTCCATCGCCGCACGTTCGCTATGTGAGAGTGAGTTCGCAAGATACCAGGGCAAGGAGTCCTGGCATTGCGCGCATGAGAGATCAGGCGTCATGACGTGCATCCTCAGGTACCCAGCAATCGAGTGCTCTTTGGAGCGCCCGACGGGCATAACTCATGCGACTTTTCACCGTTCCGACGGGAACCCCAAGGATCTGGGCAGCCTCTTCGGCGGTGAATCCTTGCTGGAAGACGAGATGAAGCACCGCGCGATGCTTCAGCGAGAGACGACTTAGCGCCTCGTCGAGACTCAACTGGCCGAGTACCATGTCTTCTGGTGACGTAGCCATCGGAATAGCCGCTTCTTCCGAGCGTTCGAGATCGCCCTCGCTCCACCCACGCCGGGCCGCGGCCTTGCGCGTGCGGAGCGCGACATAATGCGCGATTTGGAAGAGCCAGGTCGCGACTTTCGCGTCCCCACGGTAGCCGCCAGCTGTGCGCCAAACCGCGAGGAATGTGTCCTGTAACGCCTCCTCTACCGCGTGGCCGTCGCCATCGAGTTGATGCCACAGGTAGCGCCGCAATCGTGGGCGATACGCGACATAGAGTTGGCGTAGCGCTTCTTCGTCGCCCTCTGCGACCTGCCAGAGCAAGAGTACAGGATCTGGCGTCGTCATGTCGTCAGGCAACCTTCCTCCTGATGCTCTGGGGAGGCCCCAACCTGGAACCTCAATACGTCTATGCAAAGAGTATGTGCGTCGAAATGGCTGAAAGGTTCAATCGTGATACGTGTACAGGCAGTTTCGAAAAGCGGTGCGGCGAGCGTCTGTCATATTCTCAAACAGGCTGTGAAGACCATCGGCCGTGATTGCAGGCCTTGAGCGCCGTGACCTCTCCTCCTCGGCGCGCAGACCCCTGACCCCAGCTATGGTAATAGCATCTTCCGGTTCTTCTGTGCGGTGTGAGAATACGCGCTCGCAAGGCGCTGTAATCGTTCCCTCCTCGGGCGGAGCACTCCTTGCGGGAGGCGGGGATACCGCCTCAGACGTCAACATGAAGGGTTGCCCCGCGGGTAGCCCGAAAATCCCCTTGCCGTAGTAAACGCAAGGGGAGTGTTTGTAGGGAGGCATGATGAAGTATCTTCTCACGTCCGGTGGCGTTAAGAACGCGAGCATCCACAACGCGCTGGTCGAGCTGCTGGACAAACCGATCGCCGAGTGCGATGCCCTCTGCATCCCCACGGCCGTCTACGGACACCCCATGGCCGGTCCGCGCAATGCGTGGCGGTTCATCAGCGGACAAGAACCGCGCTGCCCCATGGTTGGACTGGGGTGGAAGTCCATGGGCGTGCTAGAACTTACCGCGCTGCCCAGCCTCGGTGAAGAGCGCTGGGTTCCCCTGGTCCGAGAGACAGACGTCCTGCTGGTCGAAGGCGGCGATGCCGCGTACCTGTGCCACTGGATGCGCGCGTCTGGCCTGGCGGACCTGCTGCCGTCGCTGAGCAAGACGGTCTGGGTGGGACTGAGCGCCGGGAGCATGGTGATGACCCCGCGCATCGGCGAGGACTTTGTCACCTGGCATTCCCCGACCGGCGCGGGCGACAAGACGCTGGGCGTGGTTCCCTTCTCGATCTTCCCGCACCTCGACAACCCGGACCTGCCGTCGAACACCATGGCCACCGCGGAAAAATGGGCGGCCGACATCGGCGGTCCGGCGTATGCCATCGACGACGAGACCGCCATCAAAGTGGTTGACGGCGCCGTCGAGGTCGTCTCTGAGGGGCAGTGGAAGCTGCTCACCCCCAAAGAAGCATAAGACGCTGGGTCGGCCAGGAGCCGGTCGTGCCGCATACACGTACACCACCGCCTCCACGCATCCACGCTTCCACGCCTCCACGCCCTCGCGCTCCCAATCCCGTTGGGGTATGTTGCGCGAGGGCAGTCGCACTCAGACAGCCCTGGGAATCTTCTCGGCGGGGTTCGCGCGCACGTGATCGCGTGGTCGCGCGATCACTCCGAAAGCGGCGCTCGCCAGCGCGGTGCAGCCCGCGACGAGAAACGCAAGCTCGGTCCCGCCGCGCGCGGCCAGACTCCCGGCGATCAGCGCGCCGAACGGGCTGGAGCCAGCAAAGATGTAGCTGTAGAGTCCAGCCACCCGGCCCTGCAAATAGGGAGGCGCCGATAACTGCACCATCGCGTTGGTTGTCGAGGTATAGATGGTATAGCAGATGCCCGTCATGATGATCAGCGCCACTACACTCAGCACCGTACGCTGCGGCGCGAGCAGAAGCTCACCCAGACCAAACCCCGCCGCGCTCCCCAGCAAAATAGGCCAGCTCACGCGCCCGATGGAGGCCGAGATGAGCGCGCCAGCTAACGCGCCCGCGCCGAAGCATGCGGTAATCAGACCGTAGACCCTGGCGTCGGAGTGCAACGTGTCGCTGGCCACCAGGGGCAGCAGCACGGAGAAGTTGATACAGACCGTGGCAATGATGGTGAATATTCCGAGCGCAAGCCGCAATGGGGGCGTCCGCCGGACAAAGCCCAGCCCCTCGACAACGCTGGTCCACATCGTCGTGCGCGGGCCACGATCCTGTGACAACAACTCGTCTACTCGCATAAGCAGCAGCGCGATAATAACCGCCACATAGCTGAGCGCATCGATTGCGAAGCAGACGCCTACACCGAACGAGGCGATCAGGATGCCGCCGATGCCCGGCCCCAGAATGCGCGTGGCGTTCGCCAGGCTAGAGTTGAGCGCGATGGCGTTGGGAAGCTCCTCGCGCCCGACCATCTGAAAGATGAACGCCTGGCGGCTGGGATTATTGAGGACGAGCGCCAGCCCGCGCATAGCGGCAATCGCATATGCCTCCCACAGGGTAACCACGTGCGTCAGCGTCAGCACGGCAATGATCGTGCTGCAGAGCGCAAGCGCCACCTGCGTTACGATCAGCGTGTTGCGGTGATCCAACCGGTCGGCGAGCGCGCCGCCAAAGAGGCCAAGCAGCGCGTATGGGCCGAATTGCCAGAAGGCCAGAAGGCCAACGGCGAAGGCGGAATTGGTTAACTGGAGGACGAGCCAGGCCATGGCCGCGCTCTGCAACCAGGTGCCGACCTGGGAGAGAAATTGACCTGAGAAATACAGCCGGTAATTGTAATGATTGCGTAGGCTCGTAAAGGTGCGACTGCCGAGAACACCCGCTGCTGAAGCGCGCATGGAGAACCTCATGCGTTGCGCCTCACCAGCTGAGACAGCGGCTCGATGGCGGCCTCTACGGCTGTCAGCGCCTCTGGCGTCAGCGCCTCCAGGCGAGCGGCGAGCCACGCGGTCCGGCGTTCGCGCAGCGTCTTGAGCACGCCTTCTCCCGCGGGCGTGAGGTTCAGCGTGACCCGGCGCCGATCATTGGGGTCACTGCGCGCGCGTTCGAGCAGGCCGAGCGCCTGGAGCTTGTCGATGTGGCCCACCAGGGTCGGGGCGCTCATGTGCTCCTGGGAGGCCAGCTCACCCAGGCCAATGCCCCCGGCGCGCTGTATCGCGCCCAGCAGACTCGCCTGCGTGCTGGTCACACCCAACTCGTGCGCCTCCAAACGGAGATAGCGGTGGATGCGCAACAACGCTGGCCGCAGACGGTTAGCGACTGCCAGCGCGTCGACCGTGCCGGTTGCGGACGTGGATGCCGGGGAATTCGACATGATAGCCTCCATGACCACCGAGAATATCAGGCAGGCTAAACCGTCCGCCGTGCCAGCATGAGGCGCGCAGCCAGATCGTTCGTTAGCCTAACGATATAGTAGCACAACACGTTGAACACGAGCCACATATGCGGCGCGGAAGAGTAGGTGGTCAGGACATGGCCAGCAATCCCCCGTCCGCCTGCCTGGGCTAAGGATTCGGGGCGGGGTGCGCTTGCCACGTAACAGGGCAATGTGGCCCCATAGCGAGACAAGCGCCCAGACGTTTTCCAGCAGCACGAAGCCCCACTGCGCGCCGAGCAGCGCGAGCGCACAGAGTAGAGCCGAGCCAGCCATATTTGGGAGTAGATAGGGCCAGGAATGCTGGCCAAGCAGGCGGAACTGCGCAAGGGCAAAGGGAGCGAGGATGAGCAAGGCGCCGAAGATTTGCGGAATGCTACTGATGGTCAAAGGGGTGGGACTCCATGCGTCGACTTTGCGGACCGGGTACGGCGCATCTCGTCCAGAGAAGCCCAGGGCGGGCTTCTACATACACAATATCACGCCGACGACTTCGCCTGACCGCTCGGCGTGATACCCGCTCTGTCAGGCCAGCACCGCAATGCGCGTGACGATCAGGTTGACGGCGCGGTCTTCGATCATCAGGTGCGGCGAGGTGTCCAGCGGCGTCGCGCTCGATACGGGCGAGACGCAGTCACCCGACGAGCAGAAGTTGACGGTATCGCCCGCCAGGCCAAGGCTAAATGACTGCGCCCCACCGTGGACGACGTAGTCTGAGGTAAACAGGCCCGCGGGATACGTGCCGCCGCGCGCCGTCACCAGGACCGCGCCGACGCATCCTCCCAGCGAGGGGTTCCACGCGCCCTGGTGCATCGGCGTACACTGCATCTGCGCCAGATACTGGCGGTCGCCAGAGCCGTTGAACGCCGTCAGGCCGAAGTGTCCCCCAATCTCCGCGCGCACGATCTGGTAGTCCATCTCAATCGTGTAGTTGCGCGTCGTCGGCACATAGGGAATCTCGACCTGCACCGCCTGGCTGCCGGAGATCGCCAGATGCCCATCGACAACCCGTGCCGTCGCGGGCAGCGTCCAGCCATCGGCGCCGTGCGACCAGTCGGACTGATAGACCACCCGTGGCGCGGGCGTCACCGTAGCGCTCGGCGTGGCGCCTGGATGGTTCGCTACGCCCGCATTCCCGCGCGTCACGCCCCAGACGACCCCCGCGATGATCGCCACCAGCACGACAACCGCCCCGGCAATCGCCAGCGGACGCCGCCCGCGCGGCGCGGGAGGCTGGCTGGAGCTTCCCGCGCCGGAGGCATCCGGCATCTGTTGATCAGTCAGCATGACTCTCGTCCTTGCTCACTCATAACCATCCTTGCTACCTATCGTCCCCTGGCTAGTCTTTCGTCCGCGGGTTGAACGCATCGCCCACCCCGTCGCCGACAAACGAGAAGCAGAGAACCAGCGCGGCCAGCACCAACACCGGCCAGAGCACCTCGGTCCACTGAATGTAGATCAGTCCCGAGGCATCGGAGATCATCAGCCCCAGGCTCGACCCCGGCGCCTGCACCCCCAGGCCGAGCAGCGAGAGCGTCGCCTCCGCCGTGATGATGCCCACCATATCCAATGTCGCCGCCGTCAGCACGATATTGAAGAGATTGGGGACGATGTGGCGCGTGATAACCGCCCGGTCGGTGCCGCCGACACTCCTCGCCGCCTCGACATATTGCTGCCCTTTGAGCGAAAGCGTCTGGCCGCGCACAAAACGCGCCATCTGTGGCCAGATGGTGAATCCGAGCGCCAGGGCCACCAGCAGCAGTCGTCCTGACGGGCCGAAACGGTCGATAAATGCCGGGCCGAGCGTCGCAGCCGCGAGGATCGCGAAGAGCAGGATGGGGAACGCGAACATCAGATCGGTGAAGCGCGCCAGGAATGTATCCATCCAGCCGCCGAAGAAACCCGCGAGCGTCCCGATAATCAGACCCAGGACAACGTCAAAGGTCACAACCACCATGGTGATAACGATCGAGACCTGAACTCCGGCCATCAGGCGGGCCAGAATGTCGCGACCAAGCTGGTCCGTACCCAGCGGATAGGCTGCGCTGGGCGGCTGATTAAGTTTGGTCAACTCCTGGTGGGTGGGGTCGTGGTAAATCTGCGGGCCGATGTGATCCTGCAACGACGGGCCACCGATGATAGTCGGACCGATGTGCATATAGATGAGCGGACCGATGAAGGCGATCCCGACGATGACCACAATGATCGCCAGGCTAATCATCGCCCGTTTATCGCGCCCGAAGCGCCGCAGCGAGGCCACCAGTGGTGACCGCGATTTCGCTTCCGGGCTGTCCATCATCACCTGGGTATCGAGCATCGCCTGGGTCGGCGCATTTGTATTGTCGTAGAATGGACCAACACCAACCTGGGCGCCAGCGCTCTGCTCCTCGAAGTCACGATTGATCGTCATAACTCACCAGCCTTCTCGTACGTAGCCTGCATCTCGCGCCTGCTATTCGGTCTTGATGCGTGGGTCGGCGAAACCATACGCGATATCCGTCATCAGATTCATGAGGACAATCGTGACGGCGAGCAGAATCACCGTCCCCTGCACAACGGGGAAGTCGCGCTGGGTAATTGCCGCGATCGTTTCCGTGCCGATGCCGGGGATATTGAAGAGCAGCTCGACCACAAACACGCCTACTACGGCGAAGGCCAGCGCTGGGCCGACAGCGGTGAGCAGCGGAATGAGCGCGTTGCGAAACGCATGACGCCAGATGACCATGCGCTCGTGTATGCCCTTAGCGCGCGCCGTACGCACGTAGTCTTGTCCCAGCACTTCGAGCATGCTCGAACGGGTGAGACGCACGTAGAAGGCGAAGATGCTCGCGCTGAAAATCACAATCGGAGCGATCATGGTATCAAGCGATCCCCAACCAGAGACCGCCAGAGAGGGCAGACCCTGGGAATGCAGCCAGACCATCGCGAGGTCGAAAATCGGGATAATCACGAAACTCGGCAACGCAAATAGCACCAGCGCGACGCCTTGCACCGTGCTATCAACACGGGTGCGCGCGCGCATCGCCGCGATCACGCCTAGAGGCACGCCCACCAGCACTGCGAGCACAACGCCCGAGATACCCAACACCGCTGAGGCGGGTACGTAACGCCCCAGGATTGTCCAGACAGAATCCGCTTCATTGATAAAGGAGTAGCCCAGATCGAAATGGAGGAGCCGCCCCAGGAAGTTGAGATACTGCTGATACCAGGGCAGATTCAGCCCATAGAACTGGGTAAGATGGTCGTACGCTTCTTTGGTATAATGCTGGCCCAGTTGCGTATAGACGGCGTTTCCAGGGGCAAAGTAGCCCATGATGAACGTGATGAATGTCACCCCAATAATCACGAAAACCAGTCCCACCAGGCGGCGTATTACGAAGCGAACTCCCAACCGGAGAGTCGCTAACACCAGTAATGCCAGCACCGCGAGGCCGAGAATTACCGGGACGGCGCCCGAAAGAAAATCACCCATACTTTATCTCCCCTGGCGACTTTCGCACCGCATGGTTCAACGTTGCGCAAGAGGTGTCGCTATGCGCAGGAGCGGAATAGATGACGAGATACGTTTGGTACGCATACCCCACCTGACTAAGCGTCGTTGTGAGCGAAGGAGAAGGCAGAGCCACGGATGCGGCCCTGCTTCCCCTTCCACTACACGTCAGACAAGCGCCTGGGCGCTAGCCCTTCACGTAGACGGTATTCTGCCAGTCGGTCAGCGAGGTGTAGCCAGAGGTATTCTGGCGATACCCTGCGATCTTGCTCCCGCTGAAGAGCCAGACCGCGATTTGCTGGTTCGTGACAATCCAGCCGACCTGGTCAACCATCATCTGCTCGGCCTGATTGTACAACTGGAAGCGCTTCGTCTGATCCTGCTCGATATCGGCCTGATTCATCAGGTCATTGGCTGGCGCGTAGTTGATGTTCTGCACGTTCACCGAGGAACCAGGCAGGAATTGCAGCGAGAGCCAGTCCTGAGGATCGGGATAGTCCACAATCCAGCCGATGCCGAAGAGCTGCGGCGCACTGCCGGAATAGACATCGTTGATGAGTGTGCCGAAGTCAACGTTCGAAATCTCCACCGGATACCCAGGCATGGCGGTCTTCCACATCTGAAGCAGCGCCTGCGACCCGGCGATGTTGCTGGGGGTGTTGCTGGTCTCGTACGTCACTTTAGGACACTTGGTGATATCCCCACCGCACTTGCGGTTGGCGTAGTCGGTGATCAACTGCTTCGCCATGGCGTCGTCCGCCTTGTTGGCAGCGGCGCCGGTCTTCCCATCAATGTTCTTGAGGCCGTCGAAGTAGCCCGGCTGCCCCTTTGGCACGATGTGGTAGGTCGGCGTGCCAGCGCCCTGAGCCACCGCGTTCAGTGCGTCGCGGTCAACGGCCAGCGCGAAGGCCTGGCGAGCGGCGAGATCGTCGAATGGCGGCTTCGCCCAGTTCGGGCCGAGATAACTGGTGGCCAGATTATCGCTCTGGTGGAAGTCACTGCGCGTCTTCATCTGCTGGTAGGTTGCCGTGGGCGGCAGGCCAGCGACACCCACATCGACCTGCCCATTCAGGTAGGAGTTGTAGGAAGTGTCGGCGTCTTTGTAGATCTTGAAGTTGATCTGGCGCAGCTTCGGCTTGGTTCCCCAGAAGCCGTCGTTGCGGGTCAACTGCAAGTTACCCTTGTGATCCCAGACGGTGACTTTGAACAGGTTGCCACCAAATCCACCGTTATCGGTCAGGTGCTCGGTCCAGTCTTTGATGCCATACTTCTCGATCAACTGCTTCGGAGAAGCCAGCACGACAGCGGTCGCAGCCACAGTTGGCAAGAAATAGGCGAACGGCTTCTCGAGCGTGACGGTCAGCGTCTGCGGGTCGGTCACTACAATGGACTTGCCAATCAGCGTGTCGGTAGAAACCGGGTTCGTGGCGTTGGCGTCAGGGCAAGTTCCCTGATTGAACGCGGCGGCGCCTTTGATCGGATACAGGTACGAAGACGCGCCTGAATTGGTGCAGGGATCAAGGCCACGGTTCCACGAATACGCGAACGTGTTGGCGTCAATCGGGGTGCCATCGGACCACTTCAGACCAGGGCGGATCTTGAAGGTGTAGGTCAGGCCGCCATCTGTCACGGTAGGCAGCGCCTGGGCCGCCCATGGAATAATCTTGTAATCGTTGTCGTAGGTATACAGCCCCGGAAATACCGGCTGGGCCGCCGAGAACGAGTACAGGTCGGTGATCCTCTGCGGGTCAAGACGACGAATGTCGTTCGCCGCAGGTACCAGGCTGACGCTGATCACCTGTTTGCTGTCGGGGGCCTGAGCGCCAGTTCCGCTGGTGCTGCCGCCACAAGCGGTGAGTACCATGACCAGCACTGACGCCATGGTGACCAGCGCGAACATGATTGTTTTACGTGAGCGCATATCCTGCTTTCTCCTGAGAACGCGAACAATGCTTGCCCTTGCATGCAGTTGGCAATCAGCAAGAACTACGGCATCATACGTGCTGCCATCTCGCCCAAGAGCGCAGAAATTCAGCGGATTCGCGCAGAGATCCGCCGTATTTGCGCAGAGTTAGAGAGGACGGCGCGCAGACTCCTGGTCCTTCAGCCTGCGCCCCAAGGCTGCTGACGCCGATTAACGGGGTTCTGGAGGGCCTGGCTCAGCAATATTCTCGGCTTCGAGCGGTTTCAGTTGACGATTGAGAGCGTCTTCGAGCGCATTCGAAGAAGAGAGCGAGCCGATAGCGACGCCATCCGAACCATCTACACCGTCGGATGCGCCACTTTCGCCGATGACACTCACCAGGTCGTTTGACCGCAAGCGGAAACCGGGTTCGGGATGCGCGATCAGTTGGCCATCGCGCAATACCGCAATGATGCGGCTCCGGCGATTGGTATTCAGCCGCACCTCCGATAGCGGCTGGTCGATGAGGGAACTGCCCTCGCTGATGCAGAACCAGGCGATGCCAAGGGCGCGGCTCGCGCGCAGGAGTTGATCGAGGGCGCCTCGCTCGTCCGCTGTCGAGACGGAGATATCGTAGCGGTCGCGGCGCACCACCTCCGCATAGCTGTCTACATATGTCGTGGGATAGCCAAGTTGCAGGAGGGTATGACGCATGATTTCGAGGCCGCCCTCCAGCTCGGGCAGGATGACATCCTGCGCGCCCAGTTGCTGCAGCTGTTCGACGCCATGCTGCGTCGCGGCGCGCGCAATGATGGGCAGCTGCGGCGCCTGACGCCTCCCTGCGGCGACCACGACCTCACAGGCCGTCTCGTCTGGCAGTGTCACGACGAGCGCCCGCGCCCGGCTAAGCCCCGCGTGATCGAGCACCTCCGAGTCGGCGGCGTCCCCATAGAGCGTCGCCACCCCCTGCTGATCGAGCTCGATGGCGCGGCCAATATCCAACTCCACCACCAGACGCGGTATCCCCAGACGGCCCAGCACGGTGACGATGTGTTCGCCGACGCGCCCATATCCGACGACGACAACGTGTCCGCTCATGTCTTCCGTGGGCGCCTTTGGTGGCGTCCCATGCCGGTCCAGGCGACGCCAGAGGCCCGGCGCGCGACGCAGCAGTGATTCAGCGGGTTTGATGAGGCGGAACATGAATGGGTTGACCAGAATCGAGATAATCGCGGTGGTCAGCACCATTGAGTATTGCTCCTGCGTGAAGACGCCAGCAAGGATGGCCGATTCCGCCAGTACAAAGGAGAATTCGCCGATCTGGCTGCGTCCCGCCGCCACCACCAGGATCGTTCTGGCTGGTGTGGGCAACGCGAAGCCGGAAAGGAACGTCAAGACGGCTTTGCCCACGACGACGACAACCGTGAGGGCTAGTTCCATCCAGACGATTCCCAGCAAATTGCGCGGATTGAGGAGCATGCCGATGGAGACAAAGAAGAGAACGGTGAACGTTTCACGGAAGGGAAGCACCTCGGCGCTCACCTGGTGCCGAGTCGACGATTCACTGACGACGACCCCAGCAAGGAATGCGCCGAGCGCCAGCGAGACACCAAAGAGTTCCGCCGCGGCGACCGCCGTACCGACGGTAATGACTACGACTATAACGATGAATAGCTCGCGCGAACGCATCTGCGCGACACTCAGCAACAACCAGGGAATGAAGCGCGTCCCGACGATCAGCATCAGCGCCGCGAAGATCGCCGCCTTCAGCAACGCCAGACCCACTGATTGCCATACGGGTACGCCGGTTTCCTCAGTGAGTGCGGGCAACAAGACAAGAATCAGCACCGTAGCCAGGTCTTCGACGACCAGCCAGCCCACGGCAACGCGCCCATGAGAGGTATTGAGCAGGCCGTTATCCATCAGGGCGCGCAGGAGCACGACGGTGCTGGAAATCGAGAGCGTGAGGCCAAGCACGATCCCAGATGCTGTGGTCATGCCCCACCAGCGCGCCAGGCCGAATCCGAGTGCGGTGATAAGAATCATCTGCGCCAATGCGCCGGGGATGGCGACCGCGCGCACCGCCCACAGGTCACGCAGTGAGAAGTGCAGGCCCACACCGAAGAGCAGGAAAATGATGCCGAGTTCCGCCAACTGGCTAATCGTCCCGGTGTCGCCAACGAAGCCCGGCGTGAACGGTCCAATGATGACCCCGGCGATCAGATAGCCAACGAGCGTTGGCAAGCCGATGCGCCGCGCCAGCAACCCACCAATGAAGGCAGCCGCTAGCGCTACCGCGACATTGATCAGCAGGTTAATATCGTGCATGTGGGTCACCTCTATACCAGCATACAATATCGTTGTGGAATCACATTGCGAAAAATGGCTGAATCGAAGCGCGACATCTCACTGTTCCATAGGTCGGCATGGCATTTGTATGACAGTGCGAGAAAGTGACTGGCAGGCAATGAATCGAGAGCACCTCCTTGCCCGGCTGGATAAAGCATGGACCGCGCTTGGGGAATCATACGCTGGACTGACAGAGGCGGAGATGATGGCGCCGGGCGTCGCGGGCGAGTGGTCGGTGAAAGACATGCTGGCGCACGTCGCCACCTGGGAGGAGGAGGCGCTGAAGTACCTCCCGCTGGTTCTCGCGGGAGGCAGGCCGCCGCGCTACGCCAGCTATGGTGGCATCGATGCGTTCAACGCGCGGATGACGGAGGCAAAACGCGGTCTCTCGCTCGCCGAAGTCCAGCGGCTGCTGGTGGAGACGCACCGCCAACTCATCGCTTATCTTCAGAGCGTGCCTGAAGCGCAATTTGCTACGGAGACGCGCTTCCGTCACCGCCTGCGGCTCGATACCTACAGCCACTACCCGCTGCACACCACCATGATCCGCACCTGGCGCGAGCAGATGAACACTGAGACGCGCTAGCGCATATGTCGGGACCGCGGAGACTTATCCCTCTGTGCCAGTCTGGTCCGTTCGGAGCTGATATGCTGAAGTCCCCGCCGCGATGTAGGCGCGTAGCATCCGCTTCAGTTCCGTGACAGCCTCCGGGCGCACCTGTCCCTCGGCGGTGGTCATCAGCGGCATCAGCGCGCGAACTGTCTCGACAATCATCCGCACAGACAGTTCGCGGCGCTCGGGGGATAGCCCAGGCATGCGCCGCGCGAGGCGCGCATCCAGCCGCCATATGATCTCCTCCACAAGCGGCTCCCCGGCCTGCGCGCCATCGCCAATGCGGGGCAGCGCCACGAAGAGCGCAAGCATGCGGTAGCCACGCGCATACAGGGTAATGAGCGGATCGAGCAGACGGTCCAGCAACTCGTCGGGCGATAGCTCGTCCCGTGGGTCGCTGGCGAATACCCTATCTAGCACCGCGCGCATCTGCTCCTGCGAGCGCGCGACGAGCGCCCGCAGGATGGCCTCTTTGTTGGGAAAGAACTGGTAGAGCGAGCCGATGGAGGTATGGGCCTCCGCCGCGATCTGGTTGGTGCTGGTGGCCTCGTAGCCCACCACGGCGAACACGCGCTCCGCCGCGTCGAGGATCGCCTCGATACGGCGCTGGCCGCGCGGTTGCTGTGGGCGCCTGCGTAGTGGATTGTCGGGGATCATCACACAACCTTCGGCAACGCGGAGGAGGCGGTGGCGGACTCCAACCGGACGCGCAGCCCATTCGCCAGCCGGAGGGTGACACGCGGGCGCGGTATCGGGCGGAAGCCAGGCACGACGACCGGCGTGACCTGCTGGAGGATCGTCGCCAGCACGAGCCGCATCTCCATCTCCGCCAGTGGCATGCCGATGCAGATACGCGGCCCCAATCCGAAGGGGAAATACGCGCCGCGTGGCAGATGCTCCGTGCTGCCATCGAGCCAGCGCTCCGGGCGGAAGACCTCGGCGTCGCCCCAGATAGACGGCTCGCGGTGCAGAATCCACGGACTGACGATCAACGATGAACCGACGGGGAAGGTATAGCCGTCCAGCGTGATCGGCTCCAGAGGCGTCCGGTTGATAGACCACGCGGGCGGCCGCAGGCGCAGCGATTCCTGAATCACAGCGTCCAGATAGGGCAGCCGGGCAAGATCGGCGGCGCCTGGCACGCTCCCGCCGAGCACGTCGGCCACCTCAGCGCGGAGCCGCGCATAGGCCTCTGGCCACCGCGAGAGCAGATCGAGCGTCCAGGAGAGCGCGGTAAAGGTCGTCTCGTGGCCCGCGGCGATCAGGGTCATAGCCTGGTCGCGAATCTCGACCTCGCCAAGGGGCTGCCCATCTTCGTCGCGCGCTTCCAGCAGCATCGAGAGCACGTCGCCGCGATCTATACCCTCCGCCCGGCGACTGGCGATCAGGCCGTAGACGAAGGCATCCAGATCGGCTCCGGCGGCACGCACCGTCTCGCGCGCGGCGTGTCCGGGCATGAAGGGCAGGCCAAGCAGCGCGGGCGGCAGCATTGTGCCGAACCCGGAGGGCTGGGCGTCTACGACTGTGGCAAAGATGCGACTCAGGCGCGTGCCTTCTTCGGCGAGGTCCAGATCGAAGAGCGCCTTGATGATAATGCGCAACGTCAGCTCGCGCAGCCTGGCGGCAAAATCTATCTCGTCGCCAACATGCCAGCCATAGAGCATCTCGACGGTCTGGCTGGTCATGATCTCGGCGTAGCCCTCCACGCGCTTGCGGTGGAAGGCTGGCTGGACGAGTCGGCGCTGCCGCCGGTGCATCGCGCCGTCGGTGGTGAGCAGCGAGACGCCGAGCCGCGCGCGCAGTCCCGGGCGCTCGCCAACGCCAACACTGCGGGCGCGCTCGACCAGCAGGTCGTAGGCGTGCTCCGGACGGAAGGTGAAGACGACTGGCTCGCTGAACATATGAACAGTTGCGATGGGGCCATACGCGCGATGGAGGCCTTCGAGAAAGGTCAGCGGATCGCGCTGGAACTGTGGGAGGTTGCCAAAGACCGGGAAGCCCTTCGGCCCTGGCGGATAGGTGTACGTCGTCTCTCTGACCATTGTCGCCATGTCACCCCCGATTCTTCGCACATGCGCCCTCACGCATGTATTGAGCATACATATCGCCATTCGCATCATACATGAGCGGTTACTCATATTTCAAGAAGCTGACGAGACTGCCGCCAGGATTTCAGGGCGTTGTAAGTGGTACGTGCTGGCGAACTCAGAGGGCGAGTCGAAAGTGCATTTGCTCACGGCGGATTGGCGCTGGGCAAGGCTTCCAGGGTGGTCAGAATGCCGTTAACGCCTGGGTCAAGCTGATCGGGATAGACCTGGCCGAAGCGGATGATTCCCCCGCGGTCTAGCACAAACAGAGCACGCGCGCGAAAGTTCCGACGACGTGTCCAACCTCGTCGAGCGTTTTCAGACGCGCTTCGTTCCGGCGGATTTCGGCGCCTCAGACGGCCCCAACCGCTTGATCGCCGGTTGCCATACCAGGAATGCCCTCCGAACTGTGTTTGAGACACTCATTTCGGTAGGGTATCTCCTGGTGGCCCTTCTCTCTTACCTCCTTCTCGGACAGTTTCTAAGAACTTATCGCTGCTTCAGGCATAGCGTCTCTGCACCACATGTGCATCACGGCAAGGGGTTCTCGTGTATATGAGGCATCACAATTTCAATCCATACCCCGCAACGGATAATGACGATGATGGGCATTGCTGATAGCATGGGGCCTGCCCGATCCGTGAACGTGCGCAGGCATCAAACGCCCCAGTAGCTGGCGAGTGGTGTTCGCGTGTCGGCGATCATAACGACGCTCTGCAGGACCGAGAGGGATCGCGGCGGCGCTCTCAACGATATTACATCTGGTGCTGCTTCCGGTAGCCGCTGTATGGTAATAACATGCAAGCGACGCCGTGAAGACATGGCGCCAGTTGCATGTTTCAACTGGGAGTCATGTGGGAGTCATGTAGAAGTTATCTGGGAGTTATCTGGAGTATCAAGGGGAAGGACATACATGTGCATGAGGCGATGGGCCGCGATTGGGGCCTGGTATAAGAAGGGCTTCCTGTCGTTATCGCTCCTGTTGTCACTCCTGCTTTCGGCCTGTAGCAGCCACAGCGCCCCGACTCAGATCCCATCAATCGCGCCGCCGGTGTCTGTGCCAAAAGGGCAGACGTGGGCGCCAGTCAAACTGATGAGCCCCGATACGCAGGCCGCCATGATGGTACGGCAGATGTCGCTGGCTGAGAAACTCGGGCAACTCATCATCATCCAGTTCACGCACATGACCTACACACCGGATCAGGCAGCCCTTGTCGTCCCGTTCCAACCGGGTGGTGTGATCCTCTATGGCTACGCGATGGGTACCGCACCTCAGGTACGTACCCTGCTCGCGGATGCGCAGCGGGATAGCCAGATCCCCATGTTCACCTTCACCGATCAAGAGGGCGGCGTCGTGGACCGCCTGGCGGGATACAGTGGCCCACATATGGGGGCGCCCGCGATCGCCGCGACTGGCAACCCGCAGGTTGCGACACAGCAGGGCGCGCGGGCGGCCCGTGACCTGCAAAGCCTTGGCTTCAACGCGGATCTTGCCCCCGATGTGGATGTCGCGCTGGTGAACGGTCCTGACCAATGGGGGCGCACCTTTGGTAAAGATCCACAGACCGTGACGACCTACGCCGGGGCCTGGCTGGAAGGACTGCAGAGTCAGCAGGTCGTTGGCTGCCTGAAACACTTTCCTGGGCTGGGCGCCGCGACCACCGATGCCCACACGAGCTTGCCAGTCATTGGCCGCACCCGTACACAGTTCGAAGCGACCGAGTTGGCTCCCTACCGTGCGCTGATAGCGACCGGGCAGGTAGGGATGGTCATGTCCACAGACGTCCTGGTTCCGGCGCTGGATCCGAACATGCCCGCCGAGCTCTCGCGGCCCATCATCACCGGCATCCTGCGTGATGAACTGCATTTCAATGGCGTGGCTATCACCGATGCGCTCTACATGGCTGGCATCACGGAGAAGTGGTCGTTCGCGCAAGCCGCTGTGCTTGCCATCGAAGCTGGCAATGATATGATCATGGCTCCATGGAGCCCCTCGCTGATCCGTGGTATTCTCGCCGGCCTCCAAGTGGCATTAACCAAAGGCGACCTCTCGACGGCGCAACTCGATGCATCAGTCCAGCGCATTCTCGCGCTCAAGTTGCGCTATGGCTTATTGCCGCGCCTCCCCGTGCAGGGGTCGCGCTGGATGTTCAACACGGAAGCGGAGTCGGGGGGCTGAATAGGCTGAGCCAACTTGCCAGAGGTTCGGAACTGTCTCTAGCCATCCCTTCACAAACTCGTGACCGCCGCTGACAGCTTCCTGCCCAGGTTGCTGGCGGCTGTCCCTCTCGTGCCATCTCCATGTCCATGCTACCTTTTGATGAGATAGCAAGATAGCGTGTGTCGGGCCAGGCGGAGAGGCAGAGGAAGAAGCGATGGGTGGCAAGCGAAAAGCGCGCGGGCAGCGTGGCGCGCAGGAGACGATAGAGGCGATGGCGAGCTTCGCGCCGGGTTCGCCACCCCCAGCCACCGCGCTGGATGGCATCGCGCGGCAGCCGCGCCAATGGGCCTATCCCGTCGGCTTCAACCTCACCCAGCGGCCACGCGCCACCGAGACCACCACCTTCGAGCAGTTGCGCAACCTCGCCGCGCTCTACGACGGCATCCAGATCTGCGAGCGGGTCTACTTCGACCTGATCGGGCGGCTGGAGCTACGGGTCTTGCCGCGCGCCGAGCTGCTGGACGATGGCGAGGACGCTGCGGCTCCACGTTGGCGCGAGCCTGCCCGGCGTATCGAGGCGTTGCTCGAATCGCCTGACCGCATCCAGGATTTGCGCTCGTGGCTGGTGGCCTTCGTGCGCGACCTGATGGAGATCGACGCCGTTGCCGTCTACACACGCCTCACCCGCTCTGGCCAGCTCTATGCGTTAGAGTTGATCGCCGGTGAGACCATCAAACCGCTGGTAGACGAGGCTGGACGCACGCCCCAGCCGCCCGCGCCCGCCTATCAGCAGGTGCTCTATGGCATCGTCGCGGGCGACTATACCCTCGATGAGATGGACTATCTGCGCGAGACCGCCCGCACCGAGAGCGTCTATGGCATCTCGCGCGTCGAGCGGATTCTCCTGCGCGTCAATCAGGCGCTACGCAAGCAGAACTTCGACCTGACCCGCTTCACCGATGGCGCGACGCCGCTGGGGCTGATCCAACCGCCCGCCGGCCTCAGCTGGACGCCAGATCAGCTAGAGACGTTCGAGCGCGCCTTCAATGGATTGCTGGCGGGCAACGATGCCTGGCGCGTGCGGGCCAAGGCGCTGCCGCCAGGGAGCAACTGGCTCGCACTCGCGGGCGACGATCCGCTGGTCGAGTTCGACCGCTTCCTGCTCAACGTCACCGTCGCCGCATTCGGCCTGACGATGGACGAGCTGGGCTTTACCGACACCAGCAACCGCAGCGTTGGCGAGTCGCAGCAAAACGTTGTCTATCGCCGTGCCGTTGCGCCGGTCGTCGCGTTGGCCTCCAACTTCCTCACACGCAAAGTGCGCCAGTGGCTCGATCCGCGCTTCACCGTCAGCTTCGGCGGCATCGAAGAGCCAGAAGATTTCGCCGCCCGCGCCGAAGCCTTCGCCCGGCTGATTCCGCTTGGCGTTGTCTCGCCCGCCCAGGCAGCGCGGCTGCTCCACCTGCCCGAGCCGGAACGCCCGCGATAAACGAGATGAGGCCATCTCTTGACATTCATGTTGCGCGCCTGATAGCGTGTTGCGGTAGAAGTGCTCATAGATTGTTGCCGCATCAGCCACCGATGAGAGACCCGCGAGGCGCGCAATGTCTGATCGCCAGCGCATCCGCCGCCCACACGCTGAGCCGCTCGCGCTTGCCGCGCGTCAGGCCACGCGCGTACCGGACACTTACGCGGATAGCAGTAGCACAGCCAGCGCGGGGCATAGCTTTGGCAGCGTCGCCGTAACCGCGCCAATCTCCTGGGAGGAGCGTGTGTCTACCCGCCACGCATTCATGGTCACCATCCCACTGGAAGCAAATCGTCAGGCCGATGGCGAGCGGGGCGACGGTAAACAGACTGTGCTACCACCCATCGAGGACCAGGGCGTTGACGTGCCAGCGCCAACGGAGGATGAGACAGACGCGCTGCCACTCAGCGGAGGCGCTTCGGGCGCCACACAGCGTGTTCAGAGCGTGCTTGGGTTCACGTCGAGCCGCACCGATGAGCCAGTCAACCCACCGGGCGGCGAGTATGGCACGACGACCTTCAAGGCGCTTCCGCTCAAGGATGTCGAGGTGAAGACAGGAAAACGAGGCTTCACCGTGAAGGCCACGGAAGAGCTGGAGATCAAAGTGCAAGTATGCCCCGGCAATGGCCCCCACCACGAGATCAATATCACCGGGGATGCTGATCCGGCGATCAATAGTGGAAACTACCTCAAGGTCGCCGTCGATCTGACGCCCGACCCCAAAGACCACGTGCCGCCGCGCAATCACTACTGGGCGCGCGAACTGGTCTACAAACACGAACACTTCCATGCGACGGAAGATGCGACCTATGGCGCTGAGGGAACGCGCCAGGCGCAGGGCTGGCTCAACAAGCAGCGGGCCAAAGATGAGCAGGCGGTGCGGACATTACTGGACCTTGTGCCAGGACACGTCGAAGAGCATGTCCGTGTAAAGATGCCGAAGACCGAGCGCGAGCAGCGTGCCTACGACGATGGCGCGCAGGCATATCAGGCGCTGGCGGATGCGATCAAAGCGAAAGGCGACAGTGGCAATTATCCACCGCCGCCCTAGTCCCGCATCTCATGCGCATGTGTCCGAATCCGAACCGGCCCAACCGTCCCAAGCCTCATAGCCACCACACTCAACACTCACGCCACCGACCCCATCGCCTGCGACTCACACGTCAGTACGGGAACGAGCGCTTGCTCGTCGGCCTGCTCGGCTAGCGCCTCGAACATCGCCTCGACCAGCGTATAGACCTGGTCCAGGCGGAATGGCTTGCGCACCAGCGCATCCACTACCGCCGGATATTCCTGACCAGGCAGCAGCCCCGCCGACATCAGCGCCAGCCCATGCCGCTGCTTCAGCCCACCCCGTGCTTCGAGGGCGCGGCAGACATCCCAGCCGTTCATCTCCGGCATCATCAGATCCATCAACACAACGCATGGTTCCTGCGCCGCCTCCAGCGCCTCGACGACGCCCCGGCCATCGCGGAACTGCGTCACCACATAGCCCTCCGCCTCCAGCGCATAGCGCAGCAATTCGCGGATGGCGCGGTCATCATCCACAACCAGTACCTGTGACATGCCTCTCTTCCCCTTCCTGACAGGGATGCGCGGCAGCATCCCGGCGCGGTGTACTCTCATCTGCATCCATCTGCATCCATCTGCATCCATCTGCATCGCTCAACCAACCACTCGCCCGCAACTAGAACTTACGTTCTATAGTGTAATACGAGCAAGGGCTTCTGACAATCACGCAATCGGTGGAAATCACCCAAAATCGCCGACCAATGGCTCCAGTGGCAGTTGCTGGCGGTCAGTGGCAGTCTGTGCCAACCGATGACGAGCTTTGGCGAGTGTTGGGTATCCTGTTCCCTGAGGAGACGTTTCATGCCGTCCGATTCTTTAGACGAGCCAGCGGCCCGGAAGGATGCGGTCGCCGTATAGCCATATTGGGTGAATCTGGGAATTTTAGGGGTATTGTGCCAGGATCATCGCGGTGGCAGACATCCGCATATCTTATGGTGCTACCAGCGCGTGACTCTCTTTCGCCAGTGCGTGCGATGTCATAAGCTGGCTATCAGCATTGTACGTGTGGTAGTGTAGCAATGATGCTACGTGCTGGCCGCCGTTCTGCCCGTCGATGTAGATGTTTTCCCCACAAACGTTTAGGAGACCGCAGATGCTCGACCGCACAGACCCGCTTCAGGCGCAAACGCAGGAACGTCTTGAAAGCGCAGAATACGGGTTTCTCATCACCGTCCGCCCTGATGGACGTCCGCACGCCATCCCCGTCTGTTTCCTCTACGAGAACGGCAGCATCCTAATCTTCAGTCTGCCAGATTCAGTCAAAGTGCGCAACATCCGGGAGAATCCACAAGTCTCTTTGGCGCTGGAAAGTTTCGGCTTTGAAGACTACTTCTCAGTGGTTGTTGACGGAATTGCGGAACTCGTTGACGAGCCTTCCAACTGGCTGCAATATCCCCCCTATGACGCCAAATATAGGAATTTGAGCCAGCGGATTTTTGGCAGTGACCACGTTCCAGAAGAGTATGCCGCACAGTTTTCTCAAGCTATCCGCATTACGCCGGTAAAGATTCGTCACGACAATTAGCGATGAATACGAGCCAGACGATCCGTAACTTGCGCCGCGAACCTCAAGGGCGCACAATGGTGGCGAACGATGCACACGCGACCACGCGAGTAGAAAGGTTCCTCCCCGATGTCCACCGCCGATGCTGGCTCGCCGCTCTACACACGCCCCGCCGAGCTGCTGCAACACCTGATTCGCTTCGATACGACCAACCCACCGGGCAACGAGGCTGCCTGCATTGGCTATATCCGCGATCTGCTGGCCGAGGCCGGTATCCCGGCGACCATTCTGGCGCGCGATCCCGCCCGTCCGAATCTCATCGCTCGCCTGGCTGGCCGGGGCAACGCGCCGCCGCTGCTGCTGTATGGCCATGTGGATGTCGTTACGACAGCGGGGCAGCACTGGAGCCATCCACCGTTCTCAGGTGACCTGGCCGATGGCGCGATCTGGGGGCGTGGCGCGCTCGATATGAAGGGCGGCGTCGCCATGATGCTCGCCGCGTTCCTGCGCGCCGCCGCAGAGGGCGCCGACCTGCCCGGTGACGTGATCTTCGCCGCGCTGGCCGACGAGGAAAACTGGGGCGACTATGGCGCGCGCTATCTCGTCGAAGAGCACGCCGACCTGTTTCGCGGGGTCCGCTATGCCATCGGCGAGATTGGCGGCTTCACGATTCACATCGGCGAGCGGCGGTTCTATCCCATCATGGTCGCCGAGAAGCAGGGAGTGGCCATCACGGCGATGGTGCGCGGTCCCGGCGGCCACGGCTCGCTGCCGATGCACGGTGGCGCGATGGCCAAGCTGGGACAACTGCTCCAGCGGCTCGACCATCACCGCCTGCCGACGCATATTACCCCCGTGACACGCATGATGATCGAGGGAATGGCGAATGCGCTGCCGCAGGAACCAGGGGATATGATGCGCCCGCTGCTCGACCCAGCGCACACCGACGCGACGCTCGACGCGCTTGGCGCGCAGGGCGCGCTCTTCGATCCGCTGCTGCACAATACCGTCAACGCGACCGTCGTGCGTGGCGGCGACAAAGAGAACGTCATCCCCAGCGAGATCACGGTGGCGCTGGATGGGCGGCTGCTGCCGGGATTCACCCCGGAAGACATGTTGGCGGAACTGCATCAGCTAGCGGGCGACCTGGCCGCGTTCTCCGCCGGGCGCAGCGACCTGACGCCAACGGCCGAGCCTGATATGGGGCTGTTCGAGACGCTGGCGGGGATTCTGCGCGAGGCAGACCCCGAAGGGACGCCGATTCCGCTGCTGCTCGCGGGCGTCACCGACGGACGGCACCTCGCGCGGCTGGGCATCCAGACCTATGGCTACCTGCCGATGCGCCTGCCCGCCGATTTCCCCGTCATCCAGCTCATCCACGCCGCCGACGAGCGCATCCCCGTGGAGGCGGTGAACTTTGGCGCGGAGGCTATCTATCACGCGTTGCGCCGCTTCGGGTAGCGTACCGGGACGCTGGCTCCCCTCTCCCACAAGGAGAGGGGATGGGGGTGAGGTCTCACGCGGTGGGCTGGGCGAGATCGTGCGTGGGCGCCTCGGCTCTGGCGGGAGCGCTGAGTGGCACGGTGAGTGTGACCGTCGTACCCAGCTCGGGGTCACTCTCGATCTCCAGGTGCGCCTTGATCAGTCCGGCGCGCTCGCGCATGCCGCGCAAACCAAGGCCGCTGCGCGATTCGGCGTCGCCTTTCGCCTGGGGCGAGCGCACCCGGCTCAGCGTCTCCGCGACCGAGAATCCCTGGCCGTTATCCGCGACGGTCAGCGTGAGCCGATCATCATCGTATTTCAGCGTAATTTTGGCGCTGGTGGCGTTGGCGTGGCGGCGCGCGTTGGAGAGCGCTTCCTGCGCGATACGATAGATTGTCACTTCGAACTCGCGCGTGGCGGGTAGGCTGCTCTCGCCCTCCTGCTCGAACTCGCACTCTAGCCCGCGCTGCGTGGTGCTGGTCGCCAGCGAGGCCAGCGCGGCGGCAAGCCCCAGGTCGTCCAATACAGAGGGGCGCAGATCCTGACAGGCGCGGCGGATGCTGTCGAGGCTGCGCTTGGCAAGATCGCCCAGTTCCGCGATGAAGCGTGTATCGTGCTCTGCGACAAGCTGATTGGGACGCCGCGAGGAGAGCGCGTCCAGTCCGCGAGAGAGCGCCACGAGCGTCTGCGCTGTATCGTCATGCAGGTCGCGCGAGAGACGGCGACGCTCCTCCTCCTGAGCGGAGGTAATCAGGGCGGCGTAGTCTTCGAGCGCCGCCTCGCGCTCGCGCGCCACACCGAGCTTGAGGACCGTCTGCTGCAATTCCTCAGTACGCTGCTCCAGGCGGACGCTCAGCAGCGCCAGGTAATAGATGGCCGAGAGCGGCACGAGAAACAGCAGCCAAGAGACCTCCGCCTCGAAGTCGTCGAGAATCTCGGCCAATGGGAGCAGCGGCCCGATGACCAGCATCATCAACTGGAAGCGAATCGCGGGGGCGGCAAGAAAGGCCTTCCAGGAGACGGGCATGGGCAGGTTGCTGAGACGCCGTTCCAATAGGCGGAAGCCCACCGCTCCGGCAAACATTACCCCCGACGCCAGCACCGCGCCCACGATATGCCCGTGTAACTGCGAACTGACGGAGGCGCCAAACGGCGCGGCGCTCGCCACGTAGACGAGTCCCGCGCAGAGCGTCGTAACGCCCGCCGCCGCGGACTGGCGCAAAACCAGAGGCAGATTATGCCGGTTGCGTATGACATCTGGCGCCCCGGCGATCAATGGGGTGGCGAGCGCCAGCACAATCGCGCCGGTTGTGCCTGCCAGGACAACTGTCGCCAGATAGAGCGTGTAGAGCGGATCAGGCAGCAGCTGGCTCGTGCGCGCATCCAGGCCAAATCGCTGGCGCGTCACGCGCACGAAAAACGCCGTGCCGAGGGTCAGCACCGTCAGTATGAGCATAGCCTGCGGCGGTGAATTTGGCTGAGCCGAGACCGGTCCCCAAAATGCCCAGGCGATGGTTATTCCGATCAGAACAAACAGTAGTCCCATGGTGTGTATAAAGTAGTCGGTAAGAGACGACACCAGCGAAAGGAATTTCCCCGAGGCGTCGGCCCGATGACGCTCTGCTCGCATACCGCTGCTCCCTACATCCGCAGCTCATACTCCGGCCATCAGGTGGCGCTAGGTAGAGATGCGGATGAGAGCAACGTACCCCATTTGGAGCAGCACACGCAAGCGTGACCCGAAGAAGTGATTACTCGTCACCCTCGGTTGGGGCAGCCTCGGCCAGCGTCACAGCGCCCGTCAGGTCGGGATGCTCGGTGTCGTCCAGCGCAATCCATCCCCGGCGCAGCGCCAGCAGCACCGCCTCGGTGCGCGAGCCAACGCCCAGCTTGGCGAAGATATTGCCCAGATGGGTGTGGATGGTGCGTACGCTCAGGTTCAGGCGGCGGGCGATATCTTTATTGGGTAGGCCACGCGCCGCCTCGCGCAGCACCTCCATCTCCCGGTCGGAGAGCGGGGGCATCGAGACAGTGGGCGAGCGATGTGTGCTTGCCTGGCGCAGCGCGCGCACCGCGATTGCGGGCTGAAGCACCGCCTCGCCACGGTGGACCGAGCGCACCGCCGTCACCAGCTCCTGGCCGCGCACATCTTTGAGCAGGAAGCCCGCCGCGCCCGCGTTGAGCAGCGCCAGCACATACTGGTCATCGTCATAGGCCGTCAGCGCCAGCACCGCGACCTTTGGCAGCTGCTGCTTGATATGGCGCGTCGCCTCGATGCCGCTCATGCCGGGCATCGCCACGTCGATAATCAGCACATCCGGCTGACTGGCGACGGCCTGCTCGACGGCGGAGATGCCATCACCGGCCTCAGCAATCACCTCGATATCTGGCTCGGCTTCGAGCAGGCGGCGGGTACCCTCGCGTACGAGCACATGGTCGTCGGCCAGCATCACCCGAATCGTCTCGCCCGCCTCGAGGCTAGTATCATTCGCTCCTGACTGCGCATCGGCGTTGTCGGCGTCGCCGTTCGGTGTCTTGCGTGCCATCGTCTCATCCTCTCTCATGAGCACGTTCATCGTGTTCTCCGTGGGTGATACCGCGGGAATTTCATTGCCCTGCATGCGCGCAGCCTCCTGTATCGTGCGGTGCTTCGTCATTTCGGCCTGTCGCGTAGGAAAAACGCTCAACATTAGACGAATTCTACACACAACACGGGCGGAATTGCGCTACTTCATTATACCTGCAAAACATGCGTAGAGGCTGGCCTGACTCCAGGCCATCCCATAAGTAGGTGGAACGCATCTTCGCCTGGCTCGGCAACTTCGGCCGCCTAGTCGTGCGCCACGAACGCCATGCGCTCAACTATCTCAGCGTCGTCTATCTGAGTTGCGCCCTCATTTTGCTGCGACAGAGTCTGTGCGGCGACTCCTGGTCGAGCGATAGAGCAGGGAGACAACCAGCAGTATCATAGCGACCAGGAACGAGACATTAATGGTAATCAAGAGTGTGCCCTGAGCAACGAACTCTCCGAGGATATCCATCAGAGCCAGGATCAGCAGAAGCCATCCTGCCCACGATTTCTTCCGCAGAACTCCCCATCCCCCGACGGCAAACAGGAGGGCTTCGAAGGCGCCGGCCACCAGGAAGAACCGGTAATCGTGCGCTAGGCTGGCGCGGATGCCTCCGAGATCAAAGATGAAAGCCACGGTGACCACAAGGTGTTGAATGACCTTCTCGATGACGAGGAGAACCAGCAAGACGCGTATCCAGGCACCGTTCTTGGGCATGGATGTGTCAGATGTGTCAGATGTGTCAGATGTGTCAAATGTGTCAGATGTCTCTGGCATCGGGACGTGAGGGTTTCCCATATTACACCTTCCTCGCATGGCAGAGCGGAGTTCGTCGCCTGGCTCCTGATGGCCCTACAAATCCCTCCCATGGCGCAGGCCGATACGCAGTATTATAAGACATGCCACCCCCTTGGCTTCGTCCCTCTCGAATGCATTCATATCCTGCTCCACAGGGTTTATCAGATGACCTGGCATTTGAGGGAACGTTGCCGCTGAAAAGGGGTTCCCGTGGCGCGCAATGCCCATTCACTGCCGTTCACCCCACGCCACGCTGCGTTACCTGGGGCGTATTCTCCACGAAAGCGAAGTACGAGAAATGGACTGTTCCCAGCCAAACGACTCTATGGTAAACTGGCACGGCCAACCGCCCGCTGTAGAGAGTGTGAGAGGGCTGGCGCTGGCGGAGGAGAGGAGAAGGCCTTGAAATTTCGGTGGTCATTTATTGCCTCGATTGTGCTGGCGGCGGCGGCCATCGTGGCATGGTATCTCAACGGCTCAGGGAGCTACACGGGACAACTGGAATACTGGGTTTTTGGACTGGCGCTGGCCGCGCTCATCCCGCTTGCGCAGGCCGTCAATGATATCACCGAGGGGCTTTCGCCGTACCTGGGCAAGGTATCGCGCGGGCTGATCGAGGCGACCTTTAGCAACATCCCTGAAATTGCTATTGGCGTCTTCTTGCTGATCAAGGCGCATGAGAGCGCGTCTCTGCTGGACACGAACTTCATCATTATCCGTGGTCTGCTCATTGGTTCGGTCATCAATAATGTGCTGCTGGTGTTAGGCTCCTCCGTCTTCTTCGGCGCGCTCCGCAATGGCCGGATGCGGTTCGACGCCGGGCAGGCGGCGGGGTTTGCCTCGATGCTCGCCCTTGCCGTCGTTGGTTTGGCGCTGCCCACGCTGGCGGCAAGTTTCGCCAAAGAGCACTCTGCCGCCAATGAAGAGACCGCCAGTCTGGTGGTGAGCGCAATCCTCATCATTACCTACATCATGTATGTGGGCGCCAGCACCTTTGGCTGGGGTGAAAAGGTGCGCGCGAGCCGTCAGAAGACAGCGAAGGGCGAAGAGAAGGGCGCAGGCGCAGGCGAAGCAGGCGAAGCCGATGAAGAGACGCGCAAGCGCCTGGAGGCGGAGCAGGCGGAGGCCGAGCAGAGCGCACGCGAGAGCGCTCGTCGCCGGGAACTGCGGCGGGAGAATCCGCTGGCGCTGCCGTTCGGATTCCTGGCGCTGGCGTTCTTCACCGCCGTCATCGCGTTCATGGCCTTTCTCATCGTTGGCGTCACCGATGAGGTCATCGCGCAGTCGGCGCTGACGCCGCTCTCGGTGGGCCTGATTCTCTTCCCGATAGTCTGCAATCTTGGCGAGTTGATCGCGGCATTCCGCGGCTCCTGGGCCAATGATATGGATGCCGCGATGAACGTTGCCGCCGGTTCCAGCGTGCAGGTGCCACTCTTCGTGACGCCAGTGCTGGTCCTCGTCAGCGCGATTCTGGCGGGCGCCAACGCGGGCAGTGTGCTGACCCTCGTCTTCAACCCGATTCTGCTGATCGTTGTGGGGCTGGTGACATTCGTCTATGCCCTCGTCAACCTGGACGGCGAGACGACCTGGCTCGAAGGCGTGCAACTGCTCGCGTTCTACCTGATGATCGCCGTCACCGCCTTCGTCCTTCCTGGCCGGTAAAGATTGCGTACGTTGGTCTGGCAGGCCGATACTTCGATGCCCCTCTCCACCATGGGAGGGGCATTCGCGTCTTCGCCGCCAGTTGAGCGGCGTGCGTCGTGAGAACAGGCGCGGTAGCCTGCTCGGTCCGTTCGCCGTGGGGATCGGAGCAGGCTATGATAGAATACGTGGCGCAGGCTGGTTTCACGTGACACCGTGACACGCGCTGGAAATAGCGGCGTCCGTTGGGGTGAGAAGAGGGTGGAAGGGGAAGGAGCAGGGCGATGACGCAGAAGGGAGCCGCCACCGCCACGGTAGCGCCGCTGGCGGACCGCTATCGTGTCCTGGCGCGGGTGGGCCTCGGCGGCACGGCGGTGGTCTATCGCTGCATCGACATGCATACCGAGCGCATCGTCGCCATCAAAGTGCTGCGCACCAACGGCCCGCTCGTTCCCGAGGCGGCGGCGCGCTTCCGGCGTGAGGCGCGGCTGGCCGCGACGCTCTCGCACCGCCATATCGTGCGTCTGCTCGACTACGGCTATACCGTACCGCTGCCGATGGGTGGGCGGGTGACGTGGGAGGATGATAGCGGGCAACCAGTTCCCTATCTGGCGATGGAGTACGTCTTTGGCGCGACGCTGAAAGAGTTAGTCCGGCGGCATGGCCCCCTGCCCTTCGACTGGATCTGGCGGCTGGGTAGCCAGCTCTGCGACGCGCTCAGCGCAGCCCATGCTCTTGGCGTCGTTCACCGCGATGTCAAGCCGCAGAACGTCATGATTCTCGACGCCGCCTCGGAGCTGCTGGCCAAGCTGACCGATTTTGGTATCGCCCGCCAGGTGGGCGGCGATCTCACCAGCCTGACGGAAAGCGGTCAGGTGCTCGGTACGCCCGACTATCTCTCCCCGGAGCAGGTGCTTGGCGAGCCGGGCGGTCCATCTTCCGATCTCTATGCGCTCGGCGTCGTGCTCTACGAATTGCTCACCGGGCGGCTGCCTTTCGAGGGCGAGACTCCGCTGGCGGCGGCATCGAAACGAGTGATGAACGATCCCGCGCCGCTTAAACACTTTCGGGAGGATATCCCCGCGTCGCTGGTGGATGTCGTGCTCCTGGCGCTGCGGCGCGATCCCAGCGAGCGCTTTGCCGACGCCAACGAATTTGCCCAGGCGCTCCGCTGGAGCCGCGAGCGCTCGCCCGCGATGCCGCCCGCCGACCGTGGCGCATGGGTGATGACGCCGCAGAACCGCGCCGTGCCGCTGCCCGCCGAGCAGGCGCAACCCATGGCGCAACCTGAGGCGACAGAGGCGGCAGCGGATGTAGATTCAGAAGAAGAGCCGCCGGAACAATCGACAGTGTTGCGTGTGGCCCCGCATGTGCCTGGCATCGACCCAGAGGCCACGCCCGGCCAACCATCTCAACCATCTCAACCATCGTCACCCGCCGACATATCTGACGATGGCCCGGAAGATGCGCCGGGCGATGTGTCTGACGACGCGATTGAGGCGCCGTAAGCGGGAACACCCCGGAAGATATACTGAGACGCCACTGTGACGGAATGCGTCTAAAGCCGTATGCAGCCACCGCCTGATTTGTTATATAGTGTGAAGGTTGGGCGAGTGGCAGCCAGAGTGTGATGGCACACACAGCGCATATGTAGAGCTTGAGTGCTTGAGTGAGCGCGTGCGTATTCCAGGCGCGCCAGGCGCTCAGCAGATCCCCAGAGCGCAGGTTCGCGACACGGTCGCGAGTTTGATGAGAAGAATCGATTTGAACATGAGAGGTGCTACCATGAGGAGAGGCCAGCTCGTTGCCCTGATTGCAGGTGCGACATTGGGCATTGCGGCGGTAACCATTGGGATAATCCTGGCGCGTGAAGACGCCCGCGAGGCGGCTCGTCGCTTCCTGAACGAGAACCAGATTGGCCAGAAGAGCCAGCAGGCCGCGCAGGCAGTCGCCACTACCGCGCGCAAGGTTGGCAACCAGGTTGCCCAGACCGCGCAGGAGCAGTATCCGCGCGCCAAGAGCGCCGTCTCGAACGCGATTTCGCAGGCGCCGCAGGCCGTCGGCGCGATTAGCTCGGCGCTGCCGAAGGGCTTGTTCAATGGCAAGCCCGCCACGACCACCGAGGGCGAGCTGCCCGAGGCCAGCATCTAAGCTGCCCCCTGCGGCAAGCAACGCAGCGAACGGGTGAGGCTTCCTCGCCCGTTCTTCGTTTTCCCTCTTTTTCATCTCCCAGAAGCCGCTTTGACGCCTCTCGCGCTTGAAACGTACAATCAAACCACGTTGACTCGATGAACGACTACTACAAGCAAAGCAGGAGATCGCATGGCGCCCGGCAGAAAAATACGCCTGACGACGCTGGCAAGCTGCGCTGGTTGAGCTGCTAAGATGGGCCCGGAGGCCCTGGCGCACGTGTTGCGTCCGCTCGCCGCCACATTCGGCGCGGAGGCCGCCAGCGACTTGCTCGTGGGGCTGGGCCACGCCGATGATGCCGCCGTCTATCGCCTGAACGACGATCAGGCCATCGTTGCCACGACGGACTTCTTTCCGCCGGTGGTGGACGATCCCTATGCCTTCGGCGCCATCGCCGCCGCCAACGCCCTCAGCGATATCTACGCCATGGGCGGCGACCCCCTCTTCGCTCTGAACCTCGTCGGCTTCCCCGATGACCTCGACGCCGAGATTCTGACCGAGATTCTGCGCGGCGGCGCGGAGAAGGCGCGTGAGGCGGGCGCATTGATAGCGGGCGGCCACTCCGTGACTGATCACGAGCCAAAGTATGGCCTTGCCGCGATTGGCCTCGTGCATCCCGCGCGTATCTTTACCAAAGGCGGGGCGCGTCCGGGCGATAACCTGGTGTTGACGAAGGCCATCGGCACGGGGGTCATCACCACCGCCTCCAAAGCCGAGCAGGCGGATGAGGCCGATCTGGCGGCTGCCATCGAGAGCATGATGCGGCTGAATGGCCCGGCCATGCGCGCGCTGCGGACGCTCGGAGAGCGCCTGCACGCCTGCACCGACATCACCGGCTACGGGCTGCTCGGGCATGGCTGGGAAATGGCCGAGCAGAGCGGCGTCGCCTTCCATATCTTCATCGGCGCCGTTCCGCTGCTGGCGGGCGCGCGCGGGTATGCCGCTAGCGGCTTTGTACCCGGCGGCACTGGCCGCAACCGCGCCGCAATCGAGCCACATACCCGCTGGATTGGTGAGGTGGACGAGGTGGCACGCACCCTGCTCTATGACCCACAGACATCGGGCGGCCTCTTTGCCGCTGTCGCGCCGGAGGCGGTGGATGGTCTGCTGGCGGCGCTGGTCGAGGCGGGCGTGACCGGCGCCGTCGTTGGTCGGGTTGAAGCGCCGGGCGCGGGAGGCGCGGAAATCGTGGTGGAGGCAGAAACAGGCAATGGCTAAAGATCGCAGGCCGACTGAGGAGAACGAGCCGCCCGCAAGGGATGATCCGCTTGCCCCATTGGAGGCGACCCTCGGCTATCACTTCAGCCAGCGGACGCTGCTGGTGGACGCGCTGACACATCGCTCGTATCTCAACGAGGCGGGGCGCGGCGGCGCGGTCTCCAACGAGCGGCTGGAGTTCCTTGGCGACGCGGTGCTGGCGCTGGTGAGCGCGGAGATGGTCTACCGGGAGCGTCCGACCGAGCCGGAGGGCCGGCTGACCCAGTTGCGCGTGGCGCTGGTGCGGACGACGACGCTGGCCGACTTCGCCCGCGATCTGGGCCTGGGCGCCTATCTGCGGCTAGGCCGGAGCGAGGCGGGATTAGGCGGGCGCGACCGTGAGTCGGTGATCGCCGCGGCCTTCGAGGCGGTATTAGGGGCGATCTATCTGGATAGCGGGCTGGCGGCGGCGGAGCGATTCCTCGATCCTCAATTGCATGCGGCGCTGGCGCGGGCCACGGCGCAGCAGAGCATCAAAGACGCTAAATCGCGCTTGCAGGAACTGGCGCAGGGACAACTGGGCGTGACGCCGCGCTATCAACTGGTGAGCACAGAGGGGCCGTCGCACGACCGCCGCTTCGTCGCCGAGGTGTTGGTGGGCGCGTATGTGGCGGCGCGTGGCGAGGGGCGAAGCAAGCAGCAAGCCGAGCAGGAGGCGGCTGCCCGCGCGCTGGAAGACCCCGGCTGGCTGGAGGCGAGCGCGGAAACAGGCGGGTAGTGCGAGGGAATGGCGGATTGGCTCACTTCGCGGACGCGAACGGTTCGACGAAGTAGGTCCAGGCGAGCGTCACCCCCACGATCACCAGCAGCGTGACCCCGACGCCCGCGAGGGTTAGCGGCGTGGCGCCCATCGCGCGGAAGAGGTCAGGCGCGAGCGCGACGATGATGACGAGGATATAGAGCGCCACGCCCAGGCCAGAGGCGAGCGAGATGACTCGGATGCTCATGGGGTTGCGCCACGGGCTTTTGAGGGCGTCGCGCAGGAAGAGGACGGCGGTCACTCCGCCGATCACAGAGGCGATGATGAAGGAGACCTGCCAGAGCAGGCGGCTATTGGTGGCCAGCAACGCCAGCAGGCTCATGCTGCCCGGCAGGAGAAAGTAGAGGGTGATGTTGGTGGCCATCCGTCGGCGCAGGCGGTCATGGATCCACTCGCTATATTTGGTCTGTAGCACCAGCCACCAGAGGCCGAGCAGCGTGAACGAGAGTTGCGCAACCGTCTGATAAAACACCTCGGGGACCATCACTCACCCTCGCTTCCCTGCTCACGCCGGGGCGTCAGGACGCAGGCAACCACTGTTGCCTGTGCATCATGATACACCCAGTTGGGAAGCGCGGCAGCAAGTTCGGCATTCATAGCGGAACGCGCCCACGCTTGACGCGCGCCGCCGCGATACGATACACTACGGGAGGTCGCCGCAAGCGCCCACCATTCGCGTACTATTCGCGCCTCCACGCCAGCGTAGCTCAGGGGCAGAGCAGCTGTTTCGTAAACAGCAGGTCAAGGGTTCAAATCCCTTCGCTGGCTCCCAAATAATCCTGAATTTAAGCTTCATGATGAAGGCTGAACCCGATCAAAGGTTCAGCCTTTTTGTGTGCTGACAGCCAAAGTCCCTTGAAAATCTCTCTGAAATCTGGCTCAGGTGCCAGACGCTGGAGCGAGCGTGACGGTGTAGCCGAGTTGTTCCAGTCGCCGAATGTGATGGCGTTCGAGCTGAACCTGCTGCAGTTTCTCGAAGT
>DASUHD010000177.1:0-6411 GCA_036273675.1 Ktedonobacterales bacterium | reverse complement strand
AGTAACTGCGAGGCCACGCGAAAAGAGGCGCAGGCTATCCAATGCTGGTACGATACCGGTGGATTGCACGTATTCGGTGGGTGGTCGCCAGATGCGCGCGTTCTGGTTTACCTCATTCGTCGAAGTATGAAGAATAAGCTGCCAGATAACCGATTGATGGTGTTGCGAAGAATAGGAGAGGCGCCATGACATCCGCTGACCCTTCACAGGATGTGTGGTCACGGCTGCGCGCCATCTATGAGGGCAGCATGTTGCACCCCGATTGGGATCTGGACCCGTATTACTGGCTCAAGGGTGACAAGTTCAGGTGGTTCTCGCCGACGACTGAGGACGAGGTGCATGCAGCCGAGGAGCGGCTCAGCTGCACCTTGCCTGAAGACCTGCGCCGTCTCTACACCGAGATTGCCGATGGCGGAGTCCGCCTTGGACCTGTAGATGTTTTCTGTGGTGTCGAGGATCTTACCACGCAAAGCGACTGGCAGTTACACCCGCGAATCGAGGAGGCGCTTCTTCGTCATCCAGGCCGCTATGTCATTGTTGACTCATTGCCTAAGGGTTTTATCGAGATCGGATCGAGTCAAACTGATGGGTATACGGCAATCAGTATGCTAACTGGACACGTGTACGATGTTGCCTACTGGGATGACTTGCCTGACGTTATCGTGGACAACTCCGAATCCGAGCCTGTTCCCCTTCCAGTCTGGTTTATGACATTGGCTGAGCCTTCACTCAGCGTTTGGCTTGAGCGTTGGCTCGACAACAGGTGGTACTCGCCGCAGAGGATTCACGCCGAGATCTCTTCCGAGATGGTCGAGGCGAGCGACCTGCCTGATCCCGATGTGGTCTGGCGCGGGCTGTATCGCTTTGGCCCGAATTGGCATGTTTGGGAACAGCCACCCGAAGACACCGATCTTGCTCGCGACGCGGAACACTCGATCTATTGGACGTATGTTGAGGCCTTGAACGTGAGAAGAACGGGTATGATGGCATACCAGTAAGCCCACCGGACGAACCGCCTGACGAGTGGTTTACAACACTGCCATAAGCGCTCAGCCGTACCCGCCATACCCCAATCGGAGGCGTCCATGCGCCATTGCCTGAGCAAAATATAGTTCGAGATCAGGTTCGCTGATCTCGAACTGATGTCCCACATCATACAGCCTAACAGCATCAACTACTGGCGGGCCGCTCCTGCACCGACCAGCCGTTGCCATCGGGGTCGCTAAAGTAGATAAACGAGTTCCAGTCGCCGCCTTTCCCTTCGGCCTGCACCCCGTTCTCGTAGTGGACGATCTTGCCAACCGCCACGCCGCGCTCGACCAGGTGCGCACGGGCCGCCTCGATATCGTCAACGACCAGTTGCAGACCCTGCAATGACCCTGGCGTCATAGCGGCAAGTCCAGTACCGAGAGTGATCGAACACGCCGACCCAGGTGGCGTCATTTGCACTACGCGAAACGTTTCACTGATCTGGGTGTCAACATCGACGACGAATCCAACCTGTTCGCTGTAGAAGCGTTTCGCCCGGTCAACATCGGAAACGGGAACAACCACGACCTCTAGCTTCCAATCCATGTCGAGCCTTCCTTTCGTCACGCTGAAGAAATTCAGGGTAAGATGCGCTGGCGAGCCATCCAGGTAAGTGGCTCCTCCAGACTCTCTTCCGATTCCTTGAGCACCTTCATTCATTGGAAACAGACGAAACCAGCGTGCTCCTGCTGAGGAAAGCGCTAAGCGCACAGCCACGACTGAACGCCGTGAACTGTGCGCCTGGACAAGAACAATTAGCGGTTTGACGCGGCGGTTAGCATTCGCTGTAGCCGCAACTGACGCACTTCTTGCAGCCCTCCTCATAGCGCATGGTGTTGTTGCCACATTGCGTGCAGAGGTTGCCGGTCACGCTATAAGGCGCCAGCATCATGGGGTTGAGGCCAGGCAGATGATTGCCGCCATTGCTCCGCCCATTGCCATACCCGTTGCTCCCATGACCATTACTGGTGGATGGCTCATCCACTGAGGCGGCTGGCTCCGATGAAACTTCAGTCTCAGCGTTGTTGGCAAGTTGTGCCAGATGCAGATCGATGGCGCGCGCCATGGCGTCTGGCAGCGAGCGCACCCGGTCAGCGCCAAAGCCAATCGAGGTGCTGCCGCCAATCGCGCGTAGCTGGCGGGCCACTTCTTCGGCACGCTGGTTCTGTGAGATCGGGCTGTCGATCCGCAGGTGCAGCGAGATCAGGCGGCCCAGCGCCTCAGCCAGCGCCGCGACATCCGAGCCGGCCTTGCCGATGTTGACGAAGACCTCCAACAGGCCGTCCTCGTCACTATTGAGCGTGACGTTGACCTTGCCCTCAGGCGCGCGCACCTGGCGTGTGTAGCCGTGGATGACCTCGGGCCGCTCTTTGATGCCTCCGTGGTAGCGGCGACGCCTCTCCTCGACCTCCGCCTGCGCGGGGACATTGGTTTGAGCAGCGGTCGCCGCCTCTGTCTGTTTGTCTTTCACGCCGACGTTGAGCACCTGCTCGCCCTTGCTGCCATCGCGGAAGACAGTAATGCCGAGGCATCCCAGATCCCACGCCAGCATGTAGGCATCGCGCACGTCGTCGTACGTCGCGCTATTCGGCAGGTTGATGGTTTTGCTGATGCTGTTATTGACGCCCTTCTGGAAGGCCGCCTGCATCCGAATATGCCACTCAGGAGCAATCTCGTGTGCGGTCACATACGGCGCGAGCGCGGGATGCTCCGCCACTGGATGCCCATGCAGCGAGCCATTCTCCTTGATGTAAGCGAGCACCTCTTCTTTCTCGACAATGTCACTGGCCGCCAGCGCGCGTGCGAAGAATGGGTTGACGAAATCCAATACGCGATAGGAGCCATCTGGCTGCTTCACGCGATGCTGGAAGGCCAGCGCGAAGATCGGCTCGATGCCGGATGAGCAGTCGGCCAGGATGCTGATGGAGCCAGTCGGCGCGACGGTCGTGCGGGTGGAGTTGCGTAGCTTCTCGCCGTTTTTGTAGATGCTGCGCTCCCAATTGGGGAAGGCGCCACGCACCTCAGCCAGCTTCGCCGATTCATCGGTTGACCAGTCCTGGATGGCGACCATAACCTTCTCGCCGAGCGCCACCGCCTCTTCGCTGTCGTAGCGGATGTTCAAATCGAAGAGCATCTCGGCCCAACCCATCACACCGAGGCCAATGCGCCGGTTCGCCCGCACCTTATCGCGCACCTCTGTGAGCGGATAGGGATTGATCTCGATCACGTCGTCGAGGAAGCGCGTCGTCAGCCGCGTCGCCTCCTCTAGCCCAGCCCAGTCGATCTCGCCATCGCGAACAAACAGACCGAGGTTGATCGAGCCGAGATTGCAGGCGTCATACGGGCCGAGCCACTGTTCGCCACAGGGGTTGGTTGCTTCAAGTAGCTCAACATCTGGCACGGGGTTGGCTGGGCTGGCGTTGGCGCGGTCGATGAAGACGAGGCCGGGGTCGCCGGTCGCCCAGGCGGCGGAGACGATGGCATCCATCACGTCGCGCGCCTTAAGTGTACGTGTCACCTTCTTCGTGTGCGGGTTGACTAGTTCGTACTCGGTGTCGGCTTCGAGCGCGCGCATGAACGCATCGGTGATGGCGACCGAAATGTTGAAGTTTGTCACCGAGCCGTCGCGCTTGCAATCGATGAACTTCAGGATATCGGGGTGGTCAACCCGGAGAATGCCCATGTTGGCGCCGCGTCTTGTTCCGCCTTGTTTCACCGCTTCGGTTGCTCCATCGAAGATCCGCATGAAGCTGATCGGACCGCTGGCTACACCATGGGTCGAGGCAACCATGCTGCCCTCGGGACGCAGACGGCTGAAGGAAAAACCGGTTCCGCCGCCACTTTGATGGATCAGCGCGGCGTGCTTGACCGCATCGAAGATGCCGCTGAGGCTATCCTCGACCGGGACCACATAGCAGGCGGAGAGCTGCAGGTTGTTGCCCTTCCCGGCGTTCATCAGCGTCGGCGAGTTCGGCAGGAACTTGCGCTCCACCATAATCGAATAGAACTGCTCGGCAATCTTATCCTGCGATGCGCCGCCCTTATCAGCCCACTTGGCCTCCGCCGAGGCGACGGCGCGGGCGACGCGCCACGCCAAGTCATCGGGCGTCTCGGCGACGACACCCTTCGCGTCTTTCAACAAATAGCGCTCGCGGAAAACGCGCTGCGCCGCCTCCGACCACTCGCCTGCCTTGCGCTGCGACGATACAGCGCTCGTCGCCTTGCTGGCGCCAGCCTTCTTCTCTGCCACGGCTGCTCTCCTGAGGGGGTAATCAACTGATGAGCTATTTCGCACCGACCTGTGCGAAGGGGACAAAGGCAATTGTAGCACAACATATAGATTTTGCAATACTAATTTTACCACATATTGTGTTATAGGAAATTTCCTGCGTTTGACACAACATCTTGTATCTAGTCACCATAATACAGAGGACTCTTGTATAGTCCGCTAGCCTGAATGGCCCCGACAACCACTGACACTCCTCCACATCACCCGAGCATTGCGCCTATTCACCGCCACCGTGGGTGATAGAATGGAGCGGACTGTTCTGTTTGCGTTTGCGGCAACGCCGATACTCATTGTAACAAGATATGTGAGACGATCTATGCGCTCAGAAATACTCTCGGTTGGCACCGAACTGCTGCTCGGGCATATCACCGATACCAACGCCTCCTGGCTGGCGCAGCAGCTTATTCCGCTCGGCATCGACCTATTCTACGTCTCGGAGGTTGGCGATAACCTGGAGCGCCTGAGCGCAACCGTGCGGCGGGCGCGCGAGCGTTCCGATCTGGTCGTCATGAGCGGTGGTCTAGGTCCCACCGAAGATGACCTCACCCGCGAGGCTATCGCCGCCACATTAGATGAGACGCCCTACGTCGAGCCACAGCTCGAAGCTGATCTGCGCGCGTTCTTCGTCGGGCGGGGCATCGTCATGCCCGAGCGCAATGTCAAACAGGCGTGGACGCTGCCATCGGTCACGATCCTACCCAACCCCATCGGCACCGCGCCTGGTTGGTGGGCCGAACGCGACGGAAAAGTCATCGTCGCCATGCCAGGCGTGCCATACGAGATGAAGCGCATGTGGCAGAACGAGGTGGCTCCGCGCCTGCGTTCGCGCGCCGATGGTATTCTCTTCACCCGCATCCTGCGCGTCGCGGGGCTTGGCGAATCGAGCGTCGAGGAGCGGCTCGACGCGGTGCTGCATAGCTCCAACCCTACTGTCGCCACCTATGCCAAGCAGGACGCCGTCGATGTACGCGTCACCGCGAAGGCGGCAGCGCGCGACGTGGCGCGGGCGTTGGTCGCGGACGTCGAGGAGCGCATCCGCGCGGCGCTCGGGCAGCATATTTTTGGCATCGACGACGAGACGCCGCAGAGTGTCGCGCTACAGATGCTCATCGAGCGCGGTCTGACGTTGGCGACGATGGAGTCTTGCACCGGCGGGCTGCTCTCCAGCTTGGTTACCGATATTCCGGGAAGCTCGAATGCTTTCCGCGGTGGACTGGTCTCATACGCGACCGAGCTGAAAGAGGCATGGGGCGTTCCTGCTGCGGTGATCGCCGATCACGGTGTTGTCAGTGTTGAGACGGCCCGCGCCATGGCCACCGCTGTACGCCAACAGACCGCGGCGGATGTCGGCGTCAGCGTGACCGGGGTGGCTGGCCCAGACGAGCAGGAAGGCAAACCAGTCGGCACCGTACATATCGCCGTCGCCTCGCCACAGGGTACGCGCGACACCAGTCAGCGCTTCCGCGGGCCGCGCAGCGAGATCAAGCTGCGCGCCGCCTATACCGCGCTCAACCTGCTCCGGCTTCACCTGCTGCGCGAAGGTAGTGACTGAGCGGAATGCTCAGGACGGCTTGATGAAGAAATGATAGGTATGGTTCAGACTATCCTGCGCGGTAATTGTGACTTGCGTCTGATGGGTAGAGCAACTACTAAGACGCACTAGCACCGTATCTGTTCCATTCTGCTTCAGACCAGGGGACATATTTTTCGGCAGTGGCTGAGTGCCATAAGTCGTTTTACCATTAAAGGTGAGCGTATAAAAATTACTCAGCTCCGGAGACGCCGACGTCCACTGCCAGCCCAACGTCTGGTGTGATGTATTGGTAATCGTCAGTGTTCCTGTGCAGGTCCCGGATGTTCGCACCAGGACCAGCGTCGTGGGCATGAACGTCAGCCAGGTAGCTGGCGGCGTAGTCGCGGTTGGCTGCAACGTCGCAGTCGGCTCGGGTGTCGGCGTCTCGGTGGGCATGGGCGTCGCCGTTGGAATCGCGGCCGCGCGTGCCGTCTGAGTTGCGGAGAGCGCTGCAAGGCTCGCAGGGGACGCGCCGCCAAACGGCAACCCGCCGGTGAGCGCGAACAGCGTCCCACCGCCA
>DASUHD010000176.1:0-33794 GCA_036273675.1 Ktedonobacterales bacterium | reverse complement strand
GAGGTCGTGGACGACGAAGACGAGCGCGCCGAGTTGGCCGCCGAAGTGAAGAAGTTACGCGAGGACCTGCGCACGCACGAAGCCGAGCGCGTCGCCATCAACGCGCGCCTGGGGGCATGGCGTAACCAACAGGATGGGCTTGAGCGGGTGCTGGACTGGTGTGCGCGGGTGGCAGGGAATATCGCATCCTTTACCGCCCAGGAGAAGCGTGAGACGCTTATAGCGATGCGTGCTGAGGTGACGCTCTATCGCAGCGATCATATGCCGCGCGCCGAACTCACACTGCGCTTGCCGCTCTCGGGCGCCATGACGTACCCTGTAGTTTGTGTTGATCGTATCAAGGACCTCGTAACGGTGTGAGCGATCTGGCAGGTTCAGGCAATGACAGGCAATGTTGGAGTGATTCTAGCGGGCGGTCGAAGCCGCCGCATGGGCGAGAACAAGGCCGAGATGATGTTTGGGGGTGTGCCACTGCTTACACGAGTGGCGCACAGGTTGTCATCTGCCGTAGATGAGTTGCTAGTGATTGGCCCGCAATCCCTGGCGTCGCTGGCGCCACACGCGCGCGTTGTCGAGGATGCGCTTCCCGCGATAGGTCCACTCGGTGGCTTGTCTACCGCCCTTACTGCCACCACAAGCGCGCGCATCTTTCTGGTCGCCTGCGACATGCCGTTCATACATCCAGGCCTTGTGCGGGCCATGCTGGCGTTTGCCGAGACACGCTGCGATGCGGATGTCGTGGCGCTGGAAGCCAACAGGCACGTTCAGCCTCTACATGCCGTCTATTCGCGCGGGTGTCTGCCAGCGGTCGAGCGCGCAGTGAAAGCGAGTGACTACTCGCTCCATGCGCTTCTCGCACAACTTGCCGTTGTGGCAATTAATACGGACACTGTCCGCCGTCAAGACCCGGATGGTTTATCTGCCTTCAATGTGAACACGCCCGATGACTGGCGACAGGCATTGAGTCTTGCCGAACATGCTAACTGGTACAATCAGATTAGCGGCGATCAATAAACACTTCGCCCAACGTGCCGATGAGTGTTGCGCCGATGCCGAACCACCAGAGGTAGAAGCCAAAAGCGGAGTCTGTCTCGCCGGTCGAGGCGAACCCATGGTCACGCACGAATGGCAGCTGGCTTAGCATGCTTAGTCCGCCGAAGCCCGCCGCCAGCGTCAGATCGGCTAGCAGCATCAGAATGAGCAGCGCGAAGAGCGGGATAAAGACTATCGCAGCCAGCGTATTGAGCCGCAGCCGGTGAAGTACCCTCTTCAGCAGGTAGTGGATGAGGTTGATCAACAGCAACGCTACGGCTAACACCACCGCTGCGACAGCGAGCCAGGTCGCTGTCTGCAAGGCCAGTTGCCCAATATTCACTTGTGGATCAGGGATATTCGGTATCGAAAACTGCTGGATGTAGACAGGCACACCCGCGGCGTTGATCCCCCATGGCAGCCTGATTGCTAACCACAACGAGCCAACACCAGCAAGCAAGATAATATGGATGATATGGAAGCGCGGCAGATGCCGTCGCACGGCGTCGTAGACTCGAAGATCGCGGGGAGAGTCAACGGCTGGCGCCGGGCGCGGAGGCGCAGGTGGCAGCGCGTTTCGGGAATACGCGCTGCCATGGGGACGTCCCGACGATTTGCCCGATAGCGGCCAATGTGGAGCCTTCCCGCGTGGCTTCCGTGCTGACTTGCGTTGATGTGTTGGTGGCAGGGTTCTTGTAGTGTCATCAGCGAGAGTGGTATCATCGGGCATTGCCGGCGGCCAGTTCGCTGACGTCAAGCGTTGCGGTGTATTGCGCATGGGGCCAAGAAATCCTTTCCCAATGCCTTGCTATCGCGCCAAGATTCGGTACGCGCATGAGATATGCAATTAACTGCCCATAATCGATATACGTTCGCAGGTATAGACCTGCTCCCATGAATCCGTGGCAAGTGTTCCATAGTTCACATTTTGTCACGCTCTTGGCTGGCGATACGCAGCCAAGTTGCCGCATACTCTACTCAAGGGATGTAGACGGCGAATAGCGTACGACAACACGGCGATGCCTGGTTTTTGAGAACCAGACCTCGCTTCGGTCGTATTTATGGTAGATGAAGTAATCAGTATATCGCTAATCTCAAGGATATTTGGGATCCGCCTGAAAGGAGAAGGTAGTATGGACCTCCTGACATGGCGTGGTCGTGTGAGCACATGGTTGAACCGCCGGCGAAGCGCAACGAACGCGCTGGAGTCTGAACGCGGGCTGCGCCCATCACAACCTCACCGTACAGCGTTCGTCCTCCTTGGCGGAGGCGCCAGAGGAGCGGCCCAGGCAGGCGCTTTGCGCGTACTCCTGGAACAGGGAATCGCGCCAAACTACATTGTCAGCATCTCGGCTGGATCGTGGAATGGCGCGTTTCTGGCGCAGGAACCCACTCCCGAGCGCGCGCGCGCGCTCGAAGATCTCTGGCTGCACACCTCTACACTCGATATTGTTGGCCCGCGTCGCTGGCGAGCAGCGATCAACGCGCTGGCCCAGCGCTCTTCGTTATATGGCAGCTCTGGCATGCGTCGTGTCGCGGAACGCTACCTCGGTGAACTCACATTTGAAGAGATGCGTGTCCCGTTGCGAATCGTCGCTACGGATCTCAAGAGTGGCAGCGCATATTTCTTCTCGGAAGGGGCTGTGCTTCCAGCGGTGGTGGCTTCATCGGCGATGCCAGGCGTATTTCCTCCGGTGATCATAGCAGATAACGTGCTCATCGACGGCGGCATCGCGGATTGGGCAGCCTGTCTGGATGCTCTGAACTGGGGCGCGACTCGTATTTGTTTCATTGCCTGCGGCGCGGTCGTTGGACGGGAATCGCGCTCACAGACGGTGCGCCGCGTCCTCGAACGCTCCCTGGAAATCAGCTTGCGCAACAATTTTGATGCAATGGCGTTCGCGCTCCGGGCCAGTGGCGTTGAGGTTCTGGCGATCTTCCCTGAGTTATCGCGCGGCACCATGCTCGACTTTGACCTCGCCCCCTCGTTCATCGAGGCGGGGCATGTCGCAGCGCGGAAGGCGCTGGCGGTATGGGGTCACTCGGACTCAGATACCCCCGATTCACCTGCGGATAATACCGAGGCGCATGATGAGAGCGTTGGCGCATAGCCGCAGCGATTCTTACCTGACCATAGGACGTTCGTTGACTGTGGCGAGTATTCTCGGGCATTCAGGAGGTCATATCCCCGTTGTATCGTCTGCCAGCCGCGGGTATAATTGCACGTGTTGTACGCGTACGACGCTGGCACATTCTTGCCTCGGACACTTCCACGTCCGCCGGTTATACGCTATGCAACCAACCACACCACGCGGATGGGGAAGAGAGGCATATTGACGGCTATGGATGTCGCAGTTCAGCAGTTCATTAGCGCTCTGTCAAAGCAGCAAAACTCCAGTGTAAATACCCTTGGCGCCTATCGTAGCGACCTTACACAACTGGTGAAGTTTCTGCAGCAGACGGGCGTTGCCAATTGGGAAAACGTATCGCCCGCGGATATTGCCGCATTTGTACAGGACTTGCATCGGCAAAAGTACGCTGCCACCTCGGTCGCGCGGAAGGTAGCGGCGTTAAAGTCGTTCTTCCACTATCTTGCTGACACAGGCGTGGTAACCGTTGACCTGACTGGCGCTGTTGACGCGCCGAAGCTTGAGAAGCACGTACCTAGCGTCCTTGCGCCTGAGGAGGTCACACGATTGCTCGGCGCCATTACGGTTGATAGTCCTGCCGGGCAGCGTGACCTGGCGATGATTCTCTGCCTCCATTCGACGGGAATGCGGGTGACAGAACTCGTGTCGTGTGATAGCGCTGATCTGAATCTGGCGCGTGGCGAGATCCAGTGTCATGGGCGTGCTCACCAGGATCGAGTGCTGCCGCTCTCACCGCTTGCTCAGCGGGCGCTCGCGCAGTATCTCGGCGATGGTCGTCGCTCGCTAATTCGTGACGAAGACGAGCCAGCGCTCTTTGTCAACCACCATGGCCAGCGTCTGACACGTCAAGGGTTCTGGCTGATCATGAAGCACCACGCGCGGGTGGCGGGCATAGAGAACATCACACCCCATACCTTGCGACATTCATTTGCGCTAGATATGTTGAGCCGTGGCACCGATTTGCGAAGCGTTCAGGAGATGCTGGGGCATCGCAATATCTCTACGACTCAGGTGTACCTTCACATGCAGCGTAATCGGCCTGTTTCCATGGTCTCTGTCCTGGATGACTTGATCGAGCTTGGCGATATCCCAGGTGAGATGCAAGAGGAGACGAACAATAAGGCGTCTGGGCGAGGTGTGACATCGGCGGCGCTCGCGCGCACGTCTTCGCGCGTCTGACCATCGCCAGGTCGCTTTGCGTCTGGAAGAAACGCCCTGTTTTTGTCAGCGGGGCGTTCTTTGTTATGTAGGGAGTCAGATCAATGCCGCAAAACCTCAGCAAGCGCAAACCCGCCGCAATCTACGACCAGGCGCGCGAAGCTGCCGATGTGATAGGTCGCTCAATCGCCAAGACGCCACAGGTAGGCATTGTGCTGGGCAGTGGACTCAGTTCACTGGCCGATGCGCTTGAAGAGCCGGTTTCGCTGCCCTTCACGGCTATTCCGCATATGCTGCCGACGACGGTATTGGGCCATGATGGGCAGTTAGTTGTGGGTATGCTCGCGGATATTCCAGTCGCTGTGCTGCGCGGGCGGCTGCATCTCTACGAGGGTTACACACCGCAGCAAATCACTTTTCCACTACGCGTATTGGGGCTGCTGGGTATCAAGACATGTATCCTGACGAACGCAGCAGGTGGCCTTAACCCCGCAATCGAGGCTGGTTCGTTGATGGTGATTCGTGACCATATTGGTTTCCCCTCCCTGGCGGGCCTCAATCCGCTGTCTGGACCAAACGATGAACGCTTCGGGCCAAGGTTCCCCGCGATGACCGATGCCTACGACCCTATTCTGCGTGAAAAGGCGCTTACGGTGGCTAGTGAGCACGATATTGCGTTGTCCGAGGGCGTTTACGCGATGGTGAGCGGTCCAAATTTTGAGACGCAGGCTGAGTTGCGCATGCTGCGCGGATTCGGCGTCGATGCGGTGGGAATGTCCACGGCGCCTGAGGCGATAGTCGCGCGACAGATGGGTATCCGCGTGCTGGCGTTCAGCGTTATCACGAATCTGGCCCTTGCCGAGACGGGCGCGCCCGAAGTTCCAGAACATGAGGAGGTCTTACGCATGGCGTCGGTGACGACCAGTCAACTGACGACCCTGCTACGGCATGCCATCCGGGAATTGGTCTGACCTCGGACAGAAATGCGCGCTCTTGCCTGGTCAGGATACCTGGAGTGTCGTGTATCGATGGAACTCATAGCGATGCCCACCAACCGCATCCACTTCGATACCATATGTGCCGGGAGAGACCGACGGTGTGGTCAGCGTCCATATGATTTGCCCACTCGCGTCAGTTGCGGCGGCTGGTGGCCAGTCTGAGAATAGGCCGGGTGGCCCACTGACCGGCGCCCTCAATGTACACGTCAGCCCAGCGACAGGCGCGCCATTCGCGGTTGCGACGACCGTAACGGTGAACGTCTCGCCCGCTGCAAGCGCCCGGGATGAGAGCGTGATACTGAGCGCAAAGCCCGTCGCGGTATTCGTCGTTGACGCTTCAGTGGCAGTGGATGTTGGCGTCGCTGTGGCAAGGGATTGGCCAGGCGAGGTACCGCTGATGACAGGGCCATTCGATGACGTTGATGATTGCTTAGTCGCAAGTGTATGGGCGAAGACTCCCGTGAGCATCCCGGTCGCGGCACAGGCAACCATAATGACCGTCGCCACGAACAGCGAGAGTTGGGAATGCAAGGGCGGCCTGGACGCCATGAATATCTCTCCATCACTCAGTGGAACAGGCAATGAAACGAATCGATGAGAATATGCTAGCGGTGTCCCAGCGGTGTCACCGCACTATTGTATGGTGATGCGAGCAGCCGCTCAAAGGGGATAGCCCAGCAGGGTTACAGAGTCTGTCGAAAGTGCGCGCGCTCGAAATCCGCCAGCGGAGTCTCTGGATCGTCGAGGACCAACGCCGAAAGGTTCAGCACCTTGGTATCGGGCGCCAAGAGAGCGGGTCCGCGACGATTGGCTGCCATGCGGTCCAGCCCGGCATCCCGCAAGAGCCATTCTGCCAGCAAAACATATGCAGCCCAGTGTGACGGGTTGCCAGTGCGATCCCAGATAGCCTCCCCGTAGCGAAACGCCTGCTCGTAAAAGTCGATCTGCTTGACCCCAAAAGGCAGCAACTTGCGGCTAAGTACCTCACCTTCGACCTCATCGGCTTGCATCAACGTCTGCCAGATGTCGAAGACACGCCGGTTTTTGGGGTCGCAACGCGTCATGAGAATGCCAGCAAGTTCTAGGGGATGGCCAGCGTTCCGAACGCGTGCCATCAGTCTAAGCATCGCGTCCACCCCTTCTAATGAGGGAGCTTCAGGGACGAGTGGCATAAGTATCTTATTGGTTGCCGCGAGCGCGGTGACCAGCAATGAGCCACTTTCCGCCGGGAGGTCGATGAGCGTGATGTCAATCTCGCTGTCCAGGGTTGAGATCAGCCCCGCGAGCACCCGCTCGGACTGCAGAAAGGCGGCGGCGTCACCGACAAGGTCATCCCACGGCAAGATGCGGATACACCCGCCGGACCAGCTAGGTTGCGATGAAAGCGTCACTGGAAGGTCGGCCTCCGCAAGCAGGGCGGTGGCCTGTGACACGGTAGGCGTCGCGCCAGGAGTGACCGCTCTACACGCAAGGAGCAGATTGGCCAGATCAGCATGTTCTACCGCTGGCCAGAGGTCACGCAACGATGAGCTGGTTGATCCTGGCTGCGCCAGGTCGATGACCAGCACACGCGCCCCATACAGCGCGCAGAGACGCGCAAGCGTAGAAACGGTAGTGGATTTTCCCTGGCCTCCTTTGCGAATCCCGACGCCATAGACCGTGTGCATGGTGTTTGCTTCCTAGCCGCATCAAGCGCATTGCGCTGGTCTTCTCACAACTTGATCAGTATTGCAAAGGGTCTCCTATCCTGTCAAGCTGACTTTATGGAGTCGATACGGTATTTGTCGGGATGTAGCCGGGTATCTTGGATGAAAAGGGAGGGTCGCATACGGGAACCAATGGTCTATGCATCGTTGAGCGTATTAGCCATCTGTAGTACGATAGCCGCGGATTCCACAACAAAGCAACCGTAACAACGCCAATCAGGTGACCTCATATGGCGAAGACAAGCGACAGGGCCGTCCGAGTGCTGGCGAATACCTTCTATGTACGGCTGCAAGGGGTAACGCGCCTCCTGTTGTACTTGCTGCTTGGCGGATTGCTCCTGGTTCTTGAGGCATTTGCGGTCATGTTTATCAATCGTATTGTTGCGCGTTTCGACACCAGCGCCGTGCGCCTGCTAACGTATTCCGCGATTGCGCTGGGGGCGATGATCTACTTGCCGTTGTTCGCGCGTGTACGGGGGGTATTGGATCACGCTCTGTATCATGATACCTACGAACTGGGCGACGTGCTGCAACAGTACAGCCAGAAATTTGGCGCACTCAGCGACCAGGAAAGCATTACTGGATACCTCCTCGATAGCCTGGAGGCGACGATTAATCTCGCTGCCATCGCCTATGTTGCGCTACCAGAAGGTTTGGATGCCGGTGTAATGCAGGTACTGGAAGCAGGGGATATCTATGCGCGAGGGCAGTATGCGACCGAAGAAGGAAAGGCGTATATGCTCGCAGGTCTGGCGCGACTTCCAGGAAATTCCGACATGCTGCTGCGGCAACGTAACGCCATGCGCAACCCCTGGCATGGGTGTGAGGCGTTGGTGTTGATCGAGTCGGTCTCAGGTGGATCGATTGCGGGGTTGCTGGTCGTTGGACCCAAACGTAGGGGCGGTTCGCTTCAGCGCAAGGATCGGTCGCTGCTGGTAACCGTCGCCCACCTTGTTGGGACGGCATACGCGAATGCGTTGTTGATTCAGGGTCTGCATGTTTCACTCGTGCAGGTGCAAACGGCTACCAACCAATTGATGGCTGCTCGCGCGGAACTGCAACTCTTGCTCCGCGAATTGGTGAGCGCCGAAGAACGTGAGCGATCCGCCCTCGCGCGTGACCTCCATGACGATGCCTTGCAGGAGGTGCTCTATGTGATTCGTCACGCACAATTCTGTTTCCGACTGGCGGGTGAGCTGGAGGCTTCATCATACGACGAGCATTTGCTGGCGGATAGCCAACATGCCGAGATGGAGTCGGAGCGGACGACGGAACCCGCGATAGAGCGCCTACGTGCGGAACTCGGGCAACTGGCGGATCGATCTCTGGTCCTGGAGAAGAAGCTTCGGGCGCTTTGTATGGGGCTATACCCAGAGGCATTGCGTGTGCTCGGATTACCGACAGCGCTCGATGAACTTGCCACTCATATAGCACGCACAACGGGCATGGATACATCCGTCTATTATGATGACGATGCCGCGCACGCAGCTGAGAGTCTGCTGCCAGATCGTGCGGTTCATCTGTATCGGATTGCTCAGGAAGCCTGGACAAACGCGGGCAAGCACGCCCGTGCATCCGCTAGTGTCCTGTATTTATCGCTGCTGGCGCCGTTGCCGAACGGAGGTAACGACTCAGGCAGAGTAGCTGGTGGCTTGTGGCTCTGCCTGACGATCATCGACAACGGTGAGGGGATGCCACTGCCGCTCAATATGGGTACGCTCATACGCAGCGGTCATCTGGGGCTGGCGGGGATGCGAGAGCGCGCTGAGCAACTCGATGGGCGGTTCGAGATTCGTCGCGAGCCGCATGGTGGAACGCGTGTGACAATCATGTCGCCGCTGCATGCGGCTGTGGAGTCGTCTGGCTCCGAAAACGTCGACACTCGTCCGAGCAGCGAATCAACACAAGCAGCCAGCGTGGTAGACGAGGAGGAGTAAGTGCAGCGCACCGGGGATATGCAACCAGATACACAAGAGATGATTCGCATCATGCTTGTTGATGACCACGCCGTAATGCGCGCGGGAACCAGACGTTTTCTGGAGGACGAGCGCGACTTTCTCGTGGTCGGGGAGGCCTCAGATGGCGATGAGGCGCTCGCGCTCGCTGAACATGTTGAGGCTGATGTGGTGTTGCTCGATATCAATCTTCCGAGGGTTGACGGTGTTAAGACTGCTCGTCTGCTCAAGCAACGAAAACCGACCTGGAGAATCGTGATTCTCACCGGTTACAACAGCGAAGCAGCGCTTCACATGCTACACCGGATTGGCGTTGAAGGCTATCTGATGAAGACGAGTAGTGATGTCGAGCTTGTCGCCGCCATTCGCAGCGTTATGGATGGCAACACAGTGCTCAGCTCCGACGCGGCAAACACGCTTGAGCAAGCCAGTGGGCAGGAACCCTCGACTCTCACTCCGAAGGAGTTGGATGTCCTTCGCGCGTTGGCGCGCGGGCTCAAGAACAAAGATATCGCCGATGAGCTGAGCATCAGCGTCCACACGGTCGAATACCATGTCCACAACCTGTTTCTAAAGCTCAACGCTATCTCGCGTGCGGATGTGCTCATGCGCGCGCAGCGTTATGGATGGCTCGACATGGCAGAACCCCTATGTTAAAATAGCGAGGCTTCAGCGCCAGTACGGCCAGCCTTCACCCGGCGCTGTCACGTATACGTCGTGGAATGAGCGGCATTGAGGAGGATTTGTATGGCGGACTGGCAGGGCCAACTGGCAGATTTGCTGGCGTCACTCAATGTTTCGCTTGATCCAAATGAATCGGCGCCACGTGCTATCGACCTCCGTGCGGAGAGCTTCTCGCGTATGCCAATTCCAACCGAAGAGGCTCCGCCAGCCATAAGCGCTGAAGATGCGCCTGTCGAAGGCGTTGAGGTGAGCGCGGTGCGAAGCGAGATTGAATTCATCGTCGCACGCGTCGTCGAGCTGGAGCGAGTGGGCGTGATTGATCGCGTCCTACGCGACGATGTAATCTACGTGCTCCAAGCGTTGACTCGCCCCTCTCCGCCCGCGCCTCGCCCGACATTATCACTTCGTCGCAGGCACGACTCGGATCAGGAATGGGACCTCACCTCAGCTGCTGCGGTGTTGCGATTCTGTCGACTTATCCAGCGCCAGCTCCCTTTTCCGACGGATGAGCACGGCGAGTGATTCAGGGATGACGAGGAGTATTCATTATCGCCGACGACCGCGAGATAACGGGGCGCGTCTGAGGAAAATATGATGCCCGTGGACGTATCCTGCGGTGAGCGTAGCGCATGCGGTGTTTTGAGCGAGCGGAAGGCACGCTGGTTGCTGTCAATGTCGTGTTCGTAGGGAGCACGGGTGGCGCTGGTTGCCACAGCATTGGCTCCGAAGGAACCATGTCCGCAGGCGCCAGCGAATGAGCAACCAACCGATCATTGTTGTGATCTCTGCTCGCCAGTACGGCTGCCAGCAGGCCGCCGCTGAGCGCCCCTGCTACCAACAAAGGCGCAGCAACGAGGTGGTCTGGTGAAATGGATATGCTTGAGCCTGAGGCTAACGCGGCTATCGTCTCAACGATGCTTCCACCCGCGAGTGCTCCACAGAGCGCCACTGCTACAACCAGCCAGCGAGACGAACTCGTCGTGGAATGGTCCATCGGTGGAGCGTCTAGAGCGCTTTGGGAATCGTGATGCACGCCTGCGCCCTTCTTCCTAGCACTGAAAGTGCCACGCCATACCAAGCGGTATCCCCACTAGATATCGTGTAGCAGGCGGCTGAAGGAAATGTGAAGGGAATCTGAGACTGGGATAAGAGTTCTTCAGCGTGCCAATGCGTCTTGTACGGCCTGTAGCAATATCGGGTCTTGCTCGGGGATCACTGTTCGAGGGTCAAGAAGCACCTGATTGCGCAGAACTCGGGCGACGACAGGGGGTTCGCCACCACGCAGGCGCGCGCTCAGGGCCGAAGCGGCGTCGCCAGTAGTGGTATCAGTTGATAGGGTGCTTGGGTCTGGAGTGATGGCACAGTGCCAGGTTGGCAGTGTTTCTCCGGGCATGGAGCCTCCACCGATGGTGGATAGCCCTTCCTTTGCTTCGGCCACAATACCTACCTGGCGGAGCGAGCTGACCCACTGCTCCGCTCGCGCTTTCATCGCTTCGGAAGGCGCGGCTATCATGCGCCACACAGGAATCTCCTGCTCGGCTGTGCCAATTTGATAGGCCTGTAGTGTTGCGTAGAGCGCGGCGAGTGTGAGCTTGTCGATTCGCATAGCCCGCATCAGCGGATGACGCTCCAGTTGCGTGATCAATGCGGTTTTGCCTGCGATTATTCCGGCCTGAGGGCCACCGAGGAGTTTGTCGCCTGAGAAGCACACCAGGTCAACGCCAGCGGCAATGCTATCTTGAGGCATCGGCTCGTGGAGCAGCCCCCACCGCTCCGTGCGGAGCAGCGCACCGCTCCCCAAGTCGTGAATGAGCGGAATCTGGCGCTGGTGCGCAAGATGCGCCAGTTCTGCCAGGGTTGGCGCGGCAGTGAAGCCAAGAATGCGGTAGTTGCTGGGATGGACGCTCAGCAGTAATGCTGTTTCGGAGGTGAGCGCGGCGGCGAAGTCGGCGACTCGCGTGCGATTGGTCGTGCCAACCTCGACGAGGCGTGCGCCACTCTGGCGTAGCACATCGGGGATACGGAAGCCGCCACCAATCTCGACCAGCTCACCGCGTGAGATGATGACGTCGCGCCCATTGGCCAGTCCACTCAGTGTCACGAGCATCGCCGCCGCGTTGTTGTTCACGACTAGCGCGTCCTCTGCGCCCACCACTTCGCGTAGCACCGCGCGCACGGCCGTCAGCCGCGAGCCACGTTCACCAGGCTCAAGATCATATTCGAGCGCGGAATAGCCTGACGCTACGGCGGCAATGGCCGCAAGAGCGGCTTCGCTCAGCGGAGCGCGTCCCAGGTTGGTGTTGATGATGACGCCCGTGGCGTTGATGACAGGGCGTGAGACTAGTTGCATGGAGCGTTTCAGATAGCCAGACACCTCGCTGACGAGCGCTTCGAGGCTGGAATCCACCGGCTGTTGCGCCAGGATGGCCGTACGCGCGCTCTGAAGCATGGCGCGCGCGGCGTGACTTTGTTGGGCGTGCGATGGTAGAGGGTCTCCATGCGAGACCAAGTGCTCCACGAGAGCGCTGCATAGGGCATCAACCGACGGCAATGCTCGTAACGCTCGGGCGACGGCTTGATTTGTCAGCGAAGCTGGTTGCCGACTCATAATGGGGCTGCTTCTCCCTGTCACATGGTGTGCGGTTACTCTATTGTAGCGCATTTCAGTCTCCCAGAAGCGATGTGTTCGCTGGCTCATTCCCATATGATATGCTTTCTGGGTGTGTGTCGAGGGCTTCATGGGTATTTGGAGGACAATTATGGCGGTCGGGACGTTTGCTACGGCAATCAACTGCATTGATGGACGGGTACAGCGGCCAGTCTCAGACTGGATGCGCATTCAGTATTCCATTGACTTCGTCGATACCATCACGCAACCTGGCCCCGAAAAGACACTTACTCAGGGTTCGCAAGCAATCATAGACACCATGCGCGCCAACGTGGACGTTTCGGTTTCAGCCCACGAATCTAAACTCATCGCTATCGCAGCGCACTACGGATGCGCAGGCAATCCGGTCTCTGACGAGGAACATCAGGCACAGGTTCGTGCGGCCTGTCAGGTTGTCGCCAGATGGGGCTTGCCGGTGCGTGTTGTTGGCCTTTGGGTGAACGAGTGGTGGCAAGTAGAGTTGATCGCGGATTCTGCTGGCGAGTCGATGCCTGGACGTTAGCATTTTCGCTGTGTTCGCCTGGCGTATTGTGCAAGTGACCAGCGCGGCTAGCTGAGAAGTCTACCCATCAGATATAGGGAGTAGTGGTTATGGAGTTAGGACTCAGTGGCAAGACTGCCATCGTCACGGGCGCAAGTCAAGGCATCGGCCTGGACATCGCACGGGCTTTGCATGCTGAAGGTGTTGGGGTTGTCATGGTTGCGCAGTCAACGCGCAAGCTTCAGGATGCGGCGCGCGCGCTAGCCTCAGCACCACACACGGACCAATCAGTTCCGGTCGTACCCATCGTCGCCGATCTGACGCTTCGAGCAGAGATCGAGCGCGTCGTCGAAGAGAGCATCCAGCGACTTGGCTCTGTAGATATTTTGGTGAATAATGCTGCCCGAGCCCACTACGGCAACTTCTTTAAGATGTCGGTGGAAGAATTAGAAACAGTCTGGCAGGTTAAAGGGCTGGGCTATGTTCGACTTGTGCGAACCCTCGCTCCCCACATGATGGAGCGCCAATCAGGCAGTATTATCAATATCATTGGAAATACTGCGCGCATGCCCACGACCGACTTCGTGGTTGGGAGCATGGTGAATGCCGCCCTGGTCAATTTCACTCGTGGCATTTCACGCGAGCTTGCGCTCTCCAACGTGCGGGTCAATGCCATAAGTCCGGGATGGACAATGACCGAGCGCCAGGAAAAGAGTATTGCGCTTCAGAGCGCGGCGCGAAGTCTCTCGGTCGAACAAGTGGAACGTGAAGAAGCGCGTGGCATTCCTCTTCGCCGCCTGGTGCGCATGAGCGAGATTGCTGCAATGACCTTGCTGCTTGCCTCGGATATCTTTCCCTCGATGACTGGCGAAGACATCGTGATTGATGGCGGCGCCATACCATCGATATAGTCGGCAGTTGGGCGCATTTCACGAGAACATCAGCTAATAGGTTTTGGCAGACGTGGTCATATAGCGCTTTCGTGCTTGCGATAGGCAGCGATGCCCGGTATAATGGCCGAGACAAAAGCCTGATCATTCTCGCGCAGGCGCTTGCTCGCTAGCGAAGAAATGGCCGCTGCTGGAGCGGGTCGGAATCGCCGGGCGATTTGTTTGGTTGGCCGAGTGATGTTTCATGAAAGGTTAGAAGACAGCTATGGAGCTTAAGGGTACGCAGAACTTTTCCGCCGATCCCCAGGCGGTTTGGAATGCGCTGCACAACGCTGACGTCCTGAAGCAGGCGATGGCAGGCGCTGAAGAAGTACGCTGGGATGCTGGTACGCTCTTTGTTCGGGCGAATGTCGGAATTGGGCCGGTCAAAGGCACCTATGGCGCATCTGCTCAGGAGACTGAGAGCACGCCGCCGAGCCACATGAAACTCTCGTTCAGTCGGCAGGGTTCATCCACTACAATTAACGGCGATGCCACGATTGATCTGGCGCCAAATGGCTCTGGAACGACCCTCACCTATGCGGTCAACGCAAGCCTTGGCGGCCCGATTGCCGCGCTCGATAATCCGGTGACGCGGCCGTTTGTTGATAAGGCAATTAGCCAGTTCTTCTCCAGTCTGGCCCAGAAAGTCGGCTAGCTGCGGGTTCATACCACGATACGAGGACGGCTCACTTGGGCCGTCCTCGCTGTATTATATGGGAGTACCCGTCGAGCATGCCTATTGTGAGGCGCTTTGGCGAGTTGAGCACGCCGAATTGTGTTGGACAATGCGCTCACCAACTGACGAGCGGAGGATAGCTATGCAGCCAACGATGATGTCTGGTGTGCGCGCGGACTTCGACGTTCCCGCGACGATGCGTGACGGTGTTGTCCTGCGTGCGAATGTCTTTCGGCCAGATGACGCTGGCGAGGGACGCTATCCCGTTCTGCTGATGCGTTTACCCTATGGCAAAGACTTTCCGCTTGGCAGCAGCCTGATCAACCCGGCGCAGGCCGCACGTCGAGGCTATATCGTTGTAGTACAGGATGTGCGCGGCACATTCACATCGGACGGCGAATTCGATCCCATGCGCAATGAGGGCGCTGATGGAGCGGATTCCGTCGCCTGGGCAGCGACATTGCCAGGGGCAAATGGCAGTGTTGGTATGTTCGGTGGCTCTTATATGGGATTCACCCAGTGGGCAGCGGCGCGAGAAGCGCCGCCAGCGCTGCATGCGATGGCGCCGATGATTACCTGGGCCGACCCGAATGAGGGTGTCTTTTCACGGAGCGGCGTCTTCGAGTTGGGGCTTGAGGGCGCATGGTTGCTCCAACGTGGGCTGGATGTGCTGTCGCGGCGTAATCGGGGCAATCCCACAGGCCAGTTTCAGGCATTCACCGCGATGGCGCGCGAATATGATCGGCTGGTAGAGGCGGGGTATGCTGAATTGCCGCTTCAGCGCTTCGGACCGCTTGCTCGCCTCGATCTCAATCAGCCGATGACCGACGCTATCACGCGCCGTGAAGATCTCTCTTTTCAGGATGCCGCGCGTGTGACTCCCGCGTATGAAGTGTCGCGCATCCCCGCGCTTCATATCGGCGGTTGGTATGATATCTTCCTCAACGGCACAATTCGGAACTTCAATGCGATGAGCGCTCAGGGCAATCCCGACCAGTATCTGGTGATTGGTCCCTGGTCCCATAGCAGTTTTACCCCGAATGTCGGCGATCTCGACTTTGGCCTCCGTTCTGGCGCTGCGCTGATTGATCTTCAGATTGACCTGGTCAGCCTGCATCTTCAGTTCTTTGACCAATTCCTCAAGCAGATGCCGAACGGATTCAGCCAGTGGCCCCGCGTGAAATACTTCATGATGGGCGCGAACGTCTGGCGTGCGAGCGACGTCTGGCCTCCGGCTTCGATGCATCAAGAGGCGTGGTATTTGCATAGCAGCGGACACGCCAACGCCACAGGAGATGATGGGTCGCTGTCGCGGGAGAGTCCGGGTACTGAGATAGCCGATACCTATGTCTTTGACCCGTTGAATCCTGTGCCAACCGTTGGTGGCGCGACCCTCATGCACCCCGTGCTCAGCGCTGGCGCGTTCGATCAGCGGGCCGTCGAGTCGCGTGAGGATGTGCTGGTATTCACCTCCGCTCCGCTTGAGCAACCACTTGTGCTCGCGGGGCCAGTCACGGCGACGTTGTATGTCGCGACGGATGGGCCGGATACCGATTTTGTCGCGCGGCTCGTGGATGTCTATCCCGACGGACGCGCGATGACGCTGACCGATGGCATCACCCGCCTACGTTACCGTGACGGCATCGAACGGCCCGCAGGATTGGTAGAATCGGGTCGCGTCTATGAAATCGGCGTCGATCTCTGGGCGACCGCGATCACGTTCCTACCGGGCCACCGCGTGCGCCTGGACGTGGCGAGTAGCAACTTCCCCCGGTGGGAGCGCAATCCTAACACGGGTGAAGACCCAGCCACGGCGACTACATGGCGCGTGGCCAGACAGACATTGTTGCACGATGCCGAGCATCCCTCGCGGGTTCTGCTGCCGATACTGACAGAGTAGGCGACTGTCGGCGTCCTGGGGTTTCTTATAGTCGTTGGCTACAAGAGTACGCTCATGTATGGCCATAGAATGACGGGGATGTAATGCGACCTTCCATGCAACGATTGCGACGTGCGCTGATCGAACTCTCGCCACGGGTATACGCCGAGAGTCGCCTGCTTCGTAAACTGCGCATGATCGACCTTGGAAGTGGCATTGACCCACGCGAGACACCGATTCCTTCCAGCGATAGCGGCGCCTGGGTCTCGCTTCATACTGGGAGCCGCTGGGGCGGACACGACCGCACTACATGGTTTCATGCAGCGATCGAGACGCCAGATGCGTGGCTCGCGCAGCTCGCGGAAGGCGAGCGGGCGGTGGTGTTACGCCTGCTGCTTGGCCAAGGAAGTGAATTTGGGTGGCCCGAGGGATTGCTCTACGTCAACGGGCGGCTGCAGCAGGGCATCAATCGCCATCATGCGGATGTGCTGCTCCGTGCCGACGATATCCATCGCGGCGAATTGACATTTGATGTCCGCGCGTGGAGTGGCATGCTGCCAGACGATCACCGTATCGAGTTGGCGGAAATCGCGCTACTGGATCGGCCAACTGAGCGCCTCTATCATTTGCTCAGAGCTGGCGCTGACCTGGTTGATACCCTCGATGAAGGAGATCCGCTCTGCTACGCCCTGGCATCAGCGCTGGATGCCGCCTATGACACAGTGAACCTGTCTCCAGCCGGGTTCTATCCTTCTATTCGCGTGGCAGTCGCCCAACTAGAGACTAACTTGCACGAACTCTCGCAACTCTATCAGCCAGCAAGCCGCCCAGTCGTTACTGCGATTGGGCATGGTCACCTGGACGTTGCCTGGCTCTGGCAGACTCGCCATACCCGCGAGAAGGCCGCGCGCACGTTCTCTATCGCGACCGCGTTGATGGACGCGTACCCCGAATATGTCTTTCTGCATACAACACCGCAAGTCTTTGCCTGGCTCAAGGACGACAATCCGGCGCTGTATCAGCGCGTACGTTCGCGTATCGAGGAGGGGCGATTTGAGGCGGCTGGCGCGATGTGGGTCGAATCGGACTGCAATCTGGTCTCGGGCGAATCGCTGGTTCGCCAGATTCAATATGGGCAGCGGTTTCTGCGCGAGGAGTTTGGGCGCGAGTATGCCGCGCTCTGGCTGCCCGACGCATTTGGCTATTCCGCTGCGTTGCCCCAAATCATGCTGCGAGCGGGCATTCCTGTTTTCATGACGACCAAGCTGAGTTGGAGTGAGACCAACCGCATCCCCGCCGATACCTTTCACTGGCGCGGCATCGATGGAAGCACGGTGCTTGCCCACTTTATTACGACCCCGACCCTCGGCGCGCCTGCACTGTTCGCCAATATGGACACCTACAATGGCTCGCTTAATGTTGAGGCGGTGCGTGGAGTCTGGGAGCGCTATCGCCAGAAGGCGCTCAACGGCGAAACCCTGCTCGCATTCGGCCATGGTGATGGGGGCGCGGGGCCGACGCGCCAGCATCTTGAACAGGCACGCGCCATACAGCAGCTTCCCGGCATGCCCGAGCTTCGCATGGGGCGCGCTGATGAGTATTTCGAGCGGTTACTCGCTACTATGGACCAGAATCCAGATGTGCCATCGTGGGATGGCGATTTGTATCTCGAATATCACCGTGGCACTTATACGACGCAAAGCTGGCTGAAGCGAATGCACCGCCAACTCGAAGGCGCGCTGTTGCTGGCGGAATGGCTCGACGCCTGGAGTTGGTCACTCGATCCCGCACAGGCGCTGGATCACCGTGAGATGCTGGATGACGCCTGGCGTACGCTGCTCATGCACGAATTCCATGATATCTTACCCGGGTCGTCCATTGCGACAGTCTACTGGGATGCGCGTCTGGCTCTCACTGAACTCGCCGGGAAGCTCCTCCATTTCACGATAGCCTCCTTGGAAAGACTGGTTGGTGAAGTGCCGCGTGACGCTATCGTGGCGCTCAACCCGTCGCCGTTCGGGCGCACCGAGTTGTTGGCGCTTCCGGATCCGGGAGATGGTAGCCACCCCCACGCGGCTGGCAGGCGTCTTCCGGCACAGCGCGTGGCTGCGGACAATGCGCCTACATTGCTGGTTGAGTTGCCCGACATTCCCGGACGCGGGCTGTTGGCGATTGAGTGGGCCAGTGGCCCAATGGAGCCATTTGGCATGCTTCCAGAGCCACAGCCTCAGGATGTGAAGGCTGGTGAAGATGGCGCAGGCATTTGGCTAAAGAACGCATTCGTTACGATGAGATTAAATGAAGCCGGGGAGATCGTCTCTCTGCGCGACCATCGAGCGGTAGGCGGGGATGGACGGGAAGTAATTCCAACTGGCGAGCGTGCCAATGTGTTGACCGCATATGAAGACCTGCCGCGCGAGTTCGATGCCTGGGATATCGATGCGTATTATGTGCGCAAGCCTTATCCACTAGAGACCGTCGCGGTGTCGCTGGTTGAGCGCGGCCCGCTACGTGCGGTGGCGCAGGTAGAGCGCCGATTCCGCACCAGCACGCTTACGCAGCGGATTGTTCTTTACCGCGCCAATCCGCGCATTGACTTCGAGACGCATATCGACTGGCACGAGCAGCATGTGTTGCTAAAAGCAGGTTTCGGATTAAATATCCGCGCGACCCACGCCACCTGCGAGACCCAGTACGGGTCTATCGAACGCCCAATAGATCGGAACACCAGTTGGGAAAGGGCGCGCTTCGAAGTACCAGCGCACCGATGGATTGATCTGTCTGAGGGCAACTACGGCGTGAGCCTATTGAATGACGGCCGTTACGGCCATGATCTCAGCGATAGACACTTGGGACTTACCTTGTTGCGCTCGCCGACATTTCCCGACCCGCAGGCCGATCAGGGAGCGCACGATGTGACGTATAGCCTGTATCCGCACCTCGGTGACTGGCGTTCAGGTGGCACGGTAGCCGCGGCCTATGCGCTGAATCGTCCGTTGGTCACTCTTACTGCCGCTCAGGATTCCGCAGGTGCTGGTGGCGACCATGAGGGGTCTGGAATGCAACTACCAACAGCTACCATGTTTACTGTGAATCTCGATAATGTTGTCATTGAGGCAATCAAGCGCTCGCAGGATGGCCAAGGCATCGTCGTTCGCCTCTATGAGGCGTTCGGCGACCGCAAGTATGCGACCATTCATTCGGCGTTGCCGATTGCGGATGTCGTCGAATGTGATGTTTTAGAGCGGCCGCTCGCGCCAGAGACCAGCCCAGCCCATGCATGGTGGGTGGCATCGTCAGTGGCATCTCATGATGCGCCAGAAGTTGATGGGCAGGGCTGGTCCTGCTTGTTTGGCCCATTCGAGTTGAGGACATTTCTAGTGAGGTTCGCAGCATAATGCGTGGCCGTTTCGGGCTTCGTATAGTCATAAACTACAAACACCGGTCAAATAGAGACTGAAAAACAAAGTAGGAGGCAAGAAGAGCGATGGTCGCTGAAGGGGACATTCTATGGGAGCCGTCCGACTCAGTACGGCAAAGCAGCGCGATAACACGTTATATGCGCTGGCTGGGCGAACATAAGGCGCTCCAGTTTGACGCGTACGATGCGTTATGGGAATGGTCTGTTTCACATCTGGATGACTTCTGGGAGTCGATCTGGCATTTCTTCGATGTGACATCTTCTAGCCCCTACTCGGCTGTTCTCGGAAGCCGCGAGATGCCAGGCGCTCAATGGTTTCCGGGCGCGCGCCTCAACTATGCTGAGCAGGTGTTTCGGCACATTTCATCCGATCGGCCTGCGCTGATTTTCCGCTCTGAGCATCAGCCCATGACCGAGATATCGTGGGATGAATTGAGACATGACGTGGCCTCAGTTGCCGGGACGCTCCGCTCGATGGGTGTGCAGCCTGGTGATCGCGTCGTCGGCTATATGCCTAATATTCCCCAGACACTTGTAATATTTCTAGCATGCGCAAGTGTGGGCGCCGTCTGGTCTAGCTGCTCGCCCGATATGGGTACAGCCAGCGTCGTCGATCGTTTCCGACAGATCGAGCCAAAGGCGCTCGTCGCCGTTGATGGCTATCAGTACAATGGCAAGCCGTTTGATCGCCGCCAGGTGGTACACGAGCTGCAGAGCGCTCTCCCTTCGCTCGAACATCTCGTGCTGGTGCCTTATCTCGACGAGCAGGCGCCAGCGAGTGAGTTTACCGACGCAATTTCGTGGGGCGACGCGCTGGCCCACGACAGCGACGTGCTGACCTTCGAGCAGGTGGCGTTCGATGCGCCGCTGTGGGTGCTCTACTCGTCAGGCACCACCGGCCTGCCGAAACCTATCGTGCAGAGCCACGGCGGAATCGTGCTCGAGCATCTGAAATCGCTCGCGCTGCATATGAATCTTGAGCCAGACGACCGATTCTTCTGGTTCTCAACCACTGGCTGGATGATGTGGAATCTGCTCATCGGCGGACTGCTCGTTGGCTGCACGGTGCTGCTCTATGATGGCAGCCCCGGATATCCCGATCTCGGCGCGCTCTGGTCCTTTGCCGAAGAGTCTAGGATGACATTTTTCGGCGCAAGCGCAGCCTACATTGGGTCGCTGATGAAAGGGAATATTGAGCCAGGAACCTCCTTCCGCCTCGAAAAACTCAAGGGATTGGGGTCAACCGGTTCGCCTCTCTCGATAGATGGGTTTCAATGGGTCTACGAGCACGTAAAGCCCGATATCTGGCTGGCCTCTGTCAGTGGAGGGACAGATGTCTGTTCGGGGTTCGTAGCTGGATGCCCGATTCTCCCAGTTCGCGCGGGAGAAATCCAGTGTCGCTGCCTGGGTTGCGCCGTTTATGCGTTCGACGAGTCCGGCAAGGCTGTTGAGAATGAGGTTGGTGAACTCGTTATCACGGAGCCGATGCCTTCGATGCCCATTTATTTCTGGAACGATAGCAATAACCAGCGTTATCGGGAGAGCTACTTCGAGACGTTTCCGGGGGTTTGGCGGCACGGAGACTGGGTCAAGATCACCCCATCCGGCGGAGTCATCATTTACGGACGCTCCGACGCGACCATCAACCGCATGGGCATCCGCATGGGAACCAGCGAAATCTATCGTGTGGTGGAAGACTTGCCGGAGATCCTCGATAGTCTGGTCGTCGATCTCGAGTATCTCGGACGGCCTTCGTATATGCCACTCTTCGTTGTGCTCGCTCCTGGCGCTGAACTCAACGGCGCGCTCAAGGCCCGAGTTGCCGAGCGTATACGCACCGCACTCTCGGCGCGCTATCTTCCCAACGATGTCTTCGAGATCGATGAGGTTCCACGGACGCTGAGCGGCAAAAAGCTTGAGCTACCGATCAAGAAGATCCTGCTCGGCGCGGATGCGGCACGGGTTGCTAACCCCGACTCGATGAGTAACCCGCAGTCGATCTCCTACTTTGTGGCATTTGCTGACCGCATCCGGCTACCAGATGAGCCAGGCAGCGGCAGCAACAGTGGTCGTGCGCCAGAGACGAAACAATAACTGATCTCGACGATAATCAGCAGGGAGCTTGCCTGTGGAGCCAGTGGCATTATGGTTCGCGATTCTCGCTATTGTACTGACCGTAGCTGCGCTGGCCTCGGGCATCGTTGACCGCGCTCCGCTCTCGCTGCCCATCATCTTTCTGGCGCTTGGCCTGATACTTGGGCCAGGCGCGCTTGGACTCATCAAGGTTACTCCGACTGACCCCGCGCTGGAGGCTGTTGCGGCTCTCAATCTAGCGCTTGTGCTGTTTCTGGATGCCGCGCGTTTCGATGTTGACGAACTCCGGCGCGAGTGGCGCATCCCGCTGCTCGATCTTGGGCCAGGAACGTTGCTGACCATCGCGGGCATCTCGGTTGCGGCTGGGCTGCTGTTGCATACATCACCAATTCAGTCGTTACTACTTGGGGCTATGCTGGCTTCAACCGATCCCATAGTGCTGCGTGATGTCGTGCGCGATGAGCGCATTCCCCGCTCGGTACGGCGGACGCTCACCATAGAGGCTGGCACTAATGATATCATCGTGCTGCCGATTGTTCTGATATCCATTCAGATCATGCTGGATGGAGGTGGCGGCGCTGGCCACTGGATCGGCTTTCTCGCAGAGCTGCTCGTACTCAGCCCTATTGTCGGGATTGCGGTTGGCGGCATCGGCGCATGGCTGATGGGTAAGGCTGACGAGCGCTACTCGATCCGGCGCGAATATCAGGCGCTGTATGGCATTGGGTTAGTGCTCGCATCATATTCCGCCGCACAGGCGCTCGGCGGTGATGGATTCCTGGCCGCATTCTTTGCCGGGTTGGCTGTGGCGCTCTTCGACGTCACGCTCTGCGATTGTTTCATGGATTATGGCGAAGTAACTGCCGAGATGGCGATGCTCCTGGCGTTCATTCTCTTTGGCGCGATACTGGGACCGCTTTTTGGAACGATAAGCTTTGGGCTTGCGCTGGTCTTTGCTATTATTGCTATCTTCGTCGTGCGCCCTGGCGCGATGGGATTGGTCTTGCTGCATGCCAAAATGAGCCCCATTGCCCGAGGGTTCATCGCCTGGTTTGGTCCGCGCGGCCTCTCGGCGTTGTTACTGGCGCTGCTCGTGGTATCGGCTGGCGTACCACAGGCAACCGGTCTCCTGGCAATTACCGGCGTCGTAGTGCTTGTCTCGGTCCTGGTTCACGGAGTGACCGCGACCCCGGCGGCGCGCTGGTATGGCGCGAGGGTGGCACAGGCCAGCATCACCATGGCCGAGGAGCGCGCAAGCGACGCCAATGGCCTCTTTGAGGGAGAAGCCACCGAGGTTCGGCGCATCACACCTCAGGAACTAAAGGCTATGATGGACGAATCGCCACCGCCTCTCATCCTGGATGTGCGCTCGCGGGGGCATTATGCGAAGAGCGACGGGCAGATTCCGGGAAGTGTGCGTGTGTTGCCGGACCAGATTCGCGAATGGGCCGCGCAGGTTGATCCAGCCGCAAAACACCGCAGGGTCGTCGCATACTGCACCTGACCCGACGAGGCCACCAGCGCCCGTGTGGCGCGTACGCTCCAGTTGCTGGGCTTCGATGCCAGCGCCCTCGAGGGCGGGTATACCGCATGGGCGCGAACATACGATGTCGAACCGAAGTCGATGTGACGGCGCTATTGTGGACTTCGCGGGCGACTCTGGAAACCATAGCGGTTCCCAGCTTGCCAGGCATCTCCGAAGATGAGTATGCTCTCATCTGGATATACCGTATCATCAGTTGGAGGACTCATCACTTCATGCAGCGAAGTCCCCACGATATGCCCGATAGCAGCGATCTCACACAGTCCATTCGTGACATCTCTCCGATTTCCCGAAACGTTATGCGGCACGCGCCGTTCACCCTCTTTGTTTGCGCATTGGTCGCGGCCACACTTCTGGTATTCTCGCAGACCGGTCTTTCAATCCAGAATTCACGCGCGAGTATAACAACGCCGCAGCCAAACGCGACACGAGTGACCATTCAAGCGAATGTGCGTGTGTTGCCGGCGCAGATGCATATCTATCCGACAGTGGACCCGCGCGCCTCGCTCATGCAGCCAGTAGTAGATCGTGAGGGACGTGTCTGGTTTGGTGAGATGCGGGTGAACAAGCTGGCTCGCCTTGACCCCGGTACCGGAGAAATACGGGAATGGGATCATCCAGGCGGCCGCTTCGGGCTGATGATGAGCGCACTTGGCCCGGATGGCGCTATCTGGTTTGCCGAAGAAAATAGTGGCTACATCGGACGCTTCGATCCAGCGACCGAGCGCTTCACTACCTTCCCGCTCTCCTCTCCTGGCGGTGATAGCCCTGGACCGCAGCACCTCCAGTTCGATCAACATGGGCAGCTCTGGTTTACACTCAACCACAGCAGCCAGATCGCCAGGTTGGATCCCGCAACCGGAGCGATCCGCACCTGGAATGTGTTGCCAGTTGAAGGGGAGCGCGCGCCGCATCCGTATAGTCTCGCTGTGACACCGGAGGGCATAGTCTGGTTCGGCGCGGCCCTCTATGGCGGTGTGGTAGGTCGCCTCGACCCGACGAGCGGGGCTGTGACCGTTCATCGCCTGGGCAAACCCACCGCGCAAATCACATCGATGGTCAGCGACAGGCGCGGAAATGTCTGGTTTACCGAGCTACAGTTCAACCGCCTTGGGCATATCAACACACGCACGGGGACGGTAAACGAGATCATATTGCCGGAGCCTGTGGGCGCAACCACGGGCAACTATGCGCTTGATGTCGCCCCAGATGGCGCCGTCTGGATGACCAGCTTCGACGCCAATGCCATCATCCGATACACGCCCGAAAGCGCCACATTCACCTTTTACACCTTGCTCATCCCAAATAGCGTCCCGTTTGGGATGGCCGTGGCGCCTGACGGAACCGTCTGGTTTACGTCAGATGGCGAGCCGAACGACTATATCGGACACGTCATCCCCTAACTGTCGCGCTCACTTCTCGTCCGGCGCGGGCTCCGGCTGGCGCTTGAGGCGGTCTTCCAGGCCGTAGAGGTGGCTCAGCCGCGCCAGATGAGGGTTTTCGCCCGCATGCAACTGGGCGAGATAGCGTCCCGTTGTGCCGAGATCGGCATGCCCCAGCCGTGCCTGAATCTCACTGACCTTTGCCCCAGCGTCTTCCAGGCCACGCGCGAAAGTATGTCTGAGGGTGTGAACCTTACTGGCGCCGAGCCGCTGCTCGTTGATGAGAGCGATGGCGCGAATCGAAAGAGGATGCCCATACGTTCCATTGCGCTTTGCCAGGCTGATCCAGACCGGGCGCTCCTGTCGCATCCGACCGGCTGCCGCAATGCCGAGCGTCCCAGCAAGCGATGGCGATAGAAGCGCCTGCTCACTACGACCGCCCGACGGCGACGGATGAGCGCGCGACGTGTCCGCTTGGACGCTACGCTGGCGCATCGTGCTGAGCACATCTGGCGTCAGGAGTGGCTCAGTTTCGCCATCTTCCCCATACAGGCGCATCACCCACGCGACCAGCGCCTCGGCGGCTAGCCCCTGCATGCCCTTCCGTGGAAGCTCATCGCGCATGGTCTTGCCGCCTTTGCAGCGCACCCAGGTGATCTCGACGCGGCTGGCGCGGATAATTATGTGCTCGCGGCGTAGCCCGGCCAGTTCCGAGACGCGCCGCCCGGTGTGCAAGCCCAGTAGGAGTAGGGCGTAGTCGCGGAGCCCGGCCGGTGTGGACAGATCAATTTCCGCAAGGCGCATACGCAGATCATCGTAGGCCAGCGGGTGCGCCGCGGCATATGCCTGCACGGCCTGACGTTCGACGCGCTCGACAGGATTCCCGCCACGAAGGAAGTCATGGCGAAGCGCATAGCGATAGAAACTGCTGATGGCAGCCAGCCGCAAATTCGCCGTGGTTGGAGCGACGGGGCGCGCGCCATACCTTGTCATGGCTGGTTGAGCCGCGTACGCCTGAGCGGCAATCGCAAGCGTACGGGTACGCGCGGCGACGGCATCGCCTAGATCAGCGATGCTCTCTTCCGTGTGGGCATCCGCGCCGAGGTCAGCCGCGACGCGGCGAGGGTCAGCCGCATCGAGATCAAGCCCATGCGCGAGCAGTTGCGACCGGAAAGCCTGGAGTATCGCTGAGTACGTCACTTGCGTTTTCGCGCTTCGACTACGTTGGAATTTGGCATGGAGCCAGGCGGCGATGGCCAGGTTGACCGAGTTCCCGTCGGATGCCTTGGTCGTGTAGATCACGGGAAGCGGATGCGCCGATGCACTAGTAAATTGGTCGGGCTCCGCGTCTCCTGCGCTCTCATCTGTCCCATTGCTCAAATCACTCATGCCTGAGAATCTCCTGCGGTGTGTCCGGTTGCGTCAGGCTGCCTGTTACCCTATCAGGGTAGCACGTGGAGGCACATGCGTCGAGTCTGGTCTGGTTTGCGCCCGAATTCGCAGTCGCGCGAAGATAATCCCTGGATTACTCGGCGAGTTCAAAGCGGCAGTGTAAGACAGATCCACGATCGCAGCATTCGCGGACAGGTACACCTGCCACCGCACTTACAAACGCTTCGGCCATGCGGCAAGCATCTGGGTGGCCCGGTACCACCGCGGCTAGCGGGCAGCTATAACCTCGAAGGGAGAGATTCTCACCATTCACGTCCAGTTCGGCAAGGCCGCCCAGCTGGTTGAGCGCGCTGGCGGCAGCTTCAAGTCGCCTGCGCGTATCTCCTTGTCCAGCCGGATATTCGCTGGCCATTTGTGCTCCAATCCGGCAAAGAAGTCTCTCCATTTCGTCAGCAGGCAGTTCCCCGCCCAGAATCTCCAGCAGTTCATTGAGCACTGTCGCATAGGGCTTAGGGAAGAATTGCTCGGCATCCGCAGTCAACTCATATGCAAAGGCGGGCTTGCCGACGCTGCCATCGCGGCGTACACCGCACTGGCGCACGATCCCATCTCGTTCGAGGGAGGCCAGGTGGGCGCGCACCGCATTGTCGGTTAAGTTCAGCGCGGAGGCCAGATCGTCTACCGTGTGCGAGTCGCGACGTAGCAGGGTAATAAGGCGTCCGCGCGTGCTGGTGAGAAACCGGAGGGACCAAGCGGACGACATGAGATACTCCTTCTGATATTGCGCTAGCCGCATTGAAACCTGCTGCCGAATCTAGAGGCAATGGGGAGGGCGCACGAGCTATGAGATGTGTGCAGACCAACAGGGACAGCATATTCCGCAAGATTTTATTTGTCAAATAAACACAGTGAAATATTGACAAATATGGCGAAGTCAGGTATAGGTCTATATGAGATGGCGTCAACAGTCGCTGACTATGATAGACCACACCACCTGCGGTAGATAGGCTGCTTGAAAGGGGCATAGGCAATGAACGAAATTTCGGATAGCGCCACAACACATGACAATTCAGGATCTGAACCGCCATCCGAGTCTCCGGCATTAACGGATCGAATTAGTGATGCCTTGCAGAACGTTGTCAAGGTAGTCGTCGGATCGAACCGCAAGCCACCACGGCGCTTCAAATCGCTGTTACACGGCACGTGGCTCGGTCACCCTCTCCACCCGGCGATCACTGATGTACCGATAGGCGCGTGGCTCCTGGCAGTCATCTTTGATATTGTCTGGCTCGCCTCACCTGATGCGAACAGCTGGGCCGCTCGTGGCGCCGAAATAACTGTGCTGATCGGTATCCTCGCGGCCGTCGCCGCAGCGGTCACCGGGCTGGCCGACTGGAGTGACTCGTATGGCGCCGAGCGCACCATCGGGCTGTATCATGCCGGACTGAATTCCCTAGCGCTCATTCTGTACATTGTTTCCTTCTTCCTTCGCCTGGCGGATCCCTCCGGCGAGAGCGTCGTGGCGGCAATTTTGGGCTTTGTCGCGATAGTCAGCGTGTTTGTAGCGGCGTATCTGGGTGGCGATATGGTCTTTGGTAAAGGGACCGGGGTGAATCATGTCGCATGGCAGGAAGGAAGCCATGATTTTGTTGCTACTCTTCCCGTGGCCGATTTGCCAGACAATGCGCTCCGCCGAGTGGAGGTTGCGGGTGTCCCGGTGGTATTGGTGAAGCTAGGCGCGAAGTATGCCGCCATCGCCGCAACATGCTCGCATGCGGGAGGTCCGCTCGATGAAGGCGAGTTGCAAGGGGATGTTGTGCAGTGTCCATGGCATGGCTCGCGGTTCCGCATGCGCGACGGCAAGGCGCTCACCGGCCCCGCTACATTCTCTCAGCCGCGCTATAACGTACAGGTTCGCGATGGAATGATTTACCTTAGACAAGCATAGTCAGTAGAGTCACGAATAAAGAGTCACGAATATAACGCTCACATTGCCGCATGTCTGTCCGCAAGGATGCAATGCGGTAGGTGAGCGTTTTCCTCGCGTTTTTGGAATGTCGGCATAGGTTTCTGCTCGGGGGCATGGAAGTTGCGATTCTGAAATTCTATGTCTACGATAGACGCACTCGCGGCCTGACGCTGACTGAACTTGGCGCATGGCGCTAGTGGTCTTCGGAAAGGATGAGACAAGAGCCAATGAAGAGCCGATGAGAGGAGACTCGATTGACTGCTAAGGACTCGAACTACCAAAACCAGGATGTAGCAGCTGCCAGATTCACGGGAGCGCAGGACGCTACCAACTCGGATCAGGCAAAACGCTCGGCTGGGGCTGTTGCCGACCAAGCAAAGCAGGCGGCGACCCAGGTGACGGATCAGGCAAAGGATGCCGCCAGGAGCCAGTTGGCCACCCGCAAAGATCAGACGGCGCAAGGATTGCATGTCGTTTCCTCGGCGATCTCTGATATGGGTGACAAACTGCGCCAGAGCGATCAGACATCGACGTACGCAGGTGTTGCGGATCAGGCCGCGAACCAGGTAGAGCGACTTTCGCAGTATTTGCGAGGTCGCAATGTGCGTCAGATTGTGAACGAGGTGGAAGATTGGGCGCGACACGAGCCAGCGCTGGCCCTAGGCGGGGCTTTTGTCGCTGGTTTGCTTGCCGCCCGATTCCTTAAGAGCAATGGGGCGCAAGCGCGATCTGGCAGCGGGCCAAAGGGCGAGTTTCACCTGAGCAATCGCTCAAGCTACCAACCCTATCGGCGGGATCCGCGCTATGGCAATGACTATGGCGCAGGTTATCGTCCCGCAAGCCGCTATTGGGATGACCAGACTGGATCGCCGGATGTGAATCCCCAGAGCACCCAGCGTTAGTAGCAGATCCGACGCATGGACTGCGTCGAAGGCGCATATGACTCTTTGGGCCTCTTAGGAGGGAGAGCTACGAGTATGGAAGCACGACAGAGACCACAGGAGGCGTCTCTGGGTGATCTGTTTACCAGACTCACTCAGGATATGAGTCGGTTAATTCGCCAGGAAGTTCAGCTCGCCCGGCGTGAAGTGACCGACAAGGCCACAGACATTGGCAAAAATATAGGCATGCTTGCCGCGGGCGGCGCTGTCGCGTACGGTGGGTATCTCTTTCTGCTTGGGGCGCTGGTCTACGGGCTGATTAGCCTCTTTGCGTTGCCCGTATGGCTGAGTTTCCTCATTGTAGGAGTACTCGCCGCTGTAGTGGGATTCATCCTCATACAACGTGGCATAGATGCGCTGAAGCGAACGCAACTGACCCCGCAGCAGACGGTGGATACACTTAAGGAGGATGTCGCATGGGCGAAAGATCAGACAACATAGAGCGCCAGCGCGACGAGCCTGGCATTACATTTGAAGAGAGCCAAGAAATTGCGGGGCGCAACGCGGAGAGAACGCAAGCGAATCTAAGTTCTGCTGCCAATACGGTCGACGACTCCGCCACGATAGCGCCGACATCTCGCGATGATTATGTTGTCAGGGAGCCAGGCGATCCGGGTGATTTATCCGGTGACGAGAGTACAGACGAGATTCGCGACGATATCGCCGATACTCGTGCCAGGATGGGTTCTACCATCGATGAGATCCAGGACAGATTAAGTCCGCAGAATCTCGTGGCACAGGCGAAAGACGCAGCGCGTGACGCGACTATCGGAAGGGTACAGGAAATGGCAGGCGATGTGGCGGATACAGCCAGAGAGACTGGTTCAACACTTATGGATACCATCCGCGAAAATCCTGTCCCGGTCGCGTTGACCGCGATTGGTATGGGATGGCTACTGTTCAGCGCGCGGCGCCAGGCTGCGGATCGCCGCGAATGGGAGTACCGGTACGGCAGGCCACGCAACTATGATAGGCGTTATAGCAACGGGTACTACCGCAACGACTACAGATCGTATCAGCAACAAGGCCAGGGCAATAGCCGCGTCGAGCAGATGAAGGATCGTGTTCAGGATGCCACGGCAAAAGCTGGTGATCAGGTTCAGGACGCCATGAGCAATGTCTCTGACAGAGCCAGTGATATGGCTGACTATACCCAGGCGCAGGCTCAACGCGTGGGGGGATGGTTCGAACGCACATGGAACGAGAATCCGCTGCTCCTCGCGGGAGGCGCTCTCGTTCTTGGTACGGTCGTTGGCCTCGCCATCCCAGAAACTCCCATCGAGGATCGCATGATGGGTGAGACACGCGATACCGTTGTGCAGAAGGCTCAAGGGGTCGCGGAGGACACCGTTCAGAAGGCAAAGACAGCGGCTACTGAGGCGACCGATCAGATGGCGAAGCAACAGCCGCAGCCCGGCAATCAGCAGGCACGAGCCGAAAGGGGTTCCACCGCAGGGGAATAGTCTCCAAAGACTCTAGAATCTGGTGCAAACATTGGGGAGCGTAGCCCATTTGGGTAGGCTCCCCTTCCTTCTTGTGTACACTGGCGAGAGACGGCTACAGCTGAGGTTCAGCCGTGGTCACTATCCCATCCGCGTCGGGAGTACATGGAAGGAAGGATCCCCCATGCGTGATCGAACACGCCACCGTTCTCTTGTCATTGGAGCTGTCGGATTAGTCCTGGTGCTTGCTGCCGCAGGCGCGGCGGTTGGATTCAATCTCCGCTATCCACACGTCGGCGCGGCTGATGCCGCCCCTAATCTCCGGGTGTCAGGAGCCTCACTGGTCGATGGATCGAATCGCTCCGTATTTCTTCATGGAGTGAACTACAGCGGAGGTGAATACGCCTGTATACAGGGCTACGGAATCTTTGATGGCCCCAGCGATCAGACCTTTGTCAATGGGCTGTTGTCGGCGCACGTCAACGCCGTCCGTCTGCCGATGAATGAAGACTGCTGGCTGGGCATTAACGGCGTCCCAGCAGCCTATAGTGGCGCTAACTATCGCAACGCATTCGTGACTATGGTCAAGCTGCTGACCAGCAATGGCATTACGCCGGAACTGGACCTGCAATGGAACGCGCCAGGATCACAGTTGGCCTCTGGCACCAAAGTAATGCCCGACGCCGACCATAGCGGCGCATTCTGGCAGAGCGTGGCGACCACATTCGCCGGGCGCACCGATGTGATTTTCGACCTGTACAATGAGCCACATCCGAGCAGCTGGAATATCTGGCTCAACGGTGGGTCTGATGGAGGCTTCAACACGATCGGGATGCAGGCGCTAGTCTCTACTGTACGCAACGCTGGATTCCATGGGGTGCTATCGCTTTCGGGCATCGATTACGCAAACACGCTGGGAGGCTCGTCTGGCTGGCTGACGCATCGCCCAACCGACCCCGACAATAACCTTGCGGCAGCAATTCATGTCTACATGGGCAACACGCATCAGTCTACGAGCGCCTGGAACAGCGACTTTGGTCCAACGGCGGCGCAGGTTCCGCTCCTCAACAATGAGTTCGGAGCGTACTGCTACGACGACAGTTGCGCAGACCCCACCTTCGCGACCACGTTCTGGGCATGGTTATCAAGTGTGGGCGCTGACGGAACGCTCGCCTGGACGTGGGATACGTGGGGAACTGTCGAGGCGCTGGTTAACAGCTACAACGGGCCGGCGTTGACCAGTTGGGGTCAGCAGGTAAAGGCGCAATACGCGACGTATAGCACGGGCGGATCGCCCGTGTCGCAGCCGACTGCAACCTCGACAACTGGCGTGTCTCCGGCTCCAACGTCAGTTCCACCGACGGCTGTACCACCAACAGCGACACCAGTCTTGCCAGCGCCAACCGCGCCAACCGCGCCAACGTCGCCAGCAACACCAACCACGAACCCACCGCCATCCGGTACGCTGTCCCCCATACAGTCGGCGAGTCATTTTACCGATTATGCCAGTGTCCGCAAGAGCTATGTGAAACTGCCTCAGTCAGTGAGCGCAGGTCACTTGCTTGTCGCTGTGGTCTCGGTTGCTGGCGGGAACCCGTTCATCGTCGACCGCGTAGAAGACAGCCTGGGCAATTCCTGGAAGAAAGCTGTCTCGGGCGTCAACGGCGATAATACGGACGTCGAGATCTGGTATACCAACAGCTCGAGCAGCGGGCTTGACGAAGTTGATGCCTACCTTAAGAGACTACCAGGCGCGACCAGCCGGTTTGTGCAGACGTACGTGACGGTGGCTGAGTTCAACGGCGCGGGACAGTTCCACGCCGGACATGCGGCCCACAGCAGCCGCAACGGCACGCACCTCAGTGGAGCATTTGCCAGCACCCCTGGTGACCTGGTTGTCGGTGGATACGCCGACGCTGGATACATCGGCAAGCTGGCGATAATCGACAGCAAGAGCTTGCTGGGGACAGTCGTCTCAGGACGTGATGCCATCCAGGGTATCCAGTCCTACGGCGTGGCTGGCGGCGCGAGTAGTAGCGTTGGCTTCAGCAACAACCACTTTGCGCGCGCTGAAGTCGTCGGCGCCAGTTTTACGCCTGCCAGCACAGGCGCCTCAGCGCCATAGTTGGCTACGTCGTTGGATATGAGCGCGGCCACTTAACGCGGTCGTTGCTTCTCTGAAAGATAGCAAGCCGTAGGTGGGCTACTCCGTGACCGCAGTAGCCCACCTACGGCCACCAGCGAACACAACAGCGAGCACGTAGATACAATTCGTGCGTCGATACCATACCACGTATATCAGACTATCTATAGCGCTGTCGTAGCATTTCCCGTATTACAATTGAATGTAAATCTACCACTAATTTGTCTGTGTAATATATGAATGCTCTCACAACGGCCATTTATCATATACTCTAGATTATACAGGTAGTATTGATATTTTGTCACATTAGTTGACCTTGGTCTAGGATTCAGACTATCAGCAACAACCAGCAATCGCCACACAAGCAATGACAAAATAGAGTAAGCACACTGTTAGTCCTGTCATCGTGACAAATTTGACATTGTGTCACTCGCCGCCAGGTGGTGAGTGGTCAGAACATTTAACTTCAACTAATGCCTCTTAGTTGTACTATTCGCCAGTATCAACCCTTAGAACAATGTTGTATTACTCCGACTATAGTCCGCATCTACGACTTCATTACCATGATGACTTCAATGGTTCGGCTACCGTATGAGAAGGTGGACGTTGTAGCGAAACTGGATGATGTCGCAACTATTGTCCATATATTCGCGATTGATTCGCCAAATTGGATATGAAAGTGAAATTAGCAAGAGATTCCCTATGCTAGACAAAAGTCTGTGATATATTGCATAAATCCGCGTCATCTTGCTATGATTGATTGACGTGGGTAATAGTCCTCTAATGGTGGAGTAAGTGCGAAATGGCAAAATGGCGGCCACTTGCTGACTACAGTCCGTTTGCCCGACTTCTTGTCGAGTATATGTGGGGGCAGCGCCCTCCTCTACTCCCTAACCAATTCGCCCAACGGATGGGCGTTCGCAAACAGCAGATTTCGCTCTGGTTGAACAGCGACACGACCCCTTCGGCATCTGTGCTTGTGCGGCTCGCGCGAGGGATGGGGCATACTGTCAGCGAGTTATTTATCGCCGCTGGTTATGCGTCGCCGAATGACCCTTTATTCGACATCGAGGAGGCATGGGTCCATGTATTGACAGAGGTTCAGTCAACCCCTGAATTTCTTGCATTGGCCGAGCCTCAGCAGATCA
>DASUHD010000175.1:0-91696 GCA_036273675.1 Ktedonobacterales bacterium | reverse complement strand
TTCGAGTTGCTCCAGCTCTTCGTCGAGCATCCCGGTCGCGCGTTTAGCCGCGAGTTCCTGGTCGAGCGTATCTGGGGCTACGAGTACGACGGCTTCGAGCGAACGGTGGACACGCATATCACCCGGCTGCGCAAGAAGCTGGGTCCCCTCGGCGACAAAATCATCACAGTCTGGGGTGTCGGCTACCGTCTCGTCCTTTAGTCTGTAACGTCTCATCATACCTCCTTATGATTCGGCCACATCAGCCGTCACAAACCCGCTGAGAGACCGTCACAGGTTCGACACACTTCGCACACATCCTGGCGTCATACTGTGTTCAGCGCCTCAGGAACAACCACTGAATCAGCGCTTGAGATAGAGCGGTAAGAGAAGTTAGAGATGATAGTGCAGATCATCGAGGAGCCGACATCATGATGAACGATACCTATCCTGGTGGCCCATCCGCCGACAACTATGGTGTTGACGGACCACCACCCGTACTTCCGCGTGAAGACGAAGAACGACGTGGTCGAGAGATTCCCGCCTATGGCGGTGGCGCGCCACGCGAGCGCCATCGCCCGCCCAGCTATGTCCGCTGGATCGCTGGCCTGCTCATCGTCTTTGTAGCGCTAGCGCTCGCCTGCGGTGGCATTAGCGCGGTGCTGGCGGCCATCGCGTTCAACAGCACACCAGCCTCCGCCACCGTGGACAAAACGTTCAGCGTTACAGGCGTGCCGACGCTCGTGATCGACAGCGGCGCTGGCAGCGTGCATATCAACCCTGGAACCGATGGACAGATTACTGTTCATGCCACCAAGCGGGTGCGCGCGCTGACCCACTCGCAGGCGCAAAGCGCGCTGGACGCGATCACCATTTCGGCGACGCAGAGCGGCAATCAGGTGAACATTCAAGAGGACAACACCGATGCCGGCGGCTGGTTCTTCAACGGCTTCCAGCGTGCTCAGATCGACCTGACTGTGACCGCGCCCGCCAACACCAATTTGAATGTCACCGAGAATGCCGGAACACTCGCTGCCTCGGGCTTTACTGGCCAGCTCACGACGCGCGTCAACGCGGGCAGCGCGACGCTGAGCAGCATGTCAATGGCCAAGGGATCGTCGTTGAGAGCCAACGCGGGCAGCCTGACGGTGGATGGCGCGCTCCAGTCCGGCGCATCACTCTTCATGGAGGTCAACGCGGGGTCAGCTGATGTGACGCTGCCTCAGAACACGAGCGCTCATCTCGACGCGACCGCCTCGGCGGGCAGTCTGGATGTAAACGGCTGGAATATTGCAGTGAATCACGATGCCGCGAATACCACGGCCAGCGGTGATCTGAACCCCAACCCGACTGGTACAATCACAATCCGAGTGAACGCCGGAAGCGCCTCGCTCAATGCGGGCGGTTGAGGGCGAGCGCTGCCGATACCGAACTGTATAACAGCAAGGGAGGCGTCCGTATGGACGCCTCTCACGCTATCCAGCGCCGCTTCCCTGGCATGAGTTGACATCGTCCTCCGGTTGATGTAACCTCCGGCGAAATGAACAGCAAATGGGCTGTCGTCCGCACCAACAGGTGTCGCCTGAGATCAGGGGAGGGCCAACCATGCAGAACGCGATGAACATTAAGCCGTCTCATCCCAGCCGCGCCTGGCTCCTGCTGCCGCTGCTCGTCTTCGCGCTGGTCGCGCTCACCGTCGGCATCATCGCGCATCAGACGGTGCGCTCGCCGTATACCGTCCCATTTTTCCATCTCTTCTTCAGCGATACGCTCCACATGAAGGTCTGGCTGGTGACGGCGGCGCTCATCCTCGGGTTCTTCCAGCTCCTGACGGCATCGCGGATATATGAATTGCTGCGCTTCCCGCCGAAGGGTCGCTTCTATAACATCGTCCATCGCTGGTCGGGGCGCGTTGCCATTGCGCTCACGATTCCCGTCGCCTATCACTGCATCTTCCTGCTCGGCTTCGAGATGACCGATACGCGCGTCTATATCCATTCGCTGCTCGGCTCGGCGTTCTACGGCGCGTTCATCGCCAAGGTGCTGCTCGTGCGGGTCAACCGCTTCCCCGGCTGGGCGCTGCCGGTTGCGGGCGGCCTGCTCTTCTCGATTCTGCTGGGCCTGTGGATTACCTCGGCGGCCTGGTTCTTCAGCATCTCGGGCGTGGCATTGTAGGCCGCCGCAGTTTGCGCTACGTGTTGGTGTCTTCGAGCGCGAAGCCGATTTCAAGGGTGGCCTGATACACGATCACGCCGTTATCAATCCGCCCACGTAGCTCCTTGACCTCGAACCAGTCGACATGGCGCAGCGTCTTCTGGGCGCGCCCGATTGCCGCTTTCACGGCGTCGTCATAGCCGACGGTTGAGGTTCCGACAAGCTCAGTCTTTTTGTAGATCGTTCCACCTGTACCCGCCATTTCGACGCCTCCATTCACGCAGTAATACTGTCCACGTCGCGTGTAGACATCATGCTCCTTGGGTTCTCCGAGGTACACACCGTCCGCAATAACGGGGCCAGATTGTCATGTAGCAGCACAACGACGCCGCGTACCAGGCGCGCATAGATAACATTGATCAAGGGGCGACAAATTCCTCACTATGACAAGGGTGCGTTTTCTGTTACACTCTGCCCACGACGACTAAGCGATGATGTGGCGGGAGGAAGTTACCGTGGCTGTTGGAGCAGGCGATCTGCAAGGGCAGCAACTGGGCGTATTCGTGCTTCAGTCGCTGCTGGGGAGCGGCGGGATGGCTGAGGTCTATCGCGCACTGGACCCCCGCCTGAATCGCTTGGTCGCCGTGAAGGTGCTGCCGCCAATCCTGGCAGCCGACCCCAACTACGTCGCACGCTTCCGCACGGAGGCTCGCCGCGTCGCCGCGCTCAACCATCCCCACATCGTTCCCGTCTACCACTACGGCGAGGAGGTCATAAAACGTCAGCGGCTGCTCTACCAGGTGATGCCGATCCTGCGCGAGTCGCTGCGTGACCGCCTTGACCGTGAGGGTACCCTGCCACTTGTCGCGGCTGGGCGCGTAGTCGTCGAGATTGCCTCCGCGCTTGAGGCCGCCCATGAAATGGGACTGGTCCATCGCGATGTCAAGCCTGAGAACATTCTGCTCGACCAAAAGGGCAAGGCGATGCTCACGGACTTCGGCATTGCGCGTGAAGCAATGTTCCTGCGACGGCCGGGGGTGATGCAGACGCTGGCGGCGACAGGCCTGCCAGTGGGTACGCCCGAATATATGGCGCCGGAACAGCTGCGGAATGGGCCGGTGGATCAGCGCGCCGACATCTATGGGCTGGGGACAGTGCTCTATGAGCTGCTGACAGGCGTCGTTCCTCACGAGGCCGAGACCCCCTATGAGGTTGCCGCGCTGGTGCTCACGGCTCCGCTGATACCACCCTCGAAGCACAATCCCAATGTCAGCCGCAAGCTGGAGGCGACCGTCATGCGCGCGCTCGCCCGCCAGCCAGAGGATCGCTTTCCCGATGCGCGCAGCTTTGCCGAGGCGCTAGCGGCGGCAATCGCCGAGCCAGACACTGTCTCGGTGCCAACAGTAGGCGTCTGGCCGCGAAAGACACACCGATTCGAAGCGGTTCCAACGGCGGCGGCGCCTTCTCGGCGCAGGCGAGGACGTGGGGGAGGCGCTGGCGGTACGCCACCGGGTATCGGTGGCGGCTCATCTCCGTGGCGAGGGCCACGCCGCTGGCTTCTTGTGGCCCTGGCAGTTCTATTGCTCCTGATGGGCTCGTTCGCGGGAATCGCCTTGGCTTCTCGAACGGGGTTCCAATGGCCCTGGCTGGCGAAGAGTCAGCCGATTGTCCTGCCGACGGTGACGGCCACGGCGACGTTGCAGCCGACAGAAACACCGCTACCAACGGCAACCTTGCTACCAACCCCAACGACGCCGCCAACCGCCACGCCGAAGCCACGACCCACCGCAACCGCGACGCCGATACCCGTTGGCACGGGCCTCACTGGCTCCTATTTCTCGAACAGGACCCTCACGGGAACGCCCGCGATGACGCGTACCGACCCCATCATCAACTTCACAAATTGGGGTCCCGCTCCGCCGATCACCGGAGTCGCAAGCAACTACTCGGTGCGCTGGACAGGATATGTAGTCCCGCTCTATTCCGAGACCTACACCTTCACGACGACCTCAGATGACGGGGTGCGATTGCTCATAAACAACCAGATTGTCGTCGACAACTGGACTGATCACAGCGCCATATCGAACTCGGGTCCCATCACGCTGGCGGCGGGCCAGCGCTACGCCATCACGCTCGAGTACTATCAGGGTGGTGGCGCCGCTGTCATCCAGTTGTACTGGCAGAGTGAGAGGCAGGCGCAGCAGATCGTCCCGCAAGTCCAGCTCTTCCCGTCGTAGCCTTGCGTAGTTTCTGCTGGCGGTTACGAGACTGAGACTACCAGGGCAGAGGCGTATGGGAGTCGAACCCACCCACGAACGCGCGAGCGCCCGCGCAACCGTTTTGAAGTCCGCTATCCCCTGTTTTTCCCACTGCCAATGCTCGTCACTCCATGGAGATGCGCGCTGTCGCCATAGGTGTAGCTGCCTAGTGGCCCACTGGTGAGCCGGTCGAGGGTATCATAGCTGAAGGTTTGGGTGTAATTGGCGCTGCTCAAGCTGCCCGCCGTCAAGGATGTGCCACAGCTTGGTGTGCCGGTAGACCCCGCCCAGACGAGGCGATTCTCGTCGTCGTAGCAGAACGCCTGGTTGTCCGTGCCTGCTGAGAGGGTGGTTGCGACCGCCGTCACGTTGCTGGCCGCGTCATAGCCCCGTTGGCTCTGGAAGAGCGGCGCGCTGGTGCTGGTGTTGCTGACACTCAGGCTGCTGAGGCGCGTATCGGCGTCGTAGCTGGCGCCGAAGGTGTAGACCCCACCGCCGACACTGGCGCTGGTGGCGTGCCCTGCCGCCCCGCCCGCGCCAGTGTAGCCGATGCTGCCCAAGAGCGTCGTGGCGCTGCCACCCGCCGGGGTCGCGCTCAGGCTGTTGAGCCAGCCAGAGTTAGCGTCATAGCCGTAGCTGGCCACCTCGTTGTCCGAGTAGGTCAGGGTGGTCGGCTGGCGCTCTCGGCTCTCGACACTATTCGTGCCGCTCTTGTCGCTGTATGTCGCCATCCGTGGCGGACTCGTCACCAGTCGCGGCCGCCACGGCCGCAGGACTGTGGCTACCGCGTAGAATCCACGCAATCCCCACGGCGAGCAGCGCACCGATGACTGGGCCTATCAGATAGATCCAATAGCTCCCGAGCGTCCCACCCAACACTGCGGGACCGAACGAGCGTGCAGGATTCATCGACGCCCCGCTAACGGGTCCCGCGAACAGGCCCGCTAGCGCGATCGTTCCAGCCACAGCGAAGGCGGCATTGTGTCCCACCAGCCGCTCGTTGTGCGCTGTACCCAGGATCACCGTCACCAGGAGCGCCGTCAGCACGATCTCAGTCACCAGGGCCGCGCCATCCCCTGTCCGCGGGTTCGGAATCGTCGCACCCAGGTGCGCCCTGTCGCCGAAGACGATCAGCAGGAAGAGCGCCGCCAGCAATGATCCGGCCATCTGGGCGCCCCAATAGCCCAACACCCGCCTCCACGGAAAATCACTCCGTAGCGAGAAGGCCAGCGTAACCACTGGGTTCAGATGGGCGCCCGAGACGTTGCCAATTGTGTAGATCATCGCCATTACCAGCAAGGCCGGCGCGACATAACGCGCGAGGCCGTCGGCTGGATGCCCAGTCGCCGCACCGATGACATCGGCGCCTGCCGCCACCAGAGTCAACAGGAAGGCGCCCACCAACTCAGCAAAGAGCCGCTGCCACCACTGGCGGGAATTGTGTGGATCACTGAAGAAGTTTGTGATCGCACCCACATCCAGGCGACCATGCTTGTGCGACGTTGAGGTTGCATCTTGCGCCGACATTTTTTGCATATTCTGCATAGCCAGCTTTCTCCCCCACGCCTACATCCGCACTTCCCCGGCAGGACGCCTGCGTCTGCGCCACCGAAGAATGTAGATCTCGTATGTAGCCTGGTATCTAAGTATAGCGTGCTCAGGGAGTCAGCGGGCAGAAGTAGCCACCATGACGCAGTTCAGGATTTCCCGCCGCTCGCCAGGGTCTCCCGCGTCCGTCGGTGCGGTATCTCGCCGATCGGTGACTCCCACACCGCCCGTTGTGCGTTCATCATATCCATTATTGATATTCATTATTGCTGCATCCACCTTTAAGGACGCAACGTGTCACCCATTTATGAGATGACTTGTAGTGCTCACGTCTCACGAGCGCAGGACGCATCCCATGACTTGAACCTTCAAGATCCTAAACGTTACCTGAATAACGAAGAAAAACCACATACTCCTCATAACATTAGCGTCCCCTCGCTTTAATGCTTTTTCTGATCTAGTAGGATTTGCTCGTGGCATCAGAACGAGCCAACGCGGGTAGCGCCGCTCACGTAAAGCCCTTCGACCCTGAGTTCGTTCCTCAAGACGAAGGTGGTGAGTAGCTCTCGACGTGTAGGCGCCAAGAGAGCATATCAAGTCCCGCGATGCGAGAATCAGCTTATCCCACAGCGCAGGGCAAGACGCCCACATGACGCCACGGGCAATTAGCCAGGCGCTACGTGGGCGCTCCGTTTTCTCCGCATAGCGTTTCGTTGCCATTCCGTCCCAAGCGCCTGTCGCCACACCCGCCTTAGTGGCCCAGGCGCATTCACAAACGTCTAGGCTCCAGACGAAGGTAGTGTCGGATAGAGGCCTGCCGCGCATGGCTCGGTTCAGCCAATGCCTACGGGCAGTGTAAGATCAGCGTCCTATCGCCAGAGCTCCCAGTGCCATAACTGCTGCCCACGGCCCAGTAATTCCCCGCGCTGTCCGCCGCGATACTGCCCAGATTGCTGGAGCTTACTGTACCAGGCTCAGGGCCTCTGAGCATGCGCCAGCTCGCGCCGTCCCATTGCCCTATGAGCGCATGCTGGTTATTGCCATCCCCAATAGCAATGTGCCCAACTGTCCGCACGTCGTGTGCTCCTGCCGCTGCCACGCTTGTCAGTGAGCCCCAGGTATCTGGACTCGCTGCCACCTGCCAGGAGATACCATTCCAGTGCATGATCAGCGTGCGAATAGTGTGATTGCTTGCGGTGTAGTCCCCAACTGCCCAGGCATCCGTTGGCGAGAGGGCGACGACGCCACGCAATTCGCCACCAAACGCGCCGCTGGGCAAGGCAGGGCCAGCGACGACGTGCCAGGCTCCGCCATCCCAGCGTTCAATCAGCGGCTGGTTATAGGCGGGACGCGGAGCCTTCAGGGTATAGCCGACTGCCCAGAGGTTGGCAGTTCCGGGGATCCGCGCAACGGAGTTCAGCGCACTGTCACTGACGCTGGGCAGTGGGGGCGTTGCAACCACCTGCCAACTCGTGCCATTCCATCGCTCGATCAGCGGTAGTCCGATATCGCTGGAGAGGTCTTTTCCCACAGCCCAAACGTCATTGGTGGCAACGGCTGCCATGCTAAGGATAAAGTTGTTGGGTTGGTCGGAGTTGGGGCTGGGTACGATACTCCACTGTGCGCCATTCCAGTGCTCGAACTGGCTGATGAATCCGGTTTGTCGTGGGGTGCGGTTATATCCAACGGCCCACACATCATTCGGAGACACGATGACCATGCTCGAAAACGAGATGGCGCTCGCGTTGGGGACGATGCGCCAGGCGCTGCCATCCCACTGCTCAATAAGACTGCGCTCGGCGACACCATCAGTGGTGCTCCCGCCGACCGCCCAGGCGGCTGACTGCGACACCGCGCTCACCGCATTCAGGGTAGACGAAGCGTATTGCGTTTGGTTCGGGCTGGACACGACACGCCAAGTCGTGCAGGGAACCGGTGTCGGTGTGGCGGATGGTTTCGGTGTGGCCGTCGGAGCAGGACCCGTCTGCGGACCAGCCCCACACGCCGCAACCAATAGCGCCAACCCCATCACCAACGCCGTCGCGCCTCGCCGAAGTCGCTGAACTCCTTGGCGCGAAGATGCGAGCGTTCGCTGTGACATCTGTTCGATTCCTTCCTGTGCCACGCAGAGTGTGGCGCAAGCTTCCCTTTGCATCTCAGGGCCGAGTATGCCTCACTCTTGTTCATCGTGCGTGTCACATGATGCGATTACATAGCGTCGAGTATAGAGGGGGTGTAGTAGCAACCGCATCCTCAGTATGAGGGTAGCTGTACGGCATAACATCAAGATCACCATTTGACCTATGAGGTCACAGAAAGCTCACAGTTGAGCATGCGTTGTAACACTTGCGGCGTGAAGAAAGCGGTCCGAGCAAGCGCGCAGAAAGGCCTGGCGCCAGATGAATTTGGATACAGAAGAGAGATTACATCCGCGATCGCAGGCACGACTCGCGTGTACACTATCCTGTCCACTTGTGATGGCAGTGTGATGCGCCAGCGCCTCCGTTTGACCGCTTCGTGATACCCGCTTCATACACTTCCGCTAAGGCGATGGCCACATGCGTTCTCGTGAGGGCCAGTTCGTGGCCCGCTCATCGGCTTCATCCCTCCGTATCGGTTTGGGACTATCTCGATAGCGCAGCCATGCGCGACGATTCGGGAAGAAAGCAGGGGTAGGTCAATGGTCCGCCAGCTCTACCGCATCTATCTGTATGTAGTCACCATCGCCCTGCTTATCCTGGCCGCGGTTGGTCTTGGCGTGTTGCTCAACACATTGCTATCCTACACGGCGTTACGCGGCTCCTACCGTGCGGCGCCTGGGCAGCAAGAGTTGGTGCAGAGCGTTGTCTTTGCCTTCACCGCCTGGATTATCGCCGCAGCGCTTGGCGCGCTCCATCTGCGGCTCATCCAGCGGGACATCGTCGAATACGCGGAGGCGGCCCGCGGCGGCGTCCGGGCTTTCTTTCTCAACGCTACCGAGGCGTTCGCCGCGCTCGTCGCGACGATTACCGGCGCGAGCGCATTTACCAGTCTTGCCCATGCTCAGCCGCCAACGACGGCGGATACGACTGGTCTGTTCGCGGCGATGATCGCGGCGCTGCTGGTGTTTGCCGTGCTAGAGGTGGAGCGGCGAAGATTCCCGGTGGAATCAAGAGTCGGCGTCATCATGCAGCGGCTCCATCTGTTTGGTTTTCCGCTGATCCTGCTTGCCATGATCACGCTCGGCTACTGGGGAACGGCAGTACGCACGTCGGTGGCGAGCCTGTTGACGCGCGCGAATCTCTATAGCCCACTCGACCCCAATGCCTGTAGCAACACCGCGTTAGGGCCCATTCTGGGGCCGTGCACATTGCCGAACCCCGTCTTTCTCTGGCTCGCGGTCGCCATCCCAGCCGCAGCGATTGCGCTATACGCGCTGATGGCGCGAGACGACAAGAAGTCCCTGATCCGCATGACTTCGCATATTGGCAGCCTCGCTCTTGGTATAGGCGCTTCTCTGGTGGGGCTAACGCTTGGCATCGAGCTGCTCCTGCGGGCGCTGTTTGGTGTACCTGTCCTGTGGGGCGATATTGCGCACCCCTGGAACGCATCGTATGACTTTGTCTCGCCGCTGAGCATTGGCGCCCTTCTCGTCGTGGCCTATGGCGTTTGGCTGTGGGCAGAGAAGGCCTATCTACCGCCCGGCGCCCGCCTAACACAACTGGTGACCGAGGCTGTCGCGGCGGTAATCATTGCGGTCGCGTTCTGGTGGGGTGTTGGGCGCATCTTCTATACAACCTTCCAATGGATCGGAGCTTCTGCCGGTGAGACGTTCGCGACCCAATGGGCAGGCGCATTGGCACTGGCAATTGCTGGTCTGGCATATATACCGCTTGCCGTGCATCTGCGCCGCTCGACCAGATCCGCCGAAGAGAGCGCGCCTCGACGTGGATTCATCCTCGCGCTGCTTGCGGGAGGGATCATTACCGGAGCAGTTGGGCTTACCATGACGCTGTACGCGCTTGGGACCTCGCTGCTGGGCGCGCCGCTCGGCAATTGGGAACAGATTGTGCGGGCGGGATTGGCCGTGCTGCTGGTTGGAATCATTCTGGTGGTCAGCTACGGCTGGACGGCTCTTCAAGAGCATTCGATAGGGGCGCTCGTCGCGCGCCTGAAGGAAGCTGCTACTCCCGCCGCAGAGGCGACACCAGCTGTGGCGGCCAGGCCTGAAACTGCGGCTATCTCACCGGATGAGGCTGAATTCACGTCAGCAATCGAGCGAGTGCTGAGGGCATATCAGTCGCATGCTCTAGATCTGGGTGAGGCTACCAGTCAGATCAAAGCGCTGGCGCGTGACGAGCAGAGCACCGCTCAACTGCAAGAGTCGCACAAATGATAATGTGGTCCTGACGCCTGGCGTGCCTATCATGAGCGAGCCAGGTGATCTACGAAGTTACCGCTGACAATGACACGGTGACCGCTGTAGATTCACCTGGCTCCTATGCATGTCAGGAGCATGAGCAGTGCACTATCCGCTCCAAGCCACCATTCATTCGGTCAGCCAACCGTCCGAGGACGCGCAATGCGGTATGCCGCGATACGGGATGACGTGATGCGGAGGCGCATGGAGGGACTGTGAGATAGATGTGCTGAACGACGGTCTGGACGTGACGGCGGCGTGATGTGGGTATTGTAGGCTAGCGAGTGAGCGGTCATGCGCCGGTTGCAGGCGTCAGCATGAGCTAGGCTAATCGGCCACATTGGGTACAGCCCACCAAGCCTCATCGGTGAACTAGCGACGCGTGATCGCAAGGAGGTGTAACCGATGACGTATGCGCAACGAGTAGCCCTCCGCGTCTGTGTGCTGCTCTTGGTTGCGACCGGAGCACTATGGACAACGGTGTGGCGCGATGGCGCGGGCCTAACGCCGACCGCACAAGCCGCACAAGCGAACCCAGGCGCGGGTACGTTTTACGGGGCCGACTCAACGATGACGATCAATGCGATCAAATCCATCTGGCCACAGGCGCCTGGCCCCTATTGCGGAATCGAGAGCGCCGAGGCGGCTGTCAACTACAACGATGAGGTGCGCGGTGTGGCGATGCGCTTCCGCAGCACCGCCGACCAGAAGACCATCGCCCGCAACAACCAGACCTCCGGCGCAAGCCAGTGGGGCCATCCCACGCCGATCAACCCGTACGGAGGCGTGACCAACATCTCGCGGGACTTCGGAACTGACCCGCGTTCCATCGCCTACATGACGTGGAACTACAGCCCAAATAACACCTACTACCACAACTACATCTACCGCTGGCAGTTCTCCAACAGAGCCCCAGGCTGGTTCTACACGCAGGTACTTCAGGCAACGACCAGCATGGCACGAGCGTTGGCGACCTGGCACGAGCCGCTCACGGCGCAGATCAATGGCGGACTCCATTCGATCCTGGTGACGGGCGTCTACTCCTACAATGATCCGCGGAACTCCTACCCCGCGCAGATCACGAGTGTCGTCTTCCGCGATCCAATGGCAAGCTACACCGTCAACCGCTTCGAAGTGAGCATTGACGCATGGGCAGGCGGACATTTCAGCACGCCATACGGGGTCTACTCTCTCTGGTCGCTGTACTATGGCGACCGCTATAGCGTCGGCGATCGCAAGAACACGTCGGACCCCGAGCCGGTGGTGGGCATCTATGTGCCGAACTCCAGTCACCCGATGCATTGGGATCTCGGCTTCACCTGGGTTCAGCGCGACAACAACTCGGCGAACGGGGCCTGGAATCCAGACTGGGCCTACACCTCGACGGGTGTGAAAATGACCGGGCCGTAGGCGCGAGCAGTCTTTGGCCAGCGTGATCGCCAGATTGAGCCGACCGCGCTGGCCGAATCCAGCGCTGGCGATGCCAGACGCTCGTTTGGTGAAAAGGAGGAACAATTATGAGCTATCCACCGAGATATCCTCCACAGAAGGCTTCCCTGATGCGTCATCGCGTGCAGCAGCGGCGACGCGGCGAGGCGCGCGGTCGCCTGACACAGATACTGGGACACGCGGCGTTCCTGCTGCTCGCGCTGGCAGTGGTTGGTGTGCTGCTCAGCGCAGCACACCTCGCCAGGAACACCTCGGCCATGCATATGACAGGCACGACAGGCGCAACGAGTCAATCCACCATGGCGCCGTCTGCGAGCGGCAATGGATGGATTCCGCTCCACTCCCAGGCGCCAGGAGATATCATTGCCGCGGCGCGCCAGAGCGCGCTGTTCCATGAGTCTCGCGCCGACGCTGGAGACCATATGCGCGATCTCTCACGGCTCGGTCGCCCCGTGTATGTACAGGCGCTGAGACCCACAGGAGTGACCGCCGCCGATGTGCCCGACTTCTACATCCTGCCGATTCTGAGCCAGGCGGGCGCAGCGACGGATGCCGCCGAATTGGCGCTGAACCCTGCGCACACGGCCATACAAGTCATCGCCATCGTCACCTACACCGCGCCGCGCCCCGATGGCGCAGTAGCCGCGCTACAGGCAGATCAGGCGGTCCACGCTGTGGCCACCCAGCGCCAGGAGGCAGTGCAAGCGATCAAGCAGACGTCACTCGTGTACTTCCCAATGGATCCCGCCTGGCAGACAAGCCAGACCGGCCAGCCTGCGTGGACCGCTGGTGGCGCGCTACCCGCCGATCCTATCTGGCTTACGACTGCCACGGACGGAAAACAGTACCTCGTCGGCAATGACGGTCGACTCTATACGATGAACCAATTGCCGTTCTGGCATGGGAACTAGTACCGGTACGACAACGGCGACGAGACGTTGGCCCGGGAAGCGCGGCGCTTGTCCTGGGTGAATGACACCGAATGCTCACACTGGATCGGAAGGCGTGAGGGAATATGACTGGTGTAACAGTGGTAGCTCCACGTGCGCGCCACGCTGTTCGAGCGCAGCGGCGAGAGCCGTGCGTGACGCATCTTCGCCATGAACGAGGAAGGTTACGTGGGGATTTCCGCTGGCGCCGTACCAGTCGAGCAGCTCATCGCGGTCGGCATGGGCTGAAAAGCCGTTGATGGTATAGATGCGCGCGGCGACGTGAACCTCTTCGCCGAAGAGGTGGACATCCTGCGCGCCGTCGATAATGCGGCGCGCGAGCGTGCCTTCAGCGGCAAATCCGACGAAGATCACGCTGCTCTCGGGACGCCAGAGATTGTAGCGCAGGTGATGGAGCACGCGACCTCCGGTCGCCATGCCCGAGCCAGCAAGAATGATCGACCCGCTCGGAATCGCATTGATCTCGCGTGACTGAAGTGTGCTGCGCGTGAAATGGAGCCCGGGTAGCGTGAAAGGATCTTCACCCACGCTAAACTGCGCGCGAGCCGCGCGGCTCAGATACTCCGGAAAGCGCCGGAAGATGTCGGTCGCGGTTATCGCGAGCGGCGAATCGAGAAAGACCTGGGTGTGGCGTGGAAGTATCCCTTCGTCCGACATTTGGCGCAGGTAGTAGAGGACTTCCTGGGCCCGTTCGAGGGCGAACGTCGGGATGATCACATTGCCGCCACGATCCAGCGTGTGGAGAACCGCATCCCGCAATTCCTGTATCGAAGCCGTGATGCTCTTGTGCGTACGTTCGCCGTAGGTACTCTCCATCACCACATAATCCGCCGTGGGCGCGGGCGCTGGTGGATCGAGCAGCGGACGTGCGCGGTTGCCGAGATCGCCGGAGAAGACAATGCGTTGCTGTTTTCCCTGCTCTTCTACGTCGAGCAAAATCCAGGCCGAGCCAAGAATATGCCCGGCATCGCCGAAGGTCACACGTATACCTGAGCACAGCTCAAACGGTTGCTGGTAGCGTGGCAGGCGACCTACCAGTTCTATGGTATCGAAGACGTCGGGCATGTCAAACAAGACTGCCGGAAGCGATTTGCCCTGGCGACGCCGTCGGCGGGAGGCGCGCTCGGCTTCCTCGACCTGCAGCGAAGCGGCGTCCGCGAGAACAGTCGCCATCAGGGCGCGCGTCGGCGCAGTAAGGATGATCTCACCATGAAAGCCCTGCTTCACCAGCAGCGGCAGCCGCCCACAGTGGTCAAGGTGTGCATGGGTAATCAGCGCATAATCAATTGACGAAGGGTCGAAGCTAAATTCGTGATCCTCGCTCGCGTCCATCCCCTGAAACATCCCACAGTCAATTAGGATTTGCTTGTCTGCTGCCCGTATCAGAAAGCACGAACCAGTAACTCCGCCTGCTGCTCCATGAAATGAAATGTCCATCGGCTACACCCTTCAATCGCTATCTGCGTGCCATGGCGTAGTGGCAACAAGTGCCACTCACCCACGAGTACGATAGCGCAACAGCGCGCCTACCCCACCGAGCACTTCGAGCGCTGGATGGTCGGCGACCACTTCGACCTGCCCATGTGTTTTGGCTACCTGCGCCACCAACTTGCTCCAGACCATTGGCGCTAACGGCGCATCATTCGCTATCACCAGGATGTCAACCTGCCCGGCTTCGAGCGCGGCGCCGTGCCGATTTGCACCCGCCAGATGCGCATCCTCTTAGAGGGCATCCTGAGGCTGATTGACGGACAAATCAATGCCCGCAAGTTCCCAGAGACGAACATCGTGCTCACCGCTCCGTAGGCAGCGCCACCTTCGGCGTATCCCCCAATCGGCGCCGTTCATCTGTCTGAGACACTGGCAAACCGCCGTGTCGATGTTGGACGCTGGCCGCCACAAGCTGGTCGACCGCCGAGAGATAACTTTCGCCGAATGGCGGAAACTGTTCGAGCATATCCCGCAGCATATCGAGGGAAATCCCAGATCGAATGGCGTAAGCGGCAAGCTGAATCCAGTCGCTTGCCTCAGTGGCGATTGCCCAGGCTCCAACAAGCGTTCCACGTTCAACATCGGCATAGAGGGTGAGCCTGCCACTCTCTGGTTGCCGCGATGTCGTGGGATACATCTTCCTCTCATTCAGCTCGACGGTGACGGAGGTGACATGTGCTGCCTCCTCGCCAGCCATTTGTGCCGTCGTCTTGCCTGTCATGGCCACTTGCGGGTCAGTGTAGAGAATCCGCGGCACGGAGGCATAGTGGGCTGCATGTGGTAGGCCGAGGATATCATCAGCGGAGATGCGTGCCTGGTACTGTGCCATGTGGGAAAGTTGCCCAATACCCGTTACGGCGCCGATTGCCCATACGCCCTCGGCGGCCTGGCACGTCTCGTTGATGATGATTCCTGAGTCACGATACCGCACACCAGCCTTGGCGAGTCGCAACCCATGTATCCGCGGACGGCGGTTTGTAGCCACCACGAGGCGCTGCGTGTGGATCTCGGTATCATCGTCGAGCGTCAGGACGCATGGGTGGTCGGCGTCGCGCCCAATATGTACAACTCGATGCCCCAAAACAACGCGAATGCCCTGGCGATGGAGACGCCGCGCAAGGAGCTCCCCTACCTCAGGGTCTTCATCGACGAGCAGGCGCTGTCGGCGAGTAACCAGGGTGACATCGGCGCCGTAAAGGCGGAACATTTGAGCAATCTCGATTGCCTGGCCCTCTCCCCCCAGGATGGTCAACTGTTGCGGGATAGCCGCGGCTGTCGTGGCCTCTCTGTTGGTCCAGTAGCCGATATCGGACAGGCCTGGTATATGCGGAATCGCTGGGACTGAGCCAGTGGCGACGATAATATGCGGAGCCTGGAGCCGCTCGATGCCACCGTCCAGGTCAACCTCGACCTGATCGCGCCTGACAAAGCGAGCCGATCCACGAATAAAGGCGCCACCCTCCTTTTCAATGGCTCTCACCTGAGCGGACTCATCGAGTGCGGAGAAGAGTATCTCGGATGGCGTCAGACTCCGGGGCGAAGCAATGGCTGGCGACGCGATTCCGGCGAGCGCCCCTGCTCGCCAGCGAGCGTTCGCTGGTCCCAGCAGAGACATTGTGGGGATTGACGCCCAGTAGGCGCATTCGCCGCCAATATGCTCAGCCTCGACCAGCGCAACGCGCATCCCGCCAACTCGCAGGCGGTGTGCGCACGTCTCGCCGCTAATCCCCGCGCCAACGATGATGGCATCAAAGTGCCTGGTCATTGGCCTCCTCCTCTCACGTAGTAGGCATACCTGCCTTTGAGAGCAGTACACTCCCTTTACCGAAGCCTCGATGCTAAGATCAATGTCGTAGTTGTATAACTCTCAATGAGAGAACGACTGGAGTCAGCTTCGTCAGCGACTCGCTGTTGCTTTCATCATCGCTTTTTGCCATCGCAGTTGCGTCACGAGCGCAGCGCGGTGGCACACAACCTCATCACAGTGGCGTACCTGGTGATGGCGCCCTTGGCAGCCTCAGAAGCACGATCGCATTCGGACGCATCGGCGAAATAGCTTCAGATACGGATCTCCGTGACCAGATAGTGATGAGAGTGATACTCATAGTAACCGTGTTGTGAGGCACGGGTGTGATGCTTGCCAGCAGGGTGAGCTATCGCGCGGTGTGTGGCAGAGGTTGTATTTGCGACCGCATGCGACTGCGAGTCACGTGCTTGACGCACAGCTAGGACTGTGATGGCGACCTCGACAGGTACGGTGACAGCGACGATCGCGATGGTAGCGGCTAGCCCGAAGCTCAGTGCCTGAACGTAATTGGGCATCTGGACGAGTGTTCCGAATGATGCGGACCACGCCGGGTGAGTATGTCCGCGAGGTTGCCGATGATCCGCTTCCACACCTGCGCCACACCTGCGCCACACCTGCGCTACGCTGGCGCTCTCGGCGCGCGTGAATCCCAAGGTTGTCAGTGGGATGCTGGGACACCCGACCATCGCGATCACATTGGACATCTACTCGCACGTCCTGCCCGACATGCAACAGGACGCCATCGCCGTCATGGCGTACATGCTCTACGGCTGATTGCCTGATCGACGGGCAGCTACATAGAACGTGTGACCAAGAATGAAGCGAGCGTGAGAGACGGCGGTTTTGGGGAAATGCTGCAAATTATGCTACAGGGCAGGCAAAGGCTGGCGGAGCAGAGGGAAGAGATGACGCGGGCAAGTCGAGACAAAGCGGGGAATATTCAGGGGCAGAGGCGTATGGGAGTCGAACCCACCCACGAACGCGCAAGCGCCCGTGCAACCGTTTTGAAGACGGCGAGGCCCACCGGGACCCGTACACCCCCATAGAATCTATAGCGCGCCCGGCTGAGCAAGCGGCGCACTTCAGACTGTGCCATGCGCGTGTACGAACCGTCAAGAGCATTGCTAATGTGAAACAGACGAAGACGCTGCCGGATACCCGGCAGCGCCAAATGCAAGTGGTGATCTGTTACCGCATTGCCACCACATCAGGCGGCGGGCAGGTCGATCGTAATCCCCGTGTTGACGGCTGTATAGGTGACTGTCATCTGGATCGCCGAGTCACCGGTTGAATTCAGCACCATCTTCACAGGCAGGTAGTCCGTTTGGCCAATGTAGAGGTCAACCGTGCCGGTGGTGGAGGGTACTCCACCCTGGATGTGGTACGTATTCTTACCGTTTACCTGTTCGCTTCCGACGAGTTTCGCGTTGGTCAGTTTGCTATATTGCGCCGACAATTGCAGGTCCGATGTGGGGAGCGTGCTGGAGGTGTCGGTGGCTTTGGTCCACTTGTTCGACGCCAGCTCCGCAGGCGCGGTGATTTTGGTGTAGGTGGTGTTGGTCGTCAGATCAACGACCATGTCCATCGTGAGCGTCGTGCCGCTAACCACCATAGACAGCGTCATAGCCATCCGCGCGGGATTCTCGGTGCCTTTGCCGTCTCCGGTCACATCCAGCGATGTCCCGGCCGCCGAGCCCTGCATCGTTATCGTAAACGTTTCGTCGGTGAGATGCGCGGCCTGGGCCTTGGTCAGAATTTGCTGCGCGGTCAGCGTTGGTGTTGGCTTCGCCTGTGTGGCGCCGGGCGCGCCACAGCCAGCGAACACAAACAACGCGGCCACAACAAGCATTGCGGCGAGGATTGGCTTGCTGGAGAACGCAGGCAACCCTGCCTTGACATCCTGAGCGCGTTTGATCTTAAGCATCCTGATCGTGCTTCCTCCTGTAGCTTTGTGGATCTCCTGAACAAGAGATCAGTATTAGGGCGAGCATAGCTCTACTAGGGATTACCCCAAATGCAAGGAGCCACTAACACAATTTCTTTGCGAAATCTTGAAATTACGTGTGATGAACGTTAGTCATACGTGTTTTGAAGTGTTTATGGCTACGCAATATTGCTGATATGTGCATCTGGCCGTGAGCGGCTGACCGACTGCGGAATTCAGACGTTCTATCTGGCTGGCCGCTGCCTGTACCTTAGCGCAGGTCAGTCAGATTTCTGCGTGGACCGTCTTGACACCAATTGCTGCCGAACTTTATACTGGCCAGGGTGTGTCCGTAGGGACCAATATCCCAGGTGTTACTGAGGAGGTGCGCAATGTGGAACAGCAGCACAAGCATGAGCGGTAGCCCCTTCTGCCGCCAGGCTGCGACCATGGCGCCTTCCTTCATCGGAGGCCAGGACTTCGCGGTACTGGATACCGGAATCGGTGGCCTCCGCGAGAATGTCGGAGTTGGCATCGTCGTATTCACGCCACTCCACGCGCCGCGAGTGCGTACCCGCTAGGTCGTCGGGTTCCCCCGAAAGCAGCGGGCGCCACCAGCCCGCCGCATCACTCATTTCATCGCTGCTGTCCACGTGCTGTCCACCTATGGAGTCTTTGCCGTCTTTGTGGGTCTTTATGGCCCTTTTGCGGCCAGTTTTCACGCCTGTGCATGCGCAAGCGCTTGCGCCATTCCGCCCGCTCATTCCATCTTTCGCGGCACATCACATCTCGTGTCGCCCTGAAGTCAGGAGGAAACTTTGTCTCTCACTAGTTCGCCATCGTCGCTGCATGAGGAAACTACTCCACCAGAATCGTTACGCCGTCCAGGCATACTTACATCGGCCGAGCTGGCCAGCCTGGATGGTTACGACGCGCTGCGTGTTATGTCTGTCTCGAAGCGGTTTGTCAAAAGCGGTCGCCCGCGCTGGCTCACGCGCGGCGCCAACAAGCGCAAAAGCGCGAAGATCGTCCGTGCCGTAGACGACGTGACCCTGACGATCCATCGGCGCGAAATCTTCGGCGTACTCGGCTCCAATGGATCGGGCAAATCCACGCTGATCCGGCTGATCTCGACATTGCTGCTGGCCGATGATGGCAAGATCGAGGTCTTCGGCCACGATGTCGAGCGTGAAGAACGTAAGGTACAGCGGCTCATCAACCGGGTAAGTGTCGAGGCGGCATTCTTCCGCAAGCTCAGCCCGATGGAAAACCTGCTTTACTCCGCACGGCTCTATGGACTGACCGCCCGCCAGGCGCGACCGATGATTGTCGAGATTCTGACACGCCTTGGCATCAAACGCGACCGTATCGCGCAGCCGCTGGAGAATATGTCACGCGGGATGCAGCAGAAAGTGGCGATTGCCCGTGCGTTTCTGACCGCGCCGATTCTGCTGCTACTGGACGAGCCAACCACCGGACTCGACCCGCGCTCCAAGCAGGATGTGCAGGTCTTCATCCGCGAGCTACGCGACACCCACGACGCCACCATCCTGCTCACCACGCACGATATGGACGAGGCGGACGCCCTCTGCGACCAGATCGCCATCATCGACGGCGGGCGCATCGTGGCGCAGGGGACGCCCGAGCAGCTCAAGCTGGATGTCGCCGCGCGGTTGGGGCTGGATCATCCGGCGACGCTGACAGAGGTCTTTCTATCCTTTACCGGGCGCGACTGGGAAGAGGATGAGGCCGAAGACGAAGAAGATGATGACGATGAGACGAACGAGATTGACGAAATCGCTGAGAACGAAGCGCATGGCGTCCAGGAGGGTAACTAGCCGGTATGATTGGTCTGGCACGAGAACGAAGCTTTCAGAATGCCGCCCGCAAGGCGGCGCGTTCGGCGGGAAACGAGGTCAACAAGGGCTTCGCGTTTGTCGAGCGCAACTGGTATCTGACCAAACGCTACTGGGCGTGGGAAGTGGTCTGGATCACCTATAACGTCGTCAACGCGCTCAGCGTCACCTTTATCGCGCCGAGCGCCCAGGCCGCGTCTGGCGGGAAAATCACCGCGGCGCAATTGAACAGTCTCATTCTGTATCTCGCCATCGGCACCGCCGTCTGGACGTTCCTCTCGGTCGTCTTCGACAGCGTCACCGAGACCGTTACGATGGAGCGCTGGGAAGGCACCATCGAGTACACCTTCATGGCGCCGGTCTCGCGCGTGACGCATATGTTCGGCGCCTGCGCTTATGCTCTGATTCACGGCATCGTCATGACCGCCCTGCAACTGGGAATCATGGCGCTGTTCTTCCATCTGGATCTCTCGCAGGCGAACTGGCCTCTGGCGCTGCTTGTGCTGGCGGTCGGCAGCTTCTCGTTCATCGGCTTCGGCACGATGGCCGCCGTTCTGCCGATGCTCTACACCGAGCGTGGCGCGCAGATGGCCTATATCATCCGCGCGATCATTCTGCTAGTCTCGGGCGTCTACTATTCGGTCTCGGTGTTGCCGGGGTTCTTGCAGGCGCTCTCGGTGATCTCACCCGCGACGTACGTGCTCAACGGGCTGCGCGGCGCGTTGATGGTGCAGAAAACGCCGTATAACGCCTGGGGTGACATCTGGCCGCTGCTGATCTGCGCCGTGGTAAGCATTCCGGTCGGCCAGTTCATCTTCCACCTGGCGGAGCGCTACGCCAAGCGCACTGGCAAGTTGAAGCGCAACGGCTAATGCGCGACCCACTGGCCTTCCGATGGCCTCCTGCTCCCCAACTGGAGCGGGAGCCTCGGGAGGCCGTCGTATCTTCCGCGATTGCTCCGCGGCATTTCCTCGGTGCGGGTTCGTCTCTCAGTGCTACAATAATCTGGTGAGTGGTACACAAGCCGCGGCGTAGTTCTCAATATGCGCTGCGTTTTATAGAGACCGGATTGCAGAGACGATGCCTGATAATTCATCCAGCCTGACCGATGACATGCCGCTGCCCGATGAGCCAGACGATGCTGATAACCCAGAGAGCGGGGAGAGGCCACTGGCGCGCGTGCGCTACGGGCTGGGCAAAGAGCTACAGCTCTATCCCGATTCCTTCAATGTCGCCCTGCTGGAAGAGCACACTGAAATGCGCTTCAACCTCGCCAGCATTCGCCGTATGATATTAGCCCCAGGCGATCCCAACCCCAGTAAACTCGTGTTGATGTTCGAGCTGGACGATGGCAATGTCGTCATCGTGGCCGAAGGGATGAGTAACGTCCGCGATTTTCGCAAACTACTACCCGAGTTGCAGCGCGTCGCGCCCGCCATCGAACTCGATCCGCCCGATATGGACACCCAACTGGCCCAGGCGCTGGATATTCGCAAGCGCAGCCTGTTTGGCTGCTATGGCGTGGTCATCGGCGTCTGCGTGCTGGCGTGGGCGATCTATCTCATCGTCGCGTTCATCGGCTCGCATGTCGCCCACTGATCGCCGATCTGCCAGTTTCACTTCTTGAGATGGGCGCTGATATATCGCTGAATAACGCCCCAATCGCCGTTGGCAGGCTCCAGAATATCCTGGCCGTCGTCGCTGACGGCGTCTACGAGCACATTATCGTCGCTCAGGCCAACGAGCGCCGCATGGTTGATATCCACGTTTGTCGAAAGCAGTGTCAGATCGGCGAGCGATAGGTTCGTGTAGAGTGTCTGTTGCAGCGCGTTCATTACGCCGGGCAGCGCTGGAATCGCTCCCAGCGAGCGCGCCTTGTCGATGATGGCATGGATGAGCAGCAGCTGGCGTCGCGAACGCGCGAAGTCGCTGCCCTCGCTCGCGGGCGATGTAATGTAGCGGGCGCGGGCGTATTGCAACGCGCGCTCGCCATCCATATGCTGCAAGCCCGCCTTGAAGGAGGCTGTGTTGGATGCCGTGGACCCACCGCCCAGATTAGTGGCGGTCCATCCAACCGGCACGTTGATGTCCACACCACCGAGCGCGTCAACCAACCCACGGAAGCCATCGAAGTTAATAGTCAGCCAGTATTGCACCGGCATGCCAGTGACATCGCTCACCTTGCGCGCTGCCTCCGCGCCGCCCGCCGCCGGACTCGCGCTGATGCCGTTGTAGCCGTTGGCTAGCCCATTCTCGTAAGCCGTGTTGAGCTTGCCATAGTTGCCCGATTGAGGCGGCACCTGCACCCAGAGATCGCGTGGAACCGAGATCATCGTCGTCGCGTTGTCTTGCGGGTTGATGCTGACGACGATCATGCTATCGGTCAGGTTTGGCCCGTTGTGGTCGCCGCCACCATAGCCAAGGACGAGCAGATTGATGCGGTCTCCCGCCGTCATGTACCGTGTCTGCGTGCTGAGCGGATTTTGTGTCGAGATTGCGCTGCCAAAGTCCCAGAAGCGATGCGCCAGTAGGCCGCCGATGAGCAGCGCCGCCAGCAACACAATCAGCAGCACACGCCGCACCATGCTTCCACGCGCGAAACGCCGTGTTGTGGGTGCCTTACGGCGTGGAGGGAGTGGGGGCGGGCTGCCAGGTAGCGGGCTGGTCAACTCGGGTGGAAGTGGCGGCGGAGGCACGGCGTCATCCGGGAGCAGCGGCGGCTGCGTCGGGGCATCCCAGGCCGAATAATTCTGCTGCGGTCCACTGCTACGCGCCATATGTACTTCCTTCGAGTCTGCGACAGGTGAGCGGTCGCTGAAGTTCTTCTGTCTCAGTTGCTATACCACCAGACGAAACGAAGACGTGGTCAGCTACCCAAAGCATCCCGCCAGCAGCGGGAATGTGGCAGAGATCACAACAAGACGGCTCCGTCGGTCGTCGTCCCACTCTGATGTACGCCCAAGTGTTGCGTTCTGTTGCCATCTGCGATGACCGGCGCTATACTGGAGGCTGATACGATGCGGCGATATCCGCATGGAACCAGTATGGACAAGGCCCGGACGTTCCCGGAGGCTGAGCGTGAGTGTGAACACCTGTGAACGATGTGGCGCCGATGCGGTCGACGCGCGTGGAATATGCCGCGTGTGTGGCTGGTCTGCGCGCGACAATGCCTATGATACCTTGGACGAGACCCCGTCGCTGGGCGAGACACGGGCCGCGGACATACCTCCGGGCGGGTACGGCGCCTCGGGACTGACTGCGCAAACCGCGCGCAACTCCCGCATGAACCCGTATCCCACTGAGACCCGGCCCACCGTGTCCGCCGGTGGCGCGACCAGTGGCGGCCGATTCTGCGGTACCTGCGGAGCGCGCCTCGAAAGTGGCACCGCGTTCTGCGGCCAGTGTGGCACGCCCGTTGCCACGGGAACAGCTAGCGGGCTACGGACGACGGGTCAGGAGCAGTATCGCGTCGGGGGCTGGTCAGACGACGATGGCAACGAAATGACCGAAGCAATTATCCCGGGCGCAACTGGCTATAACGGCTTTGGTCGCTCGGGTGTTGGGCAGGGATTGCCGTATGGAGGCACCCCGTACCATCCCACGGGCTATACGCCAGCGCGCGGCGCCTCCACACAATCGTCTTCGCGCACGACACGCCTTGTCGTAGGCATCCTTTGCCTGGTTGGCAGCGTCGTCAGCGCGAGTGCGGCAATCATCCTGGCGCTTACCAACGGCCATTGATCGCCACCGATTGATCGCCATCGATTGAAGGGTTGACCCTCGTGGATCCACAGATACTCTCGGAAACAGCGTCGGTGACGAAACCCGTCGCCAGCCACCCTGCGGCGCCTGATCAGGCGATCAGCGATGCTGACATCGAAGCCATTGCCTCGTTCCGTTATGCCATCCGCCGCTTTCTCCGCTTCAGCGAGCAGGCGTCGCGTCGCGAGCACATCACACCACAGCAACATCAGCTACTGCTTGCCATCAAGGGATTTCCGCATCGCGATTATGCTACCGTCTCGGAATTGGCGCACCGGCTTCAGATGCGCCAGCATAGCGTCGTGGGGCTGATTGACCGTACCGTCCGTCATGGTCTGGTACGGCGGGAGCGTGGCACTGAAGATCGCCGTGAGGTCTTTATCTACCTGACTGACAACGGTGAGGCGCTTCTTGCGCGGCTGACGGCGTTACATCGCCAGGAACTGGCGGCGATGCGGCATGTGTTGGCGGGTACTACTGCGTAGCCTGGCGTGTGGTTTGCTCTGACGGCAGATTGGCCGTAGTATGGGATCCTTCGATGCTCGTGTCTACCACATTCGCTGAATCTACTGTCCCAGCCGCACTGTCGTCTTCGCCCCAGGTTGGCGCTGACCGTGGATATTTGCGATAGAAGCGGCGGCCAAGCACCCACCCGATGCGCCCAAAACCAACGACGCACGCCACAAATAGCGCTACGACCAGAAGACCGGCCACAACTGGCGGCACAACACCCGCCTTATTGAGAAATGCCACGAAGGTTGAGCCAAGAAATCCACCGACCAGGCAAGCTGGCATCATTCCCAGCAGACAGCCCAGGTATCCACCATGCGTCGGCCAGTCGTAGCCGGGAGGAACAGCCCCTGCCTCGGGAAGCTCGGCCTCCATGTCCGGGGTCAGCGCGGTTCTTTCATCCCCGTCACGCGCCTCATGCGCCTCATGCGCCTCATGCACATCACTCTCACCGATGCTCGTCTCGGGTGGTTCAACATTTGGAGATTGTCGCTCGTCGTCCACTGGGATTTGCCTGTCTATTCCGCCGGTTTTGCTAGTCTCTTGCCAGTCTCTTGCCAGTCTCTTGCCAGTCCGCGCAGCCGAGAGTGCGAAGTCAACGCTATAGCAGCCTCATAGGAGGTGTTGGCGCTCGTGGCTCTGTTAGAGTGTGCCAAACTGCCGATCACCCGCATCGCCAAGACCAGGGCAGATGAAGCCGCGATCATTGAGCCGCTCGTCGAGCGCCGCCAGATAGATCGGCACATCAGGATGCGCCTGGCGCAACTTCAGCAGGCCGTAGGGCGCGCCGATCAGGGCCACATAGCGCAGGTGAGGCACGCCGTACCGCTTGAGAATGTTGAGCGCGTCGATTGCCGATCCCCCCGTCGCCAGCATTGGGTCTACTGAGAAGCATACCTGGAGATTGTTGGATCGCGCCAATTGATTGTAGTACTCGATGGGTTCCAGCGTGCGCTCATCCCGGCGCAGGCCAAGGTGCCAGACCGCCGCGTCGGGCAGCACCTCGCGGAAGCCCTCGGCCAGGCCGAGGCCTGCGCGTAAGATCGGCACAATGCCCACACCACCAGCCAGCTCGCTCCCAGTCATCGGCTCAATCGGCGTCTCGATACGCACTGGCTCCAACTTCAGGTCAGCGGTGGACTCGTAGGCCAGCAACGCTCCCAACTCGCGCACGATGCGATAAAACGCTGGCGGCGCTGTCCGTTTGTCGCGGAGCAGCGTCATTTTATGCGCGATGACGGGATGGCGCGAGATATGAACCTGCGGCAGATCCAGCGTCTGCTCGCGCGTTGGCTGCGGCACTCCCCGCATTGGGAACGCCTGGGCATCTGCGGCTTCGTTTGCCATGGACCGCTCTCCACTCGCTACTGCACGATATACCTGCCCGGTTGCGGGCAATCGGTCGCAGTGTCGCACATCCGCAAGGTCCGTATCAACCCTGGCTCTCCGGCATGGTCAGCACCCCGTCGTGCAGCTTCAGCAGCAAAATGCGCCTGACCGAATCGTCTATGCGCGACTTCGTGATGTCGCCGCTCTGGACAGCGTCTTTCAGCACGCGGACCGTTTCTGCGGTGGATGCGATGGAGTAGGTGCTGCAGATGATATCGTTGCCTGCCTTGACCGAGTCGAGGATGATCTGGTCGAAGGAGTAGTGCGAGGTAAGCGCGCCCATGTAGATGCCGTCGGTGACGATGACGCCCTGGTAGCCCAACTCGTCGCGCAAAATTCCTGTCAGCACCGGCTCGGAGAGCGACGCCGGTCGCGTGGGATCGATTGCCGAGAGCACCACGTGCGTGGACATGATCATCTGAACCTGGCCCGTAGCAATCAGCGCCTTATAGGGCGCCCAATCGACGCGTTCGAGATCGGCCTTGCTGCGATCAAGGGTATAGAGCGAGGCGTGGGGGTCGGTAGGCACATCGCCGAGACCCGGGAAGTGCTTCAGGGTTCCGATCACGTGGCCGCTGGATTGCAGGCCGTTGAGGTACGCTCCCGCCAGTTTCGTCACCTGATCGGCCGTCGTGCCAAACGTGCGCCCGCCCAGATCGCCGCCCGAGGTGTTGGCGACATCCACCACAGGCGCGAAGTTGACGTTGATGCCGAGACTATAGAGCTGCTGCGCGTCGTATTCTCCTCGTTGCTGAGCATAGGCTGTAGTACCGTTCGCGCCCATCGCCCAGGCGCCCGGCAGCGGTCCATCCACTGCCTGGAGCCGATTGACGCTGCCGCCCTCCTGATCGGTCGCAACAAAGAGCGGCAGGTCAGCCTGACTCTGCATCTGCGCCGTCAACTGCTTCACCTGGTCCGCTCCCGTGATGTTCCAGGCATAGAGCACCACTGAGCCAAGATGATACTGCTTGATGGTGTACGCGAGTGTCGGCGACATCTGCGTATCGAGGAAACCGAGCATAATCATCTGGCCGATTTCCTGATCAAGTGTCATGTGGCCGATGAGTTGATTCACATAGTTCAGTTCCGCCTGCTGGCGCGCCAACGGAGCCCAGTCCTGCGGATGCCAGCCCGGCGGCGGGTTGGCGCCCTGCGCGAAGCCGCTAGTATGGCTCGCGCGCTGAAGATGCGAGGACGAAAGCTGGTATAGCACAGGCGTCAGTGCTACGATAGCCAGGATGACAGCTACAATGACCGCGATCTTTCGCCGACGATGTGGCTTGGGAGGCGCTTTCACACCATCTGATGGCGCTGGTAGAGGAGCCACAATGGCGGCCATTTCGTTAGCCGCTGCGGGCGCTCCGGTCATCCGGGATGCGGCGGGCTGGCCCGCTTCGCCTGGGAGGTGCGTATCGGCAACGACAACAGGTGGGTGCGTCGCCTGTACGCGTGCGGTGGGCATCTGCTCGATAGGTGTCAGGCCAATTGGAACGGGGGGAGCCGTCTGCTTTGCCGTGTCCAGATCGGCAATCGTATTCCGCGAGGAGGGCGTTTGAACCGCTGGCCCGGCGGTCGGCATCCTGACCGTCAACAACTGCTCGAAGAAGGTGTTGCGCGCGTTCTCTTCATGCTCTTCTGGTTGATCCATCTCACCCACTCAACACTTCCTGTTCAACACAGATCGCTTGTCATAAAACGCGCGACTGCGCCCTTCCTTCCAGACGAGTCGTGTACGGGAAGGTAACACCGCCCTGCCGCTGTCGCGCGCCGTAGTGAAGGACATGCGCGAACGGACGCCTGCCATCTCCATATAACGTATAATTGAAGTGCCACGGCTGATTCGCTCTGGCATATAAGTCATGGAATCAGGAGACATCCAGTGTCAACCAGCGCGGATAACACCACCTCCATTCCGGGGCGCACTGACACGCCAGAGGAGTCCCGCCAGCGCAAGGAGACCTACGATCCCAGTGCGTACGAGCGGCCGTCGGTTACGGTGGATGTCGTCATCCTCACGGTGCGCGAGCGGCGGCTGGAGGTGCTGTTGGTGCGCCGCCGCCACTGGCCATTCGAGGGCATGTGGGCGATTCCTGGTGGCTTCGTTGAACCGAATGAGTCGCTCGAAGACTCGGCCCGGCGCGAGTTGAGCGAGGAAACAGGCGTCAGCGATGTTTACCTTGAGCAGCTCTACACGTTCGGCGATCCGGGGCGCGACCCACGCACGCGTGTCATTACCGTGGTCTATTACGCGCTGCTGCGGGCAGATCAGCTTCACCTGCGCGCTGGTGATGACGCCGCCGACGCGCGGTGGTTTTCAGCATATGAGCATCCAGCGCTCGCCTTCGATCACGACAAGATTCTCGATTACACCCGCCAGCGGTTGCGCAGCAAGCTCGAGTACACCACCATCGGCTTTCAGTTGCTCGCGCCGTCCTTCACCTTGAGCGAGCTTCAGGAGGTCTATGAGGCCATCCTCAATCGCCCGCTCGATAAGCGCAACTTCCGCAAGAAGGTGCTCACGACCGGGATTCTGGAGCAGATCCCTGAGACGCGCAAAGCTGGGCAACACCGGCCCGCCGCGCTCTATCGCTTCAATCCAGGCGCGGACAAATAACCGGCACATCCGTGGCATACTGCGCAAAGGAGCAACCTGATGACTGATGCGCTTATTGTGGTTGACGTGCAGAATGACTTCTGTTCGGGCGGCTCGCTAGCTGTGCCAGGAGGCGATGCCGTAGTTCCCGTGCTCAACGAATACATGGCACGGGCTGCCGACGCGGGTGTCCCCATCTTCGTCACTCGCGACTGGCACCCCGAACACACCACTCACTTTGTCACGGAGGGCGGCCCCTGGCCGCCACACTGTGTTCAGGGGACACATGGCGCCGAGTTTCACCCGGAGCTACGTCTGCCTTCTGGCATACCCGTCGTTTCCACGGGGATGGGTCCTGACGATCAAGGCTACTCAGGGTTCGACGGAAAGCTGCCTGGTGGGCAATCACTGGAAGACGCCCTGCGTAATCATAGCGTGGACCACGTCTACGTCGGCGGCCTCGCCACGGACTATTGCGTACGGGCGACGGTACTCGATGCGCTCAAGCGAGGCTTTGCGGCGTCTGTGCTGATCGATGCGGTTCGCGCGGTGAATGTGCAGGCGGGCGATGGCGAACGCGCGCTCAACGAGATGCTAGCGGCAGGCGCGGAGCCGCAGATTCTCGACGAGTTCGAGCCGACGAGGATGAATCGATAGTTGTTCCTCAGCAAAACGGCCCTCCACGATTGGAGGGCCGTCATCGTTATGTTGTTTCGCGCGGACTCGTCGGGCGTCGTCACCTGTCCGCGCGGCTGGGTTGTCTCGCTGGCGCGCCACGCCCGCCGCCATCCATTGCGCCGCCGCCGTAGCCGCAGTACGGGCAGACATTCCACTTCAGTTCCAGCAGATGGTCGCAGCGTGGGCATGGGCGACGCAGCTTGGTGCCGCAGGATGGGCAGATTTGGAAGTCGCCCTCGACACGGTAGTGGCAGGTCGGACAGGTCTGGCGCTCGGTCATCTCCGCCAGCAGTGATTCCTCCTCGAGCTGGCGCTCATACAGTTCTGCCAGCGTCTGGCGTGGCCGCACGATAAGATAGATGAAGAGGCCGCCGATGTTGAAGACCGCGACGAGACCGGTAGCTGTCACCTGCAAGATAACATCCTGCGTGCGGGAACGGACATCGCGCCAGGTCCAGAAAACGAGGCTGAGCCAGAAGATCACGGCAAATGCCACGAAAAAGAAGATTATAACCCCGACCAGGTTTTGCAACGCGCCCAAACTACTGCCCCCTGTGGTAGACGACGTGCTGGATGACGCCACTGTTGGAGCTACTGTTGCCGTCGCAGCGGCGGTTGCGGTTGCCTGTGCCTGTGCCAAAATATCGTGGATACCTTGATAGACCGTTACAGACATCGCATACCACCTCTCCAGCCCGGAACTGTAACTCGTATCAGCAGCCTGCTGCGCTCCAGAAGTAAAGGCTGTCCATGCGCCGCACGCCTGATAGACAAAAATACGCGCCAGTTGTCATGCTTTGTGTTGTTGGTGATTGCGGGATGCCGCTACAGAATAGCAGGTTATTTTCCGCCTATCAACCGCCGTAAGCAACAAGTCCTATGCGCCAAGGCTCAAAACATGAGATGTCGCCTGTACATCCTTGGCCCAAACTCATACGCATGATGTGCCAGGCAGAGATGCATGCACGGCGCATCTCAGGGCAACAACGATCGTATCACCGCCGCTCGCCAGCCTATGTCACGACCTCCAGGTCTTGTAATCAATCTGAAGGCTCGCGTCATAAATGTCTATATGCACCATCGCCGTGTGTCCTGAACTGGTACGGAAGCACAGGAATGTTCCGTTCGGAATCTTATTCGAGCCACCAGGGCTGCCATCAATTGGATCGCTCGATTCCTGCCCCTGGTTTTGCATGTTCGAGCAGTCCTGAAAACCCGGCTCGGTGGTCGCGCCGAAGATCCCGACCATGGCCGCGTTCGCCGGAAGAAGCGTTCGCGAGGGGTCGGCCACGTTCCAGCAAAAGTCCGCATCAGTTGAGGTATTCAGCACGACGCCGCCGCCATCGAGATCGTAGCAGGAGCTGGCGCCAACGGTCACGGGATTGCTGCTGCTCACGCTTGTCAGGATCGGCTGCGGCGTGGCGGTCGCCGCCACAGTGGGCGTGGCCGATCCGCCTGTCGTGGGGCTGGCGCCAGCGCTCAACGTGGTCGCGGTCGGGCTTGCGCCGATATTTGCCAGCGCGCCCGGCAGCACGCCTGTCGCAAAGAGGGACGCCAACACCACCAGCCCTGCCGCGATCAGCGCCAGCAGCGGCGGTGGCAGCCAGCCAGGCAACAGGCTGGCATGCATGATCTGCCCGGCGGCTACTTGTGGCTGGCCGCCGTTGGCGGGGCGTGCCGAAAGGCGGAAATCGCGCATCTCGGGTTGGCCGGAAATCTTCCAGGGCGTGCGAATGACCGTCGGAACGGATGCCGACGCGCCGGGGTCCACTGTGACCGCTGGCCACGCGAACTGGTATTGCAGCTTCTCCTCGGGATCCTCGCCAGCCAGCGCGTACTGCACGGGGGCATTGCCGGAGTTCTGCAGCGTCATGTTGAATCGCGCCGTGCGTCGGGCGCGCACGCGGGTCGGGCGGAGGCTTGCTGTCTCGCTGGTGAATGGAGCGACAGTCCAGAGAACGAAAGTGCTGCCAGAGTCGCCCGGATTTTCGCGCGAACGGGCGCGTAAGGAGACAGGATACATGCCCGCACGGCTGTTGGGAAGGCGCGGAACCTGTATCGTCAGCGTTGTCGTTTCCTGCTGGCCCGGATTGAGCTGTACCTCGCGCCCCGGCCCCTGTACCCACGACTGTGGGACGCCTTCAGCGAACAGGCTGAGATGGTCAACGGTGGTACCCGTATTGGCAAGCGTCACTTTGACGACCGCAGGCTGCCCAGGGGTCAGCGTCACCGCTTCCTGCTCGGCGGCGACCTGGATGCGCCCGCTTTCCGTTGTCGATGGGAGTGGCGCGACAGCTGGCGAGCCGTAGGGAGCGGGAATGGCCTCCGAGCCCGTGTACGTTGGCGCGGAATTGAAGCCGCCGGGCATCGCGCCGGGAGCGCCGGAGAGTTGCGCTGAGTTCGGGGCAGCCGCTGCTGCTGCCGAGGTTGGCGCGTCGAGCAGCAGCCAGTATGGCCCGACATGCAACGCCTGACCGAATTCCCAGGTGGTAGTTGCCTGGGGTAAGAGGCGGCTGCCAGCCAGAAATGTCCCATTGTTGGAGCCAAGATCCGTGACCGAGATGCGCGCGCCGTCTCTGGCAAGGCGCAGATGCTGGCGCGAGACGCCCTCCTCCGCAAGCACGATATCGCTGCCCGGCTGCCGCCCGACGACCATCGCAGGTTTATTCACCTCCACCACTTGCAGCACCCGCCCATCCTGATCGACCACGCGAATGCGCGGATATGTGGAATAGCCGCCGAGCGGGGGGACTGCGGGTGGTTGCATCGCGCCCGCGTGTGGCGCCTCTAGCTCCGTCGCGGCGGCGGGCGGTGTCGCGGGTGTCGGCGCGGCCTTGGGCTGGCCGGGGCGAATCGGCGCCATCGTCGTCAGCACCGGTAGGCCGATCACCCCCTGCAACGCGCGCGCAAGCTCCGCGCCGTTGGCGAAACGGCCCTCCGGCTTCTTCGCCAGGCAGCGCAGAATGATGTCTTCCAGCGCCTGTGGCAGATCGGGACGCACCTGGCGCGGTGGCGGTGGAGCGACAAAGACGTGTTTGTAGATTGCCTCGCTCACCGTCGTCGCCTGAAAAGGCAGGTAACCTGTCGCGACTTCGTAGAGCACCACGCCCAGCGAATAGAGGTCGCTTCGTCCGTCTACCGCGCCGCCCTGGCATTGCTCCGGTGACATATAGGCTGGAGTGCCCATCACCATGCCGCTGACGGTGCGCACGCCGCTCCCTTCGGTCAGCCGCGCTAGCCCAAAGTCGGTAATCTTGAGTAGATACTGCGTCTTGCCAGCGGGCGTGTCGCTTAACTTCACCAGCAAGAGGTTGTCGGGTTTGATGTCGCGGTGGACCATGCCCTTGCCGTTCGCATAGCCCAGTCCTTCGGCGGCCTGGCGGATGAGGTCCAGCCCGAGCGGAAGCTCCCAGGTCTGGCCGGAGGCGCGCTGGCGCAACAGCGTGCGGAGCGAGCCATCGGTTACTAGCTCCATCACCATGTAATACTCGTCGCCCTGCTCGCCAAAGTCGAATACGCCGACGATATTCTGGTGATTGAGGGAAGCGGCAGCCTGAGCCTCCTGCTGAAAGCGCGCCTGGAAGTTGGGATCGGCGGCGACGCTGGGGTTCATCACCTTGACGGCGCGCTCGACCTTCAGGAACTGATGGACGCCACGATAGACCTGGCCCATACCACCGGTGCCAAGCAACGCCTCGATCTTGTAGTTACCGATGGTCTTCCCGACCAGATCCGCCATTAGAGAACCTCCAACCGATATCCGGCATGGGCCGGTTTGTGCGCCTGAATCAGCTCGTCGATGAGATTCTTATCGATATCACCGTCTTTGGGAAGTGCGATTTTCACATCGAACGTGTATGGTAGTGCCACATTTTCTGTGACTTCGGGGGTAATGCCAGTGCAGACCTCGATCATACGCACCAGACCATAGCGAGTTCCCCGCCAGCGATACAGGTCAATCGCCTCTGCCAGCAGACGCCGCCGCCGAATCTCGGGCCAGTGCTGATTGAACGAGAGATCGAGCCAGCTTGCCAGCCACGGCAGGAAACTCGCCGGGCTAGTGCGCGGGTCGAAGTACATGTCGATGTGGTCCTGCCGCTGCTCCAGAGGCTCCCAAACATTCTGAAACAGCAATAGAAACCGGGCGAGAAAGTCATTGTCGGCGTAAATCACCGGCAGAGATTCAATATACATGCTGGTGGGGCCAGTGGCAACAGGCGCGGGCAGTGCAGGTCGTGGCAGATGCGTGATGGTTCGCGCGAGCGCCTGCACCGGCTGCATCGCCTGCACGGGCTGCATCGCTGGCGCTTCGACTGCTACCATGTCCGTGGCGGAGGCGCCATTTGGGCTGTCGTTAGCCTCGCCCACCTGATAGGTAAGCAGAAACGGCCCAATCTGGATGCGCGCGCCGTTGGTGAGCAGGCGCGGCTGATTGGGTGGAAGCCGCGCTCCATCGACAAAAGTGCCGTTTGAGCTATGCAGATCGGTCAGCGTCAGCCCCTCAGGCTCCAGTCGAATTTCGGCGTGGTGGCGCGAGACCAGCGTATCGGGCAGCGAGAGGTCGTTATCGGGGGTGCGCCCTATGGTCAGCGCCGGGCGATCAATCGCCACGGTCTGCACCAGGTCATCCCCACGCTGAACGATCAGCCGCCTCGTCTCGTCCGCCATCTCCGCCCTCTCAACTCACCGTCACTTCGTGGGTATCCGAGCAGATAATACCATGTCGTGGCAGTATCAACCGGGCGGAGGCGGGCTTGGCTGCGCCGCTACCGTCCGAGACAAACATTTGCACATCCTCGACGAACTCGACGTGCGGTGTCGCCTGGAGCAGACTGAAAATCTCCGACTGATGGAGGTCGCGGCCAAATGGCCACCCGTCGCCGCGCGGACCGCCGGTATAAGGATTGAGATAGCGGTAGAGCGCTGCCTGGGCCTGTTCGCGCACCTCAGCCGCCAGCCCGGCGTCGCTCCGCTCTGGCAGCCGCAGCTTCGCCCGCACCGAGACCCAGGTGTACTGCGGTGCGCGCACTTCGAGGGCCGTTCCGAGCAGGCGGCGGTCGTCCAGATAGGAAAGGACGCTGCCGCGCAACTCAGCGGAGAGCGTCATCTGGTCCTGGCTGATCCGTCCGCTGGTCGCTTCACTCTGTGGCAGCACGATGACGAATACCTGCCCTGGCCGTGGATCGGATGGGTCGCCAGGCTGCGAGCCGGGCGCGAGGCACCTTGCCCGCGCGACGCCATTGATCTGCGTCGCCAGATACTCGTAGTCGTCGGCAGTCACGGCGCGGCTCCGGGTGCGCAGCATGTGCGGCGCGCGCAACATAGCGTCGTCGAGGCGTTGCGCGTCTCGTCCGCCAATCGCGGGCGCGCGGTTGATAACCGACGAGACGTAGGGAATCGAGGTCTTTAGCACGGTCAGCATGCCCGGTGGCACGTTGCCTTCTACGCCTCCGCCGTGCTGGTAGCGCGAGAAGGTGAGCGCGCTGCCCTTCGCAGGTACAGCCCCGAAGCGATAGACGCTGCCATCCGGCTGGAGCAGCGAGGGGCCGAGCGTGATCGTGCCGTCCAGACTATCGAGTGTGTAGTTTTTGTCGTCGGCAGCGGAGTCGCCAAAATCGGTCACTTCATGCCAGTGTTCGGGCTGGCCACCCGGCGGCTCGACGACGAGGTGATCGGTCTCAGGGCTACGCGCCAGCAGGGGCGCATGCAGCAGCTTGAATGACTGCCCCGGCGTCCCATCGGCGGTACCGAGCAACTCGTTGTGGATGGTTGAGCCGTGAAACGCGCCAACCGTGCCACCGCGCGACTCCACCTTCAGCGAGAAGATGCTCGGCGAGACGACATAGCCGTTTCCTGCCGCCTGCGCGTCGGTCAACTGGCAGCGCAGCCAGTATGCGCGGTTGCCCTGGAACTCGCCCTGCGCCATCTGCGGCGCATGCAGAATGATCTCGCCCGCGCGGTTGAATCCGCCGGTCCCGTCATATTCCACTTCGCACTTTGCCCAGCGGGTCAGCCCGCCCTGCCAGACCTCCCACTCCGTCGGTGGGTTATTCGGGTCAACGCCCGCGCCGCCCGCCGAGTCGCAGTTGAGCGCGATGGCCAGCACGTGGCGGGTGTGGTCGGTGGAGAACGAAAGATAGAAGGCGTCGCCTGGGCCGGGCTTTGCTGGAAAGAGCGCGATACGATTCTTCGCGATTCCCAACTGGCGCAGGTCGTGCGTCGTCCAGGCGGCGGCGTCGCTGTGGCTGGCGTTGCGCGTGTATGCGCCGGTCAGCACGGGCGGACGAATCACCAGGTCTTCTTCGGTGCTGAAGACAATCGCCGGATTGGTCTCGGTGCGCACGGTGGCTACCTCGGCCCCCGCGCTGATCTTGATCTCCGCCGGCTGCGCCGCCGAAAGGTAGAACGTGACCGGCCCCCGCGCGGCGCGTGGCGCCTCTAGCTGGATGCCAATCAGTTCGAGGAATTTGATGTAGTTCTTGTCCGGCACCTGATTGACGCGATAGAGCAGCATATCGGTCATCCAGGCGAAAAGCTCGATCAGTGTCACGCCGGGATCGCTGACATTGTGGTCGGTCCATTCCGGGCAGTAGCGTGGGATCATGCTCTTGACCTGATCCACGATATCCTGGAAGTGGCGGTCGTCGAGGGTGGGTGTGGGCAGCGGCATCTATGCGATCTCCTTTGGGGCATTCTCGCGGGATATCCAGATATGCGGGTCACGCCTCTTCTGGTATTCGATAGAAGGGAAAGACCAGCGAGCGGCTGTCGTGCGTTGCCTTGATTTCATACGAGATATCTATGAGCAAGCGCCCCTGGTTTTCGGGGTCGGGCCGCGCGTTCACCTCTTTGACATGGATGCGCGGCTCCCACATGCCTAGCGCCTCTTCGACGTAGTAGGCGGCCAGCCCGGCGGTCGTCGCGTCATTGGGCGCGAACATCAAATCGTGAATCTGGCAGCCAAACTCCGGACGCATCACACGCTGCCCCTTCGGCGTCAGCAGAATAATCCGTATCGCCTCTTCGATGTCGCGCTCCTGTCGCGCCAGCGCGATGCGTCCACGCGCGTCCACGCCGACCGGAAACGCCCAGCCGACGCCCAGAAAGTCTCGCATATGCTGCCCTCTATCTATTCTTAGAGTCCTGGCAAACCCGCATTCTCAGCCGCGGCATTCATGCCGCGAATCTGGCCAACTCCCATCATTGCCCCTGATGTATGGCGGTTTTGTGAGGCGTTCTTACCCAATCATCACGGTCCCCGTCGCCACCACCGTGCCTACTGGCAGCGGGCTAGGGTCGTTGCAGGTCATCGCCGTATCGCCTGCGCGCGCCGCTGGCTTGCCGTTGATCATCACCGTTGCGCTGCCCATCGTGATCTGTCCCTGGTTAGTTGGTGGAATCTGGAACGGGCCGCCCTGGGGAATATGCGGTGGCGTGTTATCCGCCGTGCTGCCGACCGTCGCCGCTGGCATCCCCATGATATTGACATTCGTGCTCAGGTTGCCGTCGATGATGCCATTGAATGGGTGTGGCAGCGGCGTGGGAACCGGCCCGCCGGGCGAAGGAATCAGCACGATGTGCGTATCTATCGCCGTGATCTGGTCGCCCTGCTTGGCTGCTGGCTGTCCCATGCTACTATCCTCCGTCCTCCTGGTCAGTTCAGGTTGATGAGTGTACCCTTGATATCTACGTTGGCGCTGCTCTCGGTTTTCACGCCGGTCTGTCCCTGAATCTCCACCTGTCCTTGCGGCGCCTTCAACGTCAGATTTCTTCCCGCCTCGATGGAAATATCACCCTTCGCCGAGATCAGCGCATCGCCACTGCACCGGATTTCCAGTTTTTCATCCTGGGCGTTCAATGCGATGGTATTCCTGCTTGAGTCCGAGATGACGATGCCCTTCGTGTCATCCGATTCCAGAAAAGCCAGGTAGTGACCCTCACGCGACTGGATCAGTCGGAGCGCCACCTTGCCACCCTGGACCGTTTTATCGGTTGCATAGGGTGGCTGATCCTGACCGTTCCATAGGCCACCAAGCACATACGGATGGTGAATATCGCCCATCTCGAAACCGACCAGCACCTCATCATTGACCTCAGGCACAAACAGGATGCCGCGACTGGCGCCAGCCCCGGCTGAGACCACGCGCGCCCAGTCGCTTGCGTGTTCGCTGGTCAGCGCGGGATAGCGCACCTTGACGCGTCCCTGATTGCCGGGATCCTGATTGTCGGTGACGATCCCGATGACCAGCCCCATAGCATGCTGCGATGGAGCGGCAACGCCGATGTGCTGCGGCTGTAGCACGCTGAGAAGCGTCGAAGGATGGAGGCCAGAGATGCTGAAGTGTGTGACATAACCACTGTGAGACGCATAGACGTGGGTGGCGCTGGTGATGAAATAGGTGCCACCAAAGCGGTCGCCAACCGCGCTGACCTGCACCGACGACCCCGCGATGACCGCTGGATTGCCCGCGCAGGTACCCTCGGCCTCGATAAAGCGACTGGCGCGCTGATTGGCCAGCGCCTGCGCCAATGCGTCGGCCTCCGCCTGCGAGCGCACCGGGCGGATAACGCCCTGGCTCTGCGCCTCGACATGAAATGCCCCCTGCGTCAGTTCGCCGCCGCTCTGTTTCTCGCCTATCTGCGGCGTACCCTGGCCTTTCTTCGCGTGGCCGACGATCTCCTGCCGAGTGGCGGGATCCCACCCACGCACAGTAACGTCACTCGCCTGCCCTGCCGTCGTCAGGCGAGGGCGGAATTCGCCCAGGTTGACGCCCCATTCGAGTGGAACCGGTTTGCCCGTCGGCTGCGGCGGCTCAAAGTGAAGCGCGTCACCCTGGACGAAGAGCAGGTAGCCAAGCGCGTTGGCGCGCTCGCGCAGAAACGCCAGATTGGTCTGGTTATTCTGAAAGACGTACTGATGCACCTGGGTTGTCGGCCCAGAGACGGCTCTCAGCCCAACTTCCTGCGCCAGTTTCTTCACCAGGTCGCTGTCGGTGACGTTCTGAAACGAGCGCGTGTGCTGGCCAATGGAGAGCCGATGCAGCCGGTCGAAGGCGCGGACCGTGAGAATCTGCGTCGTCGGATGAAAATCTGGCTCAAGCTCGACAATCTCGCCGTCGAAGATGAGTTCCTCGCCAGAGGCACCGCGCGCGGAGACGATAATTGCCTTCCCTGGCGTGAGGCTGTCGGCGTCGATCCATTTGAGATGGGGATCGTTCAGCACAATCGTGGCGACATCGGGCAGATGCAGGCTATTCTCGACGGTGATCTCCATCACATCGCGCATCAACTCCTCGAGGGCGACGGCGCCGTCGAGCATGAGGTAAAAGTGGCTGAGAAGCTGCGATGAATCAGGCATTGGGAATCTCCAGCGCCGTACCCGGAACCAGCCGACGCACCTGGGTCAGCCGGTTGGCGTCGGCGATGCGCCGCCACTGATTCGAGTCGCCGTATTCCTTGTAGGCAATCCAGGCAAGCGTGTCGCCTTCGTTCACAACCCAGACCCGCTCGCCGCCCGCCCCGGCAGATGTGGGATTCTGTGGAGGGAAAAGCGCTGCATCTTTGATCTGCTGGAACGTCACATCCAGCGTCGCGCGTACGGGCGTCCCATCGGAGAGAAACAGCGTGAACTTCTGAGTGACGCTCGTGATGACCGCATCGAACGACCAGGCTGACCCCCACTGAAAACGCACCTTGGGCGGTCGGCCCTTCTTGTTCTTGGGATCCTTGAGCTTCTGATCCACCATCATCAGCTGCCAGATGCTATCGGTGAACTCCTTGCGCACATCCTTGCCCTCGGCGTAGGTGTCGAAGAATAGCTGCATCTGGAGCGTCGCGGGCTGGCCGCCGCCAAACTCAAGCTGAGGCATGTTGCTGCCCTTGCTCTTGCCCGCCGTCCACTGGTTGCGCTTGGAGAACGAGTATTCCTTTGGATTGAACATGCACTCGATGGGTGAGCCACCGCCATCGAGGTTGATTATTTTGGCATGTGCCAGACTGGCGCCGTCCATCTCCTAATCCCTTTCGCGTGAGCCAGAATGCCGGAGAGTCTGTGTGCTAGCCGAAGCGCCGCCGTTCCGCCGCCAGCCGCCGCTTGAGAATCGCATGTACCTGCTGCGCCAGCTGGTCCAGGTCAGGCTCCAGAGCGGCTATCTCTCGTGCATGCGCTGAGGACGCTTCTTCGACTTCGGCGGGCAACGAACGTCCGCGCTCGGCGCGTTGCGTACTGGGAGTATTTGCCGATGGCGGGCGAACAGGCGCCGACGATGATTGTGGCTGTGGCGCTGGTTGCGGCGCGCTGGCGGCTGACTCGGCGGGTATGGCCATCCAGTCGGGCAGCGGCTCCCACGGCGCGGGCAGATTGCCCCAGATGGGTCGCGCGCCAGGCTGCATAGGCGTTTCACGCGCTGGCAGGGCCTCAGCTTGAGATTCCACCGGTAGCGCGGACTGAATCGCATGTGGTGGCGTGGCCGTTCCTCGGGCGACGCGGGTAACGTGCGCCTCGACCTGGACCGCCTGTGCTTCTTCATCCGCTGGCGACGCCGTCATTTGTGAACCCTGTGCCACTGGCGAGGATGTCCCTGCACCGGCCCTATGCTGCTGACGCGGCGACTGGGCGATGGGCGGCACGAATCGCGGGCTGCGACGCTGCGCGACGTGTGTAAGCTCGTGTGCGAGCAGCCCCAGTGTCTCCGGCGTATCGGTTGCGTGGCCAGCGCCAAGCGCAATCGCGCTGCCATCGGTGAGCGCGTCGGCGTTCTGGTGGGACGCGACCCGCTCCGCTATCGGCCCGCGATACACGCGCACGCTCGCCGGATCGACACCTGTCAGCCTATGTAGCAGCGTTCGCGAAGAGTCTGGCAGTGGAGCAGGCTTCTCGCCTGATTGCGACTGCTCTGGTGGTGAGGTCGTCGCACTTGACGTACGCGCGTCCGACGCGGCTGTCGTCGAGACTTGTGCTTTGGTCGCGCCTTTTCGGATGCCGCGCGCGCCTGGACGCTGAGCAGGCGTGGATGGCGGCTCATTACCCGGTTTCACTGGCGCAACTGGCGGCGCTGGCGCAACTGACGGCGCTGCCTTTCCCGCATGTTGCAGTCGCGCCAACCAGGCTGCGGGCGAGCGATCAGCATCGGTCGGCGGGAAGAGCGCATCCGATGCGCGTGGAGGCGTCGCTAAGGGTTGCTTGCCCCGGCGACGTGGCGTAGGAGGAACCGGTGTCACTTGCTCCTGCGCTGACTCCGGGCCGGAAGTGGTTATCCGCTCATCTGCTTCACGCATCAATGGCTGCTGCTCAGGCTCGTTCCCGGCGCTCTCATGGGTATCCGCCAGCGTCTCCGTGCGCGCATTCACCGGAACGTCTTCCGGCGATTCCGCTGGAATGTCAGTCGTAATCGGTTCTTCAGCAAGAGGTTCTTCCACTGGCAGCGAGACTGTGCCTGGAAGCTCGACGATCCGCGAGCGCGGACGCACTCCATCGGCGCGCGCTTGTGGCACGCCGACTGAGGTGGTGGTCTGCGCCGGTGGCGCATCGTCGGCATGGTGGCGCGCATGCGTCTGCGGTGAGAGGCCTGAGGTGGCTGGTGGCGCGCCCATATCATCCTCTGGGGCAGCGCTCGTGACATCGGCGTCGTGCATTTCGGTCAGTCGGGGGAGGAGCCTCAGCAAGCTCTCCGCTGGCGGCGCCATGTCGGCGGCTGGCGCAACGGCTACCTCGCTATCCGCACTATCGGCGGTCCACATAGCATCGTTGAGCGGTAGATGTCGCAGGATGCGTCCCAGCGGAAGCTGACGACCATCGAGCACGATAGCGGTCGGCGAATGGGAGCTATGGGAGGCGCGCGCCAACAGCGGCTGACTCACCATCACCCGGTGAGCGAACCGCAGGTGTCGCAAGCTGCGTGCGGCCAGATTGTGCCGTGCCATGCTCCCCACCCCACTGTCTCCTCTATATGGCTTGACCAGTGAACTCGCGCAGGCCAGCGCCATTAGCCGCGGCAATCATGCCGCGAAGGCGCCCAACTCACAGCTTGCCCTCAGGGTACAAGCCCTCCATCGCTTTATGGCCCTACGCCAGCTCCAGCCGTTCGTGCGCCAGTTCCAGTGTCTCGACGGCTGCCGCGGCATCGTGCGCGTTGAATTGCGGGCCAATCCACTTGACGGGATACGCCTTGATCAGATTCCAGCGGGCCAGCTCGTTGCCCGTTACGTCGTACATCACCACCGAGACGTTCTTCGGTGTGATCTTGCCCTGCGCCAGCTCGGCATACCACTGGAAAAACTCATTTGAATTGGTCATGCCGCGCTTGAGCGTGAGATTGCTCGACTTCGTACGTCCGGGCAGGCGGTGAACGAAATCGTTGTTGCCGCCTTCCTGATACTCCATGACCTCCATCTCAAGCTGGAGGCCGCTGACCTCGGTGAAAACGGCCTGCGCCATCCCGCCGATCTCCACATAAAAGCGACAGTTCGGAAAGCTATCGACTGGCATCGCTCACGCTCCCTCGTCAAACGATAAGCCGCGCGCCCGGTCCAGCCGAATCTCCGCCAGCATCAGGCGATAGACCTTCTCCGCCAGCGCCTCGATGTCGATCTCAGCGAGCGCCGTCTCGCCGTCTGGCGGCTGCTGCGACCCCTGCTCACCCATCTCGATGAGCGGATCGGGCGTATCAAAGGTGTCAGCCATGTGATTGCTCCCCGGCGAGATCGAGCGCGAAGCGGCTGCCACAGGTTGGGCATTGCGTCTCGATCAGGCTCGATTCCATCTCGTTGAGCCGTACATACAGCTCTTGCAGATAGGCGAAGTCCGACGAGAAGAGCCGCTCCACGATCTCCGGTGTGGGCTGTCCAAGATCGCCCAGCTTGGTAATTACTCGGCTCAGCAGCAGAATGCTCAGGTAGCCCTCATTGGCGCGCACCCGCGGATCCTGGAGCGGCTCGACCTCATCGAGCGCGGTGGCGAGCCGCATTGCGCCGGTCCGATGCAGCGCGCCGTGCTCATCCACATAGCCGCGTGGCAGCGTAAACTCGAATTCTGTCTGCACCATAGCCACCACCGCCCCGTATCCATATGCTCCGCGAGTCGTCCGTAGCGCTAGCTGACGCGCTCGTAGCCTTCGTGTGTGATTTCCAGTTCCTCGATGGCGACCTCGTTATTGCCCGCGTTGGCGCTCGGGCCGGTGAGCTTGCTCGGCCAGGCGTTGATGAAATTCCAGCGGGCGACCTCAGTGCCGTCCTGGCTGTACATGATGATCGAGCCGTTCTTGCGGGCGTCGTCAATCTTGCCCTGCTCCACCATCTTGCGCCACTGCCACATGTCCATCGCGTCGGTGATGCCGCGCTTGAGCGTGATATTGTTCCACTTCATCCGGCCAGGCACCTTCTTGATGATAAACTCACCTTTCGGGCCGCTGGCCTTGTACTCGACGACCTCGTTCTCGCTTCCCAGGCCGGAGCATTCGCGGAAAGCGCCTACGACCTGCCCCTGAAACTCGACGCCAAACCACGCTGAGACGATAGGATTTGCCGATGACATGATTCTTCTCCTCTGGCGTCAGGCCAGCCGCTTCGCCATGATGTACGAATGTTTTGCTTCAGACAAAGCGGCACAGACGCTGCTCGCTGCTACTCAGGCTTATGCGCCGCCACCAGACCACTGGCTCAGGCGGAAGACGACGAACTCGGCGGGCTTCACGGGCGCGAGGCCAATGTCGATGAACAACTGGCCGCGGTCGCGCACATCAGGCGGATTCAGCTCCTCGTCGCACTTCACGAAGAAGGCCTCCTGTGGCGTTCGGCCAAAGAGCATGCCGTCGCGCCACGCCCCCGTCAGGAACGCCTCGACGTCACGCTTGACGCGCGCCCACAGGTCGGGATCGTTTGGCTCGAAGACGACCCACTGCGTGCCACGTTCGATGGACGACTCGACATAGTTGAAGAGACGGCGGACGTTCACATAGCGCCAGGCGGGATCGCTGCTCAGTGTGCGCGCGCCCCAGACCCGCATGCCGCGGCCAGTGAACGAGCGGATGCAGTTGACCCCGATTGGGTTCAGCGTATCCTGCTCGCCCTTGGTAATCATCTGCGCCGCCTCCAGCGCGCCCCGAATGACCTCGTTGGCGGGCGCTTTATGCACCCCACGCTCGGTATCACTACGGGCATAGATGCCCGCGAGATGTCCGCTTGGCGGCACGGCCATCGGTCTGCCGTCGGGGCCAGAGACCTTCACCCATGGGTAGTACATCGCCGCGTATTTCGAGTCGTAATTCGTCTCGGCCTCGCGCCACTTTTTCACTTCCTGCGGCGAGAGGTCGGGCAGGGGATCGATGATGGCGAAGCGGTTGCCCATGCGCTCGCAGTGTGCGATCATCGCCATCTGCACCGCCTTGACACCGTCACGGTCCAGAATCTTGGCCTCATAGGCCGCCATAACATCTGGGCAGGCCACCATCGTCACATCTTCGGCGATCTCCAGCCCTTCGAGGCCAGTGCGCTCGGCCACATCGCCCATGATCTGCGGCGCCTGTACCTGCGGAAGCGTAGTCGGGGCGGCGGCCTTCAACACGTACGTTCCGGCCTCCGGGGTGCGCTCGGCGACCGCCCCGTTAGCCTGCGGCTCGGCGATCACGACAAGCTGGCTGGCCTGGTTGATCGTCTCGACCGGGCTTTTGCCCTTCTTGGCGAAGGTGATGTTATCGTACGTCTCGGTGACGCCGCCCATGCTCACCTTCAGGGTGAACGTATCGTCAGAGGGCGAGTCCCCGCTCGGCGGCGCAACCTCCACCTGGATATCCTCGCCAGCGCCGCCCTTGGCGGAGACTGTCAGCGCAGGCACCGCCTTTGATGAGCGGCTCGGCAACTGGACCGACGCCCCTTTGCCATCCTCTTTCGCCGGGACGACGCGCGTCACGTAGCAGCGTCCGCCGCCGTTGAGGAAGTAGCCATAGACCGCGTGTGAGAGATATGCGCCGGGTAGATGTGGATTGCGCCGACCACCCTCTTCGAGGCGGCCAAAGGTATCGACATACTGCGACCAGTTGGTGACAAGTACCGGCTTGTTGGCTGGCCCGGCGGGCGCGAAGCCCACGAACGCGGCGGTGGCCGTTCCTACACCCTCGATAGGGCGTGGCCCGCTGTCCACCTCCTGGACGTAGACGCCGGGTGAGAGGTACTCAGGCATGTGCGGATCCTTTCGATGTGCTGATGGGTTCGTTGCCAGATACCGGCGGTTTGCGGCTGACTGTGGGGGGTACGATCTGGAACGGCCAGCTACCCGGTGATCGCAGGGCTAGCGCATTGCGCTCCTTGGCTGTTTACGACGCAGGCGGAAGGCCCGAAGTCACACAATCACACTGTGTTTCGCGTCACAACAATGGGCGCCGCCCCGGCATGCCTCCCTCCCCACATACGTTGTGATGTACGATGCCACGTCACGGTTCAGGTGTTATTCGAGGATGATGTCGTACGATGCGGCGGGTACATTCAGCGTGACCGTGCGCGCCTTCCCTCCCAGCAGCGTTACCCGCACGCGCAGAGCGCCCTGCGCGACCGCTGAAAGGCGATACTGTCCCAGGTCGTTCGTCAACACGGGTTCGCGCGCGCTGCCTTCGATCAGCAGACTCGCGCCCGCGATTGGCTCGCCGGCCTTGTTTCGCACGACGCCGCCAATGTCAGTCATGGAGTCGCTCTCTACCGATTCGCCCGCGATGCGGCGATAGCGAACGGTGCGCGTCAGCACCAGCGGCGACCGCACAATGACATCGAGATCGAGCGGCGTGGTGACAACGTAGTAGATCGCCGGATGTGGCGAGACACCCAGACCGCTCCAGACATCCATTAGTCGCCGCCCCTCGTCCGACTGGTTTGTCTTGGTCGCCAGCGGGAACTCGCTGCCGCGCAGGTCCTCTGGCAGCAGTTCATCGGGTACCTGCGGATACTTCAGCAGGGTCGCCAGAACGCGCCAGAGCAGCCGGTGCTCGTCCTCGATCTCGCTGGTGAGCGCGCTGACCATGTAGCGCAGGTCAACCCGGCGCGGCGGCATCCGTCGCTCGGCGTGGTCACTGGCGCGCGAGACCGGGAAACTGCTCTGGCGCATCTCGGTATTCTCGACAAGATCGAAGAGAAACAGGCTGACCGTTGGCCGCACCAGACGGTCAATGCGCTCACGGGTGGGCGCTTCGAACGAGATATCCACCTCGTCGGGACTGATGCGCCCATACTCCCAGATGAGCCGTTGTAGCGCCGCGTGTATCTCGGTCAGCATGGCTTTCTCCAAGCTCTTGCGCCTCGGCTCATAGCCAGCCCCCGATCTCCGCCTCGGTGAGCGGCTTCTCCAGCTTGGCGTATTCGCTACGGCTGGCCTGAAGGAGATGCGCCATGCCCACCGCCTGCCCGGCGTCAGCCGCCAGAAACGCGGCGTTCAGCGCGATATTGCGGATGTTGCCGCCCGCGACGTTGAGCCGCGCCAGTTGGGTAGTATCCAGGCGATCCGTTGGCGTGGCGGCCGGGAAGACGCGCCGCCATATCTCCTGGCGCTGCGTGGCGTCGGGGAAGGGAAACTGGACAATGAACCGGATGCGCCGCAGGAACGCGGTATCGAGCGCGCTGCGCAGGTTCGTCGTCAGAATCGCCAGCCCGCGATAGGCCTCCATCCGCTGCAACAGATAGCTGACCTCGATATTGGCGTAGCGGTCGTGGCTATCTTTCACCTCGCTGCGTTTGCCAAAGAGCGCGTCGGCCTCGTCGAAGAGCAGAATCGCGCCGCCCTCCTCCGCCGCATCGAAGACCCGGCGCAAGTTCTTTTCGGTCTCGCCGATATACTTGCTAACCACTGAGGAGAGATCAATGCGATAGAGGTCGAGGCGCAGCTCATGCGCCAGCACCTCGGCGGCCAGCGTCTTGCCGGTGCCGCTCGCGCCCGCAAAGAGCGCGCTGATGCCCAGTCCCCGGCTGCCATGTGTGGCGAATCCCCACGATTCGTAGACGGTCGCCCGCTGGCGTACATGCGCGGCGATTTCGTGCAGCGTCTGCCGCTGGATATCCGGCAGCACCAGATCGTCCCAGCCTGCAATTGGCTCGATCCGTTGCGCCAGCGCCTCCAGTGCGGGCCGCGCCTGTTCGCGGCAGGCGTCCCACAACGCCAGATCGAGCGGCGTCTCGGGGGTTGCGGCGCGCATGCCCTGCGCCTCGGCACAGGCGGACTGGATGGCGGTCGCGCCAAGCGTAAACTGCGAGACAAGCAGGTCCAGATGCCCGTTGAGCGCGGTGGCGTCGCGTCCAAGGGTGTTCTGCCAGACGGCGCGCTGTTCTCCGCTGGTCGGGCGCGCGACCTCGATGGTCACGGCGGCGCGGTGGGGCAGGCGGCGGCGCTCGCGGGTCGCCAGCAGCAGTGGCGCGCGAATCTGTTCGCAGGCCCGTGCGATGGCGGCGCTCCGTGCCTGTTCGGCGCTCTCGGCGTCGTCGCACTCGATCAGCAGCGCGCTCTGTCTCAGCAACAGCTCGCGCTCGATCAACCGCAGCAGCGCGGTCAGGTCGGAAGGCGCGGTCGGCAGCAGATCCGCCGCAACGGCGAGCAACCGCAGGCCTGTCTGGCGGCAGGCGGTGGCGGCGATGGAGCGTTTGCCCGCTGGATCGTCGCCACACAACTGCATCAGTGGGAGCGTCGCGGGTCGCGCCCGCTGCCACGCCGCGGCGATCCGCTGGGCCAGTGCGTCGTGCGATGGCACGATCTCATCTGGAGCATCCACCGGCACAATGATGCCTGCCAGCCGTTCATCGGGAGACTCAAGCCCGGTGAGGTAGTGCAGCGCTGATTCATCAATTCGTAGCGGCGCGGTGGTGATAATGCCTCCCTGGCCCGGATCGACCAATCGCCAGCGGCGTAGCGGCGCCTGGGGCAAGAGCGCGCTCCAATGGGCCTCGTCGAGCGCGGCGAGCGCCATCCCAAACGTTGGCCAGGGGCGTGAGGGATCGCCCTGGGCGCTGGCGCAGAGGGCGGCAAATCGGCCATCAAGCTCGATGCCCGCGCAAAGCAGCAGCGTGTCGCGCTCGAAGGCTGAGAGGCCGAAGACCTCGCAGAGTCGCTCTAAGGCGGCGGGCGAATCGCCGATCATCTTTGGCGAGGGAGGAAGCGCGGGCCCAGCATCAGGCGGACTATCAAGGGTATCTGTGTCCCGGCGGCGCGCAGCATGCCGTTCCAGGGCGACACGCACCCGATCCAGCGACGCCATGAGGTATCGCTGGTTGGCGCTCTGCCAGGTCTGACGTGGTTGTCGCGTGGTTGCGCTCATGCTAATCCACCTGCTCGAATCGCTACATCATCGATTGCGACTGCTCTTTGACGAGACGGCAACATCCGGCGCGGCGCGCATCAGGACGGACACCTGATAGGTCGCCGAGAGCCGGAAGCGCGCCTGGAGCGCGGACCAGAGTTTGGTCAGGTCTTCCATACTTAAGAATTCAGGAGAAAGGGTAATCCGGTCAATGGAGTCGATCACATCTGCGAAAACTGACGCGCCCGACCCACTGCGTTCGGCCAGAGACGCCAGCGTCGGCGCGATTGTCTCATGGGTTAGTACGGGCATCTGGTGCAGTAGCTCCATCGCGCTGCCCAGCAGCGTCTCGGCGTGGTAGTCGCGCTCACCGTATGCGGTGAGCAGGTAATGCAGGTCGAGCGAGAGCGGGACGGCACGCGCGCCGTTCGATTGTGTTGCCTCAGAGGGAATCGTGCGCCAGGCGGTGTTCGGCGTGATGCGGTAGAGATAGATGTTGAGCTGGCTGCGCTCGTCGGCGCCTGTGGTGATGCGGTCGGGTGGCATCGCGGTGACAGCCAGCTCGCCCACGACGGCGGTCGCGCCGTGCATGACGAGGCCGTTTTCGAGCACACTTTTGATGACGCTGGTGACCGATGCTATACTGAGCGGGCTGCTCATCTCGCCCATCCCCTCAAACACCCCAGCCAAACCCATTACACGCGGACGGCTGCTCGACCTTGCTGCATGAGGAATCTCCCTACAAAGACGCACGGAATGCCCAGGAGGTGACGCGAAATGCGGATGGGGCCATTATAGCACGGAGCGTGGCGTGCGAGCACGACGGCAAACACGCTGGGAACGAGTTCTATCAGCCGAGCTATGGCTTAAGAGTTCCTCTCAAACCCCGTTCGTAGCCGCGGCATTCATGCCGCGAAGCTGGCCTACTCCCACCATGACCCCTGGGGCATTGCGGCCCCTCCCCGAGGCAGGGAGCAGGTAGGGGGTGAGGATCCGCCTATCCCCCAAACGAAAAGCTCGCGACCATACTCGCCAGGTCAGCGTCGGCGTTATCGCCCTTCACCGAATCCGTGCTAATCTGGTATTCGTAGTCGCCGTGAACCACGTAGTAGTCTATATGCGTGACGCTGATCTGCGAATTGGGGATATCCTGAACCAGTGGGTTGCTCTTATAGCCCGGCTCACCGCCGATGGTCGCCAGTTGCAGCGTCTTATTCGTGGCGAGGCTGGCCGCGCTCTTGGCGATGTCCGTATTCTTCATGTTCAGAACGGTGATCGTGCAGGTCGAGATGAGCGATGCTGCGCTGTGGGCGTCACCGGTGCGTGTGATAATGAGGTTGAAGGGGATGGGCGCTGCCGAACCGTCGGTCGATGGAGTCGCATTGTATGAATTCGGCTGCCAGTTGCGCGGATACGTCACCTTGAAGCCATAGGTAGTGTTGTTATACGTGCCGCCGGGCAGGTTCAGTTGCGGCGTCGATGGCGAGCCGCACGCGGCAATGATCAGACAAGCCGCGCCCGCCAGCGCGACGGCAAGCGCACGCAACAGCCACCACCTGCGCCCGGCGAACCCACGCATAATCGTCTCTCCCTCGACTGATAGCCGTTCAATCAGGCGGAGCACACTATAGCGCTTGAGCTATACGCCGTCAATTCATCGGCCTGATTGGGTAGAGAGTTAGTCTGGTTGGAGCACGAGGAACGAAGTTGCCAATGACCAAACAAGACGACGCCGCTGCTATCCATACAGTCTATCTGGGGTTGGGCAGCAACATCGGCGACCGCGACGCCAACCTCTCCGCCGCGCTCCGCGCGCTAGCCGCCATCGTCACAGTCGAGCGCGTATCTTCGGTGTACGACACCGCACCAATGCTCTATACCAACCAGCCGCGATTCCGCAACCTTGTCTGCCAGGCCACGACCAGCCTCTCTCCCGGCGCATTGCTCCACGCCGCGAAGGAGATCGAGCGTCAGCTTGGCCGAAGCTCGGGGCCGCGCTATGGTCCACGGGTGATCGATATTGATTTGTTGCTCTATGACAGATTGATACTCAATACACCAACACTGACGATCCCGCATCCACGCATGCCGGAGCGCGTGTTTGTCCTTGCGCCGCTGGCGGAACTGGCCCCTTCGCTGACACATCCGGTACTGGGCGAGACCATGGCTGAGCTGCTGCTCCGGGCGCCTGAGAGCGATGTCGAACGGGTGGGACCGTTGCCCCAACCCTAGCGAAAGAGTATAATGCCCCCGGTGCGAATGGCTGGTTTGTCTCGGCGCACGACGCCAGCAATGTAACTCCATCGCAGCGTTCGGTATGCGTTGCGCCTGGTATTCTAGAGAGTTTTTCACATGCCACAGGATTCTGTACTCAAAGGTCGGCTCGAAGGGTTCCGTCCGGCTGAATTGTTGCAGGTCATGGGGCTGAATTCCAGCACTGGCGCGCTTCACCTCCACTCCGAGGATGATCGTTCCGGGCTGATCTACGTCGAGTCCGGCTCGATTGCCAGTTGCACCGAACTGGACACCGAGGCGCTGACCCTTGGGAATGTTCTGCAACAACTCAATATGGTGACCCCCGCGCAAGTTGACCGCGCCTACCTCATGCAGACACAGGATCCCCTTGGCAAGCGCATAGGTGAACGGCTGGTCGATCTGAATATCCTCTCGCGCGAGCAGCTGGCGATGGCGCTCAAGACACAGGCGCTTTGGACGTTGCGCGAGATGGCGCTCTGGCGCGAAGGGTCATATGAATTCCGCCCCGACGAACGCGCGCCACTGGACTCCAGCGACCTGCGGCTCTCGATGACACAGGCTGTGATGGAGATGATGCGCTACGAGCAGGAATGGAACGAGTTGGCCGAGCACCTGCCCGATGGCGCCCGCACGCACCTTGCGCTCGCGCCGATGTTGCCCACACAGCAGCCGCTTCAGTTCCCGACGGCTGTCTGGCGTGTCATAGCCCAGGTCAACACGCAGCACAGCGTTCGCCGTATCGCAACGGCCGTGAGACAGCCCGAAGAGCAGGTTGCCCATCAACTGGCGCATCTGGTGCGCGAGCAGCTCCTCCTGCCGGTCGGCGTTGCGGGCGCGCCAGGCCTTCCCGACGAAGCCGAGCGGCTGAGCATGAACAACTTCGACCTCTTTTCGCTCGTGCAGCGCATGGAGCAGGACTGGATCAAGAAGAAGACGCCGGTCGATCAGCTTGTGGCGCTCGCGGCGTTCATCAACCAGACGATGCTCGCGCTTGAAGAGGCCTGCCGAGGTCAGCATTTGGGCCTGGCGCCCGATACACTCGCGATTCTCCTCGCGCGAGAGCGATTGACCAGCGTCAGCGGGTATGATTTCAAGATCGACCGTAACCGCATTGACGTTGACGACTTCGCGGCTTATTGTAAGCGCACACTCGACGGCAACATGCGTGGTCGCTTTCAGGTCGCGCCGGAGTTCTATCGCGCCGTTCAGGAGACGCTGCTGCGCGCCCTGGGGACCGCCTTCGAGGCGATCAACTCACGCATCGCTTCGCCACGGGTGCGAGCGCAGAATAAAGAAGTTTGGGAAGAGCTTTTTGCGACGTTTCGCGGCCAGTCTGTCGCCGACGAATGAACGGCTAATGGTACGGTGCTGAGATGCTTGAGAGTTCCTGGCACGACCCCATGCTTAGCTGCGGCATTCATGCCGCGAAGCTGGCCCAGTCCGATATTTGCTACTGGAGCACGACAGTCATGTTAGGCGTTTTGAGATGATAATCGCGGAGGGCGACGCGGGCGGCAACGAGCGTAGTTGCATGGTCGCGCGGTAGAGGAGGAATCTCATGCAGGCATTTGGATCGATTCCACGGAATCCCGGCGCTTCCCGGACACGGCCGCTCTATGACCCGGAGCCTGGCGCGGATGACAGCGGCAAGCTGGTGCTTGTCGTCGATGATTCGAATATGATCTGCCGCATCGTCAAATTCTCCTTGCAGAAATACGGCATCAGCACGATGCTTTTCCATAGCGGCGTCGACGCGCTCAACGCGCTGAAAGAAGGCGCGGCGCCGGTTCCCGATCTCGTCCTGCTGGATATCAACCTGCCCCATATGAATGGCTACGATGTGGCGACGCTGCTCAGCCACAAGCGAGAGTTCCACTCGGTGCCTATCGTGATGCTGTCGGGGCATGATGGAATCATCGACCGATTTCGCGCCAAACGCGCCGGAGCGGACGAGTTCATCTCGAAGCCGTTTGACGAACCTGAGCTAGTCAGCAAGATATTCCCGCTGCTTGACCTCGATATTCCAGAGGATATGTCGGGCCACAGGGCATAAGCAGGCACAAGGCTGAGACGGGCGAAACCGCGGGTAAACAGGAGACTAAGGGCGGCCTCTTTTATGACTACTTCTCATCAAGATGACTCGGAGCGTACCGCGCCTCTATCGGGCGCGCAGGCTCCTCTCAGTCTTTCGCAGCTTCTCGCGTTGGCGCGGGCGCGCACCATTGATGAGCAGCACATTGCCCTCGAACAGGTGAAACGCGGTGACGCGCCAATCGCCCCGCCCGAAGGCGATCCCTATCTGCTTTTTACCTGCGCCGATGTCGCGTGCGCCGCGCCGCTGACGCAGTTTCGTGAGGTGTTGCCAACGCTGCCCACAACCGTCGCGCTCCCGCTCAGCCCGCCATGGATGCTCGGTTTCTTCGCGCTGCATACGGAGTTGATTGGGCTGGTTGATCCAGCGCCGTTCCTATTTGACGCGCCAGAGATGGCGAGCCTTTCGCGCTCCCGCGCGCGTAACGGGCGTGTCATCAAGCCAGGAGCCACAACTCCCGGCGGCGAAAGTTGGCGGCTGGCGACACCGGAGAGCGGCCCGACAGCGCTCATCATTGGGGCTGGCGAACGGATGCTTGCGCTGGTGGTCGCTGGGGTCGGCGACATGGCATACGTCCAGCCTGGCGAGATACAGAGTGAACGCACAGATGTGACGCCCACGCGCGCGCCTGCGCCACGCTTCCGGGCTGGTATCTATCGGGATCCGACCAGCCAGACGACGCTGTATGTCGTGAAGATAGACGTGTTGCTTGATGCCCTGCTCGATGCGTTGATGAGCGTGGAGGCATCGGCCCATGAATGATCCTTACGTCCACGGCGAGGCAGGCAATGCGGGCGAGGCGACAGAAGCGATTGGCCAGCGCATGGGCGCCGTGCGGGAACTGATCGGCCAGATCTCCGTTTCATCGGTCGCAACAGGCGAAAACGCGGCTCAGCCTCCGTCGCCAGAGAATTTCCGCCAGCTTTGCGAGCGCCTGCGGAGATTGCTGGAGCAGTCGGGCATGGCGGACTGCGCGCGCGCGGCGCTCAGCCTCGAACAGGCCAGTGAAGGCCTGCCCTCTGCAGAAAGCCTGGGCGCCATTGATGCGGTGCTGGCGTACATTCGCGCCCGCGTGCGCGATGTCACTCTGCCTGGCGCCACAGGCAAAACCAATGCCGCTACAGGTAGCCCAGTTGATTCGGACGAGCGGGCCGGTGGCGGGGCTGGCGCTATCGTTGCGGCAGACGAGCCTGCCCGGTCCGACATAGCAGATGAGCATACGGATGCAGCTGAACGCGATGCGGATGATGACAGGGTTGGTGTTGATCGTGCCGCAGACGAGACAGAGGCAGACACCACCGACACGTCAACACAAATAGAGGAAATAGGGGCCGAGTCGGACGATGAGGCGAATGAGGCGGATGAGGCGGATGAGACATTCGACGAGAGCCAGTATTCGGTAGAGACGCAGGCAATTATCCGCACCTTCAAGAACGCCTCGCTCCGCCAACGCTCGCCCGGTGAGGTCGCGCAAACGCTCCACCAGCCAGCGCGCGACCAGCGCGACGTGATTCCCGAATCGATGCGGCGCGAGTGTTTGCTAGAAGCCACAGGCGATCTGGCCGACTTACGCGCCATGATCGCTTCGTTTGGCAAAATGCCCGGCAGCCTGGATGACCTGCGCGACATGTGGCAACTCGTTCACAAGGTCAAGGGAACCGTCGCAACCTATCTCTTTAACATGCTGGCCGACGTTCTGTTCTGTCTGGAGGTTGTGCCACAGGTGCTTCAGCCAGTGGCCGTCTCGCACGCGGCGAACTGTCTGAGTCTGCTGATTCGGATGGGCGATCTGATCGAAGCGGCGCTTGAGGAGGCGGGCGAACAGGGCGACGCGAGCCACCTGCGGTTGCTGGAGGCCAGATCCTTACTCGCGGAGGCGCGGGATCTGGCTGGTACTCATGATTCTCCCCGCCCGACGCGGGACGACGAGATTCGCGTGCCATTGACCTTCGAGACGATAGCTGAGCCGATCACCATGCAGCTACCCAGCGTCCATCGCGCGGTCGAAGATGAAATGCTCCGTGTCGAGCCACGCCAGCTCGATAGCCTGATGCATCAGTCTGATGCTCTGGCGATGAATCGGGCCAGCCTGACCCAGAGCAGTGAGGAGATTCATCGGGCGCAGTCAGATATCGATCAAGTGCTGGCCAGACTGGCAGGCCTGAGCGCGCAGCTCACCGATCTCCATCCGTTCATTCGTCAGGCTGGCGACACCGCGCACGCAGGGACAAGTGGCCCGCGCTGGCTCGTGCGCCAGGAATCAAACGGAGGCGTGTGGGATGACCTGGAACTCGATTCCTTCACGTTGTTCGATGAAAAGCTGCGCGCGCTCTCAGAGGCTGTTCTCGACGCCACCACCCTCAGCAACTCGCTCTATGGACTCATCCAGCGGCTGACACGGAACAGTGACGCTCAGCGCTCGGTGTTGCACACGATACAGCAGACAATCATTCACATGCGGCTGGTCAGTTTGAAGACGCTGGCGGATCGTGTTCTGCTGGCGGCCCATCAGGCGGCTGAAACCGTCGGCAGACAGGTACAGGTGTCCATTGTCGGCCAGAATACCGAGATTGACCGCAATATCAGCGAGGCGCTGATTGCGCCGATTATGCATTTGGTGCGTAATGCCGTCGCCCATGGCATTGAATCGCCCGCCGAGCGTGAAGCGTTGGGAAAGCCAGCGGTAGGCAAGGTGTGGCTGCATGCGTCGTATTCTGGCGCCGAGGTCAGCATCGAGGTGGGCGACGACGGGCGCGGCGTCAATCCGCACCAGCTCATTGCCGCTGCGGTGTCCGCCAAGATCCTCGACGCCAAGCACGCCGATTATCTGACGCGCGAACAAGCGCTTGCGCTGATGTTCGAGGCGAATCTGAGCACCAAAGAGCAGGCCGACGTAATAGCGGGGCATGGCATTGGTCTCGATAGCGTGCTATCTGATATCCAGCGGCTGCGCGGCTCGATCAGCGTGCTCAGTGAGCAGCGGCGAGGAACCGTCTTCCAGATTCGCGTCCCCATCTCGCTGAGCATTACACGCGCGTTGCAAGTGCGTGTTGCCGACCATGAGTATGCGATCCCCTTCGCGTCGATTCGCCAGATGTTCATGGCGCCGGAGGCGGGAATTCTCGTCTCGCTCCCGGATGCCGAGCCAAACACCATTGCCGCGCGCTTCCGGCGTCGTGTGCGCGTGGCGCGTCCGTCACCACAGCGCCCGCTACGCTTACCGGATGATCCGACTGCCGCGTTGTATGATGAAGTGCCAGTCTTTTCGCTAGCTGAGTTGCTTGGCCTGGATGAAACGCCGCCAGTGACCCATATGGCGTTGCTCATCGATGTAGGTCAGCGACAGGTTGCCGTGCTGGTGGATGAGATATTGGACGAGTCTGAGGTGGTGATTCGCGCGCTGCCAGCGCATCTGCGCCGCCGGGCGGTGCGCGGAGCGAGCATTGCCTCGGATGGGCGGCTGTTTCTGGTGCTGGATATCGCCGACCTGCTTACCGATGCGCTCGGTGGCAAGACCGCCCCGCCGACTCGGCCAGTTCCCGCGACTGTGCCGTCGCGCGATCGCACGCCAGTCGTCCTGGTTGTCGATGATTCGATCTCGATACGCCACGCGCTCGAAGGAGCGCTCAGAAGCGTAGGCTATGACGTTCGGCTCGCGCGTGATGGTGTCGAGGCGCTGGGAGCGATGATCGCCGACCTGCCTGATATCATGGTGCTGGATCTGGAGATGCCGAGGCTCGATGGCTTCGAGTTGCTCTCGGTCATTCGTGGCAATGAGTCGCTGGCACAGACGCCAGTGGTCATCCTGACATCGCGCGCGGCCGAAAAATATCACCGCCAGGCAATGGACCTGGGCGTGCGCGCCTATCTGACAAAGCCATGTCCCGATGAGGTGCTGATTACGACACTCCAACGAGTGCTGAGGGAGCGGCAATAGGAATTATGAAGCAGCCAACACCTGTGACCGCGTCGAGTGGTCGTTCACATAGTACACTGCCTCCAGCCCCACGCGACCGTGTGCGTTTCCGCATTCGCACCAGCGCGGCCATTGCCACCGGGCGCGCGGCGGGTACGATGTTGCGGCGCCTGCGACTAGGCGGTGGCACCAGTCTGCCGGGACTGGTCGCGCGCTACGTCGATCCTCATGTCACCATGCGCTTGGGCGCACAAATGCGTCGTGGCAATATTGTGGTAACGGGAACAAATGGCAAGACCACCAGCAGCGCGCTGGTCACCAGCGTTCTGCGTCAAGGTGGCTTGCGTGTCTGGCGCAACCGGGAAGGGTCGAATCTGGCGCGTGGCATCGCCACATCGTTGATGGCTCACGCGGCGCTCAGCGGAAAACTGCGCGACCAGGGCGACGCGGCGGGCGTCTTCGAGGTGGATGAGGCGGCGTTTCCGCAGGTGGTCTCGGAGCTACAGCCGCGCACGATTCTCGTCACCAACCTCTTCCGCGACCAGCTGGACCGTTATGGCGAGGTGGACACCGTCGCCGAGCGTTGGCGCGATGCGCTGGCGCGGTTGCCTGCCACCACGACGCTGCTGCTCAACGCCGACGACCCTGCGGTCGCGGCGCTGGCGGACGCCCGGCCGGCGGGCAGCCCGGTCTTCTACTTCGGCATCGAGGATGCCCCAACATCAGACGATGATGCGCAGCGCGTGCATGTGGTTGATACGCGCACCTGTCCCCGCTGTCGCCAGTTGCTGATCGTCACCGAACGGTTCTACAGCCATATCGGCCACTGGCGCTGCCCCGCCTGCGGTTTCGCGCGGCCCGACCCTGCCGTGCGCGCGCGTCAGGTGAGCTTCAACGGTCTCGAAGGCTCTCGCTTCACATTAGAAACGCCACTCGGCCAGACGGATGCCACAGTGCATTTGCCCGGTCTCTATAACGTCTATAACGCGCTGGCCGCCGCAACAGCCGGTGTGGTGATGGGCGCGACGCTCCCGGCTATCCACGATGCGCTGGAACGCTTCACGCCCGCGTTCGGCCGTGGCGAGCGCATTGTCATGGGCGACCGGGCCGCGCTGCTGCTGCTGGCGAAGAACCCGACTGGGCTGAACGAGGTGCTGCGGGCGCTCGGTCAGGATGCGGCGAAACATCACCTGCTCTTCATCCTGAACGATCGCGCGGCGGATGGCGAGGACGTATCCTGGATCTGGGACGCCGATTTCGAGCAGGTCACCGGCAAGATTGCCAGCCTGACGACCTCTGGGCTGCGCGCGTATGATCTCGCGCTCCGCTTCAAGTATGCCGGGGCGCCACCGGACACCGTCGAGCCGGATATCGGCGCGGCGCTGACTGCGGCGCTGGTGCATGTGCCTGTGGGTGAGACACTCTATATCGTGCCGACGTATACCGCGATGCTGGCTGTTCGTGGGGAGATTTCGCGGCGAGGGTTCGCCCCGCGCTACTGGGAGCAGAAGGATGCTTGATTCATTCGCGGAAGCGGGAATTGCTGGGAATAACGGAAATAGTGGCCCGACAATCCGGCTGGGTCATCTCTATCCCGACCAGCTCAATATGTATGGCGACCGGGGCAATATCATCGTGCTCCGCCAGCGTTCCGCCTGGCGTGGTGTGGCCGTGCAGGTGACCCCGCTCGAGATTGGCGAGCCGCTCGACCCCGACGCCTATGACATGCTCTTCATTGGCGGTGGGCAGGATAAAGAGCAGGACGAGGTCGCCCGCGATCTGCGCGAGGTAAAGGCGGACGGCTTTATGCGCGCGGTGGAGGCCGATATGCCAGTGCTGGCGGTCTGTGGCGGCTATCAGCTCCTCGCCAAATACTACCATCCCGCCGAAGGCCCAGACCTGGAAGGCATCGGCATCTTCGACGCCTGGACGATCCACAAAGGCAAGAAGGTGGCCCGCTGCATCGGCAACGTTGCCCTGGCCTGGGGCGAGAGCACGCTCATCGGCTTCGAGAATCACGGCGGCCGGACGTACCTGGGCAGCGGCGCGCAGCCATTGGGGCGAGTGCTGGCTGGCCACGGCAACAACAGCGAAGACGGGCGCGAGGGTTGTGTCTATCACAACACATATGGCACCTATCTGCATGGCTCGCTCTTGCCGAAGAACCCGCACTTTGCCGACCACATGCTGCGGCTGGCGCTGGATCACCGCTATGGGCTGGGCAGTGGTTTGCGACTGCTGCCCCCGCTTGCCGACACCGAGGAATGGCGGGCGCATGAAACGATGCTGCGCCGACTCAATGTTTCACCGCGATCACACAATTATGATGTAGCCCGAACGTCCTGACTTCACCCCTCTGTCAGAACTTCCGTGTCCCTCCCTCGTATCTATTGGTAGAGGCGCTGGGGAGTGCTTCGATCTGGCTCTTTCGCCGAGCGGTTTTCGGTTAAAGAACAGGTACCGCGGCCAGCGACCCGTGACGCCGAGAGGTGGCGCGGCGCGTTGGACATGCGCCTGATCGGCGCCTTCTCACTGTCATCGTATGTGTCAGGCACGCACTTTGCGGTACATGCCAGAGTATATATTCCGCGGGCTGAGAGCAGAACGGCGTTGCGCCGTTTGGCACTAACTGCTCGGTATGCAACGCCCTGACCTGTCTCTCTCCTGTGGACCATACATGGGAGGTGTCGTCATGGGTCAGTATGAAGACTTACTGATAGATGCCTTGCTGGATTCCGGATTTACTCTGGAAGAAGCCTGTCGCCTGATTGCTCTCCAAGAGCGCTACGAGGAAGAGCATCCCTGGCAACTGGAGAAACGGCAACTGGCTGAGTGGATCGATCTGATGGGCGGTAACAACTGCCTGAATTAACTCGTTCGTCTAGCGCAAACGTCAATGGCTTTAGCATACAGATAAGACGGCGAGGCGGGATGTGGATCACTCCATAGTCCGCCTCGCCGTCTTATCTGTTGTGTGAAATCGGTCACACACCGCGATCACATCCCCTATCATCTTCCCAAGAAGTGGTTGTCTGGGCGAGAAGACCCCGCGTGAGTTGTGGTAGGATAGAAACTGAGGGAAGATATTTCCAGTGCTGCGACGGAAGCTCACCTTGTCCATGTCTCGTACAGACCGACCCGCCAGTCGCGCGTTTTCGACGGCGGAATAGGCAAGCGGTATGAGGCGAAGGTTGCATCCCCCTCGTCAGGAAGCATGAAACCTGGGAATATTGCTATCCCGCTTTCTCCTGCCCGTTTCGCGAGCCGCCCGACCCATACTGCCCAGTGTGGTCAGGCGCTGACAACATATCGCTTCCGTTTCTCGCTGCAAGGCAATGATGCGACCAGGTGATGAGGGAGGGCCGGTGTTATGAAAGCTGTAGTGATGGCTGGCGGCGAAGGCTCGCGGTTGAGACCATTGACCGTCTCGCGCCCCAAACCGATGGTGCCGATTGTGGGGCGTCCAGTCATGGAGCATATCCTCAATCTGCTCAAGCGCCACGGAATTACCGACGTCGTCGTCACCGTGCAGTACATGGCCAGCGCCATCGAGGACTACTTTGGCGACGGGGCGCAGATTGGCATGCACATCAGCTACTCCCGCGAAGAGGTCCCGCTTGGCACGGCGGGCAGCGTGAAGAACGCCGAAGAGCTACTCGATGAGCCGTTCCTGGTCATCAGCGGCGATGCCCTGACCGACTTTGACCTCAGCAAGATCATCAAATTCCACACCGACCAGAAGGCGATGGCAACCTTGACGCTGGCGCATGTCGCCAATCCGCTGGAATACGGCGTCATCATCACCGATGACCGGGGGCGCATCCGCCAGTTCCTCGAAAAGCCCAGCTGGAGTGAGGTCTTCAGCGATACGATCAATACCGGCATTTACGTGCTCGACCCCAAAATTTTCAGCTACTTCGAGAAGGACAAACCCTTCGACTTCAGCCAGGAACTCTTCCCGCTGATGCTGGAGAAGGGCGATCCGCTCTATGGATTCATCGCCGACGGCTACTGGTGTGACATCGGCAATCTGGCGACGTACATGCAGGCCAACTCCGATATCCTCCAGGGACAGGTGAACCTGCCTATTCCCGGCACGGATATCGGCAATCGAGTCTTCGCCGAGGAAGGTGTTGAGATCGCCGACGATGCGCAAGTGTTTGGTCCAGCCTTCCTGGGGCATGACGCCAAGATCAAGAGCGGTGTCGTCATTCATGGCCCCAGCGTGGTTGGCTCGTATACCATCGTCGATAGCCGGGCGCAGGTGGACCGCAGCGTCGTCTGGAATAACTCGTACATCGGCGAGCGGGCGGAACTGCGCGGCGCGCTGGTCGGCTCCTCGACCAGCATCAAGGGTCGCGCGGTGATGTTCGAGGGCGCGGTGATCGGCGATCACTCTGTCATCAACGAGGCGGCCATCGTCCAGCCGGGCGTTAAGATCTGGCCCAATAAAGAGATCGAGACAGGCGCGGTCATCACGTCCAGCATCATCTGGGGATCGCAAGGCAGGCGCTCGCTCTTTGGGCGCTATGGCGTCACAGGCCTGGTGAACGTTGATATTACGCCTGATTTCGCCGCGCGCCTGGGGGCGGCGTTCGGCGCGGTCCTCTCGAAGGGCGCGACGGTCTGCGTCAATCGCGATGCCCACCGCACGCCGCGCATGATCAAGCGCGCGATCATCTCCGGCCTGCCCTCAGCGGGTATCAACGTCTGGGACCTGGAGGACGTGCCGCTGCCTGTCGCGCGCTTCTACGTCCGCACGACCGATGCGTCGGGCGGGGTTCACATCCGCCTCTCGCCGTTCGATCCACGCACGGTTGATATCAAATTCTTCGATCAGAAGGGTCAGGATATCAGCAAGGGAACCGAGCGCAAGATCGAAAATCTCTTCTTCCGCGAGGACTTCCGCCGCGTCTATCTCGATGACATCGGCCAGATTCAATACGCGCAGTCGGTTATCCCGCGCTATACCGCCGCTTTTCTGCGGAACATCGATCTCGACCTGGTGCGCAAGCGCGGCTTTCGTATAGTCGTAGACTACGGACACGGGGCGAGCGTCAATCCGTTGTCCGCGATCTTCAACGAGATTGGGGCCGACGTGATCGCGCTCAACGCGACCCGTGATCCCCTGCGTTATTCGCGCACCAACGAGGAGTTCGACCGCGACATCGAGGTGCTGGCCGCCATTACGGGAACGCTGAAGACCGACCTGGGCGTGCGCATTGATACCGCTGGCGAGCGCATCTATGTGGTGGATGACCGAGGGCATCTGCTCGATGGCGGGCGGCTGCTGGCCGCGGTGACCGAGCTGATGCTGCGCGGGCGCGAGGGTGGCACGGTGGCCGTGCCAGTGACGGCGCCAAGTGTGGTCGAGACGGTGGCCTCGCGCCAGAAGGGCAAGATCATCTATACCAAGGTGATGTCGCAGGCGCTCACCAGCGCGGCTACCCGCGATAACGTCGTCATGGTGGGCGACGGCAACGGTGGGTTTGTCTTCCCGCTGCTACATCCCGCCTTCGATGGCATGTTCGCGCTCATGAAGCTGCTGGAGGCGCTGGCGCGCTACGAGACGAAGCTCTCGGAGGTCGTGGCGCAGCTTCCGCCTTATCACATGATTCGCACGCAAGTGAACTGCCCATGGGAATACAAGGGCAAAGTCATGCGCATGCTCAGCGAGCAGTATCGCGCTCAGCGTGGCAACCCAATAGACGGCGTGAAGATCGACCTGGGGACCGAGTGGGTGCTGGTCCTTCCCGACGCGGACCGCCCGCTGTTCCACGTGCTGGCGGAGTCGCCCTCGCGCGACTCGGCGCAGGCGCTGGCCGATAAGTATGCCAGAGTCGTGAGCGGGCTGCAGCACTGATTGATAGAGGATAGTCAACCATCATGAGCCAGATGCGGCCAATCAACCTGTTCGAGTACGAAGCCCTGGCCCGCGAGCGGCTGCATCCTGCCGTGTGGGACTACTTCAGCGGTGGCGCGAACGACGAGGTGACGCTGCGAGAAAATCGGGCGGCGTTCGAGCGTATCCAGATTCGCCCGCGCGTGCTGGTGGACGTGAGTCAGATTAGCATGGCGACGACGCTTCTCGGGACGCCCGTGGCGATGCCAATCTGCGTCGCTCCCTCTGCGATGCACGGAGCCGCCTGCGAAGACGGTGAATGCGCGACGGCGCGGGCTGCTGGCGCGCTGGGTACACTGATGGCGGTAAGCACCGAGTCAACTCGCACGCTTGAGGATATCGCGCGGGAGGCGACTGGCCCGCTCTGGTTTCAGCTCTACTTCTCCAGCAGCACGCGCGGGCATGCCGAGCGGCTGGTCAACCGGGCAGAGGCGGCCGGCTACCAGGCCATTGTGTTGACGGTGGACTCGTCGCGCTGGGGGCAGAAGGAGCGCCACGCCCGCAGCGAGGCGACGTTTGAGTGGCCGCCCTCGGGTAACTTCACCCAGGATCCCCTGCCCGAACAAAATGAGGATGAAGCCGATGGCGCGGCGATCACCTGGGCAGATATAGAATGGCTGCGCTCGATCACCGCGCTGCCGCTGGTGCTCAAGGGCATTCTGACAGCGGAGGACGCACACCAGTGCGCCGAGCACGGCATCGCTGGGATTCTCGTCTCGAACCACGGCGGCCGTCAACTCGATACCGTGGCCGCAACCATCGAGGCGCTACCAGAGGTCGTGGAGGCGGTATCGGGCCAGTGTGAAGTCTATTTGGATGGTGGCGTGCGCCGGGGGACGGATGCGCTCAAAGCGCTGGCACTGGGCGCGCGCGCCGTCTTCGTCGGTCGCCCGGTCCTCTGGGGGCTGGCGGCTGCGCAGGTAGAGGGCGCGCAACACGTACTGGAACTTTTGCGTGACGAGCTGGAACTGGCGATGGCCCTGGCAGGACGGCCAACGCTGGCGGACATAGACGCGACCGTGGTCAGAACCCGCGTACTCTGACCGAAGTGTGGAGTAGAGAACCATGGCAACTCCAACAACGCCAGCGCCTCAACAACCGTCGCAGCCGAACATGCGCCGCCAGAGACTGACGCGGCGTGGCATTGTGGCGATCCTCATCGTGGCGTTGCTGGCCATCGCCGCTGGCTTCGCCTGGCAGCGCCGCGAATACCCTCTTGCCCTCATCCAGGGGCAGATACATCCACTCGGCGGCTCGACACAGGCGACCACGCTCCACCTGCCGCCGGGCTTCACCGCTGAGGTCTACGCATCGGGGTTATCGGCGCCGCGCTTCCTCACGTTTGGGCCAGATGACGTGCTCTACGTCGCTGAGAGCGCGAATGGGCGCGTCACCGCGTTGCCAGTGGATCCCGCGACGGGCAAGGCGGCGCGGCATGTCACCATGGCGAGCGACCTGCAACATCCCACAAGCCTGGCGTTCGCGGGAAACGTACTCTATGTCGGCGAGACCTCGCGTGTCACGCGGATGACCATTGGCGCCGACATGCACGCGAGCAGCGAGCAGCGCATCATCACCGATCTGCCCAGCGGCGGCAACCATATCACGCGCACCGTGCTCATCGGCCCGGACGGCAAGCTCTACGTCTCGATAGGCTCGTCGTGTAATATCTGCGACGAGACGGACCCCCATCGCGCCTCCGTCTGGGTCTACAATCCCGACGGCTCTAGCGGCCATCGCTATGCGTACGGGTTGCGGAATGCGGTGGGCATGGCGATTAACCCAGTCACACACGACATATGGGTGACGAATATGGGACGCGATCTGCTGGGCGACAACATCCCGCCCGACACCATCTATGCGCTACGTGCGGGCGCGAACTATGGCTGGCCAACCTGCCACGCGGGCAACATCATCGACCCTGATATGGGCAAGCCGGGCGACTGCGATGGCGTGGAGCAGCCATTAGCGAGGATTCAGGCCCATTCCGCGCCGCTGGGGCTGGCTTTCTACCCCACCTCGGCGTTTCCAGCCAGCTATCGCGGTCTGTTCGTCGCCTATCATGGCTCGTGGAATCGCAGCGTGCCGACTGGCTACAAAGTCGTCTACATCCCCCTCGATGTCCAGGGACACGTCGCTGGCCCGCCGAAGGATTTCGCCACGGGCTGGCTGCATGATGGCTCGACGTCAGGTCGGCCGGTTGGGTTGGCCGTTGGGTCAGATGGCGCGCTCTATCTCAGCGATGACGCCGCCGGATTGATCTATCGCATCAGCTATTCAGGCTGAGCATGCAACGCGTTGCGCAGGACGCGGTCGGGACACATCCCTGGCAGCGCCTGCTCATAGCAGACCATGCAGTAGTCCCCCTCGCGGATGTCGTTTTCCTCACCTGTGCCGTAGTAGGTAATGGTGTGTGGGTCGCAGGCCCAGTGGCCGCAGGGACGCAGCTTTGCCTCGTCGCGGTGTGGCAACTGGTGGGGAAACTGCTGGATGTAGCAGTCGTGGCTCTCAGGCTCTGTCATGTGTTATCTCCTTAGAGTTTCGATCACAACCCATTCTTAGCCGTGGCATTCATGCCACGACGCTGGCCTACACCCATCATTGCCACTGGGGCATGACGGTGTTGTCAGGCGTTCTTATTGCGCCGGGCAGATCAACAGGAACGGGCAGCTCTGGCAGCGGTGCGCCTCGGGTCGTGGCGTGAAATCGTTGCGCAGAATCCCTTCGATGGCGGATGTCAGCTCATCGTGCAGGTTCTCACGCTGGCGAGGGCGTATCGTCACTGGCTCGCGCGCGCCTGTCGCCATGTTGCGCTGGCTGACCTCCACACGTTCCCCTTTGCCCGTCTGTTGCTCCGCCGCCATGGTATAGAGCAGCGCGCGCAGGTCTGGCCGGTCCGCTGCGGCTCCCAGGCGATCACGGATGTAGTGCGTTGCCGCTGGTCGTCCCGGTTGCGTCGTCGCGCCAGACTCAGGCGCAGGAGCATCGCGCTCGACACGATCAACCGTGAGAGCGATAGTGCGCCTGCCTATTGGGATTGCCAATGCCTCCTCGAATCCCACCTGTCTGCCTGCTACACCGTTGGCCGTATTGCGCTCGGCCAGCTCCTGCCACGCGGACTCTACGATACGCCGTCCATAGCGGCGATAGACATCGTGAAATGGCCGCTCTACTTCATTATCCTCAGGGTTATGGACGCCGTTTGAGCCTTCGGTTCCTGGCTGCTGGGCCGCTGCTGGCTGGTCCGCCCAAACCTCGTCGAAACGTTCGAGCGCCTCCTCCAATGTCGCTTTGCCGTTGGCATTGGTCTGGTCGGGTGAAACGCTGTTTCCGCCCGGTTCGCTATGGAGCAGCCGCAGCGCTTCGAGCACGCCACGACGCATCCGTGGCAGATTCCCATCGGACGCGGAAAGCCCCTCGACAAAGCGGTAGGCGTACTGGCGCGGGCAGCGCGCGTATGTCTCGATGGCGTAGACGCTCAGTGTTTCATCGTTGGCGCGCGACCCCGGCACACTAATATGGCCATCGTCGCCTCCGCGTTCCTGCTCGCTCGCGCGCGGGCTGGTGGCGGGCCACTCCAGCCGCGGCAAGTCGCTGCCAAGCCGCCGCTCGATGGGCGCGAGAAACGGCGAAGGGCGCGCGCTTCGTCGCCCGAGGCGCTCGGGTCGGCTCAGGATCAATTCATCGCGCGCGCGGGTAATCGCCACATAGAAGAGGCACGCCTCCTCTTCGTCATGCGTCGCGTCCGTTGGCTCGTCGTCTTCGGCCAGCGGCGGCTTGACGCGCTCCCACTGGCGTTGCGATGGAAAGCGCCCGTTTGCCAATCCCGGCACATACACCACCGGGAATTCCAGCCCTTTGCTGGCGTGGACTGTTAACACCCAGACGGCGTCGGGTTGCTCGCCCGCTGGGTCGTCCTCGATGCCTGCCCGCCCCTGTGGCGTGCTGAGCAGCACACGCACATATTCGAGAAAGCCATTCCAGTCCGCTGAAGCCGCTGGGGCGCCTTCACGTTCGTCCTCGGTCGCGCGCTGTGAATCGTCGAAGAGGCGGGCGAGCGCGATCAGGTGACTCAGCCCACCGGATTGCATGCGCGCCTCATCGTTGCCGCATGCCGCCTTTTCCATAAGCGTGAAGCCGAGGCCAGTAGCGCTGAAGTAATAGCGCGCCAGACCAGTCGCGACATCAGGCGCCGTGCGCAGTTCCACCAGCGCCTTACCGAGCGCTCGCAAGCCGCGTTTCCCCGCACCCGATAGCCTAGCGACCTCGCCGAGATGGCCCATAAGCAGCGCCCGCGCGGATGTGTGCGCCTCACGCGCCGTGGCGAGGACGTTACGCGCCTCCGCCCGGCTGAACCGATGGCCGGGCAGATCGCCTGCCCGCAACAATCCAGCGCCTGCTGATTCCGTCAGCAGCGAGAGCACGGCCAGCACATCGCGGATGAGCGGCTGATCCAACAATGGCGCCGCGACGCGCGTAGGGATATCCGCCTGGTGCAGCGCCTCCACTATGGCGCGCGCCTGTCTCCGTGTGCGACACAGCACTGCCTGATCGCGCCATGCATAGCCACCTTCGTGGCGAGACGCAATCGCTTTGACCAACCCAGCATGCTCGGACGCTTCGTCTAGCGCGACGGCAAGCGTTACCCGTTGCGATACCTCGCCAGCGGGCCGTAGCGGACGCAGCGACAGGCGGTTGTCGCCAGGAAGAAGCGATCGGGCGATGCTTTCGGCTGCCGCGATGATCGTGGGCGTCGAGCGGTAGTTGCCGCTGAGGTGGTGAACATGCGCGCCGGAGTATTCACGGGTGAAGAGAGCGAGGTTGGCGGGCGAGGCGCCGCGAAAGCGATAGATCGCCTGATCGGCGTCACCCACTGCCCACAGTGTGCCATCCTCGCCGGTCAGCAGATGCAGCAGGATTCCCATCGCGCGGTTGATATCCTGGAACTCATCCACCAGCACCGCGCCAAAACGCTGGCGGACCGCTGCCAGCACATCGGGATTATCGCGGAACAGTCGGACGCAGAGGCGGACGAGATCGCCGAAGTCGGCGTCGCCACGGGCCGCGAGCGCCTGTTGGTAAGCGGCGTAGACAGCGGCCAACTCCTGAGCGCGCTCAGCGGCAATGCGGTCATCAGGTGTCTTTGCCTCATTCAGCATCGTCTGCACGGTGGCGGCGTAGTCTTCAGGCTCGATCAGGCTATCCTTCGCCCGTGAGATCGCCCGAAGCAGATCGGGAAAATAGAGCGCTGGCGCGGTGAGCGGCATATAGTGTTGCAGATGCAGACCGCTGGCGACGCGGCGCAGCAGAAAATAGCCCTCGGCCTCGCCAATCACGCGGAAGTCCGGACGCAGGCCGACCAGGGGCGCGTAACGGCGTAGCATATCGCCGCAGAAGGCGTGGATAGTACTGACCGTCGGACCGGGCGGCTGCGCCAATGGCCCGTGCTCATCCGACGTATCAGCGTCATCTCCGGTCGTGTCGCCGAGCAGCGTGCCGAGCCGGTCGGCCATTTCGCGGGCGGCCTTGCGCGAGAAGGTGAGCGCCAGCACGCGCTCTGGGACAACGCCGCCCTCGCGCACCAGATATGCCACGCGCGCCACGAGGGTGGTTGTTTTGCCGGACCCTGGCCCTGCGATGATGAGCGCTGGCGTCTCCGCTGCCGCCGCTGCGCGCTGTTCATCGTCGAGCGCGGGCGTTGGAGCTGCGTGTGGGAGTGGCTGGCCCGCATCCATAGATGTTGAGGATGATGTCGGTGAAGACGCAGGCAGCGTGAGCAGAGCGCTGAGACGGCGCAGAAGGCCATCCTCGCTGACGCCGAAACGCGTTGCCAGATGCCGCGCGATGTTACGCTTGCTGTCACTGGCGCGCAGCGACGCAATAGCCTGGCGCAGTCGGTCCGCCGGGAGGAGCAGCGCCGCCGCGAACGCATTTGCCTCGCCCTCACGCTGAGCGCGCGCGCTATAGGCCTGACCTGCGGCAAGCATCTCGCTCTTCGTACCAGTGGTTTCGAGCGCAGCGACCAAATCCTCGTCGCCACAGATCGACTCGTACGACTCATCGTCAGTTTCTTCTGCTGCTTGGGTTAGCCACGTTCCCGCGGTGCGCGCCGCCGGGCCATCGGTCCGGTGGAGCACGGCGTGGCCAAGCTCATGCGCCAGCGTGAAGCGCCGCACCGGCTCCGCTAGGCCAGCCCGCAGGAAGATAAGCTCCTCGCCGGGTTCCAGATAGCCCAACGTGCCCGGGTGCAGCGCTGGGGAGAAGCGCGCCACGTCCAGCCCGATAGCCGCGACCAGCGCATCCACCGGGACGCGGTCGTCCTGCCATGGGCCATTCTGCTGCTCTAACCAGCGGAGAAGCGCTGCCGCTGCCCGCTCGATGCGCGTTGCCTCTTCTGCCACGCCAACCTCTGGGTAAAACTTGCCACCGAATTCGCGTCAAATGGGTAGTTGAGCGGCGCTGAACCGTGTTTCAGCACCCTCCATTGTACCATACAGGCACGCCCGCTCAGTGCCGAAAAGATGCGGCTCATTGCCGCCTCTTGTGCTATAATTCCGCAGTACGTGGTGGCGTTTCCGGGATGTTCTGGCATACGCGAGCATGCCCAGGGATGCTACCAGGCGCGAATCATCGGGAGGCGATTATGGATGCCCAGGCAATACTGGAGACAGCGCGTTCCAACAATGTACCGGATACCTGGAATGTCTGGCCGCTGCGCATTGAGCGGGTGCGCCGGTCGGCGCTGGGATGGTCTGCCTGCGCCCTGGTGGGCCTGATCCTCCTCGTGCCAATCATGATAGTGACGATTCCCTACGACTTCACCCACGGCGTCGGGCTGTCAATTTTTGCGACGTTGCTGCTGGCGCTCGTTGGGGCGGTAGCCTTTGGCTCGCTGGGGATTGCCGTCTACGATGCGTGGCGGCTGATACACGCCAACGAGTATCTGCTCGTGGTCACGCCAGACGATTATTTGCGCGTCGGGCCGCGTGACAAGCAGACGCATGTGCCGATAGAAGATATCGCATATGTGACCATGCGGGGCGTGAAGGTGAATGCGCCCTACGATGCCATGCGCGAGGCCGATTTCTCGAATATGTCGCCGTGGAAGCGTCTCTCGCGTGTCGCGGGCAACTTTTACTCGCCGCGCGAACCCAAGCGCGCTCCCGTGCTGGCGTTCATGGATACGCGCACGGATACCGAGGTCGTCGTGGCGACGGATAGCTCGTTCGACGAGATTGCCACGCTCGAACAGGTGATCAGCTATCTTGTGGATGCCAAGAGACGGAGCAAAGTGAGATAATAGAGGTAGTGGTGAGGCGCCAGGCATCTCATAGCCGTGCGCCGCTCCAATGGCAACGCAGCCAACGACGAGGGCGATGCTCGAGGATCTGCTCAGGGAGCAATCTTCCGGCTCGCCCTCAGCGCTGTTTTCAGCACGCCCAGAATATTCGTTTTCATCTTTCACCGACGTAGAGTTGAGAGGAGTCGTTATCGTGATCCGCGATCTGGTGGCAGAAGTCATCACCCGGTCGGTCGCCGCGCTTCAAGAGGCGGATGAACTGCCAGCGGTGGAAATACCGCACTTCGAGGTCGAGCGAGCGCAGAATCCTGTCTTTGGCGACTACGCGACCAACGTCGCCATGAAGCTGGCGGCCGCGGTGCGTGCGAGTGGCGCGAAGGCGAATCCGCGCGCCCTGGCGGAGACGATAGCGGCGCGTGTTCGCGAGACGGCGGCGGTCGTACCCGCCTATGACCTGATCGATTCGGTGGAGGTCGCGGGGCCAGGCTTCATCAATGTGCGGCTGGCGAATGACTGGCTGCTGCGCCAGACGGCGGCGATTCTGGCGGCAGGCAATACGCTCGGCTGTATCGAGCTCGGCGCGGGGCAGCGTGTCAACGTCGAATTCGTCAGCGCCAACCCGACCGGCCCAGTCACCGTCGGCAACGGCCGTGGCGCGTTCATCGGTGACGCGCTCGCCAGCGTGCTGAGCGCGGCGGGCTACGACGTGACCAGGGAGTATTACTTCAACAACGCTGGCGGCCAGATCAACCGGCTCGGCGGCTCGATGGAGTATTATCTGCTGCTGGCGCAAGGCAAGACAGCCGAGGCCGAGGCCGTGCATGCGTCACTGCCAGAGGTGCAGGCGAAGAAGAAGCGCGTCTATGGCCACAAAGAGGACGCGGAGGCTGACGAGCAGGACTCGGACGATGATGCGACACCGCATGACGAGCCAGCGGAAGAGCAGAGCGCGAACGTGCCAGTAAGGAAAGAAGGCTACTTCGCCCCATTTTACGAGGCGCTGGCTGAGCGCATGATCGCTGCTGGTGGGGCGGCGCTGCTGGATGAGCCTGACGTGGAGAAGCGGCGGGCGGCGATTGGCCGCGCCACGTCTGATCTCATTATCGAGGACATCAAGCAGACGCTACAAAAGATGCGCGTCGAGTTCGATGTCTGGTTCAACGAGGCGTCGCTCGGCCCCAGCGGCGAGCTTGAGCAGGGCATCGCTGATCTGCGTGCGGGTGGCCACACGTATGAAAAAGATGGCGCGCTCTGGGTCCGCACGACCGACTTTGGCGACGACCTGGACCGGGTGGTGCTGCGCTCGAACGGTTTGCCGACCTACTTCGCCTCGGATGTCGCCTATATGCGCAACAAATTCAAGCGCGGCTTCGACCAGTTGATCTTTGTGCTCGGCGCCGATCACCATGGCTATATCGCACGGCTCAAGAGCATCGCACAGTCCCTGGGCCATCCCGCCGAGAGCGCGCGGGTTGTGATCAACCAGCAGGTCACGCTGAAGGTGGATGGCAAGGGCGTCAAGATGGGCAAGCGGCTCGGCAACGCGGTCACGCTGGACGAACTGTATGAGGACATCGGACCCGATGTGACGCGCTTCTTCTACCTGATGCGCTCGAACGACACGCCGCTGGAGTTCGACCTCAATCTCGCGCGCAAGCAGACCGACGAGAACCCCGGCCTCTCGGTGCAATATGCCCACGCGCGGGCGGCGGGGGTGCTGCGCAAGGCGGCGGACCAGAGCATCACCGAGGAGCAGTACGGCGACGCCAACGTCGCGGCGCTGGCGGCGGACCCGCCGGACCAGCTGACCCATGAGCTGGCGCTGATCCGGCAGATTTTGCGCATGGAGGAGATCGTCGAACGGGTCGCGACCACGATGGAGCCGCATCATCTGACACGCTACGCGATGGACCTCGCCGACGCTTTCCATCTGTATTATGACCACTGCCCAATTCTCAAGCAGGGTACAGAGATCTCGACCGAGGTGCGGATGGCGCGGCTGCGGCTGCTGCGCGCAGGTCAGGCGGCGCTGGCGCGGGCGCTCACGCTCATCGGCATGAGCGCGCCAGAGCGGATGGAGCGCGAAACACCAACGGCGTGAAATGAAATACCCCCTCCCCTGATGTAGGGAGGGGGTATTCTGTTGCCTACGGAGATCTCAGTTACGGCTTTGCCGTGGCGGTGGCGGCTGGCGCCGTCGAGCTCGGCGTGCCATTGCCCGGCGTGGCGGTCGTCGGCGTCTGCACGGTGATCGTGATCGTCTCGATCTTGTCCTGGGGCGCGATCTTCTTCACCACATCCATCCCCGATGTGACCTTGCCGAAGGTCACATAGCTCTTGGCGAAGTACTGCGTCTCATCGCCGATGTTGATGAAGAACTGAGTGCTGGCGCTGTTGGGATTCGACGCTTCAGCCATTGCTATAGTGCCAGGCGTATAGTCCGCGGGTATCGGGTTTTGGTCTTGAATGGTATAGCCAGGGATGTCAGCGCCATCCTGGCCATTGTTGGCGACCGAGCCGCCCTGGATCAGCGACAGCTGCGACGGCGCGCCACTGGGGTCGATTGGGCTGGGCTTGCCGGGCGTCTCCACGCGCCAGAAATACGTGCCGTCATACCACTTCGACTGCGCCAGGAAGACGAAGTTATTGACGGCGATAGGCGCCGTCTTGGGATCGAGCTGGAGAACGATGTCACCCTTCGCCGTCTTGATCGTGGCGATGTAGGTGGCGTTCTTGTCAATCGTCATGATCGGCGCTTTATTGCACTTGTGCGTCTTGAGGTCACAGGTCGCCTGGACCGCGGGGGTCGCCGTCGCCTTGGGCTTCGGGGCAAATGGGCCAACCTGCCCCTGGCGCAGGATCAGCACAACCACCGCCACGACCACCAGACTGAAGATCGTGGTGGCCCAGGGATAATTGCTCACAAACGCCGCAAATCCACGCGGCTTCGAGCGCCCACGCTTCGCAGACGGTTTTTGACGGACGACAGGCCGCTCCGGCGCAACCGCATGCGCGCGGGCGACCCGTGCCATCTTGCGCGCCTGATCGCGCTTGCTCGCTGTCTTCGGCATAAAATACGTACTCCCTCTACGGGCGCTTCCTTCGCCCGAGAGTCCGGGCGTATGATCATTCGCCAGCCGCCTGCGCGCAGAGCTTGGGGGTCTCCCGCGCGTCGCCTATTTGCTGATGCCCAACTGGGCTGTAGTTTATAATACTCTGGTACGGGTGAGGGGTCAACAATTTAACCCACTTGCGCGCCAAATACTTCATGTATCAGGATGGTTTAAGGATGGCCGAACTCTCCGAGACGCTCCAGGCGGTCCTCAACTCGCTGCCACACAAGCCTGGCATCTATCTGCACAAAGATGCCGAGGGTACAGTGCTCTACGTGGGCAAGGCGACCTCGCTCTACTCGCGGGTGCGCTCGTATTTTGGCGATCCCGCCGATCTAAGCCCGAAGAATCGCGCGCTCGTCGCCAAGATTGCCGATATCGAATATATTGTCGTGGGCAGCGAGGTCGAGGCGCTCATTCTCGAAAACGAGTACATCAAGCGCTATCAGCCCAGGTATAACGTGCGCCTGCGTGACGACAAGAACTATCCATACATCAAGGTTGCGCTGACCGAAGACTTCCCGCGCGTCTATCGCGTCCGCAACTTCCGGCGCGACGGCAACCGCTACTTTGGCCCCTACACCAACTCCGGCAACGTAGATGCCACCCTCGACCTGATGAACAAGATCTTCCCATTCCGCACCTGCCGCTACGATGGCGCGCCGTGGGCGCCGCCGCGTGGCCGCGAGGAGAATCCGCCGCCCGACTGGAAGCTGAAGTACCTGCCGCGCCCCTGCACGCAGTATTTCATCCACCGCTGCGGCGCGCCGTGCGTCGGCAACGTCTCGCGCGAGCAGTACGACGCGGTCATCGAGCAGGTGCTGCTCTTCCTCGAAGGCAAGCATGAGGCTGTGCTGGCGGACCTGAAGCGCCAGATGGAGGAGGCGGCGGAAAACCTGGAGTTCGAGCGAGCGGCGTCCCTGCGCGACCGCATGCAGGCGGTGGAGCAGGTGTTGGAGAAACAGAAGATCATCCACACGACCGGCCCCGGCGACCAGGATGTGGTGGCGCTTGCCGACGGCGACGACGAGACCTGCGCGCAGGTCTTCTTCTTCCGCGGCGGCAAGCTGGTTGGGCGCGAATACTTCATCCTGCAGGGTACGCGCGAGACCTCCGCGAGCGAGATCATGTCCTCGTTCTTGCAGCAGTTCTACGATACCGCGCCGCATATTCCTGGCGAGTTGGTGCTGGCCGCCGAGCCAGATGACGCCGAGGCGCTGCGCCAGTGGCTGCGGCAGAAGCGTGGCGGCGCGGTGACGCTGATTGTGCCACAGCGCGGCGAGAAGCTGCGGCTGGTGGAGATGGTGGCGCAGAACGCGCGCGAGGTGCTGGAGCAGCAGCGCATCAAGTGGCTCTCGGACTCGCAGAAGACGGCGCTGGCGCTCGATGAACTGCGCGAGGCGCTGAACCTGCCGACGATGCCGCACCGCATCGAATGCTACGACATCTCGAATATTTCTGGCACCTCGTCGGTGGGCTCGATGGTCGTGCTGGAGGATGGACGGCCCAAGCCCAGCGACTATCGCCGCTTCCGTATCAAGACCGTTGACGGCTCGAACGATGTCGCCAGCCTGCAAGAGGTGCTGCGACGCCGCTTCAAGCGTCTCTTCACCACCGACGCGCCAACCAGCGAGGCGGCTGACGAGGTAACTGAGGTTGAAGCGAGCGACGAGGTAGCCGAAAGCGCCGACACCATTGAAGAGGTCGAGGCGGGGCAGGAGACATTGCCCGACGAGGCAGGAACCAGCGCCGATATGGCTGGCGACCCGTGGAGCCAGCTTCCCGACCTGGTGATTGTGGACGGCGGCAAGCCACAGTTGAACGCGGCGATGGCGGTGATCGCGGAGCTGCCGGTTGGCGTGCCGGTGATAGGCATCGCCAAGGAGAACCACGGCGCGATTGGCACCTACGAGGAGATCTATCTCGTCGGCCAGCCGGAGCCGCTGGTGCTGCCGCGTGGCTCGCAGGGTCTGTATCTGCTCCAGCGCGTCCGCGACGAGGCCCACCGCTTTGCCATCACCTACCATCGCCAGGTGCGCTCAAAACGCACGTTCAAGTCAGTGCTGGATGATATTCCCGGCATCGGTCCGAAGCGCAAGAAGGCGCTCATCAAGCGCTTTGGCTCGGCGCGCGCCATCGCCGCCGCCTCCCTCGACGATCTGCTCTCAGTGGACGGCATGACCCGCGACGCCGCCGAACGTGTGCTGGAGCACATCGGCAACGGCCGTGCCCTCGCGTCGGATGAAGGATGATATGTGCTAATCCACGATGAAGAGTTTGACGCCAGTGCTGGTCGAGGAGCGATGCGCCTCGGCCTGGTCGGCGACCTGATAGCTCATGCCGGGCCGAAGCAGGAAGGTCCGGCCATCGACAAGCTCGGTCTTCAGTTCGCCCGCTAGCACGAGCAGGATGTGTCCTTTTTGACACCAGTGGTTGGCGAGATACCCCGGTGTGTACTCGACCATGCGGACTCGTATCTCGCCGAAGAGCATGGTGCGCCAGATCGCCTCTCCTGTCTCGCCTGAGTGGGTGGTCGGCTCGATGGCATCCCAGTCCGTCGTGCCAAAGGGGATATCACTCATCTTCATCGTGGAATGTCCTTTACCTGCCCATCGTGTATCGTCACTGCTACTGCATCATCCGCTCAACCGGGACAGGCGTGCGCTCCAGAATCTCGTCGAGGATCTGCATCGCGTCCTGGCCGTGCAGGCGGCTCTGCGCTGTCACGACGAGCCGATGGGCCAGCACAGGCTGCGCAAGCTGCTTCACGTCGTCGGGCAGCACGAATGGTCGACCAGAGACCGCCGCCAGCGACTGGCAGGCGCGGAAGAGCGACAGCGCGGCGCGTGGGCTGGCCCCCAGCTCGAAGGCGGGATGCTCGCGGGTTGCGCGGACGATGGCCAGCAGATAGTTAGCAATTGGCTCGGAGACCTGCACCGCCCGCACCGTTGGCACCAGCGCCAGCAGCGCCTCGCCCGTCAGCACAGGCGCCAGTGTCTCCAGCGGCTGCGCCTCCTGAAAGCGGTAGAGCATCGCGCGCTCGTCATCCGCGCCGGGATAGTCGATACGCATCCGCAGCAAGAAGCGGTCGAGCTGCGCCTCGGGCAGCGGGAACGTGCCTTCCAGTTCGATAGGGTTCTGCGTGGCGATGAGCATGAACGGATGCGGCAGTGGCATCGTCCGGCCGTCCACCGTCACCTGCCGCTCCTGCATTGCTTCGAGCAGCGCCGACTGCGTGCGCGGCGTAGCGCGGTTGATCTCGTCGGCCAGCACAATCGAGGCGAAGATAGGGCCAGGGCGGAACTCGAACTCGTTGAGCTTCTGGTTGAAGTAGCTGACGCCCGTCACGTCGCCTGGCAGCAGATCCGCTGTCCCCTGGATGCGCGCGAAAGAGCAGTCGAGTGAGCGGGCCAGCGCCCGCGCCATCACCGTCTTGCCCATGCCGGGTACGTCTTCGATGAGGATGTGGCCCTCGCCGAGCAGTGCGATCAGCAGCAGGTTGGCGGCGCCCTCCTTGCCGACGATGACTTTGCCGATATTCGCGCGGACCGCCCGCGCCGCCTCGGCCACCGCATGGACGCGGTCAACCATCTGGTCCGCGCTCAGCCGCTCCGCCTGCTGCCCTTGCATGTGCTACCCTTTCCGCTCCTCGCGCCGCCACGCTGTCGCTGCTCGCCCTATACACTATCACGCGATGATGGAATCTGATACCAGCAATCCCCGCGCCGGGAAATGCAAATGTGGTCGTGTGAGAAGACGCGCGAATGGGGGCGTTCATTACAGCCACATGAGGCGTTGCCATACGGGCAAAGGTAGAGTGAAGCGGGACGGCTATTCAATCGTGTCAATGTTGTTATCAACATCACCTATTTCCGCCGTGTGGTGCGCACGTAGGGCTGGCTAATAGCCACTTTCGGTAATTTGCGCTCGGGGTATGAGCCCGAGCATGCCGCAAACCTCATGAGTCTCCGGGTTGAGTTGGCGCACTGAAAGTGCAAGGCCACTACGTTACTTTACGGATCAGCCAATCGACAAGGCCGGCGTCGAGAACCATAGCGGCCAACTTTTCAGCCCCGATCACGGTGACGCGCTCGTTGTCAGTCGAAAGGCTGCGATCTAGATCTGGGCTATGAAAGACGTAAAACATACGGTCGTATACATCGAGGGCTACAAACTGCTGAATGTAGCTGTCAAGTTCAGCTTGGGTTGTCGCCGACTTCACCTGGACGAAGGCGCGCTCGCCTGTGCTCGGTAGCAAGATATCAATGTCCAATGTCTTGGTTGTTTTGCCCACCACGCCGAGCCTTCGCCAGCCACTCGCCGAGAAGACTAGGTCGACGAGTAGTTCGAAGTCCTGCGGTTCAAGCAAGCGCAACAACGCTTTAATCGCAACCACCATCGACTGCTTCACCGCCCGCGCCTCTTCGACTTCAGGAATCGCTTGGCCGTTGATGCGCCGAATCGCATACTCCTTCACACTTCCATGCAGATTACACGACGTACCACGAAACATCGCGAGTCGCGTCAGACGTCCGGAGAGGCGGTCGCTTGTCAACAGTTCACCGCGCAAGTCGGTCGAACGCCAGCCGCCCACAACAGTGCGGAAGGTGCCACCAGCATCGGGATGCGGTGCTGGCGGCGTGGGTGTCAATAGCCCCCAATACATCTGTTCTCCGATGAAGGTCAGCCAGAGCGTGTTGCCGTCGTCCTCGAAAAACGCACGCACTTGATGCGTGAAGTTCGTCGCAGTGCCTTTGCCGCGTCTCTCCGCGACCCAAGCCGCAGCCACTGCTTCCCATGCACCTGCCTGGCAACGGGCAAACCAGTCAGGGCGTGCGGTCCCGAACCCGAGCCGGATAATACCATCTCGTAGGCACTCGCGCTCCCAGCGCCCGCCTTCACCAAGCTTGATGTACCGAACATGTGCAGGGTGAATCGGGGCGAGAGCGTCTTCATCTCGTGAGGCGCTCACTGTGTGTCTCTCCAGCAATTCAATCGCATAGCTTCTATCGCGAACAATTGGCATTCGTCGCGTACATCATAGCAGACTGCCGTTACACAAAGTTGGCGCGCAGATCTAAGGCTCGCTCAAATAGTTGTTCGGAGCCAGCTCGGTGACGAACTTAGAGAAGATTCGGCACTTTGCACCCGAGTCTGTGTCGGAGTGCGCTGCTGGACTCGTCAGCCTCCGTGTCGAGTTGTCTCCACAATGACACCTACTAGATAGTTGCAAACACCCTTGGTTTGGCGAATGCTGACGACCACATGATGGGAGGGGCGTATGTCGCAGCTACCATGGCGTAAGCCCCCTCTGTACATGCATGGTATGCTGATGTAGCAGGCAATCTATCCTGTTGCGATGTTCTGCGCGGGAGGCACCAGCCCGGTGCCAGTATAGTAGAGAGGGATACGCATGGGCAAACGGGTGGCATTATTCGTCGTCATCTTCCTGGCCATCGCACTCGCCGGATGTGCGGACACCGCTGTAGCAAATACCACGGCAACGGCTACACCGAAGCCCCCTGCCGCCACGCCAACGCCAAAGGCACTTGACCAGCCGGTGCTCGGCGGGACTCTCGCAGCCTTCAAGTCGACGCTGGACATTGACACAAGCTGCACACTGCAAGGGGTGTGTTTCTGCGCTGATGCTGGGACTTCCCACTGCGATTACTTGGTCGCCGTGCCCGCAACCGGGGCGACTGTTACCAAAGTGACGCTCCTCGCCAAACAGCAGTGGGCGCTCGACTTCACACTGACCTTTTGCATTCAGTACCTCCCGCCTGGCGCGTCGATCGCGAGTACTACCAGCGGAGTGACGCAAGCAGGCGCCTACGGCTACGACAGCAGCCTCGGCCCAGTCTCGATGGTCATCAGCCCTGGGTCGTGCCAGCTGACTTTCTCCCACGCCTAGAACCAGCGTGACACCGGAAGTACCAGCCAGCCTGACACTGAGCCAGACGCATGTATACGCTACTGCTAGTTTGTCGTACCATGCGAGTAGAGGTGTCGGCAGTGGCGGTTACAGCAATTGCCCCGTGAACGACTCCGCGCCGTGTTACGAGCGTTGGGGGTGCGCGTCTTGGTAGAGCGACCACAGCCCCGTGAGCAGTGGGTGACGGGGAGCCGCATTCCACCGGCAGACCGAGTCGCGGTACAGATCGGGGACCGGCTCATCCTGAGTAAATCGCAAACGGTGGGTTATATCGAATCCAACGTGTCGTGATTGTCCCAGCCGGGAATCGGTTCCACTGGCGCAGGGATGGCGCGGCTGGGCAAGAGGAAATCAGGCGTGGCGTCGAGCAGCTCGATGAACGCACTGACGACGGAAGGGTCGAACAAGACACCCGAGCTGCGCTCGATGCGCTCGCGCACATCCTGGAGCGGCAGCGGCTCCTTGTAGGAACGCGCGGAGGTGAGCGCGTCGAAGACATCGGCGACGGTGAGCAGCCGCGCGCCCAGCGGAATCGCCTCGCCCACGAGATGGTCGGGGTAGCCACGCCCATCATACGCCTCGTGGTGGTGCAGCACAATCTCGATCAGGTCATCAGGCACATCGTAGGTCATTAGAATGCGCGCCGCGATCGCCGGATGCCGCTGCATCTCGATCCACTCATCCTGAGAGAGCGCGGTGGGCTTATGCAGGACGCTGTTCTGCACCCACGTCTTGCCCAGGTCATGGATCAGCCCGGCGAGCGCCAGATCGCGGGAGGCGCGACGATGCCAGCCCATGTGGCGGGCCAGGCGATTGGCGTAGATAGCGACACGACGGCAATGTTCGTACGTGACGATATCGCGCGCGCGAATCGTCTCAGCCAGCTCAAAGATCGTATGTTGTGTGTAGCGGCGAGTGCCGGGAAATACCTCACGCACCGAAGCAATGTCCCTCATGTTAGTTGCCACGCGCCGATTCTCTCGTCCTGGTTAGATCACCATTCCAGATCGATAGGGATCCAGCGCTGAATTGTAGGCTCACACGCGCCAGCCTCTGGAAATTGTGTACGAACATCCGTTACAACGTCACGCCGCGAGTTTGGGTAACGGCGGTGGTACTCCGGCTGCCTCGCTGCCCGCGTCGTGTTGACTGGAGCGCGCCTCCACTCGTCCTATCTACGAATGTTGCTAAGCGTTGGGTGCATCATGCACGATTGACACCAGGAAACGGAGCAGATGCTGCACCAACGCGAACAACCCGCTTTGGGGCGAAATCGTCAGACTGGCTGCGAATTAACAGACGCCATCCCCGTTCGCATGCGATAATAGCGAGAATGGAGTCGCGCATCTATATTCATAGGATGCGTGACGATGCGTGACGATGCGCGACAGGGCATGCGAACAGAGAGGACAACCCATTGATGAATCCGATAGAGCAGGTCGTCCAGCAGGTGACACTGGGCGGCGCCGTGCGCGAGAATCACGCGCTCGAACATGCCACCATCGTGTTATTGAGCAAGCGTTTCCCGGAGGTCCGTCTCTCCGGCATCTCCTTTGCCACCGGGTTTTTCGTCTTTGGCGACCTGCCAACCGACATGATACGGCCGATGGCTGAGCAGGCGCTCGCCCGGCTGCGCGGCGGCGAACCCGAGATGGCCATTCACGAGCGCTGCGGCACGAATCTGGCCGTCGCTGGTATGTTGACTGGACTCTCGGCGATGACAGTGGCGCGACTGCGCAAGCCGTACAACAGCTTTAACAACATCGTGCTGGCGACGACTGCGGCAATCGTGCTCTCCCGGCCGCTGGGGCTGATAGTGCAACGCTATATCACGACACGCACGCCGGGTGAGGAGATGAAGATTACTGGCGTCAAGAAGATGACGATCCTCGGCGCGCCAGCGCACTTCGTCCAGACCGACAACCAGGGCGCCAGATTGCATCTGATGCCCCACGCCTCATAGGCAGGATTCGAGGCACGCGGATGAGTGACCGAATCGCGTCCGCGCGGCGCTCGGGCAAGAAGCGGCGTGGTCACCGGAAGCGGCGTGGCGCGTCGAATAACCAGGCACAGGCGATCCCAAACGCAAAGGCCACCGCCAGGGACACCGGGAATACATCTGAAAATATCAGCGGCGCGAGCGGCTCGCGGAACGGCCATATCGCCGAGAGCGCCGTGGGGAGGCTGCGCAATTCCCAGATAAAACTGACGCAAACGCTGCCCGTACTCCCGCCGAACCCTCCTGAGCACGTTGATGGCGGTGGCCTGAACGGCAAAGTCCAGCACGCGGACTTGAGCAGCGACGGCTGGGACACTGGGTGGGATACTGGGTTAGGTCTCACCGAGATCTCGCCGGGCGCTTCCCCAGGCAACGATACTGCAGGGCCTCACGCGCGCGATGACCACCAGCGCATCGCTCAGGGGGTTGGTGTCACGGCGCTCGGGACGCTGGCCTCGCTCGGCTGCGCTCATGCGTCCAGCAAACGAACCAGCCGCGTGCTGTCCATAACGCGTCGGCGACCGGCTGCGGCGGCTGTGCTTGCCCTGCTGCTGCTCGGCTTCGTGCTCACCTGCTTTGCTCCGCTTATTCCGCTGCTTCGCCTGGGATACGACGCCATCGATGTCACGCGCCGTGTCTCCGCGCTGCAAGAGCTTGTCGCAGGCAATCCCGCCGAGTTGGCGAACGCTGGCACGCTGCGAGAGGCCCAGCTTCAGATTACCGCTATGCGGCAAGACCTCTATGAGATCAACGGCGCAATGAGGATCGTTGCCACACCATTGGGAACGGTCGGTTCCAGTGTGCGGAACTATCAACTGCTCGCGCATATCGGGCTTGATCTGACGACAGCCGCTCAGAGTGGTATGGAGTTTGCCCAGTATATACTGGAGCCAGGTCAGGGGAGCGCTCTAACCGCGGGCATAACCTCCGCCGATATCCAGCAGGCGCAGAGCGCGCTGGCGCAGGCGCATACGAACGTGCTCGACGCCTACCAGACCTATCTCTCCCTCGACCAGCGGACTCTGCCCGGCCAGTTCAAGCCGCCCACCACCATTGGCAAGCTGCTGGCATCGCTGCCGACGATCCTGAGCGCTACTGATACGATGCGGACCTTGCTCGACGCCGCGCCCGCCCTGCTGGGAATCGGTCAGCCCGCCTACTATCTGATCGCGGCGATGGACTCGACGGAGTTACGCCCCGGCGGTGGCTTCATCGGCAACTACGGCATCCTGGGGCTGCAAGATGGCCGGGAAATCAAGAGCATGCCGCTGGCGCTGAATGACACCTATGCGCTCGATCAGAGGTATTACCAGAGTGCGCTCGAACCCTATCGCCTTCAGCAAGGCGTGAAGACGGTCACCGCCGTGAAAGGCTGTCAATCGCTTGGCCCGCAGCCGCCCGCGCTCTACTGGTGGTGGCCATTCCGCGCCTTCGACCCCACCTGTAAATATGGTTGGGGACTGCGCGACGCGAATCTCTCGGCGAGCTTTCCCGAGAACGCGCAGGCAATGATGCGGATTGTCGAGTCGGTGGATGGCATAGTCCCAAGTAATGCGCCGTTGCGGGGGGTAATCGCCTTTACGCCTGGACTCATCAGTGACATTTTGGCCATCACCGGCCCGATCCTCGTGCCACAGTTCAATGTGACGGTGAACGCAACCAACCTCGAAGATATCATCCACAAATACCAGCTGACCGACGCCAAACCCCAGCAAGGGGATCGCAAGGCGTTTACGCGCCAGCTGTCCATGGCTATGCTGGATCGCCTGAAGGCGCTGCGTGGCGATGGGCTGAAGGCGCTCATCAAAGTCGGGCAGGCCGCGCTCATGAGCAAAGGCTTGCAGGTCTACTTTGCCGACCCGCGCGCCGAATCAGTGTTGCGTCAGCTTGGGGTTGCCTCCCAGATAAACACGAGCGGCGATGGCTTCATGGTGGTGGACGCGAATGATGGCGGGAATAAGGCAAACGCCTATGTCACCGAGCGGCAGACTGATGTGGTCACACTCCTGCCCGGCGGTGGCGCGATGCACCATCTGCAAATCACGGTGACCTATGATAAAGGGCGGCACAGCGTCTTCCCCGGAACCACCCGCCAGGATGACTACAGCGATTTCCAGCGCACCTATCTGCCCGGCGACGCGCTGACTCTAGGCATGGCTGGATACAATTCCAACACGTTCACGCCGGTGGGCTGTAGCGGCTCAGGCGTGCCAGGGTATGGCTCGCTCATCTCTGATTGTTCGCCCCAACATGCCATCATCAACCCGGTGACGACCTCGGATGTGCCAGGCCGTACCATGGTCGGCGGGGCGCTGCTTCTGCTCTGTGGCCGATATAACACCTTCCCCGGCACTGGTCCTGAGTATCAAAGCTGCGAGACGGAGCCACGGGCGCATAGCCAAACGATCTACATCTCGTGGTACACTCCGCGGGCGTTTGCTGTGCGCGCGGACGGGCATGGCACGTATACTGAACTCGTCGAGCATCAGGCGGGCAACCCACAGTCACTCGCAGTCTACGTCGATGCGAGCCAGTTGCGCACGGGCTGGTCTGGCGCGCCCGCAATTACGCCCGATGAGACGGTTCAGGGCAAGACGCCCGAGGCGCGCGCCGCCGCGTTTGCCGCGTTGCTCGGCAACGCCACGCTAGCTTTCGAGGGGCCGCTATCACAGAACCAGACAGTGACCTACCATTTCTAGCAGTTCCTATCACAACGCGATCTTAGCCGCGGCATTCATGCCGCGAAGCTGGCCTACTCCCATCATGGCCAATTGCCACTGGGCCATGACGGTCGTGTAAGGCGTTCTAAATACATGGGGTCAAGGATCAGTCCATGGGTACAACGTCACCGCAGCCAGATGACACACCAGGCGCGGCGCTGGACAACGCGCGCACGCTGGGTGAGGCGCTGACGCTGGCAGAGCGGTGGCTTCGCGCCGTGCCTGACAGCGAAAGCGCGGCGCTCGATGCGCAGTTGCTGCTGGCCCACGTCACTGGCCTGGCGCGGACGACGGTTCTCGCCTATCCAGAACGTTTACTCGCGCCTGAAGACGCTGAGCGCTACGCGGCGCTGGTGACGCGGCGAGTGGCGCGCGAGCCGGTGGCCTATCTGACCGGACATCGCGAGTTCATGGGGCTGGACTTCCTGACCGATGCGCGCGCGCTGATCCCCCGGCCCGAGACGGAGCTGCTGGTGGAGGCTGCGCTGGCCGAGGTGCGCGCCCGGCTGGCAGAGCCGACCTCACCCGCGCCTGTCGTCGCCGATATCGGTACCGGTAGCGGCGCGATCGCGGTGGCGCTGGCACGGCTTGAGCCTCGGCTAGACACGATCTATGCCACCGATGTCTCGGCCGACGCGCTGGCGCTGGCACAGGAGAACGCCCAACGGATAGGGGTCGCGGAGCGCATACATTTTCTGGAAGGCGACCTGCTGCTGCCGCTGCCTGAGCCGGTGGACGTGCTGCTCGCGAACCTGCCCTATGTGGCGCCTCGCGACGCGCCGACGCTCGCCGACGACGTGCGCCGCTATGAGCCGTCGCTTGCGCTCTATGGTGATGACGATGGGTTGGGGCATCTCCGCAGGCTCTTTGCCCAGATGCCCGCACGCCTGAAGCCGGGAGCCGCGATCCTGCTGGAATTCGGCTACGATCAGCGGGCGGCGGTTGTGGCGCTGGCGCAGACAACCTTCCCCGCGGCAGAGATACGCATCGTCGCGGACTACTCAGGCTGGGATCGGCTGGCGGTAATACAAACCGCTACACTGTAACATTGTCGCCAAAGTGTCGTAACGATGTCGTAACTGTGTCGCACTATACTGCGTTTAGGCAGTACTGCGTAGCGGGTCGGCCCGTTCGAGGTGATATAGTCGAACAGGACACGCTGCTATCGTCCGATGGCAAGCGGCCAGGACGGCCACCGGAGGTTGGGGAGAGAGGACGACGACGTGATCGAAGATCGCCAGGATGATACAGTCAAAGATACCCCAGAAGCGAGCGAAGTGGCGCCTACGCGAAAAGCGTCCGGCGCTCTGACGCGCGGCAAATGGATGCAGAACGCGACAGTGGTCTTCTGGCTCATGTTTGCCATTAACGCCGTCAACTACCTCGACCGGCTGATTGTCGTCGCGGTTGGTCCCGCGTTGAAGGCCGATTTCCACCTGCTCGACAGCCAGATTGGTATCCTGAGTAGCGCCTTCATCCTGGTCTATGCGGTTGCCGCGCTGCCCTGTGGGCTGCTTGCCGACCGCTTCTCCCGTACCCGCGTCATCACCTTTGGTGTCTCGCTCTGGAGCGTGATGAGCGCCGCGACCGCCTTCGTGCGCAGCTTCCCCCCGCTCTTTTTCACGCGGGCCATGGTCGGTGTGGGCGAGGCCAGCTACTACCCCGCCGGGTCGGCGCTCCTGGGCGCGTACTATCCGCTGAAGAAGCGCGCGCGCATCATGAGTGGCTGGCAGTCAGGCCAGCTCGTCGGCATGGTGCTTGCCTTCGCCATCGTCGCCTTGCTCGACTCGATCATCGATCCCGCGCGCGAGCCGTGGCGCGTTGCCTTCTTCATCACGGGCATTCCAGGGCTGATTCTCGCGCTCTTCATCTGGTTCGTGAAGGATAAGCCCGACGTCTCGGTCGAGCGCAGCCAGGAGCTAGAGAGCGATGGGGCGGAACACGTCGGCGATGCCCACGGCGCCGCGCTCAGCCTCTCCGGCGGCTTCGGCGCGATGATGCAGTCGGTGGGTACCGTCTTACGCATCCGCACTGTCTGGGTCGTCGTCGCGCTTCAGGCGCTGATGTTCATTGTTGTGACGCCCGCGATCACCTTCCTGCCAATCTATGTCCATTCGGACACCGGCCCATTCCACCTCAAGTCAAACGCGACCGCGCTGGTGGCCGGAGCGATTATCGTCGTCGGCGGCGTGAGTGGCATACTGCTGGGCGGCGTGCTGGCCGATAAAATGAGCGCTCGCTTCCGTGGCGGGCGAGTGCTGGCGGTTTCGCTCGGCTTCGGGCTGGCAATCCCGTTCTACGCCCTGGCGCTCCTGACGTCCTCGCTGCCAGTCTTTATCCTGTTTGGTATCATCGCGGTGATGGCGCTGAATCTGCCGGTAGGGCCGCTGGTCGCCGCGCTGACCGACGCCACGCCGCCGCTGCTCCGGGCAACGGCCTTCGCTGTCGCCCTCTCGCTGGCGCACCTGCTTGGCGATGTCTGGGCGCCGTATCTCGTCGGCGGCATCTCGACTGGCCTCCACGAACACGCGAACCTGGCGCTGTTGATCGTCGGCCTGCCGTGTCTGGCGATTGCCGCCATTGCCGCGTTCTTTGGCGCGCGCATCTACTCGAGCGATGTCGCCAAACAGACGCGCCAGAAGGTCTAGCTCTGCCTTTAGAATTCCTATCAAACCCACTCTTAGCCGCTGCATTCATGCCGCGAAGCTGGTCTACTCCCATCATGGCCACTGGGACCTGACGAAACCGTCAGGTGTTCTTGGGGCTGTCAGATAGGCGCTTGCAAGTGCGATAGTTCAATGTGCCAGGTGGTATACTGTCCCAACTCGTGTGGACGCGAACGTCTCTTGCCATCATGGACGGTTGGCAGTTAGCACATAACATGGGGCAGACCGATGAGCGAAGATCAGATAGATTTTGGACGCGCGCAACTCCTCGGCGCGGAGGCGATAGGCGAGCCAGGAAATCGCCGCTTCCGCATCTACGCCCGTAGCCTGCGTGGCAGCGCGAGCCTCTGGCTCGAACGCGAGCAACTGGATGCCCTTGGTCAGGCGCTGGAGCAGTTGATCGCCCGAATCACCAGTGGCATGGCGCTACGGATCGAAGCCGTCGCCAAGGCGCCAAAACTGCCGAGCGCTCCCACTGACTTCCCCGAAGAGCCTGATATCGAGTTTGCCGTCGGCAACATGCAGATTGGCTTCGATGAGGCGGTGGATCGCACCACGCTACGGGCGGGGCCGTTGATTCTCATCGAGCGCGATGGCGAATACTTTGCGCAGGAGGACGCGGATTTCCCCTTTAGCGTCTATTTCTCGCGCGCCCAGACCGAGCAGCTGGCGCAGCATATTCGCGGCATCATGGCGTCTGGCCGACCGCGATGTCCGTTCTGCAACAGGCCGATGGGGCCGAATCACATGTGCGACAAGCAGAACGGTTTTCACCCTGCTGCCCTAAACTAATCCACGAATATACGACCAATACTACGGCTGATTCTGCGAGACATGGCTGGTGGTTTGCCGCGTGACGCAGTAGAGTGGTTCCATGCACGTTCCGGGTACCGCCGCATGCAATACTTCCCAACTAGCGGAGGCAAGCGGTGTGTCTTCCTGAATTGGAGAAGGGAACCGCTCCATGGTACGCAATCTTTATCGAGTCTATCTCTATGCTGTCTGTATCGTCCTGCTGATCGCGGCAACAACCGCGACTGGTATCTCGCTGGGGCTGCTGCTCTCGACGACGCCCCTACGCGGGCCGTATGCCTCACCGCCAGACCACAGCCAGGTCGTCCAGGCGGTGGTGGCGTTCGTCGTGGTGTGGCTGGTCACGTTGCTGCTCGGTGGTCTCCATTACTGGCTGATTCGCCGCGATATGGCTACCGATCCGACGGCAGGCGGTGAGGCTGTCCGCTCCTACTTCCTCAACGTTACACAACTGCTCGCGGTGTTGATTGCTATCGGAACCGCCGCGGTAGGCATTACGCAGTTGGGTGACCGCTACAGCTCCACGACATACAGTTTTTCAGTCGCGCTCTCCACAGCGGGCCTCTTTGCCCTGCTCGAATGGGAGCGGCGGCGAACGCGCGCCACTACAGAAGCCGCGATAGTCTTTCAACGGCTGCATCTCTACGGCGCGCAACTGGTCATCGTCTTCATTGCCACCCCGTTCTGGCTTGGCGCGGTCCAGAATATTGTGCTGACCACCCTGATCCGAAGTGGTGGGTTCAATCCCTGCGCTGGCTACCCTGGGGACTTCGCCTGCAATCCCGGCGACTACTATCCACTGCGCCAGACCGCCGCGCAATGCGGCGCGGCGCTGTTCCTCGCCGCGTGCTGGGCTGGCTATACCGCGTTCTCGCGTCATGACGGCCACTCGCGGATCCGCCAGGTGGCGCACCTGCTCGCATTCGGCTTTGGGCTTGGGTTCGTACTGGGTGGCTGCCGGGGAATCCTCGAGGCGGTACTGCGTCAGCTGCTCGGCCATCCATTCTCCTCGAACGAGTTTGCCTATGGGGCCGCGGCCACGGTGGCCGCGCTTGTCTTCGGCCTCGTCGTAGTGCTGGCATACCTGTGGCTCTATGCCCGCGAGGCGGCTGATCTGCCGTCTGGCGTGCCGGCGGCGGGACTGATTCAGTGGGCGCTGGCTGGTGTCATCTTTGCCTATCCGTTCTGGGCGGGCGTCCGGACATTGCTGATTGACGCGATCGAGCATGTTGTCCCCGCTGGTTCGCAGCCGCCCGCGGAGAATTTCGCATCGGCGGGTGCGCTCTTGCTGGTAGGTCTGCCCTTCATATTTATCATGCTACGGCTCGACGCGCGGTCACGCCAGACCGGTGTCACCTGGCCACACCGTATCTTTGTCCTGGTGCTACTCGCTGGCGGCGTGATTACGGGCGCTGGCGGGCTGATTGTCGCCTTGCAGGCGCTCCTCAGCGCGATGCTTGGCGCGCCCGCAGACAACTGGCAGCAGACGGCGCGGGCTGGCCTGGTGACACTGCTGGTCGGCGCGACGATGGTCGCCATCTTTATGACGGTGGCGCTACGCAGTCGCTATCTTGGTACGCGGCCAGAACCGAAGCCCGTGGAAGCCGAACCAGTCGCGGCAAGCACGCAGCCGGTGGCGTCGGCGGGTGCGGTGGAAGGCGCTGCGGTGGCGCCCTCTGAGACGCTCGAAGGGATACTCGACGCGCTCATGGCGGGCCGCATGACGCGCGACGAGGCGGCGGCGCGCATCCGCGCGCGGGAAGGTATCCGCTGAGGCGGCGCGCGTGGTATCATCTAGTGTTTAGCGGCAACAAACGGCGCCGGTCTTTGGGCTGGCGCCGTTTGACCCACTGGGCGGCAGGTATGCCTGTGCATCGTATATACTGCACGTGTTGTCTCTCCGCCCTCGTGCCAGGCGCCGCATACCTGTTCTACTACTCGCGCTGGGAGAAATACAATGGAATCTATCCGTGTCATGCTTATCGATGAGCACCCGCTGTTTCGTCAGGGTTGTCGCAACGCGCTCGAAGAGGCGGGGGACTGCACCATCGTCGCCGAGGCCTCAGAAAGCGCCGCCGGACTCGATCTGGCCAAGCTGCATACGCCTGACGTGGTGCTCATAGACGCGCTTCTTTCCACTAATGATGCGCTCGAACTGGCACGGCAGATTCGCCATTCTTCGCCGCGCGCCGCGATCATCATGCTGACGGCGTTCGAGGACGAGGAGCAGCTCTTTCAGTCGATGAAGCTTGGCGCGGCGGCCTATCTGCTCAAAGGCATCTCCGCCGACGACCTGGTCAGCGCCGTGCGCAAGGTGAGCACCGGCGTCTATATCATCAACGACAACGTGCTCTCGCGTCCTACGGTGGCCAGCCGCGTCTTGCGCAGCTTCCGCGAGATGACCCAGGAAGAGCCGCCCGAAGTGCAGCAGGTATTCACCCCACTCTCCCAGCGCGAGATCGAGATTCTGGACTACATCGCGCGCGGCAACAGCAACAAAGAGATTGCCAAATCGCTCAAGATCAGCGACCAGACTGTAAAGAACCACATCACCTCCATCCTGAAGAAACTCTCGGTCAACGACCGCACCGCCGCGGTGGTCCATGCCCTCAAGAAGGGCTGGATCAAGATGGACGGAGACTAGAGTGGCGCTACCTTCGCGGCATGATTAGCCGCGGCATTCATGCCGCGAAGGCCACTCCACTCCTCAGGAGCCATCCACTTAACACCCAGGGGCCGCAGGTTTTGAGCCTGCGGCCCCCGTATTCTCACTATGCCATTTGTCTCAAGGCGGGAATATCTCTATCACCCGGTGACGATATTCACCAGCCGCCCCGGCACAATCACCACCTGGCGCACCGATGCCTCGCCAACCGCCCGCCGCGCATTGGGAGCCGCCTCCGCCGCCGCGCGAATCTGCTCCTCCGTGGCGTCCGATGCGACCGTAACGCGATCACGCAGCCGCCCGTTCACCTGCACCACCAGCGTCACCGTCTCGCTCACCAGCGCGCTGGGGTCGAATTTGGGCCAGGGCTGCATGTGAATCGAGGCGACGCCCGCGCCTTCGATGCGCTCCCACAACTCCTCGGTGATGAAGGGCGCGTAGGGCGCCAGCAGCTTCAGCAGCGCGCGCAACTCCTCGCGTGAGGGCTGCTTGCGCGCCTCCAGCCCGTTGACGTATTCCATCAGCGTCGCTATTGCCGTGTTATATTTGAACGCGCCTGTATCCTCCGACACTCGCTGGACTGTTCGGTGCAGCTCGCGCCGCGCCACGCCACGCGCCTTGCTCTGCGGCGAGGTGGCAGCGCTAGTGGCGACGCGCCAGACGCGGTCCAGGAAGCGCACGACGCCGCTGATGTTGCGGTCGGTGAAGTCGGCGTCCGCCTCATATGGCCCCAGGAACATCAGATAGATGCGAAAGACATCCGCGCCATAGCGATTGATGTAGTCGTCGGGGTTGATGATGTTGCCCTTCGACTTGCTGATCTTCGCGCCATCCCGAGTGATCGTGCCGTTCGCGCGGAAGTGCGGGAACGGCTCCTCGAAGTCCAGATGCCCCAGGTCGTGCAGCGCCATCGTGATGAAGCGCGAATACATCATGTGCAGCAGGCTGTGTTCCGCGCCGCCTGTATACATATCGACCGGCAGCCACTTGCGCGTCACCGCCGGATCCCACGCCTCGCTGTCGTCGCCGGACGACGGGTAGCGCAGGTAATACCACGCGGAATCCAGGAAGTTGTCGTTGACATCGGTCTCGCGCCGGGCAGGCATACCGCAGATCGGGCAGGTCGTCTGCACGAACGCGGGATCGCTGGCCAGCGGCGCGACACCCGTCCCCTTCGGCCTGAAGTCCTCGATAAAGGGCAGCAGCACCGGCAACTGGTCCTCTGGCACGGGAACCGCGCCATGCTCCGGGCAGTAGATGATGGGGATGGGCGGTCCCCAGTAGCGCTGTCGGCTGATCAGCCAGTCGCGCAAGTGATATTTGACCGAGCGGCTGCCGATTCCGCGCGCCTCGAACTCCGCGATAATCGCTGACGACGCCTCATCGGAATGCGTACCCGAATACGCGCCGGAGTTGACCAGCACGCCATAGTCGGTGAACGCCTCCGCGCCGTCCGCCTGCGCATGATCGCCGGTCGGCTGGACCACGGTGCGGACGGGCAGCCCCATCGCCCGCGCGAAGATCAGGTCGCGGTCGTCATGCGCGGGAACGCCCATAATCGCGCCCGTGCCGTAGTCCATCAGCACATAGCTGGCGACCCAGATCGGTATTTGCTCGCCGGTCAGCGGGTGGATGGCGTAGCGCCCCGTGAAGACGCCGCTATCGGGCCGCGCCTCGTCGGCGTGGTCGGCGGGCCGCTGGCGGTTGGCCTCCTCATAGGCGGTGACGGCGGCGGCATGCGTCTCGTCGGTGATCGCGGCCACCAGTGGATGCTGCAGCGACAGCGCGACGAACGTCACGCCATAGATGGTGTCGGGGCGCGTGGTGAACGCCTCGATAGTCCGCGAGGTATCGCCCGCCACCGCCATAGCGAATTGCAGCCCCTCAGAACGGCCGATCCAGTTGCGCTGCGCCGTCTTGACACGCTCGGACCAGTCCAGCGTCTTCAGGTTCTCTAGCAGCCGGTCGGCATACTTGGTGATCTTCAGGAACCACTGCTCCAACTCGCGCCGCTCCACCAGCCAGCCACAGCGCTCGCAGTGGCCGTTGATGACCTGCTCGTCGGCCAGGACGGTCTTGTCGTTGGGACACCAGTTGACCGCCGCCGATCTGCGCTCGGCCAGCCCCGCCTTGAACAACTGGATGAAGATCCACTGCGTCCAGCGGTAGTAGCGCGGGTCGGTAGTATCCACCTCGTGCGTCCAGTCGAAGCGGTTGCCGATGCGCTTCAGCTGGTCTTCGCGGAAGTGGGTCACGTTGCGCGCCGTCAGAATAGTCGGATGAATGCCCCGCTTGATGGCGAAGTTTTCGCTGTGGATGCCAAAGGCGTCGAACCCCATCGGCTCGAAGACATCGTAGCCGCGCATACTCATCCAGCGGCCATGGATATCCGAACCAGTGTAGGGATACATGTTGCCGACGTGCAGCCCCTCGGCGGAGGGGTAGGGGAACATCATCAGGTTATAGTAGGGTTTCCGCGCGCGCTCCAGGTTGGTCTGGTAGATACCGCTGGCCTCCCAGCGCTCGCGCCACTTCGCCTCGAACGTGGCGAAGTCGTACTGTGGTGGGCGCGTCGTGATCGGTGTGTTCGCGCGCTTGTCAGCCGTTCGTGGCCGCCCCGACGCGCCTGCTGCCGTCGTCTTTCGCTGTGCCATGTGGTCCTCCGCTCTGGGTCATCGAGTCACTTTCCAGATGATGTGGAAAGTATGAGCCTGAACGGCGACGGGCAACAAAAATGCCCTCCGCCCCCGACAAGGGCGAAAGGCGACGCACAGTGCGAACCTTCGCGGTACCACCTTGTTTCTGCCGACGCCTCGCGACGACGGCCTCAGAGGGCGCCAACACGCCCCGGTCCGGTAACGGGAACACCCGGCGACCGCTACTTACGCTCGTAAGCGTTTCACGGTCACGGCTCGCGAGGGAGCTTCTGCGGACCCACACACCGGTTCGCACCAGCCACCGGCTCTCTGACGAGCGGAATCGCGCGTACTTTCCTCGTTCGATGCCCTATCCTTCTGCGATTGTTACCCTCAGTCTACACGATAGAACCAGGGGACGCAAGGAGCCTCAAGCAGTGAGGCGGACTTTGCCCGGCAGGTAGTAGCTGTGGCTGCCGCTGCCACCGCTGGTATACTGCTCGACACGGTTTCCGGCGCCATCATAGAGGAACCATGCCTGGCTGGAGGGGTTGCTGGGCGCGTTCTGCCAGGCCGTGAGCCGTCGCTCGGCGTCGTAAAGTAACGAGACGCGAAGTAAAACGAGACACCCTGCACTAGCTGAGAATTGCGTTAGTTAGTCGTGCGTGGCGTA
>DASUHD010000174.1:0-11858 GCA_036273675.1 Ktedonobacterales bacterium | reverse complement strand
GGGCGCGGACGTGATTGGCGTCAACAGCCGCGATCTGCGCACCTTCGCCGTTGATCCCGATGTCGTGCGGCGGCTGCGTCCGCTGGTTCCCGCCGACCGGCTCTTCGTCGCCGAGAGTGGCATCGGCGATGTGGTGGGCGCAGCGCGCGCGCGGGCTTTTGGCGCCGACGCGATTCTGGTAGGCGAGGCGCTGATGCGCTCAGGCTCGCCGGAGGAGGTTGCGCATATGCTCTCCACCGCTCCCGGCGGGACAATGGCCCGATTCTTCGGCGCGGCAAGCGATCCCTTCGTCAAGATCTGTGGCCTGAAGACGTCTGAACAGGTGCGCGCCGTCGTCGAGCTGGGCGCTGACGCCTTCGGGTTAGTCTTCGCGTCCAGCCGCCGCCAAGTCACACCGGAACAAGCACGAACGTTGGTCGAAGCAGCGGGTTCCGCCTCTGGTCCCCCCTCCCTTTTAGGGGAGGGGGGTAGGGGGAGAGGGCAGCCCGCCAGCCCACACCCGCTCGCCATCGGCGTCTTCGTCAACGAGCCGGCCGAGCGTATCGCCGAAATTGCCGCGACCGTCGGGTTAGATGCCGTCCAGCTTAGCGGCGATGAGTCGCCAGAGATGTGCGCCGCAGTAGCCGAGGCGGCCGGGTTGCCTGTTCTGCGTGCGCTGCGTCCGCGTTCACTGGATGACCTGCCGCTGCTGGATGAGTATGCGCTCGCCGGGGCAATCCTGATGCTCGATACGCCCGCGAGCGACGGCAGCTACGGCGGCACGGGCCAGATGGGCGACTGGCGGCTCGCGGCGGAGGCGGCGCGGCGCTGGCCCATCATCCTTGCGGGCGGCCTGACGCCTTACAATCTCGCCGAGGCGCTGGCGGCGGTTGCCCCGCGCGGCGTGGATGTTAGCAGCGGCGTCGAGACTGGCGGCGCCAAAGACACAACCAAAATCGCGCATTTCCTGCGTGTGGCGCGCACGAGATAACCGCGTAGGTGGGATTAGCCACGGCATTGATGCCGCGAACCTGCCCTAGTACATACCTTGCCAGGTGGCATAATTTGCGCATATTCTCCCCTCCCCGCGTCGGGGAGGGACAAGGGGAGGGATCTTGATTCATGACGACATCATCCACCAACACAACATCATCCACCTACCGCCACGGCGTCTACCCCGACGCGCGTGGACGCTACGGCGACTTCGGCGGGCGCTTCGTCCCCGAAAGCCTGATGGCCGCGCTATCCGAACTGGAGCAGGCGTATGACGCCGCCCGCGCCGATGACGACTTCGCCGCGACGCTGGCCGATCTCGAGCGCACCTACACCGGGCGTCCCACGCCGCTCTACTTTGCGCGGCGGCTCTCCGAGCGGGTGGGCGCGCGTGTCTACCTCAAGCGCGAAGACCTGGCGCATACCGGCGCGCATAAGATCAACAACGCGCTGGGCCAGGGGCTGCTGGCGGAGCGGATGGGCAAGCGGCGCATCATCGCCGAGACTGGCGCGGGCCAGCATGGCGTCGCCACGGCCACCGTCTGCGCCCGCCAGGGACTCGAATGCGTCGTCTACATGGGCGAGGAGGACATTCGCCGCCAGTCGCTCAACGTCTTTCGCATGAAGCTGCTCGGCGCGGAGGTGCGTCCCGTCGGCGCAGGCAGCCGCACGCTCAAAGACGCCATCAACGAGGCGCTGCGTGACTGGGTGACCAACGTCGAAACGACCCACTATCTCATCGGCTCGGCGGTCGGGCCACATCCCTACCCGCGTATCGTGCGCGATTTCCAGTCGGTGATTGGCCGCGAGACGCGCCAGCAGATGCTCAACGAGGCCGGGAAGCTGCCCAATGTGGTGGTGGCGTGCGTCGGCGGCGGCAGCAACGCTATCGGCATGTTCCACCCCTTCGCGGATGACGGCTCGGTGCGATTAGTGGGCGTGGAGGCGGGTGGGCGCGGCATCGAGAGCGGGGCGCATGCGGCGACGCTGGTGGGCGGGCGACCCGGCGTGCTGCACGGCGCGCTCAGCTATCTGCTGCAAGACGAGCATGGGCAGGTGATCGAGACGCACAGCATCTCCGCCGGGCTGGACTATCCAGGCGTTGGTCCGGAGCATAGCTACCTCAAGGCGACTGGCCGCGCCAGTTATGTCGCCGCCGATGACGAGGCGGCGCTGCGAGCGTTCCAGATACTGAGCGAGGATGAGGGCATCATCCCCGCGCTGGAGTCGTCGCACGCCGTGGCGTGGGTGCTGGCCGAGGGAGAGCGCGGCGCCTTGCGTCCGGACGAGCGGGTGGTCATCAATCTATCGGGTAGGGGTGATAAAGATATCAACACCGTCGCCGACGCGCTCGGCGTGACATTGTAGGCGATCCGAAGGTAGAGAACGATATGCATTCACATTCGGAAGATGACAACTCCGACAATTCACATATAAGCGCCGGGTTGGTAAGCGCCGATCCGTTTCGCCGCGCCAAAGCGACTCTGCGGCTCGGCAGACACGCTGATCCGGCGGCGCTCGACCAGCTGCTTGCGCTATTGGCTGACCCGGACTGGCCAGTGGTGAAGGCTGCGCTCAAAGTGCTCAGACACTATCGTGACCCGCGCATCGTGACAGCGGCGCAGGCGATACTGCGCGAGGACTATTACTCCTGGGTGTACTCACGTGGCATCGCCATTGCTGGTGTGGCAACACGGGCGCTACGCTCGCAAGGTGAGGAGGGATTTCAGGCGCTCCTCACACTGCTGCGTGAGGCCAAGGATGAAGAAGTACGTGGGCAGACAATCATATGGCAACTGGCAGTATTGCGTGATCCGCGCGCCATCGAACCGCTGATCGCGTGCTTCGACAGCACGGTCTATGAGGTGGCAAACGCGGCCTCCAGGGCCATGCGCCACTTCGGCGTCGCTGCCATTCCGCCGCTGATTGCCGCGATGTCTACTACGGACATGTCGGTCTTCCAACATGTGAGCACCGCTTTCCGACAAATCGGCCTTCCAGCCGTCTCAGCGCTGCTCAACGCACTGCGATACGAGGAAGACGATAATATACGCGCGGGCGCCGCGGATGTACTGGGCAACTTCGATAGCAAGGAGGTGCGCGAGGCCCTGTGGGTCGCGTTGGATGATCCCGATGAAGATGTGAGTCGTATGGCGATGTTGTCACTTTGGGACTTTGGCGATCTGCGCGTATTCGACCTGCTTCTTGCGGAGGACCCGAATCCCACGCCTACAAGGAATTACCCGTATGACAATCTTGCGCGTCCTGGCAGCGCGGCCGTCCCGTTGCTCATTGCCGCGCTGGAAGATCAGGCACGACCGACATATCAGCGGGTGAATGCGGCGCGCGCGCTTGGTCTAATCGAGGACGAGCGCACCGAGGAACCGCTGCTTACGGCGCTGCGCGATGACGATGAGGACATGCGGGCCGCCGCCATAATTGCACTGGATGACTTGAGGGATACCAGGGAAGTGGAACCGTTACTGGCCGCGCTGCATGACCCCTCATCTGAGGTGCGTAGACGAGCTATCGGTAAGCTGGCCTCCATGGACGACGACCGCGCTTTCGACGCGGTGGCGCGTTATGTACGAGAGAGCGGGGACGACGAGGAAGGCTATAAATCCGCATCTGGCGCGCTGAGGGCTCTGGCGATGCACCATGGCGAGCGTGCGCTGCCGTTGCTACGCGAGATGGCGCTTGGTAGTGATCGCTGGAAATTCCTGAGCGCGATTGGCCCACTCGGTCTTCTTGGTGCGCCCGCTGTGCCGGTGCTGCTCGAAATCGCGCGCGATCCTCGGCCAGAACGGCGTCTGCATGTTATCACCTGGCTCAAGTCAGCCTATCGCCATTCACCTGATCCACGCATCGTCGAGTTCCTCTTCAAGACCATCCAGGAGAACCCTCTCTCTGAGATCACTGAGCAGACGCGATATCAGATGGCGCTTCGATTCGAGGCGACGCGTGCCCTCGCGGAGTGTGGCGATCCACGGGCTGTCGGGCCGCTGTTAGAGATACTCCAAAGCCCCACGAGCTCTCCCAGTATGAGACAATCAACGGTCCAGCCGCTCGGTGAGCTTGGAGACGTGCGAGTGCTGGAGGCGCTGACGGCTGCCTATGATGCGAGTATGGCCGGGAATGATGGAATTGATGTCAGTAAACATCCAACACAACAATACTCGTTTCAGGATGCTCTGCTGTGGGCCATGTCAAAAATTCACTCACGCCTCGATGAGGCGGAAGTTGGCGAAGATTCCTCTGATACGTCGGCTGCGACGTAATGCGTTTGGGAAGGGATGCAATCATGTCTGTACATGCAATAACGACGGCATTCACGCGGGCGGGCGAGGCGGGCCGGACCGCGCTGCTGCCCTACGTGATGGCGGGCTATCCCGATGCCGCGACCAGCGAGGCGCTGGCGGAGGCGCTGGGCGAGGCAGGCGCGGACCTGCTGGAATTGGGAGTGCCGTTCTCCGACCCGATGGCCGACGGCGCAACGATTCAGGCGGCGAGCCACCACGCGCTGGAGGGTGGCATGACGCTCGATGGCGCGCTGGCGCTGGCCGGACGCATCCACGCGCGCATCGCGACGCCGCTGCTGCTGATGACCTATTACAACCCCATCTTCAGCGCGGGCATCGCATCGTTCTGCGAGCGGGCGGCCCGGGCGGGCGTCGTCGGCCTGATCGTCCCCGATTTGCCGCCGGAAGAGTCCGAGCCGCTCCAGACGGCGGCCAGCCAGCACGGCATCGCGCAGATTTATCTGGTGACGCCGACCAGCCCGGATGAGCGGCTGGCCCAGGTGGCCGAGGCGGCCAAAGACTCCGGCGGCTTTCTCTACTGCGTCTCGCTCAGCGGCACAACTGGCGCGCGCGACCGTCTGCCAGAGCATCTGGCGGCGTTCCTGGCGCGCGTCCGTAGCCACAGCGATCTGCCGCTGGCAGTGGGCTTCGGCGTCTCGCGTCCCGAACATGTCGCCGAGATTGGCGCGATGGCCGAGGGCGCGGTGGTCGCCAGCGCGCTGCTCAACGCGGTAGACGCCGCCCCGACAAACGAGCGCGTCCAGACGGGCGTAGACTTCTTGCGGACGTTACAGGCGGGGGCGAAGCGAGGGTAGGTTATATCACTGTTCATCTGACGTGGATGCGTCGTCCGCCTGTGCGCCTTCTCGCCACCCAGGAGGCGCATGGCCCTCCACATATTGGTCAATCTGCTGGGCAAGGTCGTCCACGGGTGTCTCCAGCATCGTCTGCATGATGAGTATCTGAGACATGCGTGAGTAGGTAGTGCGCAAGGCAATGCGTTTCAGGAGTGGCAGGCGTCTGCGAATAGTGGACAGATCTGCGACCATAATGTCGAGGAAGTGGTATTTCGCCGGGCCTGACGATCTGGAAGTTGGGTATACCGCCAGGATTTCATCCCAGCGGATCAACCCAACGCCAGACCCAGGGAGTGAGCCGTTGTCGAGGATACCGTCTGGCCCAACTACGAGCGAGGGCTTGCAGATTAGCGTCCGGTTGAGCGTCGCCAGGAGGATCGGGATTAGGAGGCAGGCGCACAGCCCCGACCAAATCCACACAATCCACACGCGGGGGTCGTTGGGTCTCACGAACGCAAACACACAGGCGATTCCCACAACGATGGCCGCCTGCCCTACGCACATGAGTATGAGCCGTCGCCGTCGTGGATAGACCGTAATGCGCTGCCCATCATCGCGGAAGAGCACGTCGCGACGGAAGAGTGGGTCGCCGTTGAGTTCTTCGCCAGCAGCGCGCATGGCTGATTCGAAGCGCTTTGTGAGGCGAGCCGTCCAGACAAACATGGCCACCACGAGGAGGATGACCGCGACGTTGAACAGCGCGAGCGCCACTATCTCCCACCCTTGAAAGAAGGCAGCGGTGAAACTGAATATAAGGAATAATTCTGCAATGATGGCGACAAACCGCCCATAGCGCCGGAAGCGCCAGTACCAGATCACGGGCAGAAGACCAAGTCCAAGCGAGGCGAAGACTGCAAGCGCTTCCCACTGGGGAGCATTCTCGTGCATGTAAATAGCCGCAGGAAAAGCGACGAGATAGACCAGCGTGCCAACGCCGAGCATGGCGACGTTTTCGGCACACCCCTGCCACTTACTCTTCTCCCGCATGACCTCCACCCTCTCTGCCCATATGCTCTCTGCCACAGAGCGCCGTACTGTCCAGGCAAGCTTAGCACAGTATCACCATGAGTAGTTCGCAGTCTCTTGACAAACGCCTCTCGGCGCTCCTAATCTTTAGATTGCAATCTAAAACTTTTGATTAGATTACAATCTAAAATTGTGTTAGGGATAAGGGATTGGTATGAGCAAGCCGTTTCTCATAGATGCCTCCCCGATCTACGACCTGTTGCAGGCGATGGCGCTTGTCGCGCAGCCGCCACAGGGACAGGATCGCTGGGACGTCTGGGCGCGTGAGGCAGCGGCGGCTATGGAGTCCGACCGGGCGCAGCAATTGGCTCGCTGGTTCAACGACGAGTGGCCGCTCGGCACGGCATGCGCCGCGCTCGTCCCGACGATTACGGGCGAGCATACGATACCCGCCTTCTTGGATGCGCTCGCGCACCTGCCAGTTCCTGATTTCCTCCGGCTGATGGTGACGTGCGGCGAGTTGACCATATCGCCACCGCTGGCGGCGAGTGATCTGCTGGCGCTCGTCGGCAATCGCCGCGCCGCGCAGGCGTATGTAGATCGCTATCTGGGGCTGACGGGCCGCGTGCGTACGTCTCTCATTCACCTTGTCGCCGAGCCGGAAGAGGCGCGCCGCGAACTGCTCGAACTGTTCGGCGTCTTCGCGGAAACCATCTTTGCCAGTATCGAGCCGTCGTTGCGCGAGGAGCGAGACGCAGCGGGCGAGGCGCTTGCGAAGGCGGCTTATCGGCTGCCCGACGCCGTGCCGGAATGGCTGAGCTGGACTGGCGACTATTCCCCGGCGGTGCTGGCTCCGTGTGTCATGCTGGCGGATCGAGTCGTGACCTACTATCACGAGCTTGATCGGTCGCTCTTCGATAGCATGCGGTACGAGCCACTGGTCTCGATGGTGGGGACGCGGCGCATCCTGGCCTCCTCTGGCCATGCGCGCCGTTCCGGGCGTCTCCGCCTGCCCGCGCTGCCATCGCCTGATCCGGTGGACCGCTGGGCGCAGGCATATACGGCGCTAGGCGATCCATCGCGGCTGCGTATCGTTCGGCTGCTGTTGGAGCGCCCACGCTACGGGCAGGAACTGGCAACGCTGCTGAATATAAGCGGCGCGACCATATCTCACCACATCGGTGAACTCTCCAAGGCAGGCATCCTTCGGCTGGAGCGGCGTGGCCAGCGTACCTATTTTCACATCCAGTCCGAGGCGCTGCTCGCGCTGCTGGATGAGAGTCGCCGCTATCTCTTCGAGACCGCCAGCGATCCCACCCCGGAGAACCCGAAAGATGAGGCGACCCCGTGAGCAGTTCATCACTCGTCGGGCGCGTGCGGTTCGCGCGCGCACTCGGCTCGAAGCCCTTTGCGCTGGTCTGGTCGGGCCAGACGATCTCGGCACTGGGAGATGGCGTCACACTCACCGCGCTAGCGTGGCAGGTGCTGGTGCTGACCGGGTCGGGTGCGGCGATGGGCGCTGTGCTGGTGGCCGAAACCGTGCCGCGCGTCCTCTTTCTGCTGCTGGGCGGCGTCGTGGCGGACCGCTTCTCACGGCGCAATGTGCTGCTCTGGTCCGATACGATACGGGGCGTGGCGGTTGGCGCGATTGCCGTGCTTGGCTGGATGGGACTGTTGGCGCTCTGGCATCTTATCGTGCTCGGCGCGATCTTTGGCCTGGCCAGCGCATTCTTCTTCCCGGCGTATCAGTCTATTCCGCCGCAGCTGGTGGACGCTGACAGGCTCCCCTCGGCCAACGCGCTCAACGGCATGAGCCGCCAGATGAGTCAGCTGTTCGGCCCGGCGCTCGGGGCGACGCTGGTCGCGCTTTCCGACCCATCGGCGGCCTTCGCCATAGACGCGCTCAGTTTTGGCGTCTCGGCGGCGCTGCTGCTCACGGTGCATATACCGCCGTTGCCAAAGGAGACACGTGACGGCGTGAAGCCGGGTGGTCTGCGGGGGCTGGTGGGCGATATCCGCGAGGGGCTGGGCTACGTGGTGCGCTCGCCGTGGCTCTGGGTGACAATTGCCATCGCGTCGCTGGGCAATGTGGGCCTGGCGCCAATGCAGGTCGCGCTGCCCAAGCTCATCAAATCGGTCTACGGTCAGGGCGTCTGGCTGCTCGGCGCCACGGGAACAGCCATCGCCGCTGGCTCGCTGGTCACGATGCTGTTCATTGGCCAGTCGCGGCGCCTGCGCCATCGTGGCATCTTCGCCTATGGTGGCCTGATTGTATCGAGCGTCGCGGTGATCGTTTTTGGCCTGCCGCTGCCACGTCAGTACACGCCCGCCATTGTCATCGCCGTCAGCGTCTTCTTTGGCGCAGGTCTCGCCCTCTTCGAATTGATCTGGGTGACATCGTTGCAAGAGCTTGTGCCGATGGAAAAACTGGGCCGTGTCTCCAGTGTTGACTGGGTTGGCTCGCTGGCGCTGATGCCTGTCGGACTGGCGCTTGTCGGCGTGTTGACCGACCGTGTTGGCGCATCCTGGGTCTTTTTGGCGGGCGGCGCGCTCAATCTGGCGCTGGAATTGATCGCTCTGACCATCCCCGGTATCCGCAAGCTGGACTAGTTTGCCCTCAGCGCCGCGAGATGTGCTATTCTCTGAATAGCTTACTTCCGTTTGTGTAGTAAAGGATGAGTCGGAGACCACGCGAAAGCGAGTGGCGCAGATGAAAATTGGTCTCTTTGGCGCGAGCGGCATGATTGGCCAGCGGATAACGCTGGAGGCGCTGGTGCGCGGCCACGACGTGAAATCGCTGGCGCACCACCTCAACGGCCCGATTACTCATCCACGGCTGACCGAGGCGCAGGTGGATATCTTTGACCCCGCCAATATTCTAGAAGCAATTGCCGATACCGATGTCGTCGTCAACGCGACCAGCGGACGGAAGAGCCTCGACACTCACGCCTTCTACATCGACTCGACCCAGGCGCTGATCGAAGCCTTCAGGCGCGCGGGCGAGAAGCGGCTGATCGTCGTCGGCGGCGCGGGCAGTCTGGAGGTTGCGCCGGGGCAATTCTTGAAGGATGCGCCCGATTTCCCCGACGCGGCGAAGCCAACCTCAAACGCTCAGGCGGAGACGCTGGTGATGTATCGCGCCGCGCCGATCACCTGGACGTTCTTCTGTCCCTCGCGAGTGATACAGCCGGGACGGCGCACGGGGAAGTATCGGCGCGGTGGCGACCAACTGCTGGCCAACGATCAGGGCGAAAGCTATATCTCCGCCGAGGACTACGCCTTTGCGCTGCTGGACGAGATCGAGCGGCCACAGGCGATCCGCCAGCGATTCACGGCCGTTTCGCTAGAGAAATGAGCCAGGTACTATCATCGCAGCGCAAGGAAGGTAACATTATGGAGACGTTCGATGCCGTGCGTACGGTGCTGGCGACGCGCCAGTTCCGCGATACGCCAATCCCCGATGATGTCGTGCGGGAAATCGTCGAGGCGGCGCGGTTGACCGCCAGCGCCAGTAACGCGCAGCCATGGCGCTTTATCGTCGTCCAGAGCAAGGAGACGCTGAAGCAGCTTGGACAGATTGCGACGACCGGACCCTACATCCCGCAGGCGCCGCTGGCTATCGTCGTCGCGACCGAGAAAACCTCTATCGCGCTCTCGGATGGAAGCAGGGCGATCCAGTCGATGATTCTGACAGCATGGTCGCATGGTGTCGCCTCGAACTGGGTTGGCTTCCATCGCCTTGAGGCGGTCAGGCCGCTGCTGGGCATCCCCGATAACCTGGATGTGCTGGCGATTGTGCCGTTCGGCTACCCTGCCAAAGCTGTGGGCGCGGGCAAGAAGAAGCGCAAACCGCTCGGCGAGGTGGTCTCGCGCGAGCGGTTCGATCAACCGTATCGGTAGTCGTCAGCGAATTACCGCTGGCCGGGAGTCAGCACGCCGTCGCTGATGTCGTAGACCTCGTCGGCCATCTGCGACGCCTGGGGATCGTGCGTAGTGACGATGAAGGTGATACCTGCGCGGTGGGCCACGCGGCGCATCAGGTCGAGGATGGCGAGGCCGGTATGGCTGTCGAGGTTGCCAGTAGGCTCGTCGGCCAGCACGATCCGTGGCGCGTGGACCAGCGCCCGCGCGATGGCCACCCGCTGTTGCTCGCCACCGGAAAGCTCCGGCGGGCGATGTTTCTCGCGCTCGGCCAGCCCCACCAGCGCCAGCGCCTCGTGCGAGCGGCCCTCACGCTCCTTGCGGGCGGTGCGCGCCAGCCGGAGCGGCACCTCGACGTTCTCGCGCGCGGTCAGCACAGGATTCAGGTGGGCCGCCTGAAAGACAAAGCCGAGATCGTGCCGTCGTAGCTCCGTTCGCTTGCGCTCGTTCAGTGTGGCGAGGTCACGCCCGAAAAGCGCCACATGCCCGCTGGTGGGGGAATCCAGCCCGGCGATAATGTTGAGCAGGGTCGTCTTGCCCGCGCCGGAGCGCCCGCGAATGGCGACGATGCGCCCCTCGCCGACGGTCAGCGTGACATGCCGTAGCGCGGTGACTGTGCCGCCGCCGCCAACCTTGAACTGCTTGACGACATCCTGTGCCAGCAGCAGAGGCTTTGGGCTGGCTGGCATAGCTGATGCGGTCTGCATCGCGGGCATGGCGGGCAGCACTGGCGCGGTCGGTATCTCTTCGTAGGACGGCCGATGCGATTCATACGGCTCGTACGGCTGATAGGGCTGATACGGCCCGTCCGACCGATTCCCGTCGCCCTGACTCTGCGGTGTCCCCCACTGCATGCGCGCGCTACTCCTCGCTTCGATGACGTTTCTCTACTGGCTACGACGCCCAATCTCATCCCGACTTTACCGGCAAGCCCATTGTAGCAGATGGCGTATAGCGGCGCGAAATCAGGGTGACTGCTAGACAGCGATCACTCGGTCCCTGTGAGTCTGTGTGTCTGTGTCTGTGTGCCGCCTGCGCCCTGTGGTCGGCGAGCCACTTAGCGTGCGCCTGAGGCAATCGGCCCGACATCTTCCAGGTAATGCCTCGCGCACAGCGCTGTATAGGTCACGGCCGATTCCCCATCGATGGCAACCTGGTCACCATGCGCCACAAAGCACCCGTTGACCATGCGCGCATTGAACTGCGCCCGGTGTTCGCACCCGCCACCATGGCCACACATGGCGATCGATTCCCTCAGTTCGTGCGCAATCTCCAGGAGCCTCAGGCTGCCAGGAAAGCTGCGCGTTCTAAAGTCAGTACGTAAGCCCCACGCCATCACTGGTATACCGTGAAGGACCGCGAGCGCTAAGAGTTGGTCCACCTGCGCTGGCTGTAAGAACTGCGCCTCGTCCACGAGCACGGCGCTAATACGCCCAGTGGCTTCTCTCCGCGAGAGCGCCTCCGCCTGAAGGTCCATCTCTGGCGTGGTGAGAAAGTCTACTTCGCGATGTAGGCCGATGCGAGAAACTAGCTCGCGCTCGCCTTTCGTGTCCACGGCTGGCTTGGTAATCAACACGCTGCCACCATGCTCTTCAAAATTGTGCGCGGCCGCGAGCAATTGGGTGGTTTTTTGCGCGCCCATCGTGCCGTGGGTAAAATACAGCTTAGCCATGTGCTATCGCATCCGTTTCGATCATTGGTGTTCGACATAACTGTGGAGAAGTGGATCGGCGACGCCGTCGCGCCAGGTCAGGCGCCGACCACCCAGCAGCATGGAGTATAGTCTCATTTCCCATATAAAGCTAGCAGTCTAGTTGCAAAGACAAACGCTCCATGCATGGCG
>DASUHD010000173.1:0-30033 GCA_036273675.1 Ktedonobacterales bacterium | reverse complement strand
CGTAAAGACATAGAGATTCGCCGGTGGAGGTTGCCTGAGGAGGCTCCGAAGGCATTGTACAAATACCAACTGCTTTCCATCTGGTGTCCAGGAGAGCGCACATATAGCACCGTTGGGAACGGTCAATAGGGCGGTCCGTTCGCCAGTACCTACATCTATCTGCCAAATCGTGCCCTCGTCGATATACGTCCAAATGGCATTGCCACTACCTGGACGCCAGACATTCGTCTCGTCAATGCTATCCTCCAATTGGGTCAGGTGGTCCTTGCCAAGTGTAATCTGAATAGGCTGGCTTCGCTGCATCGGGAGCGACGTCAGGACCGACGCTACCTGGAAAGCATATGTGGTGCCTGAACTCGCAGTTACCGTCGTCTCGTCGGACGTGAAAGCAAGCCACTTGCCATCTGGTGACCAAAAGAGGCGCCGCGCATGCAGATCAGGTAGCCTGATAATTGCCACAAGGGTAGCGGCAGTTACAGCATGGTCTACCGCATAGATGTTGATAGTGAAGGGCGACCCAGAACTAGCACTGTACAAGGCGGCAAAATGCAGTCCATCTGGCGCGATCGTCGGACTTGCCAAGGCTTCGGTGGACGCGAGTGATGTAGAGAGGAGTACACGCGGTGTCCATGACAAGGCCGTATCGTCCACATCAAATGCCTGCACTCCCCCGTTGAACCAACAGAGACCGTGCGTGCCCACATGGTCAATTGCTCCCAGGAATCGACATGGTGGCTGCATATTTATCTGGCGAAGCCCCGAACCATCCAACTGAATGTCAGTGAGTGCTCCATCTCCCAAAACGAGGACGTGCATGGTGGCTGTCGCGCCCGTTGAACGATAGGCAAGGATAGAATCGATGTCATGATTACCTGTTTTTCTCTCCAAGGTAGTCATGGCATCGAGTTGCACCACGTCGGGCAGATGCAATACCTGGAGAGGGGGCAAGGGCTTAGATGGTGAACTGCATGCCACAAACAATAGAGGCAGAAGCGTTAGGAGATACAGCGCTCTGAGGGCCTGGACGAGTGGGGAGTAGCCAGAATAACCGGCCATTCCCCTCACTGTGTTCGTTCCCATCTCTGCCTCCACCATTTTCCTTCCTATACGCCCGCATCGTTAAGGGCACTGGTCAGACTAGGCTGCATTCTCGCACCATTGAGGAAGTCTGACAGAGGAGCGCTTCCAAGCAACTTAGTTATCCCACTCAGATCAGGACACAGACAATGCCTCGTTGCCCACAAGGGCAGCTCCTCGTCTGAATGGCGTTTGTGGGGGTGGCAGAAAGAGTCGCACTCGCACGAGGAAAGGAGCGGCGATAGCAAAGGCAATGCCGCCAATAACCAGAGCCAATGCAAGACCATCAAGTTCTGGCATGTCGCACTTCCGATTCTTTATTGCTGAGCTCTATCAAAGATTTTGGCTTGGACCGTCACGGATTCGCATAGCATCGGCTACCGGTTGACGCAACTTTATGACACAGAGCAGCAAAGGAGCGCTTAATTCATACCACAACTGTCCCGTTTCTCCGCAAATACCCGGCTATGACACCATGCAACCATCCGGTGTCTGTGCTACGCTACCACCAGTGACGCTAGGCAGATCTTGAGCCGCCGTCTCGCTGAAATTTGTGTTACACCTATGCGCCACACACCGCTTCAGATGTCCCCTCGCAGGGGCGGACGCGCCCTCTGGGTCTGGTCCCCCCTCCCTTTTAGGGGAGGGGGCTAGGGGGAGAGGGCAGCGGCTAGGGGGAGAGGGTCCGCACAATGGCCTGGGAAACACGCAAGGGAACAAAAAGGCAGTATTACACCCGCTCTCGGCGCGTGAACGGACAGGTCCAGCGCGAATATCTCGGCTGCGGCGAGCTTGCTCGCCTCTCTGCTGAAATCGATGCGGCGGCGCGTGAATCGCAGGTGAATCTCCGCCGGATAGCGGCACAGCAGCGGCTGCGCGAACAAGAACAGCGCGAGGCCATCTATGCCGTGATCCTGGCGCCGCTCGATGCTCTGGACGTTTTGTGTCGAGCGGCAATGAGACGAGAGCTACACGCGGCAGGCTATCACCAGCATCGTTGGGGTGAATGGAGGAAACAACGTGGAGGAATCAGCAAAGGCGCAGTCACTGATAGTAGCGCCCACCACCAGGCCAGATCTGACGAAAACAGCATGGACGACAACAGAGCAGCGAGCGCTGCTGGCATGTGCCTACACAGGCGATAAAGTGGCGACCCACGAGCTTCGGGCAATGCTCGACGCGCACCCCGAGGTGGTACAGGCAGAAGGTGACTTGGCGCATCTGGCACACATCACCATGATCGCGGCAGTGGCGAGCAGTGATATCGTCCTGTCAGAGGTGTTGATACGGCGTGTAGCGCAGATGCAGACAGAATTAGAGGGTTCTCACCCTACGGCGCTGGAAAGACTTCTGTGTGAGCGCATCGCGACGTGCTGGTTAGCCGTCTATCTCCTGGATGCCGCCAGCATCGAGACAGCCAATGGCGAGCGACCACCTGAGAACATCATTGAGCAGCACGAGCGGATGAAACAGAAGGCACACAAGCGCTACATCGAAGCCTGTCTGGCGCTGGCGAAAGTGCATCGTCTGCTTCCCCGCTCTCGGCGCTAGCCAACGGCGGTGGCGCGAACCCACAAGTTCTGACGTTTGTGTTACATCCATGCAAGGTACCCCGCTTCTGGTTCCACTCTTCCTGGGGGGTAGCCGCGCCAGCCACCTTCTGGTTCCCCCTCCCTTTTAGGGGGCTGGCGCGCGAGGCGCTAGCCTCGGAGCGCGCGAGCGGCGCGCGGAGCATCAGCGGCCCGCAGGGCGGGGGTTAGGGGGAGAGGGCGGGGGCCGGGGCCAATGTGCTGTGATACAATGCCGTCGAGAATGACCAGCGTGACTAATCTGCCGCATCACACCACGACGGGGAGCGAGCGATGAGCATACGCATCCTGATTGCCGATGACCACAGCGTGGTTCGGCAGGGTCTCAAAATGTTTCTGGCGCTGGACCCTGAACTGGAAGTCGTCGGCGAGGCCGCCAACGGCGAAGAGGCAGTGCGTAAGGCGGCTGAGTTGAACCCCGATGTGGTGCTGATGGACCTGCTCATGCCGAAGATGGATGGCGTCACCGCCACCGCAACGATACGCCGCGCCCAGCCCGATACCGAGGTCATCGCGCTGACCAGCGTGCTCGAAGACGCCACCGTGGTCGCGGCGGTGCGTGCGGGCGCCATCGGGTACCTGCTCAAAGACACCCAGGCCGACGAGCTGTGCGGCGCAATCCACGCCGCCGCCGCGGGGCAGGTGCGGCTCGCGCCGCAGGCCGCCGCCCGGCTGATGAACGAGGTGCGCACCCCCGAAAATCCCGACATGCTCACCGAGCGCGAGATCGAGGTGTTGCGGCTGCTGGCGCAGGGGCAGGCCAACAAGGAAATCGCGCGCACGCTGCATATTGCCGAGAAGACCGTCAAGACGCACGTCAGCAACATCCTCGCCAAGCTCGGCCTGCAGAGCCGCACGCAGGCCGCCCTCTATGCCCTCCGCGTCGGCATCGCGTCACCCGAATCAACCGGCACAACTGGCCCGGCGACGTGATGGCTGTGGGACACGAGATGGGAAAGCTGCGCGCTATGAGTGGAACCCGGAAGATGGAGGCGGAGAAGGATACGACCAGCGAGCGCCTCGCTCTGGCCATCGAGGGCGCCAATGATGGCCTCTGGGACTGGGACATCGACGCCAATACCGTCTACTATTCGCCGCGCTGGAAGGCGATGCTCGGCTACGGCGACGACGAGATCTCCAACGCTTTCGACGAGTGGGCGCGGCGCATCCATCCCGACGACCGCGAGCGCTGTCTGGCCGCCATCGAGGCGCATCTGCGCGGCCCTGAGAGCGCCTATCGTCTCGAACACCGGCTCCGCCACAAAGATGGCTCGTGGCGCTGGATTCTCACACGCGCGGCATCGCTCCGGGACGCCACTGGCCGCGCCTACCGCATCGCCGGTTGGCATACCGATATCACCGCGCGTCGTGCTCGTGAGAGCCAGGTCACCGAGCGCGAGCGGCAGTACCACGATATCTTCGAGTCTACCAGTGATGGGCTGATTCTCAACGACCTGAAGACCGGGCGTGTGATCGATGCTAATCCTGCCGCCTGCGCGATGCACGGCTATACGCGCCGCGAGTTCGTCGGGATGCATCCAACCGCGTTCATCGCGCCAGAGTATCACGAGGCATTTGAGCGATATATGGATGCGGCGCGCGAGGGCCGCCCGTTTCGGACGCACGCCATCGACGTTCGCAAGGACGGCACGCGACTGCATGTCGAGATTCACAGCTCGACGATTACCTATTCGGGCCGGTCGTATATGCTCAGCGTCGTGCGCGACATCAGCGACCGGGTGGCCTACTATCGGGAGCTGGAGCGGCGCGTCCACGAACGGACGCAGGAGCTGGCCACACTGCTCCAGATCGCCCAGAGCGTTGTCTCGACACTGGAGCTACGGCCACTGCTGCATACCGTGCTCGACCAACTCAAAACCGTGGTAGATTACTCGGGCGCGGCGATTATCGCGCGGCGTGGCGATATACTCTCGCTGCTGGACTATCGCGGGCCAGCGGGCGGCGACGAGATCGAGATATTAGAGCGCTCGCCGGATTTTCAGGAGGTCTTACGCAATTTTCTCGATGAGCAGGAAGTGCGTGTGGTGGCCGATGTGCGCGGGGATGAGCCAGGGGCGGCGGCCTTTCGACGCGCGGCGGGAGCCTACATGACGACCGAGTTTGCCTTTGTCCGCTCGTGGATGGGACTGCCCTTGGTCGCTAAGGACCGCGTGATTGGGATGCTGAACATCGTCCATGCCGAGCCGGATTATTTCACCGAGCGGCATGTCATGCTGGCGACGGCGGTGGCGGGCCAGGCGGCGGTGGCGCTGGAAAATGCGCGTCTGTATGAGCAGAGCAAAGACCTGGCGGCTCTCGAAGAACGCCAGCGTCTTGCCCGCGAACTGCATGACTCAGTCTCCCAGGCGCTCTTTGGCATCATCCTGGGCGCTCGCACCGCGCGGACCCTGCTCGACCGCGACCCGGCGCGGGCCGCCCAGCCGCTGGAGTTTGCGACGTCGCTGGCCGAAGCGGCGCTGGCGGAGATGCGCACCCTGATCTTCGAGTTGCGCCCGGAATCGTTAGCAAATGAGGGGCTGATGGTGGCGCTGGAGAAACTGGCAGCCGCGGCGCGCACCCGTCACCACATCGAGGTCAATATGACGTTGATGGATGAGCCGCCCATCTCGCTGGACGCCAAGGAGGCGCTCTATCGCATCGCGCAGGAGGCGCTGCAAAACGTGGTCCGGCATGCGCAGGCCACCGAGGTCACGCTGAGTGTTACTCAGAATGAAGCCGATGAGCTGGCGCTGGATATCCGCGACAACGGCATTGGCTTCGATCCCTCGGAGAGCTTTCCCGGCCGCCTGGGCCTGAACTCGATGCGCGAGCGGGTGATGCGGCTGGGCGGCGTCTTCACGCTGGAGAGCACGCCCGACCAGGGTACGCATATTAGGGCGAGCATTCCGCTGCTGCCGTCTGATCCTGACACCTGAGGCTACCTGGAAGCTCCGTTGTGGATGGCAGCAAGGTCGCGGGCTACGGGCGGCCCCTTGACCAGCGGCTAGTTTTGGGGTAGGATGGAAGAGTCCCGCGGGAGTGGCGCAGTGGTAGCGCAATTGCTTCCCAAGCAATGGGTCGCGGGTTCGAATCCCGTCTCCCGCTCCAACAGCCTTCAGGCTTGGCCTGGGGGCTCTTTTTTCAGACCACCTCAAAGCAATTGCTGTATGAGACAAAGGGAGTCTGCTCCGATCATCGAGTGGCGCGGGTCATTAACTGATGGCCACCTCTGTACGCATATGGCCAATCTTGCCCTCTTGACGCTTATGCGCGCATCCACGTAATCTTGTCGAACATATGTGTCTGAAAGAAATACGGCCATTTGCCTGTGTGCGCCTGAGCGCGGCGGATATGGCGGAGGTTGACGTTGGCGAACAGTGGCGGCTCGTGGTCCGCGCCTTTACGCGCCTGACACCGCTGATCGAGGAGCATCGTGCGTCGCGGGCGCTGATCCTGGCGCTTGGGGGAAGCGAGCGCCTGCTCCTGCGTGGATCTGCACCTGATGGAGACGCGATAGAGCGGGTCTGGCCGCTGCTGGCGACAGCGGTTGCCCAATTGCTCACCGAAGCCGTTCCATCACAAGGTGTTGGGCAGGTGGCCGGCATGGTGGGGGTTGGGCCGACGCGGACAGTAGCGTGGCTAGCATCCATATTGTCCAACACTGGCGCGGCGGTTGTGTTGCCCGGGCAGGAGCGCACGTTTCTCGCGTCGCTTCCTGTCGCGCTCCTGCAACAGACTCCCGATGCGACGGCGATTAACTCACTAGCCAGCATAGTAGCCGCGCTGGAGACATCAGGCATTCGCACGCTAGGCCAGCTCTGGCGTCTCCCGATGGAGGCGCTGTCTCGCCGATTTGGCGCGGACGGCAGCCGCCTGGCTGCGCTGGCGACTGGGAGCGATCTGCGCTCGTTGCGGCGAGTTGAGGAGGCGCAGTGGCTCGGCGCGCGGTTGTATTTCGAGCCACCGTTGGCCGCGCAGCATCTCGCGGCGGCGCTGGTTCCGCTGACGGAGCGCCTGGCGTTGACGCTGATCGAGCGAGAACTTGCCGTCGGGAAGGTCGCTCTGCTGGTCGAAAGCGAGACCAGCGCGCGGGCGCAGGTTCTACGACGACTCGCGCATCCACTTGGCACGACACGGGCGCTGCTGGAGGTCGCCACGCGGCTGCTGGCAGGCATGCTGACCGATGCCGCGCCAAATAGTGACGCTGATACATTGCCGGACGCGCTGCTTCCAGGAGAAGGCGAGCGGTATGTCGCGCTCCGGCTCCGGGTTGGCGGCCTCCATCAGGCGACAGCGGAGCAACGGAGGCTCTGGGTGGCGGAGCAGCAACAGGCAGGGTCTGAACGTGTCGAACGGCTGGCGGCGGCGCTGCGGGCGCTGGGAGGTGGGAAATATGCCGACGATCTCTTGCAGGCCGACCAGCATGCGCCCGATGCGGTGCTCCCGGAGGAGCGCTATCGCATGACACCGCGCTCAACATAGTTGCGGCCGCTTTACTTCATATTGATATGCGCAGGAGGTCCGCCGATGGCGCGACGGTACGGCGAGCCGATCCGTGTGGTGGCGCATCAGGGGCAGCCAGTTGCGTTTACCTGGCGAGGCGTCAACTATAACGTCCAGGTTATTGGGACGTGGCGGCTGGCAACGCGCTGGTGGGCGGCGGAGACAGGCGCCTCGGTAGATCGCGTCTATTTTCGGGTGCGGACAGCGGACCAACAGGTCTTCGAGCTGTATTGCGAGCTGGCAAAAGCGGCGCCCAACCAGGCTGGACCCTGGGTGCTCGATGTCTGCCTCGATTGAGCGATGGAAGCCAGTAGAAGCGAGTGGCAGTTGGTTGATTCAGCGGTTCAAGCCTGCCCCTTCACATAGGTATCAAGGAAGCGCGCAATCTCCGGGTACGCTTTGACGCGATTGGCGCGTTTGATCAGGCCATGGCCCTCATCCTCGAAGCGCAGGTATTCCACCGGCACGTTCCGTGCGCGCAGGGCCGCGACGATCTGTTCAGCCTCCCCGACAGGCACGCGCGGATCGTTGGCCCCATGGACGACGAAGAGCGCGGCGGTGATCGCATCCGAATGGTGAATCGGGGAGATGGCTTCGAGGAAATCGCGGTCGTTTTCCAGGCTCCCATATTCCGGCTCGCGCAGCTTGCGTCGCCACGGCCCGGTCTGCTCCAGAAAGGTGACAAAATTGGCGATGCCGACGATATCAACCCCCGCCGCCCAGAGATCAGGATAGGTTGTCACTGCCGAAAGCACCATAAAGCCGCCGTAGCTGCCGCCCATCACGGCAATACGTCGCGCATCGGCGATTCCCTGCTCGCCCAACCAGTTGACCGTTGCCGCAAGATCGGCCACCGAGTCCATCCGCAGCCGCACGTCGTCCAGGCTTTGGTAGAGATAGCCGTAGCCGCTGCTGCCCCGCACGTTCGGCGCGAGGACGCCATAGCCATGCGCCACCAGATACTGGATCACCGGGTTGAACGCGGGCCGCGTCTGACTCTCGGGTCCACCGTGGACATAGACGACCACAGGAAGGTTGCGCGGCTCTATCCCACGTGGCAGAAAGAGGTAGGCGGGAATCTGCCGGTCGTCGAAGGTCGGATAGCGCACCAGCTGCGGCGAGACAAATGTCTCGGCGGGAAGCCCACCTCGGGCGCTCCGCGTCGCGGGCGTAAGCGTCTGGCTGGCGATATCCCACAGCCAGATGTTGACCGCATCATTGGGTGGGGCGAAGGTGAAGGCGAGGCGCGCGCCATCAGGCGACCACTGCGCGCCAGCCACGACCCCCAGCGGCAGATCGGGGGATGGCAAGCTCGTCCGCCCCTCCCAGCCAGACGAGATATCGAAGAGCTCAATGCGTGAGGCGCCATCGACATTAGTAACCAGCGCCAGCCGCTGGCCGTCGCGCGAGAGCGCCAGCCCCTCGGCGTCCCACTGGTCCTCTCGCAGATAGGTCATCTCCGCCGTGGCAAGATCGAGCCAGGCGAGCGAGAGGAACTGGCGTCCGCGGTCACTGAGCAGGTACAGCCCGCGCCCATCCGCCGACCACTGTGGGGAAACATGGCGCGCCGGGCCACTCGTGTCGCTGCCGTCCTCGGGCGTGAGTTGTCGGACCTCGTCTGTTGTCGTATTAACCAGCAACAGGGCATTGCGCACATTCGAGTCGAAACGCTCCACTAGCACCGAACGCCCATCCGGCGCATAGCTCGCGGGATAATTCGTGCCGTCATGCTGAAGCAACAGGCGCGGCGCGGCGTCCAGATCGTCCACAGCGCGCTCGTAGATGTCGAAGAAACGCGTATCGCGGGCATTAGTCGCATAGACAATGCGTTTCCCGTCTGGTGACCATCCGTTGCTGGCGGAGCCATCCTCCTGTCCGCCGCCGAAGACGTGGATCACCTCTGGCTGATTGGTCAATGGGATCAGCGTCGTGTCCGTTGTGCCGTCCCCATCCCCATCCTCGATCCCGCGCAGACGCATCAGGAAAAGCTGTGTGCGCTCGTTGCCGCCAATGTCGCCGCTGATGATGAGCTGATCATCGACCGGAGAGTACGATGCGCCCGCGATGCGCTCGCCGCCAAAGGTCAACTGCTCTGGCCAGGAGAGTGATCTCTGACTCTCATCGCTATCTCTTGATGCCGCGGGTGCGACCGCTATGCTCCAGACCTCAGCAACGCCTGTGATGTCGGTCAGGAAGGTGAGGCGATGTCCGTCGGGCGAGAAGCTGGCGCTGCTGGCGGCGCGTACGTTGAGATAACGCACGAAGTCGGGTGCGTCATGAGGCGTGTCAGCGGTCATCTTCGTCTCCATCTGGTCGTCACGCGCTGGGGTCATGGGATGCCTCCTGAAGCTCACATGAAGCGTAACACTGAAGCGCAAACAGGGCGTACAGCCATGCAGCCATACGTGGTGCTCTGGGCTCATCTCACTCTGATAGCATAGTCGGACACCGCTGTGCAGTGGCAATCGGGGGTACCAGCACGCTTACCTGGCCCGTCGGAGAGAGGCGAGCAATACTCGGGGTGAACGTATGCTAGGCGCGGATTGAAATTCCTGATAGTAGAGCGGGGCATACGACGACCAACGGGCGCTGGTGGGGACTTGCCACCAGTGGTAGCAACGCGACATCCTGAACATTCCAGAGGAACGCCGACCGCGACACAGACACCCACATCTGAAAACCCTCCGGCCGATGGGATGAAACACGATGGAGACGCGCAGCACAACCGGATATGATCACCGCTCCTGGTGCGAACTCCATTGCCATACCCCTTTCAGTTTCCGCGCGGCGGGCAGCTCCATCGAGGCGCTGGTCGCGCGCGCCAGAGCGCTGGGGATGTCTGCGCTCGCCATCACCGATACCATGACACTTGCGGGGGTCGTCCGCTTTCATCGAGCATGCCAGGTGGCAGGAATACGTCCCATCACCGGCTGCGAGTTGGTCGTACGTCATCCCGATGGCGCACTGGGAACGCTGATTGCGCTGGCGAAGGACCGGCAAGGCTATGCCCATCTTTGCCAGCTCTTGACGCAGGCAAACCTTGCCGCTGACCGCCCTGATGCTCATGCGGTATCGAACAGAGCGATGGCGCTCGCCGATCTGGCAGCCCATCGCGCAGGGCTGACACTGCTGATTGGTGGCTGTGATGGGAAGGTGCAGCAGCTGGCGGCGGATGGACAAATGCTCGCGGCGCGAACACTGCTGGAGCGCTACGCTGAGATATTGGGACAGCAGGATCTCTATGTCGAAATTCAGCAGCCTCTCTTGCCCGAATCAGGGCTGCTGCTGGCGCGAATGGTCCACCTGGCGCGTGAGGTTGGGCTGCCGTGTGTGGCGAGTAATGGCGTCCGCTATGCTGTCGCCGAGGACTGCCAGGTGTACGACCTCATGATCTGTATCCGCCTCGGTATTGGGCTAGATGCCCCACACCATGAGCGCCCCCGCAACACCCAGCAATACCTCAAAGGGGTAAGCGAACTTGCGCCACTCTTTGCGAAAGTGGCGCCTACTGCCATGGATCAGACGGCCCATGTCGTCGCCTCCTGCTCGGTCGAAATGCTGGCCAGTGCCTGTACTCCTCCACAGATGCCGCTGCCAGCGGGTGAGACGTCCGCCACATATCTTCGCAAGCTATGTAATGACGCGTTGCCGAAGCGCTTTCCAGGAGAGAAACAACAAAAGCAAGCCAGTGTGCAACTGGCGAAAGAGTTGGCAGTGATTGGCACATTGGCCCTCGAAGAGTTCTTCCTGGTTATCTGGGACATCATGCGGGAGGCGCGCAGGCGGGGCATCCGTTGCGCTGGACGGGGGAGCGCAGCCAACAGCCTGGTCGCCTATCTGCTCGGCATCACTGCTGTCGATCCGCTGGCGCATCATCTGCTCTTCGAGCGCTTCTTGAACGTCGAGCGCCAGACAATGCCCGATATCGATGTCGATGTGCAGTCGAGTCGGCGGGAGGAGTTGATCGGCTATGTCGAGGCAACTTATTCTGAGCAGCATGCCGCGATGGTCGCCAATGTTGTCACCTACCGGCTGCGCCTTGCTGTCCGCGATACCGCCAAAGCTCTTGGCTTCCCGCTTTCCCTGATTAGTCAGCTCACGAAACGGCTGCCACCCTTTGGCCGCTGCTCAGACATCGGCCGCTACGAGGACATGCTGCGGCAGACGCTAGGCAAGGCGCCTGGCGGCCATCAGTGGGAGCAACGCTTGCGGGTACTCCTGGCAATTGTGCCTCGGCTGGAAAGCTTTCCACGCCATCTCTCATTGCATAATGGCGGATTGTTGCTCACCCGCGCGCCGCTGACCGATAGTCTGGTGGTGCGACGTTCGGCCAATGGTGTCCGCGCCGTCGAGCTGGATAAGGACGATGTCGAGGCGCTCGGCTACATCAAATTCGACCTCCTGGGGCTACGCACGTTCGACGCGATGGAACGCTGTCTGGCGCTCATCGAACAGACGGAGGGGAATCGCCCGCCTGTGGACGACCTACCGTTGGACCCGCCCGACGCGGTGACGATGAACCTGGTGCGCCGCGGGCAGACCCTGGCCGTCTTCCAGATCGAGTCGCCCGCGCAGTGGAATCTGTTGGCACGGACACAGCCAGTGACATTCGACGACCTGGTAATTCAGACGGCGCTCTGCCGTCCGGGGCCAATTCAGGCAGGGATGATCCATCCCTATATTGCCCGCCACGCCGGTCGCGCGCCGGTCCGCTATGCGCATCCGTCACTGGAGCCGATCCTCAAGGATACGCTCGGCATCGTCCTCTATCAGGAGCAGGTACTCGAGATTGCCCATGTTGTCGCTGGCCTCTCCTACGGCGAGGCCGACGGCTTCCGTAAGGCGATGAGCCACTATCGTACTTCCAATGAGATGGAAGGCATGCGCGCCCGCTTCATTACGGGCGCGGTGGGCCAGGGCATTCCCCATGCGACAGCGACATGCATCTTCGATGAGATCGCCTGCTTCGTCGGCTACGGTTTCTGTCGCTCCCATGCCGCCGCGTTTGCCCGCACCATCTATCAGACGGCCTGGCTCAAGGCCCATTACCCAGCCCACTACCTCGCCGCCTTCCTTGCCAGCCAGCCCGCGGGCTTCTTCCCTGCCGCCACCGTGCTGGAGGAGGCGAAGCTGCTGGGCATTTCAGTGCTGCCGGTGGATATTCAAGTAAGCTTGGCGGCCTTTACCGTCGAGCAGATGGACGGCGAGTACGCCATTCGCATTGGCTTGCTTCAAGTGAAGGGCGTTGGTGAGGCGCTCGCTGAGGCGATTGTGGCTGAGCGCGACGAGAATGGTCCGTATCGTTCACTGGCCAGCTTCTGTACGCGGGTCGGGGCGCACATGCCCCTACGGCGTGAAGGAATAGCGGCGCTGGTGGCGGCGGGCGCATGTGACGACTTTGGTATCCCGCGGCGTCGGTTGGCCTGGCTCTTGGAGGAACGCTGGGCGAGCTGGTCCATCGGGCTGCTGGCGCCAGCCCGGCGGCGTCACACCAAAGCACAGGCGGTACAAGCGCAACAAGCGCATCAAGCGGCGCTACCCTGGGTATGGACCGACGAACAGCCCGCGGATGCGCCGAAATTGCCTCCGTTGACGTTGGAACAGGAGACGCAGCTCGACCTGGCCACGCAAGACCTCTCGGCACGGCCACATCTACTGACCTTCCAGCGCAAGGCGTTACGCAACGCCGGGTTCCTGGCGTTGGCCCAACTCAAGCAGGTGAAGACAGGACGGCGCGCCTGTGTCGCGGGGCTGGTCATCAGTGCGCAGCGTCCTCCGACTGCTAAGGGCATGGGCTTTGTCGTCCTGGAAGACGAGACGGGGCGAGTGCAGGTCGCGCTTCCCCCGCCGTTGGCTGAGACATTGCGCCCGGCGCTGGCGGAGTCTCGCATCTTGGCGGTGGCGGGCAGAGTCGAGCGCTCGGCCGGGCATATCACTCTGCTCGCGACGCGGCTCCAGCCCTATATGTGGGTGGATGGGAAGAACACGATACGAACGAGGCGGCAAGACGATACACCGTCACACGTGCGAGGCGTACTCTTTGACCAGCGATTGGTTGTGAATTCGCCGCTCCAGAGCCTGTGAGCCAGGTTGCGAGGGCTGATTTTTCCTGAATTACTCCTTGTTTGCCGCCCCAGGACATTTCGGTAACCCTCATTGACGGCAGAGCTTGCCACGCTTGTATCATGACTGAACCTGATCTGCCACGGTGTCAGAAATCACCGCTGGCTATCTCAAGCGATAGCTGAGCGCGCGGTGACGCAAGCATCTCTAGCGACACAAGCAACAAGGATGTAGGCCCAAGCGCTTCCGAACTCCTGGGAAGGACTACCTCGTGACGCAGCACGGTTGGCATTTTGACGCGATGGACGAAACAGTGCAGCATCGTAGCTGGCCAACCGGCCCACGAGGTAGCGGAACCAACCGCCAGGAGGCGCGCCGCTACCGGCCGTATGTGATGCCCGAGCCTGGCGCGCGCGCCGCTCGTAGCGGGAATACCCCAGGTGTCTGGCGTACCGCGGGAAGCGACCTCTTAGGTGACCAGGGCGAAACGATCAGTCAGGCAAGGCCCCGGCCTCGTGTTGGAATGGCTATCGGCGCGGGCGCTGATGTGGATATGGATGCGGAGACTATCTGGCGGGATCCATGGCGCCAGGGGAGCGAATGGGATGAGCGAGACGAGTGGAACCTCGATACATCCTCGGCTGGTAGAGAGCGTGAGGCGACGACCGCGCGGCCACTGGTGAGCCGTGCGCTCATAGGGCGCGACGACCAGCATGAACTCGGCGACGCGCACACCACGCCCACCATGCACACTACGCTGACTATTATTCCGGCGACGCGCCAGCACGTCGTCCTGCCAGCCGCAAAGGATCAGCCCTCGCCCAGCCGCATGGGACGGACGGCCACCGGGGTGGTGCGGACCCTGCTGATCTCGCTTGTGCTCTATTATGTGCTCTCGTCCGGCCTACAGGTCGTTGGCCAACCCGGGTTGCCGCTTGCGCCATTTCCCTGGGCGGCCAGCAATGGCGCGTCTGGCGTCATCGCGTCTGTGGGGAGCGCCCAGACAGGCTACCGCTTCGATGGCAAGATGGCGAGCCGCATGCAACCGATGACGCAGATGAAGCGTGTTGATCTCTATGACAGCCGAGCGCAATTCAGTCGGTGGGCTGGCTCCGCGTGCAGCGCGGCCTCCCTCGCCGAGGTCTTGACCGCCTATGGCCTGCCACATATGACCATCGGGCGCATAATCCGCGAAATGGGAGCCGATATCTCGCCGACCTGGGGATTGCTCACCTACAGCGCCTTCAACAAAGTCGTCTCCAAATACGGTCTGCGCGCGGATGTGTATCTCGCCAACAATCCGCTTTCCTACAAACAGATGCTCTATCTGACCAATACGCTGGGCATTCCCGTTCTGGTCAACATGCGCGCGACCACGGGCTACTACCACTACCTCTCAGGTGGCCACATCCTCGTCATGACCGGCGGCACGAGCTCGAGGATCCGTCTCACCGATTCATCGTTATACTATATCAAGTCGCTGCCAATTGGCACGTACAATCAGATGGCGCGCCCACGCAACGTGGTCATCGTCCCCAAGAACTTCCATTACAAGTTGCCACGCTAAGACCAGTTCGCCGCGCATGACCCAAACCGAGAACCGGATGCCTAGTCGCTGATCTTCTTTTGCGCGACCCTTGACGGTTGTGCTATGCTTCATTTGTACCCCCACCCAGGGGGTATGGGTATGAAAGCGAGGACGGCGATGCAGGCCGATAAAGCCAGTGTGCTCAAGCGGCTGAATTATATCGAGGGCCATCTGGGCGGCATTCGCAAGATGGTCGAAGAAGACAAATACTGTGTAGACATCCTGCGGCAGACCTATGCCGTGCGCAAGGCCATCGAGAAGCTCGAGGCGATGATTCTCGAAGATCATCTGCACGGCTGCGTACCAGCGGGCATCCGCGAGGGGCGCGAGAACGAGGTGGTCGAGGAGTTGGTGCAGCTCTATAACCTGGCAGGCAATCGGTAAATAATGGATTGCCTGGGTTCCGTGGGAAGCAGCAGGACTGAAACAATGGCAGAGTTACAGGATCGCAGCCAGACAAATTCACTAATGGAGTCAACGCCGCAGGCTTCAGCGCCAGGGTCGCGGACTATGACGCTCGCGGTGGAGGGGATGACCTGCGCGTCGTGCGTCCGGCGGGTCGAGCGCAGCCTGAGCAAAGTGCCAGGCGTCGCCGAGGCGAGTGTCAACCTTGCGACGGAGCGGGCCACCGTGACCTTCGCGCCAGACGAGACGACGCTAGCTGACCTGATCGGCGCGGTCGAAAAGGCTGGCTACGGGGCCGAAGAGGTGGTCGCCGCGCCCATGCCAGTTGCCACCGAAACCGGCGAGTTCGAGCCGGATGCGGAGTCCGTCCGGCGGCAGCGCGATTTGGTTCGGCGGCGCAACACGCTCGCGCTGGGCATCGCGCTCTCGATTCCAGTTATCGTCCTCTCGATGTTCTTTATGAATCGCTTCCCGGGCGAAAACTGGCTGCTGCTGGCGCTGACGACGCCGATCTGGGCCTACGTTGGCTGGGACTTCCACCGGACGGCGCTGCGTGTCGTGCGGCACTTTGGCGCGAATATGGATGTGTTGGTGAGCCTCGGCTCGACGGCTGCCTTTCTGATGAGCGTTGTGGCAACCATCTGGCCGGATGTCGTCGGCATGACCACGTTCTACGACACCACCGCGCTGATCGTCACCCTGATCTATCTGGGCAAATACCTGGAGGCGCGCGCGAAGGGCCAGACCAGCGAGGCGATCAAGCGGCTGGCCGGCTTGCGGGCTAACGTCGCCCACGTCGTGCGGAACGGTCGTGAGCTGGACCTGCCGCTTGCTCAGGTGGTGGTCGGCGACGAGCTGATCGTGCGGCCGGGCGAGAAGATTCCGACCGATGGCGTCGTGCTATCAGGCAGTTCGCCGGTGGATGAGTCCATGCTGACGGGTGAGAGTCTGCCAGTGGAGAAAAGCGCTGGCGAGACCGTCATCGGCGCGACCATCAACCAGACCGGAATGCTCCGCGTGCGCGCTACCCGCGTCGGCAGCGAGACGACACTGGCAGGCATCATTCGGATGGTCGAGCAGGCACAGGGATCGAAGGCGCCGATTCAGCGGCTCGCCGATACCGTCTCTGGCATCTTCGTCCCGGCGGTCCTCGTCATTGCGCTGCTGACCTTCATTGGTTGGACTGTGGCCGGATATGTCTTTGGCTTCGCGCCGCAGGGCGCGGCCGAGGGTATGGCGGTGACGAGTCCGTGGATTGTAGCGTTGGTCGCGGCGATTGCCGTGCTGGTGGTCGCCTGTCCCTGCGCGTTGGGCCTTGCAACGCCGACGGCAATCATGGTTGGCACGGGACAGGGCGCCGAACAGGGCGTGCTTATCAAGGGCGGCGAGAGTCTGGAGCGCATCGAGGCGGTGAGCGCCGTTGTGCTCGACAAAACAGGCACGATTACACGCGGCAAGCCAGAGTTGACGGATATTATTGTGGCTTCGGGCGTATCCCTAACCCAAGATGAACTGTTACGGTTAGCGGCAGGCGCGGAAAGCGCATCCGAGCATCCGTTGGCGCGGGCAATCGTGGAAGGCGCGCAGGCTCGTGGCATCGTGCCTGCCACGTCGGTAGAGCGGTTCGCGGCGATCCCCGGTGGCGGGATCGAGGCGCGCATCGCGGGGTACGAACTCTGGATTGGCACGCGCAAACTGATGGCTGAGCATGGCTTCGAGACAGCGGACATCGAGGACTCGCTGACTCCGCTAGAGACCGCTGGTAAGACGGCCATGCTGGTCGCGGTGGATGGCGCGGTAGCTGGAATTCTCGGCGTCGCCGACACGGTGAAAGTTGGCTCGGCAGAGGCGATTGCCCGGCTCCAGGCGCGGGGAATCGCGGTCTGGATGATTACCGGTGACAATCGGCGCACGGCCCAGAGTGTCGCCGAGCAGGTCGGTATCTCCGCGAGCAATGTGCTGGCGGAGGTCTTGCCCGATCAGAAGGCGATGCAGGTGAAACGGCTGCAAGCGGATGGCGCTTTGGTAGCGTTCGCTGGCGATGGCATCAACGACGCGCCAGCCCTGGCGCAGGCTGATATCGGCATCGCGATGGGTACCGGAACCGATGTCGCGATGGAGACAGCGGATATCGCGCTCGTCAAGGGCAACCTGCGCAGTCTGGTGACGGCGCTCGACCTGTCGCGTGCGACGATGCGGAAGATCCGGCAGAACCTGTTCTGGGCCTTTGCCTACAACACGGTGCTGATTCCCATCGCCATCGCGTCGCCCGCAATCCCGTTCCTGCGTGAGACCGCGCCCATCTTTGCCGCTGCGGCAATGGCGCTCTCGTCGGTCACCGTCGTGACGAATTCGCTCTCGCTGCGCCGATTCGGCCGTAAGCGTGAGTTGTCGGCGGTCCCCGTAGCGCAATGATCCGCTACGTGAAGTGTTGCGTCGCGGACGTGGTCTACGCCTGCGACAGAGGGACGTTGTATAGCGCTGGACCGATTGTGGCCAGCGAGTTCGATTGGAGCATCTTGATTATGGCAATCACTCAGGAAACCGTACTCTCCGTGCCGGATATTAGCTGCGAGCACTGTGTCAAGACGATCGATGGCGCGCTGGGCGCTCTGCCGGGGATTGAATTGGTGAAGACCGACATTCCCACCAGGACCGTGCAGTTGCGGTACGACCCCGCACAGGTCTCGATGGAGCAGATTGAGGCGACGCTGGACGACGAGGGCTATTCAGTCGCGAAGTAGCCGCCCGCCTGGTCTTGCCAATTTCCTCAGGAGGAGACCGATGAAAACCGTCACGCTTCCCGTCGAAGGTTTGAACTTTGCGACATGCGCGCGCAGTATCGAGAAGCGGCTGGGAGCGCTGACGGCGGTCTCCGAAGTGGACGCTAGCTACGTCACACAGACGGTCACGATGACCTATGACGAACAGCATATCAGCGAAGCCACGCTGCGTGATCTCGTCACGGACTGTGGCTTTGCCTGCGGCGAACCGTTGACTCCTACGACGAATCATCCCCAGCCGTCTGCACAGGCGTCGCATGCGACCAATCCCCCTCGCGAAGAGACCATCCAAGGGATGCCGCACAGGCATGACGCGGTGATGGAACCTGTCGCGGATCACAGTGCAATGGCGCATGCTGGCATGGATACGCATAGCACGCATGGTGGGATGCACGACATGAGCAACCCAGCGATGGCGAAAGCGATGGAAGCCGACATGCGCCGTCGCTTCTTCATCGCGCTAGTTCTTACCATTCCCATCATCCTCTACTCGCCGCTGGGTGTGCATGTGCTGCGGGTCACTATGCCCTCATTTGGCATCCACCCCAACTGGATCATGCTTGTGCTGACGACACCGGTGGTCTGGTACTGCGGCTGGATCTTCCATTCCGGGGCCTATCGTGCGCTCCGCAACCGCGCGCTTGATATGAATGTGTTGGTCAGCCTGGGCGTGCTGGTGGCCTATTTCTTCAGTGTCTTTGCGACCATCTTCGCCCCAACCGTCGAGACCAGCTTCGACGCTGCCGCGATGCTGGTCACATTTGTCCTCTTTGGTCACTGGATGGAGATGCGTAGCCGCCGTGGCTCCTCGGACGCATTGAACGCTTTGCTCCGCCTCGCCCCCAGCCAGGCGAACCTCATCGGCCCCGATGGCGAGATCACGAGTGTCCCAGTCGAACAGGTGCATGTCGGCGATTTCTTGTTACTACGCCCCGGCGAGAAGGTACCAACCGATGGCATGGTCATCGAAGGCGCGAGCGCGGTAGATGAAAGCATGGTCACGGGCGAGAGCCTGCCGGTCTCTAAGTCTGAAGGCGACGAAATCATTGGTGGCACGGTCAACGGCAGCGGCTCCCTCCGGTTGCGCGCCACCAGAGTGGGTAGCGATACTGCCCTCGCCCAGATTGTTCAGCTGGTGCGGACGGCGCAGAACTCGAAAGCGCCCGCCCAGCGCCTCGCCGATAAAGCGGCGGAGTATCTCGTCATCGCGGCGGTGAGCGCGGGCCTCTTGACCTTTCTCATCTGGTTCTTTGTGATTCAAGAGTCGGCCCTGTTCGCGCTGACGCTTGCCGTGACCGCCGTGGTCATCGCCTGCCCGGATGCGCTGGGGCTGGCAACGCCGACCGCCGTAGCCGTTGGCACCGGCATTGGGGCGCGCAATGGCATTCTGATCAAGAACGCCACAGCGCTGGAGCAGACCTCAAGCATCCAGGCGATCATCTTCGATAAGACAGGCACCCTGACCGAGGGCAAGCCGTCTGTGACCGATCTAGCCGTTCTCGCCGCCGGAATCACGCAACATCTCGACGAGTCACGTCTCTTGCAACTGGCCGCGACCGCCGAGACAGACTCAGAACATCCCCTGGCGCGGACTATTGTCGCGGAGGCTACTGAGCGTGGGCTGGCCACCCTCCCATATGATGAGTTCGCGTCGATAGCGGGCGGCGGCATTCGTGCCTCTGTGGAGGGCGCGCCGGTCATCATCGGAACCCCGGCATTGCTTGCCAGGCATGGGGCGAACCTGTCGGACGCGGAAGAGCGGCAGGCGCTGGCATTGCAAGAGCAGGGAAGAACGGTGATGCTGGTTGCCCGTCAGGGGGAGCCGGTGGGGCTGATCGCGGTCGCGGATCGCATCCGGCCAACCGCGCGCCAGGCCATCGAGGAGCTGCGGGCGCTGGGCATTCAGGTCGCTATGCTAACCGGCGATAACCGTCATACGGCTGAGGCAGTGGGCCAGGCGCTGGGCATCGCGCCTGAGCACGTCTTTGCGGAGGTGTTGCCCGCTGAGAAAGCTAGCTACGTCAAGCGCCTGCAAGATGAGGGGCTGTTCACCGCGATGGTTGGCGACGGCGTGAACGACGCGCCCGCGCTGGCGCAGGCCAACCTTGGCATCGCCATCGGCGCCGGAACTGGAGTGGCCATCGAGACGGCGGAGACCGTACTGATGCGCAGCGATCCGTTCGATGTGCTGGCGGCCATCAGGCTCTCGAAGGCGACCGTGCGCAAGATGAAGCAAAATCTGTTCTGGGCGGCGATCTACAACGTCATTGCCATTCCGATTGCGGCAGGTATTCTGTATCCGTTCGGCATTCTGCTTAACCCAGCGATTGCCGCGTTGGCAATGAGCGCCTCGTCGATTACCGTTGCGACGAATGCGGTGTTGCTCAAGACCGTCGAGCCGACACTTCGGGCAGACCCTCACCGTCAGGCCGTAGCGAACACGCCGCGTGAGGGTGCTCCGCCAGCGGATGCGGGAGACGCGGAGTCCGCGAATTCAACATTTGCTTGATAGAAAGGGAATAGCACCATGGAGACGCACGACACGCGGGACGACCAGGCAACGCTGGCGACCGATCCAGTCTGTGGGATGGAGGTGGATCCGGCAACGGCGGCAGCCACCAGCGAGTATCAGGGGAGGACATACTATTTCTGCGCAGTGGGCTGCAAAAATCGGTTCGACAAAGACCCACAGAGCTACATTGGCGCGCAAGAGCCGTAGCTCAACAGTAACCTGGATGAGGTCAGTCGGCAAAAGCGCGTACGCACAATATCGCGGCGTAGCCATACCGGGCGCGCCGCTTGACGTACGGGTCCTGCTCGCTTAGATTTCCATGGAGGCCATCTATTTGACCAGTGGCAGCCACGGCATGACGTCGGTGGTTGGACGCGGATACATCATACCGTCGAGGAGGGGCAGGATATGGGCAAGAGGCATCCGTGGTCGGGGAGACGTGATGATGACGAGCACTACACGGATGACAATCCGCGGAACGCGTGGGATGGCGATGACGCGTGGGAGACTGAGTCGCGAGTAGACCGCGCGCTGGTGGCGCGGAATGGCGGTGGCGCGCTGGAGACGCTGCCATCCGACACCGGTCCTGTCATCATCGCCGGCGATGGTGTCTCGATGGGTAACCCCTTCATCAAGCGGCGCGAACGCCCGCTCACGATGCGTATCACCGCGATGTCGCTCATGGCAGCCATCATAGTGACAGGCATTTTTGCCATCACACCGATGGGGGCCACTGGCACAAGCCAGGTAACGGCATTTCAGGCGCTCGCCGGATCTCTGGTCTTGCAGAAAGGCCCTACCTACTTCCTCTACACCACACACCCCGGCGAAGATGCGGAGTCGCTGGCAAAGCAGTTCCACGTGCAGATCGGTGGAATCTACCAACTGAATGGCCTTCTGCTGGGCCAGGAGCTTGCCATCGGCACGGCCTACAAGATTCCCACCGATCCCAACTATGGCGCGAACTATCGGCCGCCTACCTTCGTCGTCACCGCTTCGGCTGGCGGAGGCAATGTGTTCGGGTCGAACTGGTGGAATTCCGTCTCCGGGACGCCTGATCTGGAGTCGCCCTGCGCGCCTGATGGACACGGAAGTCCCCTCGGCTACAAACTGCACTCACCGAACTGGGGTTCGCACTGGGTGCGCGGTTTCACCTGGTATCACAATGGGGATGATCTGGCGGCGCAAAATGGGAACACCATCCATGCCGCCCAATCTGGGCAGGTCGTCTGGGCAGGCTATGATGGCACGAATGGCCTGGGCTGGTCGGTGAAGATCAACAACTGCAACCACATCTCGACACTCTATGGCCACATGCAGAAGCTCCTGGTGAAAACGGGCGCCTATGTCCTGATGGGCGACCCCATTGGGTTGGAAGGTTCCACCGGTTGGTCCACGGGACCGCACCTGCACTTCATGGTCGAGTGGGACAATAACCCGGTTGACCCGTTCCCCTATTTCACCGGGATCCCGGCCATGACCAATTACGTGAGCTAAGCTGTGGCTTCGAGTCAGAAGTTGGGGGATTTCCAGGTCTTGTCGGCCAGCGTGGTTTTCACCTTCGCGATGTATTGCAGCGCGTCTTGTGTGTACCACCAGCCACTAAACCATCGACCGAGGCAGCCCCACAGGTCACCTGCGCGATAGCTCGGATAACCGGACACTGGTGTGCCTTCTTTCAGGTAGGTGGCCCAGCCCTCATAGCACGCGCGCAGTATGCCATACGCGTATTCAGCACTGAACGAGCTATTTGTTTGGGCCATGGGGAAGGCGTCCTTGAAGAAATACCACTTGATCTGAAAGAGTCCGTAGCTTTGGAAGCAGCCAGCGCCGTCCCACGAGCCGGGAGGGCAATATTGCTGGTTGCTGGTGTAGTCGCCGCGCTGGCTTTGCTGCCAGTACGATTCGACCACCGCGTCGGCGCGCAGGACGTCGGGATTGAAGCCCCACTTGCAGGCTGCCCACTGCAGAATTTCGTCGGTGGTCCCGGTGAAATTGCCCGTGATCTGCTTGCGGAGCGCGTCGGCCTTGGGGTCCATGCCCATCGCTGATCCCCACGGTTTCATCGCCGCGATCTGCGCCGCCGTTGGCACATGGGAGTTCGCCGCCTTATTCGCGGGCCGTGGCTCCCACGATGATCGCTGGACTCGCGCCGCGCATGTTGCCTCGCTGGGCAGCGCCGCGCCGGGTGGCAGTGTGCCAGTGGAGTTCGCCGGAAGCGTCTTTGGCGTGTTCGCGGCGTTCGTTGTCGCCGAAGGTTGCGCCGTTGGGGAACTGGTAGTGGTTCCAGTTGCGGTAACGGTCGCGCTGGATGTGGCGGCTGCGGCGGCGGACGACCCCCTCTGGCCCAAAGAAGGCGCATCGCAAGCCGAAAGCAGGAGCATCGCAGCCAGCGTCACCGCCTGACCAACGACAAGATAGCGCGATCGTCTGAGCATGTCGCCTCTCCGTCCTTAAAAAGCATCGACATGAACCGGGATTGAACACCGGAGGTCTGAGTTGCGCTCATCGTAACACGTCGCGTGTGGCGTAACACAAGAGTACTATAGATGCAAGAGATGTGAAGAGGTTGCGCACGGCAGCTTTATCGCCATGCGAAGGGGGGAGAGAATGGCCGAGACGATCTCATGCATTGCGCATGCTTGACGCCTCGGCCATTGTTACCAACGCTTATCCGATCTCTGAAGCGGGCGCTGGCTGTGCGGGCAGATAGTAGCCGACGCCCATCTTGGTAATCACGTAGCGTGGATGCGCAGGGTCAGTTTCGATCTTACGCCGGAGACGGTTCATGTTGACTTGGAGCAGATGGCTTTCGCCAATATACTCCTCGCCCCAGACATGTTCCAGTAGCAGATCCTGAGTGACGACGCGGCCAGCATTTTGCGCCAGATAGGCCAGCAGGCGGTACTCAATGGGCGTCAACTCGATCTCCTGCTCGTCCACGGTGACACGGTGCTGGGCAAAATCAATGGAAAGCTCACCAATTACGACGACAGGCCGGACGTTCTGCCCCTCATGATTTGACGCGAATTGCGAGCGACGCAGCACCGAGCGCACCCGTGCCAGCAGCTCCTCGACGCTGAATGGTTTAGTCAGATAATCGTCCGCGCCCAGATCAAGTCCATGAATCTTATCCTGATCCTGGCCGCGCGCCGTGACCATGATGATCGGGACGTTCGAAAATTCCCGGACGCGCGCGCAGACGGTGAATCCGTCGAGTTTGGGCATCATCACATCGAGGATGGCCAGATCGAATTTCTGCGTTTCGAGGCGTTCAAGCGCCTCCTGCCCATCGGTCGCCGTGACGACGTCGTAATCTTCAAGCTGGAGATTGCGGGCTATGAGCCGCAGAATCTGGGGATCATCATCGGCGGCCAGGATAGCGGTCTTCTTTGCAGGCATGTGGCTTCACCCTTTCAATATGACTCGATGCCATCAGTATGTCTCATCTTGACTTGCCCTGTCTCATTGCCGTTCATCGCTCGGTTTCGCCAGTGGCAGCGTCATGTAAAACGTGCTGCCGACGTCTGGTTCGCTCTCCGCCCAGATATCGCCGCCTTGCAGCGTCATGATGCGCTTGCAGATTGCCAGGCCAAGCCCAACGCCACCGACCTCGCGTGTCAGGCGGGTGTCAACGCGGTAAAACCGATCAAAAATGCGTTCGAGATGGTCTGGCGATATGCCGATTCCCTGGTCTCGTATCCCGATGGTCAGCATGTCGCCATCTGTATCGAGTGTCACGCTGACGTGTCCACCGCCCGGCGAGTATTTGACCGTATTCTCCAGCACAATGTCGAGCACTTCACGTTGCATTCGTAGGTCCGCCAGTACAGGTGGCATGGTCACCCGGCTCGGCATCTCAAATGTATAGGTGTAAGATGGCGCAAGCGATGGATAGGATCCCCAGCGATATTCGGCAGCGGCGAGCGCCTCTCGGATCAACTGAACACCGTCAATGGGAACTGGATGGGGAATGAGCGTGCCAGCCTTCAGTCGTGAGAGTTGCATCATCTGTGATATCAGCACTTCAAGTCGGTCGCTGGCCTCATCAATGGCCTGCAAAAACTCGTCACGTTCGGCTCGCCCGATCCTATGACCCTGACGTCGCAACGTTGCGGCGTATCCCTTGATCGCGGCCAGAGGACTGCGCAATTCATGGCTGATGATTGCCAGGAACTCGTCTTCCAGCCGATTGGATGCATCTGGCGCATCAGCATGCGCCATATCTGACGATGTATCTGAGGGTGACGCCGGTGGATGCGGCGTATTGGCATCTGTGGTGTCTTCCATCATACTGTCCGCCTGCATACTATCGTTTTGCGTCGTCAACATAGGTTTTTCTACTATCCAGTGGAAGCCGATCGCGCGTCATCTGCCGCAAACGTGTTGCCGCGCTGTCACGCATGATTTCGCTACAATCTGATCGAGAGGAGTCCTCTCATCGTGTCTATCAATCAGGATAGCCCGCTGCTCATCACAACAAGCTCACACCAGAGCGATTGGCGTCACAACTACATCACAATGACCCACCTCGACACACCTTTTTGTGCTTTGGGGCGCTCTGGCTATAAAATGCAGGTAGTTCATCTCCTCTTCCGTTCATATATGATGTTCGCATCATGCGTTAGCGGAAGAAGAGTTCGGTAGCGGGAACGCCATGTGAGGCTCGCGTGAGGCTCGTATGAAAGATGACGATGACCATAAGAAGCGCCTGAATGATGCGCGTGTCACGACGCCCAAGGCGCCTTCCAGCGCGCGGACGCCAGGCGCTTCGGCCTATGGGCAGAAGTTGCGACAGTGGTTTAGCCGGGTGGTGAGGCCCGTGGATGGCGCAGGGGCGTATGTCCGCCGCGTTTGGACGTTGGAGCCTTTCCTCTCTTGGAGAAGCGCTCTCGCGGATTGGCGCCAGATGCCCTACAGTGGCATGGTGACACTGATTGTGGGTTCCGTGGTGGTCACGCTACTGGTCTGGCTCTCGACCCGGTTCTTTCAGGTGACGAATGTTGGCGTTGTCTATCTCCCACTGATTGCGATGCTGGCTTATTACTGGCGCTGGCGTCTTGCAATCATTGGCGTTGTGGTGCAGCTCGTCTTCGTGTATCTTCTGCTGCTTCCACCCAGCGGGAGCTTCAAGTCACTCGATCCTCACTCGGCGGCGCAACTGCTCCTGCTGGCAGCCATTAGCGTCTACGTTCTGCTCCTCGTGATGCTTGCCCGCAATCGACGGTTCGCCGCTGAACGCGAGGTGACGCGTTTTGCCGCACTGAATACCGTAGGCACCGCACTTTCCGGTGAGTTGCATGAATCGCAACTGCTCCAGCTGATTGCGCGAACCGCCTGCGATTTGACGGGCGCTGGCTTTGCCGCCTTCACACTGCGCCCGGTGGATGCGCGAGGCAAGCTGGTTGGCCCTTCGGAAGGCAGCCATTTTCGTTTGGCGGCGGTTGTTGGCGTCACACCAGAGCAAGAGGAGCTATTTCGCCGCATGCCGCTCGGTGGCGAAGGCATTCTCGCCCCGATCTTCCGCTACGGTATGACGGTACACGTCGACGACGCTCTGACGCTCTTGCCAGCAGGGCATCACCTGGCGATGGCGCATCGCGAACAGACGCAGTCGGCAGAGCAACGCCCGCGCGACGAATCCCCGCGCGACCGCGCTCGACGACAGGCGTACGACTATGCGCACGGTCGCGCCAGCGCCAACGAGTTGCGGGCGGTAGGCTCGCCCCGTGGCCATCCGGTGACACGCAGTTTCCTGGGCGCTCCACTACTGGATCGAGATGGCAATGTACGTGGCGGGTTGCTGCTGGGACACGAGGAGCCGGGACGCTTCAACAAAGATGACGAGACATTGCTCAAGGCGCTGGCGGCGCAGGCATCCGTCGCGCTCGAAAACGCGCGGCTCTATCACAACGCGCAAACGCAGGCCGAAGAGCTTAACGCGGTCTTCGAGAGCATCACCGATGGAGTTATGGTCTATGACCACGCGGGCAATCTGCTCAACGAAAACCATGCTGCCAGCGCTATTCAGGCGCTGCTCGGTCAGAGTGATGGCGCGCGGAAGGTGAATCCGTCGATCCAGGATATCCTTGCCCGTGTGGGCAACGGCATACATGATGGGGATGGGCCGAGCATCCAGGGTGCGCATACACCGCTTTCACTCACTGACGCGCATGGAGATAGCCGGGAATTTGTGGTGAGCGTCTCCCCGCTTCAGGCGATGGCAGCAGACGATGAACTGGCAGCGCTGGCGTCGGACAGCATTCCTGACAGCGTGAGAATCGCAGGCGGCGTTGTAGTTGTATGGCACGAGGTCACGGAGACCCGCAAACTTCTGGCTGAGCAGCAGGCGCACGCTGAGGCTGAGGCCAGGCGATTGCTGCTGCAGAACGTGATCGATGAGTTGCCGAGCGGGGTATACCTGGCGCGCGGACCTGATGCCAAACTAGAACTGGCCAATTACGCTGCGCAGGACGTCTGGGGAGCGTTCTGGGCCAAAGGGCAATCGATGGCGGACTTCCTCAGAGAGAGTGGAACCCAGGTTGTTGGGATCGGAGGGCGATCGCTAGAGACGAGCGAGTTGGCGACTGTGCGCGCGTTACGCACTGGTGAAGCGATCCACCACTACCAGGAGGTGATCCGTCGACCCGATGGCACGTCAATGCCCGTTCTGCTCAATGCAGTCACGCTTGATCCAGGCATGCTGGCGTACCCAGGCATAACTGCTACTCCTGAAAGCGGTGAGGCTCCGATGCCGGAACGGCTGACGCTCGTGGTATTACAGGATGTCACCGCGATGAAAGAGGCGGAGCGCCTAAAGGATGAGTTTATCGCGATTGCAGCCCACGAGTTGAAGACACCAATGGCCGCCGTGAAGGGCTACGCGGATATGCTGATGCGGCACTCACAGGGCGATGGCGCCGCAACGCTGGAGCCGTGGCAGGTTGAGGCGCTCGAAACGATTGACCAGGCGACCAATCGTCTCGTGGAACTCACCGAGGATCTGCTGGATGTCGCCCGACTCCAGGCCGAACGTATCCAGCTCCATAGCGAGCCGCACGACCTCATCGCGCTAGCCCGGCGCGTGATAAAGCGTTTTCAGATGGCCAGTGACCGGCATACCTTGTCGCTGGTCGCTGCGGATGAGTTCGTGGTGGCGACGCTGGATGTGCGGCGGACAGAGCAGATCGTAGGCAACCTGCTGAGCAATGCCATCAAATATAGCCCGGACGGCGGCCCGGTCACGATCACCATCGAGCAGGACGAACGCGAGCGCATGGCCAAACTATCGGTCCGTGATCGTGGCATTGGCATTCCGGCCAATCAGCAGCCGCTGCTATTCAATCGCTTCGCGCGCGCAGATAACGCCCGCGAGCGCGGCATCACCGGCACTGGTCTGGGACTCTATCTGTGCCGCGAGCTGGTTGAGCTTCAGGGAGGACGCCTGTGGTTTACGTCTGAGGAGGGATGCGGCAGCGCCTTCTATATGGCGTTGCCACTGGCGGAAGAGCCTGCCTGATGGCCCATCTTTGCGCATAGGATACGGCGTTTTGTGTCGCGTCTGTAAGATGGCTTGTTTGTACCGTGACGAAGGCGTGAGGTTTCGGCATCACGATGTTCGCCAGGAATATCGATCAGTGCACATGTCCAAGCGAGCAGGTCACAACCATGAAATCTAGTCTCAGCGGTGCTACGCGATCCCAGATACCGCCAGTGGCGCCAACAATGGGGTGTCCGCTGCAAGAGGCGATGGAGGAAATCGCCCTGGCTGCCGTGCGACAACATGTGCTGTATCAGGAGGGCGAGAGCCAGCCACGGCCCGAGTTGCTGGCGCGCCTCGACGCGTGGACATCACTCCACAGTTTGATTCGTTCGCATATCTGCACCGCGTCACGCGAATCTCGCATTTCTGCTGATGACCTCAAAAGCGCCCTCGACGAACTGTTTCCCCAACCGAGTGATGTGGCGGCGCAACGTCGAATACAGCACCTCTGCGCCGCTCTTGCCGTATGCGCGCGGGCGACTTCCTGCCCATTGGGAGCGAAGTTCGCCAAGTGATGCGCTGAGCCTTGCTACTTCTGGATTTCGATCAAACCGAGTGCGCCCGCGATGGCGTTGGTGAACGAGTGTGTCACGAACGGATACCGGCCCGCCTGTGGAACTGTAATCTTCACCACCGCCCCGCCGCCGGGTGGGATTGTGACCGTCTGATTGCAGGCCATGTGGTTCGCCGGGTTGCCATCCATATACGTATTCGCGAACATCGCCCCGATGATATGGAAGGCGGAGAACTCCGACGACCCGGCATTGAGGACGACGAGCCGCACGCGCTGGCCCAGCACAGTCGGCAGCTACTCTCTTCGGCGCGACTCACCCAACTGTCGACCAACGACTATCGATTAAATAACACTATTAATTGAATTTGCTATTGACAATGTTATTCAGTGGTGCTATCATTTCTTGCGTCAAGAGTCGTACGATGGCCTCGAATCCATCAACCAACTGTTGTCGTTGCAGGTCAATGCGCCTGGAGCCGGATACCAAAGGGTTGTAAGTGCTTCGCATTGGGTCGTGGCAATGTGCGCATACGCTATTGCCGAGGCGCGTCTATAGCTAACGACCTGTGAAATCTGCGAGCATTCTGCCTGTTTAGTCATCCCTGAATTGTAAGGGCGCAATCATCTCGCGTGCCTTGCGTTTCGTCGTGCCTTGCAATTACATTATGAATTCACTATTCTCGGTCACATTTATCAACTGATGAGAGAGCATCTCTCGATTCAGTCGGTAGAGCGAGGCCCGTAGGGCGGCAAGGTAACCACTAGCTCGCCCCAAAGTCCCCGCGCACATGGGCTGATTGCCAGCTCGTGTGATTTGGAGCACCGGGTATTCCCCGGAGGAGAAATGCCGTGAACACATCTCGCATCGCGCGCCCCCGAGTCAAGCTGATCGCCCGCCTGCTTATCGTTCCAGCTTTGTTGTTGGCAGGCTATGCCGGTATGCAGCTTGCCCCACTCGTTCACTCGTCAGCCAGTTCCCCACAGCATGGCCAACTTGCTTGGGATTGTCCATCTGCCTACTCTCATTGCTAGTTGCTTTAGCAAGCGATTGAGTACCCGAATACCCCGACCCTGCGGCGCCTGCCTGGTTGTCGTAAATCGTCGGGGTGTTCTGTTATTCCGTTTACCTTCCCCCGCTTCGCCTCAATGCATGCTTCATGTATACTGCTATCTAGCGGTCTGAATCACTTATTGCTAGCCGCTTAGAAGTGGAGTCCGCACAATGCGGCAGGGGAAGAGGCCTCCTATGGATCGAAGAGACCGGCTCAATTATCCGTCATGTGAGGACGAATCATCTGCGCCCGCATTCGATGCGTATCAGCTTGTTCTCGATGCGGCGTATGCCCATAAAAATAAGAAGCGGCGCAAACTCGGCAAGGTGTACCAACTGCTCATGCGGAACAAGCGTCTGCCGATGTCGTCCTATCAGCGCATCCGCACCGATTACCTCATCGCC
>DASUHD010000172.1:0-47918 GCA_036273675.1 Ktedonobacterales bacterium | reverse complement strand
TGGCCAGACAACAACTGGCCAGACAACAATAATGACCAATTCCCGCCTCCTGATCCCATGGGTGGTCAGTCATACTGATGTCGTATGGATGTCATACGAACATCGTATTGACAACGAGTGGCTCACCGGGATAGCGTGTTGAACGCGCGCCGATCTGTGGTCAGGCAGCGTGATAGTCGGAAGCGATACGTGGCGAATGACGGACAACTTCGACAAATCAACCATCCTCGATAGTTTCCTGGATGAGGTGACTGCGTATTTGCCGGAGATCGAGGCCAACCTGGATCGCCTGCAACAATCGCCCGGTGACACCGAAGCGCTGGAAGAAACGTATCGGCGCGCGCACACGATCGGTGGCTCCGCCGCGATGATGGACTTCCCCGCGCTGGCGCGTGTGGCTCAGGGGATGGAGGAAATCCTCAGCGAGGCGATGGAACGCGGCGCGCCCTTGACCGGCGCGACGATTGCTCTGTTGCGTCGTTCGCATGGGCGGCTCTCGCGGCTGGTTGAACATATTCGCACGGGAGCCGACGATGGGCCAGTGGTCGCCGAAGACGACGCCGACCGCTCCGCCTGGCGCGGGACTGTCCCCAATACCGCGAGTGGCTTTGAGGCAAGCGGACCAGGCCTGCGCAGCCAGCCAGGGTTCAACGGTGGCGCTCCAATGCCCGGGGCGCCTGCGGGCATCCAGACCTCGCCAGGTCTTCAGGCGCCGGAGTGGATGGCTGCCTTCGCCGCATCAAACGCGAATGGACAGCAACAGCATCCGCAACAGCAACCGCCGGAGGATTTCGCCGACCGGCCCACCGGAGCGCCGCCAGCCGTCATTCCAGGATCATCCTCATCCATGCCCGGAACATCTATGCCGGGAGCTGACATCGCGGAGCTTGGCACCCGCGCCATGCAGGCCATGCCTGCGCCGCCGTCCTCGCCCTCCGTCCCGTCGGGCAGCCAGCCCGCCTATCCGGGCGGGGCGCCGTTCCCGTCCGATCCGTCGCGGCCCTCGCAACCCGCCCAGCCCTCACAGCCGGGATGGGATATCTCACAGCCAGCCACCATGCCGATACAATCGCCGTTCATTGCGCCTTCCTCCTCAGCTTCGGCCCCGGCGCTACCCTCCTCCAATGCGCCCGCAGTGCAGGGTGGTGGGGCGGAAGGTTCGGTCGTGGACGAGATCTACACCGATGAAGAGGCCGTTCGGCGTCAGGTCGGCCAGCTACGTGACGTGGTCGCGCAGTTGCGCCAGGCCGCGCAGACGATGGACGAGGAGCGCACTGAGCTCAGCAGCTTCCTGGATGGCTCGCAGGATGCTCTGGCTCGCCTGGAGGTCTGGGCTGGCCAGCAGATGGGCCTCGACTTGCCGAGCAGCCCAGACGGCGTGCGCCAATACCTGCCGCTCTCGGTGATCTGGGTGACCACCGCGCGGCTAAAGCGCCTCGTCACCCTGATTCACAACTCCAGCCGCAGTCTGACGGTGACGCAGGAACAGATTGACGAGACACTGAACGAGTTGCGCGACGCGATTCGCGGACTCGGCAACATTTCCGGCGCGATCAGCACGATGGGCGGCTCGCCAGATGCGGGCTTCAGCGCCACCGTGGCCCAGATTACCTGGGCGCCGGGCGGTGGGGGCGAACAGCAGGCGCTCTCGCCGGGCGCGCGCGTGGAGATCGAGCGCTCCGTCCGCGAGGAACTGCGGCGCGAGCTTGAAGATGACGTGCGCGACGAAATCGCCGCCGAGGTGCGCCAGGGCGAGGAGCAGCGCCTGCGCCACGAACTGGAGATCGCGATTCGGCGCGAACTGCTTGCGGAACTTCAACCCAACCTGGGGTCCAGCGCGGTGACGATACAGGACGGCGGCGTGCGGGTGTTGTCACGTCTGCCCTTCGCCAGCGAGAACGCGCGTCGCCAGCGGCAGGTCACCAGCGAACAGTCCCCTGAGGCGCAGGAGGTCTTCCGCGAAGAGGCGCTGGAGCACTTGCAGACGATCACCAGGGGTATCGAAGAGTTGGAACAGCGCCCCGGTGATATGGAGGTGATTCGCTCGATTCGCCGCGCAATGCACACGCTCAAGGGCGCGGCGGGCATGATGGGCTTCCGGCTCATCCAGGAACTGTCGCACGTCTCTGAGGACCTGCTCGAACGGCTGGCGGACGGGCAGATGGCGTTCACGCCCAACGTCCATAGCCTGATTCTCGACACCTCGGAGATGCTCGACCAACTCGTCGCGGGCGCGATCCCCGCTGACGCGCAGCCCGCGAAGGTGCGCGCGATCATCGAGCGCTACAGTGCCATGACCGGCATTCCTATCCCTGATGATCTCTTCTCATCGAATCCAGGCGCCAGAACCGGTTCAGTGGACCTGGCCGAGCCAGACGACCGCCCGGACGTTGCGCCGAAACTGCCTTCTAGCGATCTGAGCGTCCGGTTGCAGTTGAGCAAGTTGGATGATCTGGTGAATCTCTTCGGCGAACTGCTCATCAATCGGTCGGTGCTGGAAGAGCGCATCGAGCGCATGGGCCAGCTTGTCGGCGAGACGGTGGTGGTCAGCGAGCGCCTGCGCGATATCGGCGGGGAACTCGAAACGGGTTTCGAGACGACGATGCTGGCGAATGGGCAGGGGCCGATGGGGCGCCCCGGCCCTGGACCGGCGAACGGGATGGCCATGCGCGCGCCCGTGGCAGGCAATGGCTTTGGCGGCAATAAGGGGCGCATGCCAGCGTTTGGCGGCGAATTCGACCCGATTGAGCTTGACCGCTATACCGATTTCCACCGTCTCTCACGCGGCTTGAGCGAGGGCGTCTCCGACGCGATGAGCCTGAGCCACGAGATGGAGACGCTGATTCGCGAGGCGCAGACGACCTTCGCGCGAGAGAATCGGCTCAGTTCCGACTTCCAGGATCGTCTGCTCAAGGCGCGCCTGGTGCCGTTGCAATCGCTGACGCCGCGCCTCTATCGCGCGGTGCGTGGCTCAGCGCTCCGGGCGCACAAAGAGGTCGAATTCTTCGTCGAGGGCGTGGAAACCGAGGTTGATCGCAAAGTCTTTGAAGAGGTGGAAGGCCCGCTGCTCCATCTAGTGCGTAACTCCGTCAACCACGGCATCGAGGCTCCCGAGGAGCGCGAGGCCAACGGCAAACAGCGCGCGGGCCGCATTCTCGTCAAGGCGGCGTATGAAGGCAGCCAGGTCATCATCTCGGTCAGCGATGATGGCGCGGGCATCGACCCCGAAAAGGTGCGGGCGGCGGCGGTCGCGCGCGGCCTGATCGACGCCTATACGCCCATCTCCGAGAAAGAGGCGATAGACTTCATCTTCCGCCCTGGCTATTCTACCGCCGAGAGCGTCACTGAGGAGAGCGGGCGTGGGGTTGGCCTGGACGTGGTGAACGATGTCGTCACGCGGCTGCGCGGCTCGGTCGAGGTCGATACGGTGCTGGGCCAGGGGACGACCTTCACGATGAAGTTCCCCATCAGCCTGCAGATCGCCCGCGCGGTGATGGTGAAGGTTGGCGAGCAGACGCTGGCCATCCCGATGGCGGTGGTTGAGCAGATTGGTCGGCTCGACTACTATCGCCGGGTGCCGGGCGCGGTGCCCGCCATCGAGATGCGTGGCGAACGCTATCCGCTGGCGCACCTGGGCAATTACCTGAAGGTTCCGGTTGGCGTGGTGGACGAGCGTTCTTCGGTGCTGCTGGTCAATGCGGGCAAACATCGCATTGCGCTGCTGATCGATAGCATCATCAACCAGCAGGAGATCGTCTCGAAGCCGCTTGGCCCGCATCTGCGCGATGTGCGCGGCGTGGCCGGGGCGACGGTGCTTGGCAACGGCCAGATTGTGCTGATTCTCGAGCTGCATGAGCTGCTTTCGCAGCAGCCGCGCGGCGGTTTCACGCTGGCCGAGCCGGGGAGTTCGCGCCGCGCCGAGTCGCAGGAGCCACCACAACGGCCCGCGCTTGCTTCGCAGCCACGGCAGTCTCCGCAACCACAGGTGACATCGTCGCATCTGCCCACCGAGCCGCTTCCGCCAGCGCCGTGGGATCGCGCGTCGCAGGCGTCGGCGTCCAATGGTCCGCCGTCACACCACTTCACGGGATCGCCCTCGCAACCCGCGCAGCGCGCCTTCGTCATCCCACAGCGCACGACCGGCCATCCGGTGGTGGCGGGCCAGCCCCACTCCTACATCCTGGTGGTGGATGACAGCCCAAGCGTGCGCCGCGTCGTGAGCGGTATGCTCAAGAATGCGGGCTGGGCGGTGCAGACCGCGCGAGACGGCGTGGAGGCGCTGGAGATCCTCGGGCGCGAACGTCCCGCTGCCGTCCTGCTGGATATCGAGATGCCGCGCATGGACGGCTACGAGTTGATTGCCACGATCCGCAGCCAGGATATGTATCGCAACCTGCCGCTGATCGTGCTGACCTCGCGCGCGGCCACCAAGCACAAGCAGCGGGCCGACCAGCTTGGCGCGGACGCCTATCTCGTCAAGCCCTATCAGGATGAGCAGCTGATCACGACGCTCAACTCGCTCATCAACGCGCGCGGCTAGATGGCGTCGGGCCGTTGGAGGAATTATGCCAGGCGGACGCGAGCGAAACATCATGCGCTGGGAACTGCGTGTCTCGCTCCTGCGCGAGCAGATTGCCCGCCTGGATGACCGGCTGGCGCGTCTAAACGCGGCGAATGGCTCGTCCTCGGCGGCGACGCAACGCGAGGGGCTAACGGCGCAACGGGCGGAGCTAGCGCGCCAACTTGACGCGATAGGGCCGGACCCGCGCGCGAAGATGGGATAGCTGGCTGGCACGATATGTCGAGGACAAGTCTCTGGAACCTGCGCAGGCGGGTTTTGTGGCGGAGCGCACGCGAGGCCGTTCGGGCGCGGTTTATCCGCCACCCGCTACCGAGGCAGAGTCGCCATGATGCAGCCGACCCAACACGAATACCATGAATATCGCGCGCCGAGCAACCACAACGGCGCGGCGATTCTCAGCCTCGTCTGTGTGGTGCTCTGGCCACTGACGCTGGCCGCCATGCTGTATGTCAACAGTGTGGCGATTACGTCGGGGCCAGGCTCAACCGCCTTGCCAGCGCCCGAACCGCTATCGACGCTGCTCCAATGCGGCTTCACAATGCTCCCAGTTGCGGGTATCATCGCTGGCGGCGTCGGCCTCTATCGCGCGATACGGCAGCCGCTGCTACGCAGATCGCGCTGGCTGGCGCTTGCCATTCTGCTTCTTGGATGCCTCTGGTTCATCGCTGCCTATATTTTTATTGGATAGCGCCTGGCCCACCACGCTAACCCTCGCGCGCGACCAGCTGCGCCACCTGCTTGCCCATCTCTGCCGTCGAGACGACTTTGCCACTTGCGCCGCCGACTCCGGCGATATCGGCGGTGCGATAGCCCGCCGCCACCGCCCGTTGCACCGCCCGCTCGACTGCCCGCGCCGCCCGCTCGCGTCCCAGCGAATGGCGCAGCAACATCGCCGCGCTGAGAATCGCCGCCAGCGGGTTGGCCTTGCCCTGCCCGGCGATATCGGGCGCGGTGCCGTGAATCGGCTCGTAGAGGCCGAACTGGCCGGATGCGGTGCGCCGCGTGCCGAGGCTGGCGGAAGGCAGCATCCCCAGCGAGCCAGCCAGCATCGACGCCTCATCGGTCAGGATATCGCCAAACATATTCTCGGTGACGACCACGTCAAACTCGCTCGGCTGGCGAATCAGCGCCATCGAGCAGGCGTCCACCAGCATATGGCGTAGCGTCACATCGGGGTAGTCCTTCGCCACGCGGTCGGCAACGCGCCGCCAGAGCAGCGAGCAACTCAGCACGTTCGCCTTATCCACCGAGGTCAGCTGCTTGCGTCGGCCACGGGCCAGCTCGAAGGCGTAGCGCAGAATCCGCTCGATCTCATACTCGGTGTAGGCCATCGTATCCACCGCCGACGCGCCGCCTTCTCCTTCGGTGATCGCGCTGGGCTGGCCATAGTAGATGCCGCCGGTCAGCTCGCGCACGACCAGCAGATCAACCCCACGTAGCACCGCGCGCTTGATGGATGATGCACCCGCGAGGGCGGGCAATGGACGCACCGGGCGCAGATTGGCGAAGAGTTCGAGGTCTTTGCGCAGGCGGAACAGGGCATACATCGGCTGATTCGGCACATCGGGACGGCTGGCCGCGCTGCCGCCGACCGCGCCGAAGAGGATCGCGTCGCCCTCACGGCAGAGGGCCATCGTCTCCTCGGTGATGGCGACGCCCTCGGCATCCACCGCCGCCTGGCCCGCCAGCGCCTCGCGTATCTCCAGCGTGAGGCTAAAGCGGCGCTCCACCGCGCGAAGCACCCGCACGGCCTCGCCAGTCACCTCCGGGCCGATGCCGTCGCCGCCCAGCACCACAATCGTCCGCGCGCCCGCTGCCATATCTAGGTATCCTTTCGGTCGTCGTTGACTCATCAAGATGCGCCCGCCTGCTGAGTATAGGCGTGTATTTAAGGCCTGGTCAAGCGTCATGCCATGTGGCGCCGCTATGCTATGAGCATAGGCGCGGCTAGCGAACAGGATGCTATAATCGAAAAATACTGGCCCCAGAGAGTGGCTTCGTTCTGGAAAATGAGGGAGATGGATGGCAAAACACGACAGTGATCAACAGACATCGGTGAATGTGGCGCTGCTCAAGGCGCTGAGCGAGACGCCGGGGGTCGCGGGACGCGAGGAGCGAGTGCGCGCGCTGGTCATCGAGCAACTCAAGCCGCTGGTGGATGAGCTGACCGTTGACCCGCTCGGCAACGTCATCGCGCTGAAGAAGGGCAGCAGCGACCGTCGGGTGATGCTGGCGGCGCATATGGACGAAATTGGCTTCATCGTGCGCTACATCGAGAAGGACGGGTGGCTGCGGGTGCAGCCGCTCGGCGGGTTCGATCCACGCGTGCTGGTGGCGCAGCGCGTGCTGTTGCATACGCGCGAGGCCGGGTCGTTGCATGGCGTCTTCATGCCGCAGAGCAAGCCGATCCACCTGCTGGAGGGCAAGCCCGAGGCGGCCAAGCTCGAAGAACTCTACATTGACCTGGGGCTTCCCGCTGATACGGTCCGCGAGCAGGTGCGCATCGGCGACTTCGTGACGATGGACCGGACGCTGGAGCAATTGGGCAATCGCGTGACGGCCAAAGCGATGGACGACCGCGCGGGCGTCTTCACGATGATCGAGGCGATGCGCAAGCTCGGCGCGCACAAAGCCAACGTGCTGGCGGTGGCGACGGTGCAGGAAGAGGTCGGGCTGCGCGGCGCGGGTACATCCGCCTATACCGTTGAGCCGGATGTCGCCATCGCGCTCGACGTAACGCTGGCGCTCGATATCCCCGGCATGCCGGAATCCGACGCGGTGACCCGGCTGGGCGACGGCGCGGCAATCAAGGTCTTCGACTCCTCGACCATCAGCAACTATAAGCTGGTGCGACACATGATCGAGGTGGCCGAGCGGCACGACATCCCGCACCAGATGGAGGTGCTGGCGCGCGGCGGCACCGATGCGGGCGCGATGCAGCGGGCGCGCGGCGGCGCGGCGGCGATGACGATCTCGGTCCCCACGCGCTACGTCCACACGGTCAACGAGATGGTGGACCTGGGCGACCTGGACGCCGCCTCAACCCTCCTCGCGCGCTACCTGGAAGACGCACACAAGGGCGACTACACACTCTAGCCGCGCGCATATCACCGACTGCCTCATCCTCGATCCAAATCTGGGGATGAGGCAGATTTTATTGCACCATGCATCACGACTTTCAGGCGCTATTTGAAGCCCTGTCTCCCGGCCTCACTGCGCAAAATGCGAGGGCTTCTGCGGGTCGTTCTGCGGGTTGTTTGTGACGTTTCTCCTCTAGCTTGCGTACACTTGACAACAAGGAGGGACAAAACGTCATGCTCGAACGCAAACATCCGCGGCGGAGAACCGCGGGCCGGGCCGCCTTGTGGGTGCTGGGCGCAACTGGCGTCGGGCTGGCCACGTATCTCGGCGTCTCCGCCTATGCCGCCCGCAGGCTCGCCTTCTCCAAGCCACTTGCCATCGAGCAGACACCCGCCGACTTCGGGCTGGACTTCCGCGACGTCTCCTTCCTCAGCCGCGATGATGGCATCTTGCTCCGTGGCTGGCTGATTCCCGGCGTTCGCCCTGGCGGCCAGCCAACGCTAGAACGCACCATCATTGCCATCCATGGCGCCTGGCAGAACCGCACCGATCCCGCCATCGGCCTGCTGGCGCTCTGCTGCGCGCTGGCCCGCGCCGGATTCGCCGTGCTGGCGTTCGATATGCGCGGCCACGGCGAGTCGCAGATCGCGCCCTTCACGCTCGGCTACTCCGAGCAAAGCGACATCCTCGGCGCGGTGGACTATCTGCGTGAGGGCGCGCTCCCCTATCCTGAGTTGGCGCGGCCCGAGTGGATCGGCGGTTACGGCATCTCGATGGGCGCCAGCGCGCTGCTCTACGCCGCCGCGACCGAGCCTGCGATCCGCGCCGTCGTCTCGGACTCCGCCTATGCCGAGATGACGCCGACCATCGAACGGGAGCTACCGTTGCGCAGCAAGTTGCCGCGCTTCTTCACTCCCGGCATCCTGCGCGCCGCCCGCATCCTCTATTACGTGGATATCGCCGCGGTGCGTCCGGTGGAGGCGGTCGCCGCGATTGCGCCGCGCCCGCTGCTGCTGATTCAGGGCGGCGCCGATGCGATGAACCCAGCGTCGAGCCTGACGAATCTAGCGCGCGCCGCCGAGTCCTGCCCAGGGGCGCATGTGGTGACCTGGCGCGTACCGAATGTTCCCCACGCGCAGGCATTCCACCAGGAGACCGAGGCCTATGTGAGCCTGCTCATAGCATTCTTCGCCAACGCGTTTCACCATGGAGTTCGCACAGCGGCAGCGCATGCCGACAAAATTGCCGGATAAGGAGAAGGTATGGCTATCGCTCGCCGCGGACTGCACCACGCCGCTCGAGACAGGGGCGCGCGTCCCGTGCCGATACCACCGATGCCGCGTCAGCCCGCTCCCAGGGTCGCGCTCAGCACCCAGATCACGCCCGCCGCCGTGGAGCGCCGCTGGCAACTACTCTCCATCTCACGCGAAAGCCGCGAGGCGCTGCTCGACGCCCCGACGCTCGATGCGCTGGGCCAATTTCGCGGCAGCATCGAGAACTGCATCGGCGCGCTACAGATGCCGGTTGGGCTGGCGGGGCCGCTCCGCATTGAGGGCGTGCATGCCCACGGCGACTACTACCTGCCGTTGGCGACCACCGAGGCGGCGCTTGTCGCGTCCTACAGCCGGGGCGCGCAACTGATCGCCGAGTCGGGCGGCTGCGCGGCGCTGGTGCTGGCGGAGGGCATCGGACGCTCGCCGGGATTCGCCTTCGCCAGTCTGCGCGAGGCGGCGCGATTCGCCGAGTGGGCGCTGAGTCAGCGGCTCGTCTTCAACGGCTGCGTTGCCGCCACCACCAGCCACGGGCGGCTGAAAGAGATGCGAGCGGTGATCGAGGGCAACCATGTCTATCTGCATCTCGACTTCACGACGGGTGACGCCGCCGGGCAGAATATGGTGACGCTGGCGACCGAGGCCATCTGCGCGCATATCCTCGCCGAGTCGCCCGTCCAGCCGAACTACTGGTTCCTGGAGGCGAACTACTCCGGCGACAAGAAGGCCAGCGCCCGCTCGTTCGTGGGCGTGCGCGGGCGGCGGGTCAGCGCGGAGGTCACTATTCCGGCGGAGTTGGTGCGGCGACGGCTGCATACAACGCCGGAGCGGATGTCCGACTACTTCAGCATGGGCGCGCTCGGCGGCGTCCTCAGCGGCACGCTTGGCGCGCAGGGCCACTACGCCAACGGGCTGGCCGCGCTCTATCTCGCTACCGGGCAGGATGTCGCCTGCGTCGCGGAGTCGGCGGTCGGCGTCACCCGGATGGAGGTGAACGCGGCGGGCGACCTCTATGCCGCGGTGACGTTGCCCAGCATTATCGTCGGCACAGTCGGCGGCGGAACAAACCTGCCGGGGCAGCGCGCCTGCCTTGAGCTGATGGGCCTCGCCGGGTCGGGACACGCCGCCGCGCTGGCGGAGGTTTGCGCCGGACTCTGCCTCGCGGGCGAGCTTTCGCTGATTGGGGCGCTCTGCGCGGGCCACTTCGCGAGCGCGCATCGCAAACTGGCGCGCGACGTTCGTCACCAGTCGGAAAATCAGGAAGGCGGCGGCAATGCCTAACGACGCGCCCATTCAGGCAAATCAGGCGAATAACGATATTGCGGCTACCGCATTACGCGCGAAGCAGCGCCCATCGTTGCTCGTGCGCTGGTGGATCTATCAGCGCGAGCGCTTCCCGCTGGCGACGCATGTCCCGCTGATCGCCGCGTTCAGCTTCTGCACGCTCACCTTCTCGATGCTGGCGCGCGGCGTCGTAGCCCTGCCGTCGTTCAAGGCGATCATAGTCGCCTTCTGCACGGCGCTGCTCTTCTTCCTGGAAATGCGGATCGCCGACGAGTTCAAAGACGCCGGCGAGGATGCCCGCTACCGCCCCTATCGCCCGGTGCCGCGCGGGCTGGTCACGCTGCGCGAGTTGGCCATCATTGCGGTGGCGGCGGGCGCCGTGCAGACGCTGCTGGCGCTCTGGCTCTCCCCGGCGCTGCTGCCGTTCCTGCTGCTCACATGGGCGTATCTGGGGTTGATGTGCCGCGAGTTCTTCGTGCGCGACTGGCTCAAGGCGCATCCCGCGACCTACATGTGGAGCCACATGCTGATTCTGCCGCTGATCGACCTCTACGGCACTGCCTGCGACTGGCGTGTCGCCAATGTCGCGCCGCCACTTGGCCTGGGCATTCTGCTCTTCGTCAGCTTTGCGAATGGCTTCATTCTCGAAGTTGGGCGCAAGATTCGCGCGCCTGAGGACGAAGAACATGGTGTGGAAACTTACACCGCGCTCTGGGGACGCCAACGCGCCGTGCTCGTCTGGCTGATTGCGCTGGTCGTGACGGCAATTGCGGCGGCGTTGGCAACCTTCCAGATCGAGACGCCGTGGGAGATCGTCGCATATGTGGCGGTGGTCGCGCTGGCGGCCGTGCTGGGGCTACGCTTCCTGCGGCGGCCCACGCCGGGCAGCGGCAAGCCCGTCGAGCTGGTCTCCGGTCTCTGGACGCTGGTGCTCTATCTGAGCCTCGGCGCGATTCCCCTGGCGCTGCGCCTGACGTTCGCCTGACATTCGCCTGACCTTTGGAGGTTTCACTGATGCGCTACATCATCCAGCCAACAGCAGACGCCACCCGCCAGCACATCGGCGGGAAGGCCGCCGCGCTGGCAAGCCTCCAGCGGGCAGGATTTCCGGTTCCCGACTGGTTCGCGCTCGCTCCCGCCGCGTTCGATGACAGCCTCGATGTCACCCACCGCGAGCGCCTGGCTGCCGCCTGCCAGCGCGGCGATGATGGCAGCATCACCGCCGCGCTGGCAAGTCTGACGCCTGGCAGTGCGGTGCTGGGTGAGCTATCCCAGGCAGTCGAGGCGCTTGCGCCAGGCGGGCAACCCCTCGCCGTACGCTCATCCGCCAGCGACGAGGATGGCGGCACGCACTCATTCGCTGGGCAGCTCGCCTCCTACCTGAACGTCGCGCCAGTGGAAGTGGCCGCGCGGGTGGCCGATGTCTGGCGCTCGGGCTTCAGTGCGCGCATCCTGGCCTACCGCCGCACGCATGGGCTGGCCGCCGTTCCGCCCGCGCCCGCCGTGCTCGTCCAGCGGATGGTGGCGGCGGATATCTCAGGCGTCGCCTTCAGCGCGGACGCGGCGACTGGTCGGCGTGGCGTCGCGGTGGTCAGCGCGGTTGTGGGACTGGGCGAGGCGCTCGTCTCCGGCGCGAGTGAAGGCGAGATGGCGACAGTGGATCGCCTCGGCGCCGTTGAGCGCGTCGGACAAACTGAGCAGCAGCCACTGCTGAATGGCGACCAGCTACGCGCGGTGGCGGCGCTGGCGCTGCGCTGCGAGCAGCACTTCGGTGTTCCGCAGGATATCGAGTGGGCGATTGCTGATGGCGCGCTCTTCCTCTTGCAGTCGCGGCCCATCACGACGCTGGCCACGTTGCGCGATCCCGATGGCGCATACGCCCTCTGGGACAACAGCAATATCGCCGAAAGCTACGGCGGCGTCACGACTCCGCTCACCTTCTCGTTCGCGCGTCACGCCTATGAGGAGGTCTATCGTGAATTGTGCCGCCTGCTCGGCGTCTCCGCGACGGAAATCGCTGCGCATGCCGATACATTTCGCCGCATGATTGGCCTGGTGCGCGGGCGCATCTACTACAGCCTCTTTAGCTGGTACGACCTGCTGGCGCTGGCCCCCGGCTTTAGTTCCAACCGCCGTTTCATGGAGCAGATGATGGGCGTCAAAGAGGAGCTACCGCCCGCGCTGGCGGCGCGCCTCTCCTCAAACGGTGGCCATATGAAGCTGGCCGATATGCTGAAGCTGGTCCGCGCGGTAGCCAGCCTGGCGCGCCACGAGCAGCAGTTGCCCCGCGATATCGAGCGCTTCTACGCCCGGCTGGATGCGGCGCTGGCCCCCGGCGAGATTCCGCTGGAGGCGATGCGCCCGGACGAACTAGTCGCCCACTATCGTGACCTGGAGGGCAGGCTGCTGGCCCACTGGGACGCGCCGCTGGTCAACGATCTCTTCGCAATGCTTTTCTATGGCCTGCTGCGACGGCTCTGTATCTCCTGGTGTGGCGACAAAGCGGGTACGCTGCAGAATGACCTCGTGAGCGGACAGGGCGGCATCATCAGCGCCGAGCCAGCGCGGCGGGTGCGCGCGCTCGCCATGCTGGCCGCCCAGTCGCCAGAGCTGGCCGACATCCTGCGCACTGGCACACCCGACGCCATCCAGCGCGAGATCGCGCGCCATACAGCGTTTGCCGAGGAGTATCAGGCGTACCTGGCGAAGTTCGCCGACCGCTGCTTAGAGGAGTTGAAGCTCGAAAGCCCGACGCTACGCGACGATCCCACGCCGCTGCTGCGGGCCGTCGGCCACCTCGCCCAGCGTTTTGCGTCGGGGGATAGCGAGCCAACGGACGCGCCCACCAATAATGCGCCCGACCAGTCGAAACGCGCTTTGGCTGAGCGCACGATGCGGCGGCGGCTCACATGGCATCCACTGCGGCGGGTGCTGTTCGGTTTCGTTCTGGCGCGGGCGAGAGCGCGGGTGCGCGACCGTGAGAACCTGCGCTTCGAGCGCACGCGCGTCTTTGGCCGGGTGCGGCGCATCTTCGTCGAGCTTGGCCGCCGCTTTTACGCCCTCGGCCTGCTGGAAGACCCGCGCGACATCTTCTATCTCGAAGTGGAGGATGCGCTTGGCCTGGTGACCGGCACGGCGACGACGACCGATCTCAAGGGGTTGGTAGCCGTGCGCAAGGCGGAGTTTGCCCGCTGGCGCGCGAGCGAGCCGCCGCCCGACCGCTTCGAGACGCGCGGGCTGGTGGCCGTCGGTCCATTTGCGGCGCGGCTCATCCCGACCAGCGATGAGCATTTGGCTAGCGAGGCGACCGATCAGCGCAGCGGCATCGGCTGCTGCCCCGGCGTGGTACGCGGACGGGCGCGCGTGGTCACCGACCCGAAGGCCGCCGAGGTACGCGCGGGCGAGATTCTGGTGGCGGAACGCACCGACCCCGGCTGGATTCTGCTCTTCGCGGGCGCGGCGGGGGTCATCGTCGAGCGCGGCAGCGTTCTCTCGCATTCGGCCATCGTCGCGCGCGAGTTGGGCATCCCGGCGGTCGTCTCCGTCGCGGGCCTCACCTCCTGGCTCAAGACGGGCGATCTGATCGAGGTCAACGGCGCCTCCGGCGTTGTCACGCGCATCGCCGAGGATGCACAGCCCATCACAGCGACGATGAGGGAGGCGAGCCATGCCCAGTCCTAATGGTCAGCGGCCCTCTCCCCTAACCCCTCCCCCGCAGGAAGCGGGGAATCAGAATCGTCATGCGAAAGGGCGCTGCCCTCGTGTATCTGGTGAGTCCGCGCAGGCGGACTTTGTGGCTGAGCGCCAGCGAGGCCCGCAAGGCGCGGTTTTAACCGCCCGCCAGGCGTCTTCCTCCATCACCGCCCGCGCCGACTTCTCCGCCATCCGCTACGCGCAGTGCTGGGAGGATGCCGACGTACTGCTCGACGGGCTGGCGATCCAGCCGGGGGATAGCTGCCTCTCGATAGCTTCGGCGGGAGACAATACACTGGCGCTGCTGGCGCAATCGCCGGGTCACGTGCTCGCGATCGATGTCAGCGACGCGCAACTGGCCTGCCTGGCGCTCCGGGTGGCCGCCTATCGGCGACTGGAACATCCCGAACTGCTGGAGTTGATCGGGTCGCGCCCGAGCGAGCGCCGCGAGGAGCTATATCTCCGCTGCCGAGGAGGCCTCTCGCCCGACGAGCGCCGCTTCTGGGACGTGCGCCTGGATGCGATACGCGCGGGCATCGGCGGCGCGGGCAAGTTCGAGCGCTACTTCCGGCTCTTCCGAGAGCGCGTGCTGCCGCTGGTCGAGAGCCACGCGAAGGTGGCCCATCTGCTGGCTGGCGGCGCGCCAGAGGAACGGCAGGCGTTCTATGCCAACGAATGGAACACCTGGCGCTGGCGGCTGCTCTTCCGCCTCTTCTTCTCACGTGCGCTGATGGGACGGCTGGGGCGCGACCCGGAGTTCTTCGCCTATGTCGAGGGCAGCGTGGCCGAGCGCCTGCTCCAGCGCACCGGATATGCCCTGACCGAGTTGAATCCGGCGGAAAATCCGTACGTACAATGGATTCTGACCGGCACGCACCAGACCGCGCTGCCCTACGCGCTGCGCCTGGAAAACTTCGAGGCCATTCGCGCCAACCTGGACCGGCTGGAATGGCGACGGCAGTCGCTGGAGGAGTATCTGGCGACGGCGGAGGCGCACAGCATAGATCGCTTCAACCTGAGCGATGTGTTCGAATACGTGTCGCGCGAACAGTATGCCCGGCTGCTGGCGCGGCTGGCCGATGTCGGGCGACCGGGCGGGCGGCTGCTCTACTGGAATATGCTCGCGCCGCGCGGCTATCTCGACGCGCTGGCGCATCGCCTCTGGCCGCTGGAAGACCTGGCCGAGCGGCTGCATCGTCAGGATAAAGCCTTCTTTTATAGCGCACTCGTCATCGAGGAGATCGTCACATGATTACGCCGCTGCCGCTCAATCCGTGGCTTGGCATGGCGCTCGAACTCAGCACGCTCATCCTGCTGATGGTCGCGATCCATGTCTACCAGCATGCCCGCAACCTCGCGCCAGAGACCTCGCGCAAGCTCTTCCACCTGGGCGGCGGCCTGACCACACTGGCGCTGCCGTGGATGTTCGCCGATGTCTGGCCGGTCGTGCTGCTCACGGCGATCACCATTCCCACGCTGCTCGCCCTCAAGCACGTGCGCCGTCTGCGAAACGGCCTTGGCGATGTTCTCTACGGCGTGACACGGCCCTCGCTCGGAGAGATCTATTTCCCGCTGAGCGCCTGCCTGCTGTTTGTGCTGGCGCATGGCCAGCCGCTACTCTATATTGTGCCGCTGCTGCTGCTGACGCTCGCCGATCCGGCGGCGGCCATCGTTGGCTCGCGCTATGGGTCGCTGCAATATGTCACGCGCGATGGCCACAAGAGCCTCGAAGGCTCACTGGCGTTCTTCACGGTGGCGTTCTTCGGCACGTCAGGCGCGCTGGTGTTGGCCGGGACAACTACCGGCGTGGCGGTCCCTGGCGTCGCGTTGACGCTGGCACTGCTGCTGACGCTGGTCGAGGCGATCTCGTGGCGTGGGCTGGATAACCTGCTCATCCCGCTCACCGGCTTTATCTTTCTCCGGTCGTTGCTGGCGTCGGACCTGACGGCGCTGCTGGTAAGCGTGCTGCTGATCGCGGCGATTCTCGGCGCGATTACAACAATTCCGTGGGGCCAGCCACAACGCGCGCGACTGTAGGCGCGGTTTTAACCGCCCGCATCTCTCATAACCCAGACATGGATTGGTTAGCACATGCCACCGCAACAGACGATACAGACAATACAGATCACCCCAGCCGCCGATACGGCTGACACCGCCCGATTCTGCGCCGTGCCAGATGGGACGCCGCTCGACCCGGCGACGCTGGCGGCGTCTGGCGCCGACGAGCACTGGCTGCTAGCGGACGCCGCTGGCGCGGTGGCGCGCTGCTCCCTCTGGTGGAGCGCCGCGCCTGCCTATCAGCAGCGCCATGTCGGCCTGATCGGACACTATGCCGCCGACGATACGCTGGCCGAGTCGCTGCTGCGGCATGCCTGCGACCGGCTGCGCCAGGCTGGCTGTACTCTCGCCATTGGCCCGATGGACGGCAGCACCTATAACCATTACCGGCTGGTGACCGAGCCAGGCACACAGCCGCCGTTCTTCCTCGAACCGACGAATCCCGCGAGCTGGCCCGCACACTTCACCGACAACGGCTTCGCGCCGCTGGCAGAGTACTACTCCGCCGCGCAGGACGACCTCGAAGCCACCGACCCACGCATTCCCGAAATCGAACGGCAGATGCGGGTGGCAGGCGTGCGCGTTCGCCCGCTCGATCCCGGCGCGTTCGAGCGCGACCTCCGCAGCGTCTACCCGGTCGTGGCCGCTGGCTTTGCCGAGAGCCTGCTCGCCAGCCCCATCGGCGAAGAGGCGTTCGTCGCGCAGTATCGCCCGCTGGAGTCGCTGCTCGTGCCGGAGTTGGTGCAGATTGCCGAGACGGACGAGCGCGCTGTCGGCTTTCTGCTGGTCGTGCCTGATTGGCTTCAGGCGCGGCGCGGCGAGTTGATCGATACCGGCATCGCCAAGACGACCGCGGTTCTGCCAGAGTTTCAGCGGCAAGGACTAGCTATTCTGCTGGCGGCGAGGGCGATTGCGGCTGGCCGCGCGCTCGGCTACACCCGCGCCATCCACGCGCTGATACGCGAGGATAACGTCTCGCGCCGCCTCAGCGATGTCTACCATGGGCGCGTCATCCGGCGCTACACGCTCTATGCGAAGGAACTGGGGGACGCGTCATGAGTGCGCCATCTACCACCACATCTACCGCATCTACCGCATATGCGACCGGTAACCTTGCCGATATCCTGCGCGAACAGGCGCGGCAGCGGCCCGACCAGCCCGCCATCATCGACACCTATCGCGGCCAGACGCGCGTCACCACCTTCGCGGCGTTGGAGCGGCGCGTGGGGCAGGCGGCGGAGCTGCTCTGGCAGTCGGGGCTGCGCCCTGGCGATACCGTGCTGGCGCTGCATCCGATGTCGCTGGATCTGTATGTCGCGCTGATCGCCATCTTTCGCTCCGGGCTGACAGCTATGTTCGTGGACCCCTCAGCGGGCATGGACCAGGTGGAGCGCTGCTGCGCGCTGGCCCGTCCGCAGGCGTTCATCGGCAGTGTCCGCGCGCATATGCTACGGCTGCTCGCGCCTTCGGTGGGCCGCATCCCCCGCAAATTCGTCATTGGTGCGCGCTTCATGCCCGGCGCTATCCCATGGAGCCGCGCCGACCAGCTCGCGCCACGCGAGGAGATCGTCGCCTGCGCGCACGACACGCCCGCGCTGCTCACCTTCACCAGCGGCAGCACCGGCCAGCCCAAGGCGATGTTGCGGACACATGGCTTCCTGCTGGCCCAGCACGATGTATTGCGGCGCAACTTCGCCAACGATGCCGATACTAGCGACAATGTCAGCATGACCGCGCTGCCAGTCTTTGTGCTGGCCGATCTCGCCTCTGGGACGACCAGCCTCATCCCACCGGGCGATCTGCGCAAGCCTGGCGCGATAGAGCCCGCATCGGTGGTGGCCGATATCCTGCGTTACCAGCCGCGTCGTGCGGGCGCCTCGCCCGCGTTCTGGGAGCGTATCGCCGCCTTTTGTCAGCAACAACACATCACGCTGCCCTCACTGGAGGCAATCTACACTGGTGGCGCGCCGGTCTTCCCACGTCTGCTCGACGCCCTGCGCGCCTGCGCGCCCCAGGCGCGAGTCGTCGCCATCTACGGCTCGACCGAGGCCGAACCCATCGCGCATATCGACCGCAACGACATCCTGCCGGAAGATAGCGCGGCAATGCAGTCCGGCGCGGGACTGCTGGCGGGCGTGCCAGTTCCCGAGATTGCGCTGCGCATCCTGCCTGACCGCTGGGGAACGCCACTCGGCCCCTACGCGCCCGACGACTTCGAGCGTGAATCGCTGCCAGAGGGCCAGCCAGGCGAGATCGTCGTCAGCGGCGCGCACATCGGCGCCGGGTACGTCGGCGGGGTCGGCGATGTTGAGACGAAGATTCGCGTCGGCGAGACGATCTGGCACCGGACGGGCGACGCGGGCTATCTGGACGCGCGCGGGCGGCTCTGGCTGCTGGGGCGCTGCTTCGCTCGCATCGAAGACACCGACGGCACGGTCTATCCCTTTGCCGTCGAGGCGGCGGTCTCGGCGCATCCAGCCATTCGCAGGAGCGCCATGGTGTCGTGGCGGGGGCAGCGGCTCTTGCTGATCGAGCCAGCGTACCCGCTCTATGATGGCGAGCTTGACACGCTGCGGCAATCGCTCGCCTGGGCGCATCTCGACACCATCCGCGTTGTGCCGCGCATCCCAGTGGATCGCCGCCACAACGCCAAGGTAGACTATCCTGCCCTGATGAAGCTGCTGGAGCGGATGGACTGAGGGCGACCTCGAAGGCATGGAGGTCTGGGGAATCGCCCGCTGGAACCAGCTTGACGCAGCGCTGGTTACAATGACGACAGCGCTACGTGATACCGCCCCATGAAGGCGATGCTGCATGATGGCGAAGTCCCATTCCTGGCAGCTGCGAGCCTGAGAGAACGAAATGTCTGATAAAACGAACACCGAATTGATCGCCGCTGTCCGTGACGAACTGGCGCGGGTGGCTGATCCCGCGAGGGCGCCAGCGATGCAGGCGTACATGAAATCGGCGATGCCTTATCTTGGCGTGACGACGCCGCAACTACGCCAGGTTTGCCGCGCTGTCTTTGCCGCGCATCCCCTCGCCAGCTTCGAGGAGTGGCGCGAGACCGCGCTTGCCCTCTGGCGCGAGGCCCGCTACCGCGAGGAGCGCTATGCCGCCATCGGACTAACCGGCGACCGCCGCTATCGCGCCTATCAGCGGCTCGACGCGCTGCCGATCTACGAAGAGATGATCGTCACTGGCGCGTGGTGGGACTACGTGGACGATCTGGCGACCCACCGTGTCGGACCGCTGCTCGCGCTCTATCCCCAGCCGATGCGCGCGACGATGCTGGCCTGGCGCCGCGACGCCCACCTCTGGAAGCGCCGCACCGCGATTCTCTGCCAGCTGAGTTTCAAGACCGCGACCGACGAAGATCTGCTTTTCGCCTGCATCGCGCCGAATATGGGTGATAAAGACTTCTTCATCCGCAAGGCCATCGGCTGGGCGCTACGCGAGTACGCCAAAACACAGCCAGACGCCGTTCGCCGCTACGTCCGCGAGCACGAGACGGAGCTTAGCCCGCTCAGTCGCCGCGAGGCCATGAAGCGCCTGGCATAAGGTATATATAGAAAGAGATAACCATGGACGTTGTCCCCGAACCCGTATCAAGGAGATTGCTTGTGCAAGGTTCACTTGCGTTATTTTGGAAGCGCCTGCTGGCGTTTGCCCTGGACTACATCATCATCAGCGCCTATCTCGTCGTGTTGGTCATCGTCGGCGTGGTAATCGCCCGCACGCCCGCTGGCCCGGGGTTCCGCGCGCTCTTCGACGACCCGAACTCCGCCGAGGCGACCGCGTTTCTGCTGCTCGTCGTGCCGGTGCTGCTCTATTTCGCCATCTTCGAGTCGTCCCGCTGGCAAGCGACCTGGGGCAAGCGCGTACTGAGGTTACGCGCCGAGACCACCAGCGGCGAGCGTGCTGGCTTCCTCCGCGCGCTCTGGCGTAACACGCTCAAGCTGCTCCCATGGGAGCTGACACACGCCTGCCTGTGGCGCATTCCCGGCTGGCCCTTCGATCCACAGACACCGCCGCTCTGGATTAACATGGGGCTTGTCCTCGTCTGGGTGATCGTCGCGGTCTATGTCATCAGCCTCATATTCAGCCGCACCGGGCAGACCCTTTATGATCATCTGGCTGGCATGCGGATTGCGTTGGCCGAGTCCATTGCGGAGCCGCGGCACAGGCGGATAAAATAGCATAAATAGGGTTCATATCTCCCAAGCCCACACAGACCCACAAGGAGACGCATATGCGCGCGAATCACGTGGGCGCCCCGGCTCCAACGCCACCCTGCGTGGAACATGGCATGTGGACTCCGCTGCCGGTACCGCCACCGGCGGGGCGGTTGAAGGCGTATACGCTGCGCCTCAAGGATGCGCATCGGCGCGAGGCGCGGCGCATCGAGGCGGCGGGCGCGATGACGTTTCACATGGTCGGCTGCACCGGCTGTTTCTATGACCATGTACCCCAGCACTCGGTGGCGCGCGTCATGACGGCGCAGGTGCGCGACCGAGGAACCGTCGGCTGCGATGACCCGATGATCCAGCGCGCCTCGTTTCTCTATCACCTGGGCGATGTGGTCTATAAGGATGAGGACATGCGGGACGAGGAGCGCGACGACCAGTGTGACATGTATAATACCCAGTTTTACCAGCCCTACAGCGGCTACAAGCGCCGTATCTTCGCCATAGCGGGCAACCACGATGGTAAACAGTCACATGAAAAGTCCACCTCCGCGATCCACCATTTCATGCTCAATTTCTGCTCCAAACGCAGTGGCCGCACGTTTGACAACCAGACCGACGGGCGGTGCGCGATGCGCCAGCCCTACCCCTACTGGCGTCTCTCAACGCCACAGGCCTACATTCTCGGGCTGTATAGCAACATCGCCAACGGCGGCATCCTCGATAACCCGGCAGCGCCCGAGACCCAGCCGCAATATCGCTGGCTGGTGCGCCAACTCACCGCGCTGAAGCGCCGCAACGCCCGCCGTGAACAGCCCCGTCCGATCCTGCTCGCGGTGCATTATCCGCCCTTTTCTGGCGCGAGTAATTTTGCCCAGCGCGGTGACCCAACGCTTGGGCCATCGCACGCCATACATACACTCCCGCTCGCGGCGGTGCTGCGGCAGGCGTTCGATGAGAGCGGCCAACGCCCCGACGCCGTTTTCTCGGCCCACGCGCATCTCTATCAGCGACTGATGTATCATTTTGCCGATGGCTGGGAGCTGCCCTATGTCGTCGCAGGCAGCGGCGGCCACGCGCCAGTGGAGTCCCTCTGGGAAAAATGCGGGAAGGGGCGCACGTCACGCAGGAGGCCGCCATTCGATGCGGTACGGCTACCGGGGATGACCCTGCCAGCAGGCGAGGCCGTGCGCGTTGTGGCGTATAACGACACCTCGTTTGGGTTTCTGCGTATTACCATTAGCGGAAATATGCTGTTGGGCGAGTTCATTACCACCGATGGCAATGGCGGCCATGTCGTCTCGCTCGCGGATAGCTTCCGTCTCGATCTGGCGGCTCACCGGCTCATATGAACCGTCATAATGACAGCGTCACCGGATAGAAATAAGAGGGTGAGGCGGTGATAGCGCTCACGGCGGGTGATTTTCTGCTCCGTCTGTTCGTTGCGGCGTTGCTGGGCCTCCTCGTTGGCCTGGAACGCGAATACCGCAGCAGCTCGCCACGCGCGGCGGGGATGCGCACGCTGGCGCTGGTCTCGATGGGGTCGTCCTTGTTCACGGTCCTCTCCGCCTATGGCTTCGTCGCCTTCACCAGCGCGCTCTACGCCCGGACCGATCCCTCGCGCATCGCCGCGCAGATCGTCACCGGCATCGGCTTCCTCGGCGCGGGGGCGATTCTCCTGCACAAGCAGATCGTGCGCGGGCTGACCACCGCCGCCGCCGTCTGGGCCATCGCGGCAGTGGGGATGGCTTGTGGCCTGGGACTGTTCGTGGACGCCGCCGGAGCGACGGTGCTGGCGCTTGCCGTCCTGGAGCTGCTCCGGCCAGTGGAGGCGCGGCTCTTCCCGCATCATCAGCAGAGCCGGATTCGCCTCAGGGTGAATCCAACAGGCGACAAGAGCGACCCACTAGAACCCATTCGGATGATTTACCGCGACCTTCATCTGGTCCCTAGGAAAGTCACGGTCGTCGAGAGCGAACGCGGCGCCATCATTGAACTCCACTTCATGCGCCACCGGACGGACGATTTGACCGAGCTTGTTCAGCGCCTGCGCGCGCTGCCCCAGATCACGGCGATCCGCACTGAGGTGCTGCTGCCCGATGAGAGCAAAAGGCCGCCCCTGTTTACCCGCCACTCATCGTGAGGCGCGAACAAGCCCCCGCCATCTCTGGCAGAGGCTTGTAAAGCCAGTTGCAAACTATGGGTTGCCGTGTGCGGGCGCGCTCACCGCGAGCAAAACGCCCACACGCTCGGCGCGAAACAAGGCGCTCCTATGGCATCAGATCGCCGTCCAACGGGCGATCATTGGCCATGCCTGATGCATCTGACGTTGGCGGCGCGGTGAAGCGATCCGCCTTCAGATCATCCTTGAATAGGCTGAGCCGAATGCCGTCCGTCGTGGTGCGGTCGATAGCGCTCACCGGAACATACAGGTCCTTCTTGAAGAGCGTCCCCTTCTCCAGCACCATGTAGCTCGCCTGAGGATTGTACTGCCGCACTGTTCCGACCTTGTCCCCATTCGCGTCATAGACATCCGTGCCTGGCGAGATAGGAACCTGCCCAGAGGTGTTGTACATATCGCGGTTGGTATCCATGTTTCACTCCTTAATCGTGCTAAGTCGCTCGTCCTGGCGCCATGCTTTAGCTGTGGGCGTACGTTCCCACAAGAGGACTCTCATGCGTGCAGGATATGTGCCATCAGCCACGCAGCTTCTGCTTCCCCTCTCCCTGCAGGGGGGAAGGGCCGGGGGAGGGAGCCGCCCTGCTTTCGCTTTCATGTCCCATTTCTCCGCATACCCTCGCCTCTTGCCTCGTCTGCCCACATGCGACCACCCGCCATGCATGCTACGCTGCAAACAGCGGCTCGCGGCGAGTCATCATCTCACATGATGCGGTCGTAGAAGGTCGCGACGGCAGCGCATGAGCGCTTTTAGGGAATCCTCGACAACTTTGTGTTACACCCACCCCTGGCGCCCCGCTTCTGGTTTCTGGCTCCCCCTCCCCCTTGCAGGGGTGTATAGACCGGGGAGGGGGTCAGGGGCCGGACGAACCTGAATACGCGCGCTGAGGGATCGTGGCCTATGAGGTACAATGCCATTGAACAATGCATCGCGCCGAGATGTTGCGCCGCATGTTCTGAAAGATTCGTGTTCGTGTAAGGATGCCATCCAGCGGATGATAGAGAGGAGTGTCGCCATGACGTCATCGTTGGGAGAGACAGGGCAGCCTCAGCAACCGAACAAGAGTCTGCGGGTCTACCAGACCGACAAGATTGCGGTTTCGTGGAATCCCGGTCGCTGCATCAGCTCCCATCGCTGCGTGGAAGGGCTGCCAGCGGTCTTCCAGCCATCCGCGCGCCCGTGGATAAAGATCGACGCCGCCGAGGCCGACGAGATCGCGCGGGTTGTCGCGCGGTGTCCCAGCGGCGCGCTCCACTTCGAGCGGCTCGACGGCGGGCCACAGGAAGAAGTCGCTGACGAAGTGACGGTGGCGCCGCAGCCAGATGGCCCGCTCTATCTGCGCGGCCGGGTGCGCATTGTGAACGCCGATGGCGCCTTACTGCGCGAGGATTGCCGGGTGGCGCTCTGCCGTTGCGGGCAGTCCCACAAGAAACCGTTCTGCGACGGTACCCACCGTACGGCAGGATTCGAGGCGGAATAGGCAATAGACAATAGGCGGGAGCATAGATGATGAGCAGCGAGAATGAGCAGTATTCTGTGATCGATAACGAGGCGGAAGACCAGTACGAGGTTCATGCCGAGGGCGAGGTCGCCATCCTCACCTACCAGCGCCAGGGCAAGCGCATCACCTTCTACCATACGGAGGTACCGCCCGCGTTGGAGGGCCGGGGCATCGCGGGTATGCTGGCGCGCACCGCGCTCGAAGCCGCCCGCGCCGATGGGCTGGAAGTCGTCCCGCTCTGTCCGTACGTCGCGGCCTATATCCGTCGTCACCAGGAATATCTGCCGCTGGTGAGCAAGCCCTATCAGGCGAAAATCACCGAGAGGCAGTGAGCCAGCGCCGCGGATTTTCCCGGGATCAGCGTACCCTTTCTGCCGCCAGACCAGCACAAAGGTCGATTCGGTTATAGCGGTCTCTGCATTCAGGCCGTATAATGACGCCATCCACTGAGATGGGAATGACTGCGTCGGTGGGCCAGCGGGGCCGACTGGCCGAAGCAGGTGCGCGTTGTGGAGGGCGGCATGGAGCAACTCACCAATATCGTCGTTTCGCCAGGCGAGCTAGAGGCCATTGCGCGCCTGCTGGAACGGTTGGCACAGGAGAGCAGCGCCAGCCACGTGTTGCTGCTGGATAAGAGCGGGCAGGTCATTACCGCGCAACAGCAGTCCAGCGAACGTGATATTGTCGCGCTGGGGGCGCTGCTGGCGGGCGCGTTCTCGTCGTCGCGCCAGGTGGCCGAGATTCTGGGCGAGCGCGACTTCCGCGGTATTCTGCAACAGGGCGTGCATGAGAGCATCTATACCAGCCTGATTCGCGAGCACTGGCTGCTGGTGGTGGCCTTCGACAAGCAGACGCACGTCGGGCTGGTCAAGGTGCTGGCGCGCCGGGCCAGCGACGAGCTGGAGCGCGTGCTCGACCGCGTGCTTTCGGGCAGCGCCGAGGCGAAAGAACAGGTCGTCAATGTCCAGTTCCGTAACTCGGTTGAGAACACCATCGATTACCTGTTCCGAGATTAGGCGTTAGGCAGATCATGGCCCTCATCAATGTTGCCAGCCGCGAGATCCAGTGCAAAATCGTCTACTATGGCACCGGCTACTGCGGCAAAACGACCAACCTGCAATATATCTTCTCGCATGCGCCACAGCCCGCCAGAGGCGACCTGCTCTCGATAGCCACCGAGAACGAGCGCACGCTCTTCTTCGACTTTCTGCCGCTCGACCTGGGCGACATCCATGGCTTCCGGGTGCGCTTCCACCTCTACACCGTTCCAGGCCAGGTGCTCTACGAGCGGACGCGCGTCGCCGTGCTGAACGGAGCCGATGGCATCGTCTACGTCGCCGACTCCTCTCCCGAGAAACTGGAAGAGAACTTCCAGAGCCTGATCGAGCTTGAGACGAACATGCGGCGAATGGGCAACGACCTGGGCCGGTTCCCTTTCGTGATGCAATGGAACAAACGCGACTTGCCCAACGCCGTTCCTGAAGCTACACTTGAACGGTATCTCAATCGGCGGCGTGTGCCCGCGTTCCCTGCGGCCGCTGTGACGGGCGAGGGCGTTTTCCCCACGCTCCGGGCGATTTGTAAGGCGGTGATGGCTGGGTTGTGATATCTCTAGGCTGCCGGAACTGAGGAGAAGACGTATGCGCGCGATCATCAGTGTCTACGACAAGACGGGAGTCGTCGCGTTCGCGCAGGGATTGAGCGCACTGAACGTCGAAATCTATTCCACCGGGAAGACCGCGCAGGCGCTGGCGGAGGCGAGCCTGCCCGTCCACTCGATCAGCGAGATTACTGGCTTTCCCGAAATCCTTGATGGGCGCGTCAAAACGCTGCATCCGGCGGTGCATGGCGGCATCCTGGCGCGGCGCGACCGGGACGCGCACATGGCCGAGTTGGAGGAGCACCACATCACCCCGATTGATCTGGTGGTCTGCAATCTCTATCCCTTCTCAGAGGCCGTCGCGCAACCCGACGTGACGCTCGAAGCCGCGCTGGAAGAGATCGACATCGGCGGGGTCACGCTCTTGCGCGCGGCGGCGAAGAACTTTCCGTCGGTCACCGTCGTCGTGCGGCCTGAGGATTACGAAATCGTCCTCGAAGAGATGCAGACCCAGGGGTCCGCCAGCGTGGAGACACGCCGCAAGCTGGCCGCCATCGCCTTCCAGCATACCGCACTCTACGACACCGCCATCGCCGAATATCTGAGCCGTGGAACGTCGGACGAGCTTTTCCCCGAGAAGCTGACGCTCGGCCTGCGTCGGCTGATGCGGCTGAAGTACGGCGAGAACCCACACCAACAGGCGGCGCTCTACGCCTGGGGAGGCACGCCCGCCGGACTGGACGAGCGCTTGGGCGCATCCGCTGACGACGCGGCGGATATCGTCACAGGTAGCAGCGAAGAGAACGCGGCGGCGGCGCACCCGATTCCGCCGTCGGTCGCGGGGGCGCGCCAGTTGCAGGGCAAAGAGCTTGGCTTCAACAACCTGCTCGATCTGGATGCCGCGCTCAACGCCGTCGCCAGCTTCAAGCCACCGACGGCCGTGGTGGTGAAGCATACCAACCCCTGCGGCCTGGCCTGTGGCGACTCGCTGGCTGAGAGCTATCGCCGCGCCCATTCGGGTGATCCCATTTCGGCCTATGGTGGTATACTCGGCTTCAATCGTGAGGTTGATGAGGAGACCGCGCGCGAGTTGAGCCAGATTTTCTACGAGGCCATCATCGCGCCAGGCTATTCACCTGAGGCGCTGGCGGTGCTGGCGGCGAAGAAGAATCTGCGCCTGCTGGCCACCGACACCCCGATTGGCCCGCAGTTCGTCAAGACCGATACGCACGATCCCTATCAACTGGATGTGCGGCGGGTGAGCGGCGGGCTGCTCATCCAGTCGGCGGACATGATCTCCGAGGGCGATATTCCGCGCAAGGTCGTCTCGGAGCGCGAACCGACGCTCGAAGAGGTGACCGACCTGCTGTTTGCCTGGAAGGTCGTGCAGCAGGTGAAGTCGAATGCGATTGTGCTGGCGCATAAACTGATGGTGGTGGGCGTTGGCGCTGGCCAGATGAATCGCGTCTATAGCGTGCGCATCGCGGCGGATCGCGCGGCGGATCGCGCGCGCGGCAGCGTGCTCGCCTCGGATGCGTTCTTCCCATTCGCGGATGGCGTCGAGATGGCGGCAAAAGCCGGGGTAACGGCGATCATTCAGCCGGGCGGCTCGATTCGCGACAGCGAGGTCATCAAGGCGGCGAACAAATCGGGCATCGCGATGATCTTTACCGGGCAGCGCCATTTCCGGCATTAGATGCAGCGGTTCACAAACTTTCGGCGGCCCTTCTCCGTATAACTGAAGCGACCGCGCAATGGACTTATTGTCAACTGAGCAATAGCGGCAACAGAGAGCAGGTTCAACGTGACACAGCCAGGCAACCCGTACGAGACGACTCCAGTCAACACTCAGGCGACGGCGACGAGCGCCACCGCGCCCACAATCCCTCCCGCCGAGCAGAAGAAGTCTGGGTCAGGCGGCAAGATTGCGCGGCGCGCATTGCTCGCGGGGGTGGGCGTCGGCGCCTGTGTGGCGGGTGTCGAGCTGGCCCCAGTCGCGCTCAAGAAGATGGGCGAGTTTACGCAGGCAGAGGTACAGGATGCCTTCAGTGCTGGTGTGGATAGCGGACGCAAAGCGATTCTGGACGAACTCTCCCAGATCGAGGGTCTGACGATTGATGGCGCCATCGCCACAGCGGAGCTAACCCGGCTGGCGGTCAAGTTCATCGTGCTGCCGCTCTCGCGGCTGATGACTACCATTGAAGGCGGCGCGCTCGACGTGCTCTATAACGCGCTCCAGTCGGCCAAGGATAACCTGGCGAAGATCAACGTGCATATCAGCCAACTCGACGGCATCGAGCAAATGGTGGGCCAATGGCGCGACACCGTGAACCAGTTGCCGACCACCCTGGAGAAGTACGCCAACGCCGATATCGACAGCGCGGAATCTTACCTCAAGGCGCTGCAGAAGAAGATCGCGCAGGAAAAGCAGCCCAGCCTTTAACAACATAGGGGCATCTGCCGCACAGTCATTAGCGGGAAGCGCGCCGGCAGATAATATGAACCGCTACGAAACCTATGATGCGCTCACCTCGGCCGCAAGCTGTGCGGCGACGTTTTGCAGCTTCTGACGCGCCTCTGACGCGACATCATTGAGCGCATCATTGCCGACAATGCCCATCATCGCCTGCGGGTCAACAATATCTACCCGGCTGCCTGTCTCTGTGGCCCGTACGACAACATTGCAGGGCAGCAACAGCCCAATTTCACGGTCAGCGCTCAGCGCGCGATGCGCCAGTGGAGGGTTGCACGCGCCAAGAATCGTATATGGCTCCATCTCCGCGCCCAGCTTCTCGCGCAGCGTTCGCTGAACGTCAATCGTCGTAAGCACCCCGAATCCTTCGGCTTTGAGCGCTCCATTCACCGCAGCGATAGCCTGTTCGTAAGGCATTTGCAGGTCAATGCCGAATCCGTACTCGTTTGCCATGTGTCATGCTCCTGTACAGGTAATCAGATGGCGCGGGAAGCGGCGCCAGGGGCCGTTCTCCGCGCCTTATATGTAGAGTGATACACATCACCATCACGCCGACATCACAACACGCGAATGGGCAACGGCGCGAAGCCCACTATCGCCAGATAGATACCAGAAACCATGTCTGCAAACCATGTCTGCGGGCTGGAACGGGAGGCTTCCATTTCCTGTATCTTGCCAAAGAATTGTATAAAGAATTGTCATCGTTGCGCTCACTAGCGAGCGTACCGTGAATCTGCTGTTTATCCTTATCCACAACGGGATGGAACCGACTGGAGTACCCTTTATGACTGATTTTCAGGTCGTTGCTCCCTTCCAGCCAACTGGCGATCAACCCGAGGCCATCACCGCGCTGGAGGACTCATTGCGCACAGGGAACCGCTACCAGACGCTCCTTGGCGTGACTGGCAGCGGCAAGACATTTACCGTGGCGGAGCTGGTCGAGCGGGTCAAGAAGCCGACGCTGGTGCTGGCGCCCAACAAGACACTGGCGGCGCAGCTCTACGCCGAGTACAAAGAGTTCTTCCCTGCCAATGCCGTCGAGTATTTCGTCAGCTATTACGACTACTATCAGCCAGAGGCGTATATCCCTCGCACTGATACCTATGTCGAGAAGGAAAGCCAGTCCAACGAGGAGATCGAGAAGCTGCGGCTCTCGGCCACGCGCAGCCTCTTCGAGCGGCGCGACGTGCTGATCGTCGCCTCGGTCTCGTGCATCTACGGCCTGGGGTCGCCTGAAGAATATGGCGAGGTCGTGCTGACGCTCAAGGTGGGCCAGGAACGCCGCCGCGACCGCGTGCTGCGCCACCTCACCGACATCCAGTACGAGCGCAACGACCAGAACTTCGTGCGCGGCAAGTTCCGCGTGCGCGGCGATGTGCTGGAAATCTACCCATCGTACGAAGACCTGGCGATCCGCATCGAGTTCTTTGGCGACGAGGTCGAGCGCATTGTCGAGATCGACCCGCTCACCGGCGAGATCCTGGGCAATCGCACCCGTGTGGATGTCTATCCGGCGAAGCACTGGGTCACCACACAGGATCGCCTGAACCGCGCCATCGTCGACATCGAGGAAGAGCTGGCGGTCCGGCTAAAGGAGTTGAATGGCGAGGGCAAACTGCTGGAGGCGGCGCGGCTGCGCCAGCGTACCAACTTCGATATCGAGATGCTGCGCGAGACCGGCATCTGCTCCGGCATCGAAAACTACTCGCGCCACCTCGCGGGACGCCAGCCCGGCGAGCCGCCCTGGACGCTGATCGACTATATGCCCGACGACTTCCTGCTGGTGGTGGACGAGTCGCATATCGCGCTGCCGCAGGTGCGCGGGATGTTCAACGGCGACCGCGCGCGCAAACAGGTGCTGGTGGACTATGGCTTCCGCCTGCCCTCCGCGCTGGATAATCGCCCGCTCACGTGGAACGAGTTTCTCGACCACGTGCCACAGGCGGTTTTCGTCTCGGCGACGCCGGGGCCGTACGAGTATGAGCACAGCGCGGTGGTGGCCCAGCAGATCATCCGCCCGACCGGCATCCTCGATCCCGAGATCACCGTCCGCCCGACCGAAGGCCAGATCGACGACCTGCTGGCGGAGATTCGCGCGCGCACCGAGAAGGGACAGCGCGTGCTGGTGACGACGATCACCAAGAAGATGTCTGAGGACCTGGCGGATTACCTGCAAGAGATGGGCATCAAGGTCCACTACCTCCATTCGGAGATCGACACGATCCAACGCGTGGATATCCTGCGCGACCTGCGGCTGGGCGTCTACGATGTGGTGGTCGGCATCAATCTGCTGCGCGAGGGGCTGGACCTGCCTGAGGTGTCGCTGGTGGCAATTCTCGACGCCGATAAAGAGGGCTTCCTCCGGTCGGAAGGCTCGCTGATTCAGACGGTGGGGCGTGCGGCCCGACACATCGAAGGGTCCGTCATCATGTACGCCGATCGCGTCACCGATTCGATGCATCGCGCCATCAGCGAGACGAATCGCCGTCGCCGCATCCAGATGGAGTATAACGAAGAGCACGGCATTACGCCGGTGGGCATCCAGAAAGATGTGCGCTCGCTCTCCGACCGGCTGCGCGCGGCCGAGGCCACTGGCGAACAGGCGGGCGGCGGCCTGGCCATCGCGGCGATGCCTCGCGACGAGATCATGCGCATCGTCAAAGACCTGGAGGCCCAGATGAAGCGCGCCTCGCGCGAGTTGGAGTTCGAGAAAGCGGCCCAACTGCGCGATCAGATTGTGGAATTGCGGCGCGCGCTGGTAGAGTAGTTCATAGCGGGCAAGGCTAGTGGCAGTCCGGCTTCGCGGGGCTAGTCGCGGAACTTCACGACCTCTACTTCATCGAGCAGTCTGGTCGTCTCAGGATTAGCCGCAGGGCTTTAGCCTGCGGCATGGCGTACCCATGTGCGCGTCTTATCCCAGGGAGAATGCGCTATGATCCTGATCCAGCAACGCGAGCATGGCGACCACGACGCCTATGTCGAGGTTATGCCGTCCGGCATGTGTCGCGCCCAACTGCTCGATTTGCCTGGCTGCTTCGCCATCGGATCGGATGTGTGGGTGGCGGTCTCCCACCTCGAACGGAGCATCCCCGCTTACTACGACTGGCTGCGCTCCCACGACGAAGAGACTCCCATCGTGACCGGGCCGTTTCGCGTGCAGTTGATGGAGACGCAAGAGGTTGCGGGGCCATTACCATACCAGGCGGACGCCTTCTTCGGGCCGGATAACGATCCCGTGAGCAACGAAGACCTCGACTGGCTGCTGGCGCTGCTGGAGTGGTCGCTGGATGACCTGCTCCAGTTGGGCGAGCGCATCAGGCCGGATCAGCGCAACCTGCCAACACGTGCAGGGCCACCGCCTAATACGCTGCTGCGCCAGGCCGCCGAGGCGCAGGCACGCTACCTCGTCATGCTGAATGCGCAGCCGGACCCCACCGCCGCGATAACGCTGCCCGACGCGCTGCCGTTAGAGCAGCTTCGTGAGGTGAAGAATGTCAGCTTGCGCCGTCTGCGCAACGTCTCGGAAAACGACCGCGGGCGGATCGTCGAGGTGCTGGGTACGCGCTGGTCGCTCCGCAAAATCCTGCGATGCGGTATACTTTCCGCACGCATGTTCGCCGAGCCATTGGCCACCGCCGTGGCGCAATAGAAACGATCTTGCGAGTTGAACGCACAACCATGACCACCATACCCAAAACAGTTCGCTATCCAGGCTACTTGAAGCTGCACGAGACGGGCGAGCTTGCCCGGCGCGCCGAGGCGGCATGGGAACTATTGCGTGGCTGCACCGTCTGCCCGCAGAACTGCCCGATAGACCGCACGGCGGGGCGCTGGGGCGCGTGTCACTCGACTACCGATATCATCGTCGGCTCGTGGAACGTGCATCGGCGCGAGGAGCCGCCCATCAGTGGGACCGGCGGCGCGGGTACCATCTTCTTCGGCGGCTGCCAGGCGCGCTGCTCCTACTGCCAGAACTTCTGGCTCAGCCAGCAGGGCAATGGGCTTCGTGTCGGGCCAGAGCGGCTGGCCGAGATGATGCTCTCGCTTCAGCGCAAGGGCTGCCACAATATCGATCTCGTCACGCCGACGCATTTCGTGCCGCAGCTGCTCAAGGCGCTGGTGATCGCCTCCGACCGAGGCCTGCATATCCCGATGGTCTACAACTGCGCGGGCTATGAGCATCTGCACACGCTGAAGCTGCTGGATGGCGTGATAGATATCTACATGCCCGACGCGAAATATTCCGATAACCGCAACGCGCTCCGCACCTCGAAGATGCACCACTACGTCGAGTTCAATCGCGCGGCTTTGAAGGAGATGTATCGTCAGGTGGGCGGGCTGGAGGTAGACGAGCACGGCATCGCGGTGCGCGGGCTGATTGTGCGCCATCTGGTGATGCCCCACGATCACGCGGGCAGCAAAGCGGTGTTGCAGTGGCTCGCCGACGAGCTTGGCTCCGATATCGGCCTCAGCGTCATGGACCAGTATTTCCCCGCCTACAAGGCATTCAACGACCCCGACCTGAGCCGCCGCCTCACCTGGCGCGAGTATCGTGAGATCGTGGACTTCGTCGAGACACTTCCCTTCGAGAACCTCTTTTTGCAAGAAGATATCGCCGAACTCGACCCCTCCAACGAGGTGTGAGCGTAATAGCCACGAAGCAAGAATAATCGTTCACTGCACCATCAGCCTTGCGAACAGAGTTGCTTTACATTATGATGAGTAGGAATAGCAGTTAATTTGCTTTAGGAGGTCTTCTTGCCTACCTCCCAGGTTGATCTAACCTCGGTCAGCCTTCGCTCAGAACTTGTCTTGCGTGGTGGCAATCTTACTGATGCGCGTGCGCAGGAGTCTGCGCGTGCGCAATACCTGCTGTCCAATAATCACTATCATGATGTGCATGTAGGATTATCATGTCTTTTTCGCCCAGGCGCATCATTTGACGATCTAGCTCAAGAAGGGGCCTATCGGAATGCAACGTTGAGTGTGACAGTTGTGCAGCATCTCATGGATGAGCTGGCAGTCATTGGATGCGCGCCTGTATTGTATGTCACACCAACCCTCCAGTACCCCGATCATCATACGCTAGTTTTCTTGCGTGCTGGTGTGTTGGAAGTAGCGCTTGCGCAAGACGTCGTCGAAGCGCTGGCGCGTGCTATGATGGTGGTAAAGAATCCTCATCAACGCAAGCAATAATACAATGAAAAGAAGGGTAATGCGCAGATGGGACTTCAAGTCATTACAACAACACTATGGCCCGATGAAGAACATTCCCTATTTGGCAGAGGCTTCTACGTGGCGCCTGTGGATAAGCTGGCAAACGTCATTGAAGGGCAACAAGTCATCTTACGCGAGGAGCCTGATTTCGAGATCACTGCCGTCATGCATCGGGTAACGGCGCCTAGCGGCGCTGAGTGGTGGTTTGGCGCCGAGATCGAGGGATCTCTCCGCTACCTTGCCGAACCGTCGGATGCACCCCCTATCTCTCACATTGACACCGAATAATTGTTCGCGGCAGCCTAAAGCGCCCACCCTCATTCACCGGATGAGCAGGCGCTAGTTGTGATTCTGTCCACATACGCGCCGAGCGGCTGGACTCTCGCATACGCTAAACACTGGTCCGGCACTTGCACTGGCTGGCAGATGTGCCGCTTGGACGGGCCGTGCTACAATAAAAGGTGGCGTGCCTGCGAGCCGCTTCAGACGTGAGGCGAAGGCGCAGACAGGACTGATACCTCGCACATCTCTGGGAGGGACCATGAGCGACGCGGCCACGTTGAGCCGTCTCTTTTCTGGGATAGAGACGGACCTGGATGTCGTGGATGCCACTTTCCAGCAACGAGCAACATCCGGGCTGGAAATGCTCAACACCGCATCCGCGCATGTGCTCAAGTCTCCAGGCAAGCGCCTGCGCACCGCGCTGACGCTCCTCTCGGGCAAGCTGCTGACCTACCGGTTCGAGAAGCTCCTGCCGATGAGCGTCGCCTTCGAGATGGTGCATCTGGCGACACTGGTCCACGACGACATCATCGATCATGCGATGACCCGGCGCGGGCTGCCCACCGTCAACGCCCGCTATGGCAACGGCGTCGCGATCCTCCTGGGTGATTATCTCTTTGCCCGGACGGCGGGCCTGATCGCCGATGTCGAGGACTTCCGCGTTGACCGTCTCTTCTCCGAGACGGTAGCTAGCGTCTGTGAAGGCACCATCCTGGAACTGCTGACCGCGCGCCAGTCCAATGTCTCGGTCGATAACTACATTGACCGCATCAGCCGCAAGACCGCCTGCCTGATGTCTGCCTGCTGCAAAGGGGGCGCGATTGTCGGCGACGGCAATGAAGAGCAGATAGCGCTACTGGGGCAGTTTGGGCTGGATTTGGGCATCGCCTTCCAGATCATCGACGACGTGCTTGACTATGTCGGCACCGAGGAGTCCATTGGCAAGCCAGCGGGCAACGATCTGCGTCAGGGACTGGTGACGCTGCCACTGATCTATGCGCTCCAGCAACAGCAGAACGGGCATACCGAGCGGGTCGGCCAGATGCTGGGCGCTGAAACGATCGCCGACGACGAGGTGCGCGACATCGTGGCGTGGGTCGCGGCCAGCCCAGCCATTGAAGAGGCGATGGAGCTGGCCCGCCAGTATTCGTCGCGCGCGCGCGCCTTGCTGCTGGAGTTCCCATCCTCGTCCGAACGCGACGTGCTGGAACAGCTTGTGGATTTTGTGGTGGACCGCAGCCGCTAGAGTAGAGAAGAGATAGGGCAAACCCGTGGACGAGCAGCAGACGCTGGGGGCAACGAAGCCAGAGTTGCGCGCGCGCTTCGAGGCGGCGGGCGGCAAGCCTGTCTACGTTCGCCGCATGTTTGGGCGCATTGCCCGTGTCTACGATGCCATGAACCGGATCATGTCGCTCGGGCTGGATGGCCGCTGGCGCAGGTTCACTGTCCGGCATATCGCGCTTGGGCCGAACGAGACCGGACTCGATATCGGCACTGGCACTGGCGATCTCGCGATTGAGTTGGCCCGCGCCAGCGCCCCCAGCGCGCACGTTGTCGGCGTGGATTTCACGCCGGAGATGCTCGACCGCGGGCGGTCGAAAATCAAGCGGCTGGGGTTATCCGACCGGGTGGATTTGCGTCAGGGCGACGGCGAGCGCCTCGACTTCCCCGATAACAGCTTCGACGCCTGCTGCTCGGCGTTTGTCGTGCGCAACATGGCCGATCTGCATCAGGGCTTTGGCGAGATGCTGCGGGTGGTGCGCCCCGGCGGGCGCATGGCCTGCCTGGAGATCAGCCATCCGCGCAACCCGGTCTTCTCCGCCCTCTTCGACTTCTACTTCGGCCGGCTCGTGCCGGTTCTCGGCAGTCTGATCGGTCGCGCCTTCGACGCCTACAGCTACCTTCCCACCTCAGTGACCGCCTTCCCCAATGCGCCCGCGCTCAAGCGTGTCATCGAAGCGGCGGGCTGGAGCGACGTCCGCTACTACTACCTGCTCGGTGGTGTCGTAGCGGTCCATATAGCGACGAAGGCTCCGGCGCGCTAACTGACGAACATACCTGGCTACCCATGCCATGCGCCTGATGTATGGCCGTCTTTCCCCTCATCCAAGCAGCTTGACAGTATGTCCACAGCATGCTAGGGTTGCTCACGGCGGCGGTTTTGACACGCAATCCGTAGAGGGCGTTCTGCTTGTGTCTCCCTCAGGCGGCGATGAGCGCGTGCTCTCGCACTCGATGGCGAGGGATGAGTGGTATTCCGGCCTCTGGAATCTCGCGAACGGCGCCTATATCCCGATGGCAACTCCGCCAGAGCGCGCGAGCACAGACCGAGGGTGGCATGCCGCGCCCGCGTTCTCCCAGCCAGCGCTACAGTATCAGTGGGATAGCGATGGGAGACTTCAGCCGGTCAGGCCGCTCAATGCGACGAGCGCGCCCGCCAGCCAGTCCAATACCTCCATTGGCCAACCTGACGGCGGCAAAGCGTTTTCGATCTGGCAGCCCGGAACGGTTCACCTGACAACACGGTGGGTTGGCGTTGAACCCGAACATAACCTGCATATGCTGAAGACGCCGGTAGAAACCTGGACTACCTCATTGGCCTCCTGGTCGGCTGACGGAGTGTACCTCTTTGCGGGCGATCAGGGAGGGGAGATTAGCAACTGGCGTATTGCGCTTGATGGGCAGCCCGCGCCCGACCGCACAGACCTGAGCAGGATAGGGCTGGCGGGCGCTCCGGCGCTGCCAGTGCGCGACGCTGGAATGTCCGCTATATTGCGGCGCTTCCACGACACGAGCGTAGATCCCTATGCCTGGGCGACGCAGATCAACCTGGCGTGGAGTCCCGATGGCAAGCGGGTGGCGGTCGAGGCGCCGGTCGCGCGGCCCGATGGCTCAGTGCGGATAAGCGACTTCGACGTGAGCATCTACGATTGCGCCAGCGGCAAGCTGCTGAAGACGCTCACGCCCAAGCTGCAACTGGCCAGCGTCGCCCCGTACGGCGGCTTTGGCCCGGAGGTGTTTCTCCGCTGGTCGCCAGATGGCAAGCAGTTGCTGCTCTATTATCCACTCCTGAACGGGGCGCAAATCTGGGGATCGCGCGACCTGCCGCGTTAGCGGGCGCGCCGGGCGTCTCCCGGTGCTTCAAGATGGCGTGCAGCTCGTTGAATGGCCGCAGAAGAGCGCCTTGCCTCCGACAACCGTGGCAAGCTGAAGCTGCACGACAGGAGCGTTCGTCGGCGCGTTCGGAATGGGCAAGAGCTTATAGATGCCCAGCGCCTTGTTCGGCTGGTGAATCGAGTTACTGAATCCGACGGCTCCGCCCAGGCCCATGAACGGTTGCTGGTTGGTGAACTGACGGATCGCCACGGTAATTTCCTGCACGGTGGGGATGACGACATCGTTATGCGCCATCTCCAGATTTTTTTCCAGCGCTACCAGCAGCAGATTGGTCGCGTCGTACGACAGGATAGCCAGCGAGCCAGGTAGTGACAGCCCGCCTGCGCCCCAGAAACTCTTGAACAACGTCGCAAAGCCGTCGCTGAACGCTTGCACGTCTGGTGGCGCCATCTTGAGCATCTGCCAGTGGTTGACGCTGGCAAGGGTGGCAACATAGATCAGGCCGAGCGGGTCCGGGTTGGCGCGAGCCGCCGCCGCTCCGGGGTCATTGCCAACTCCAAAGTACGACGACATCAGCGTCTGCGCGCCAACGAGGATGTGAGGGGCAAAGTGATTGGTCTGAATCGCCTGTTGCGCAACCGCGTTCGCCAGAAATATCGAGGCGTTCTGGTTGCCTACCAGATAGATCAGGTCCGCGTTCTGCGTCAGCGCCGCTGCCGCAACCTGCTGGAACGCGCCGCCAGCCTGGACGGTTTCGGCGTCGTAGGTAACGCGCCCGAGAATCGTCGCCGTTGCGCCATAGTTCTGTATGACCTGATTGCTGAAATAGGTCGCAACGTCGCTATTCTCCTGGTTGCCGGAATCATAGGCCACCAGAATACGGTGCGCCTTCAGGTTCTTGACCGCGGCGTCGGCCAGATCACCCGCCTGTTGCGAATCGGACGGCACAAGACTGTAGAAGTTACCAGCGGTATCTTCGAGATTGTTGGCGCTGGCCGTCGGCGAGATCAGTGGAAGACCCGAAGCGCCCAGAGCCGCCATGGCCAGACGGCTCTGGTTCGACTCTGGCCAGCCGATGATGCCGACGATATTCTGGACATTGCCCTTGTGGATCTGATCAAGCATTAGCGTCGAGGCAAGCTGGGCATCCGATGGCTCTTTGCCGGAATTGAGAATCAGCACGCGCAGCCGCACATGTCCCGGCGCTGTGGAAGCCTGATTGAAACGCTGCTGCGCCAGATAAATGCCCTGCAACTCATAGCGCGCGGTATCAAAGTCCTCGGAATCAGTGCTGTCACCGTCGTCGTCTGCGCCGAACGCCACGCCAGCAATCACCGTCACATAGGGATCTTTGTCCGCAAGAATTTGCAAGTCGGCAGCATAGATAAGCGCCTCGACATCATTGGGCTGGCTCGTCACCGCCTTCTGATAGGCCGCCAGCGCGCCATTGATGTCACCTGATCCCATAGCGAGAGCGCCTGCCTGTTTCAGCGCGTAGTCAGGTTGCTGGGTGTCGAAGACAAATTCACCCCCGCTCAGGCCGATTCCTTTGGACTGGTAGTACGACGCAAAGGCGCTGGTGAGCGTCTGTGGCGAGGTGGCGGGAGTGGACGCATGGGGTTGCAGCGCATAGAATGCGCCGCCACCAAGCACCGCGACCAGGACCAGGACGATGCCGACGAAGAAGAGCGGGTTCTGCGTCATGCGCTGGCGCGGGCCAATCAGCCGCCCCTGCGCGTCGCGCACCAGGCGCAGCCCTGTTGGACTATCCGAGTCCAGCTCTTCGTCAACGTGGGTGAGGCGCTTCCCAGAGGCAAGCGGCGCCAATACCTCACGGAGCGCTTCAGGTGATTGATAGCGTTGGCTCAGCGAGGGACGCAAACCTTGCCCAAGAATGTCTTCCAATTCAAGGGAGACCGCCGGATTGGCGTGGCGCGCCAGTGGGAACATGCGTCCGACCGGCTCGGCGCCCGTGACCGCGTAGTGCATCACCGCGCAGGTGGCATAGAGATCGGAGCGAATGTCCGCCGTGCCACGCGCCTGTTCTGGCGCGGAGTAGGCGGTCAGCGTACCCGCTGGCCCATTGGCCACCTGGCCCGTCGGATAGATCAGCAGCGTTGGCGAGAAGCCGACCAGCGCCACCTGGCCCCCAGGCCGGAGCACAATATTCGCCGGAGTAATGTTGCCGTGAATAATTGGCACCGGGCTGCGCTCTAGCGCGGAGAGAATATCGAGTATCTGCAGCACGATGCCAATCACGGTTGTTTCGGGCAGCGGCCCATGCGCGCGCCGCAGACGGTCGAGCAGGCGGTCCCCTGAGGGAAGCTCGAAGACCAGAAAGCTGCGGCGTTGTTCGACGAAGCTATCTCGCAGGTGCGCGATGCCGGGCAACTGCGAGAGGCTATCCAGCCGCTCGACGATACCATGCCGGATATATTCGGCGTCTTCGGGATGCACCGATGTCAGCGGCAACTCCTGGACGAGCACGCGCTCGTTGGGTAGCTCGGTATCGGTGGCGACCATCAACGGGAGCTCGGTGTCGCCCCCCGATGACCCGCCGGAGAACCGCTGGATGATGCGATAGCGGCCGTTCTTGAGCGCCGTCCCTGGGGCAAGCGCGGGTGTGAGCGCGAGCGCGAGCGGTGGCGGCGCCGGGACCGAGAGCGCATTATTTGGGGGTATTCCATAGGGAGCGAGAGCAGTGTCTGGCGGATAGACGTCAGGCGGATTCACCATGAACATCGGCGGCATCTGCTGCGGTGGCGCGCCGCGCTGATTGAGCTGCGCCGAGTCAACGCCATAGTAGGATGGATAGTGCGAGGGCGGTTGCGGCGTATATTGCTGTGGAGTTTGCTGTGGATACTGTGAAGGATACTCCGAACCGAGCGGTCCCGAGGCGGGGGGCGCATTCCAGCCATTGTTGTGCTGGTTGGGGGCGAATGGGCCGGAGGGCATCTGCGACGATGGCGGCGGATTGCCATTGGCATTGCCACCCGACGCAAGCCAGGGCGGCAGCGGCGCCTGCTCGGGCGCCCCGCCAAGCGCGGGCCACTCTTCCCGCCAGACCCCATCAACTGGCTCGTCCTCCCCGGCGGGATATCCTGGCCAGTTCTGATTCTGATTCTGTCCGACGTACGCGCCTGAATTGCGCGTGCCGCCATAGTCTGGGCGCGCGGGAAACAGCGGGCTACCGCAGCGGGCGCATACATCCTGACCCGGCGCATTCATCGTTCCACATTGCGGACACTGCATGAGTTTCTCTACCCCCCGCGAACATCCGCCACGCTGTGCCTGGTGGTGCGCTCTGTTCGCTCACGATTCGCCGATTTGCCTCGATGCCAGGCGAGGTAGGCTGGAGTCGTGTGGTGCTATTGTATCGCGTCGCGCAAGCGTTGTCCGCAAAGTAGCACACAAACATACCAAAAGACGTGTATTGGCATCCCGCGCTGGCGCCATCGCGTACAATCAGCAGAGACTATCTGAGAACACGGCTGGCGCATGCCCGCGTTTGGCTACCCTGAATGGACACGTTAAACATATGACGACAGACGCAACCGCCGATCCCTCCCCGGACGACACTTCGGACAACACCTCGGATGACATACTGGATACCACGCCCACCGACACGCCCAAAACAGCGCTTGAGCATGACGATGACAGCGTAGCCTCCGCGCCGCCGCCCGCCGTTCCAGACATAGCGGCGCACGAGGTGGAATGGCTGGCGCGCTTTGACGCGAGTATTCCCCGCAATACCGTGCGCGACACTTGGAACTGGGCCTGGAAGGATACCGCCGGACGGGTGCTGCCATTCTTCGCGGGCGCGGGCCTCTATGCCTGGCTCTCGGGTCGCGGGCCAGAGGGCATCGGCATCACCGCGGAGGGCTGGCGGCGCGAGGCGCTGCTGGGCATCACTGTCGGCGTGCCACTGGCGGGGCTGGCCGCCGCGTTTCGTGGCTGGGTCGCACCAGGCTATCGCCTGCCCACCGACGCCGATCAGCTGACGCAGACGCTCTTCTACTTCGCGATCAACGCGCCGGGCGAAGAACTCTTCTGGCGCGGCACTGTCCAGGATCTGGCGGTGTGTGGGCTGGCGCGCGTCCCACGCATTGGCAAGCTGGCTGGCCTGCTGGGCTGGGCGGCGGCGACAGCCGTCTTTGGCGCGTATCATCGCCTGGGCAAGTGGAGCTGGCGCTCGATTGCGGGCGTCACCTTCGCGGGGGCGATCTTCGGCGCGCTCTACCAGTGGCCGCTCGGCAGACCCGGCAGGCGCTCGATCCTCGCCGCGACGATTGCCCACGGATTCGCCACGGCGGGCTTCCTCAGCTGGGCCGACTTCTATCTCTATCTGCGGCAGCGGCGGCGCTTCCTGGCAACGATGCGCGCCGGAAAGATCGCGAGCGCAGGCTAGCCACCAAAGAATAGCAGGTTCACTGTCAATGCTCTGGTTTGAGGAACTTCTTAGTCGAACGCCTGCAATATTTTCGGAGTGGATTGATGGTCTCCATCTAGAATTATGACGTTGAGTCTCGACAAAGCATCGCCACACTGCTATCCGACTGGATTTTTTCATTATGTCGAATTCTACAACTACGGCATATAACCTTGGCTGCAATCAGGGACAATTCGATGCGGGTTTCTCTCCGCCCGTAAATAGCTTGGTAGTTCTAGACTTTGGAAAACAGAACTCCGCAGGATCAGGAGTCATAACAACCCAAGGGCAATCGCTGACCAATAGCAGGTCGAGAATATCGCCTTCAACTTCTCGGCAGGCTACTATTCATGTACCGGGACAGATACAACCTCGATATTGACACTCGGTGTCGGAACGAATGACTCTGATCCGTCTTACTCTGACTCTACCTATACAACACTGGGAACAGATTGGGCCCACATTATTCAGGTCGTTAAATCGGATGATGCGAGTTACATTAGCCAGGTTCATGTCTGGGCCGCAAACGATCTCGAAGCCTGGCATTTTACCACGGGACAGGTTACCAGTGATCAAGGCAATGCCTGGATTAGTGGCTATTCTTCGATTGATCCTGCCCCTTATGTGAACTACGGTGATGCCACTGGCTGTCCGACCTCATACACTACCGGTAAAGGCAAGGCATGCAGCTATGGCTATTACCAATACGACTACTACTGGTACAGTTGGGGTGCCCCACCGTCTCTGGCTGCCCCAGAGATTTACACGACCAGTCCAGACAACTCTGGGCAATGGGCCAATATCAGCCTCTACGCCAAGAATGTCAAGGGCGCAACCATGCAGTTTCAGGGGCCTTGGGATGAGAATGACTTCCATCCATCGGAGTTAACCGCGAGCCAGGCGTGGAGTGATTTTTCAACTGCGCTCACTGCTGCGGGGGTCAATGCCAACATGTCCTCTTCCCTGGAGATTCATTGTGAAGTGTCTGGTCAGTGTCCTAATGCTTAATGTTGGGTCATCCCCAAAGGAGCAATGAGATGCCACAGGAGAACAAAACACGGACAGATTCTTGGATACGTCCTACTGGTCAACGCCTCGTAGCGCTCATCGCGGCTGCGGTGATCCTCCTCATAGCCATCACGTTCGTTGGTATCAGTCAGGCATCGCGGCTGGGAGCGGCAGGAACCCAACTGCCGCCAGCGAAGGCGACTTTGCTGGCGCGCGACGATGCGACAACCGCGGCTGCACGTGCCAAGAATCCGCATCCTGTTAAGCCGCCATATTCGCCACCCGTGGCGGTTCCGACCCCAACTTTCACATCGGGCATCTATTACAACTTTGGGCAGGCCAAGATCCCGACTTTCAACACGAATGACATGTATCGTGGCCAAGTCAAGGGCATATGGGAGTTTGTTTATGTGGGGTCAGATATTGCGAATTCCCCGACTGGTATCGGGGCCGTGCGAGTCTACACGTTTTCGAATGCCGCTGGATTCCGACTTGTCGGTGTCTTTGATGCGACGGATCACTCAACCGGGATTGATATTACCGGGATCACCGGCAGTGTGCTCCGCCTGAAATCGGACAAGACAGCGTCGTTCGGCTTCGATCTGACGACGAACACGTTTACCAGCTAGCCGCCGAAGTGTGGCTGGCCCACCTGGGCGGCTAGGATGCTCCCAGTGGCGAACATGCCGATGGCCAGGGCAGCGGCCAGCCCGAAGTAGAAGATGGTGATGTAGGCGCGCGAGAGCAGCGGAATCCGGTAATAGGAGCCAGCAACCGCCGCCATGCGGAAGCGGCTAATCGTCTCCAGAAAACCCAGCCAGAGCAGAATAATCAGTAGGATACTCTGCGTGTAGAGGAAGGCGATGGCCAGCGCGACCAGGCCAATCGGCCAGATCCAGCGCGAGATGGCCCCGACGATGCGCCCGCCATCCAGCGGCGAGACGGGTATCAGGTTCAGCAGGTTGATGAGGAAGCTGAAATAGGCCAGCGGCAGCAGCACCGTCAGGCCCGTCACGTGGTAGAGCCAGAAACAGAGCGCGCTGGCCATCGCCCCGGCGAACGGCCCCGCGATGGCGATCTCCGCCTCGTCGCGCGCGTTGACCGGCATGCGCCGCATCGCGACATACGCGCCCAGCAGCGGGATGAAGACCGGCCAGCTTGCCGGAAGCCCCTTGGCGCGGATGATGACGTAGTGGCCCATCTCGTGCGCGAAGAGCAGGACGAGAATCCCCAGGCCGAACTGCCAGCCGAAGAGCCATGCGTAGGTGACGAGGCTGGCGACGGCGCTCAGGAAGGGCAGCAGCACCTTGCCCGCCACCGCCAGCTTGGAGAGTACCGCCAGGATGGCCGCGCCCGACGCGCATCCCGCCGCATCCTTCCGCCCGACCGTTGCCCGCGACCCCGCTGGCGCCTGCGTCTGTGCCAGATCGGTCGCCTCTCGCGCCTGTTGCTCTGCGGCGCGCTGCTCGGCGATGTAGGGGACGTATGAGGCCAGGTGACGGGCTGGTAGGTCGCCCGATTGCATGGTCTGCTGCGATTGCGCGGGCGTCGATGACGCGTCGGGCGAGGCATGCTCCGGCGGGGGTGGCGGAATCGTCCCCCACCCACTGTTCCACGGATAATTCGCGGACTCCGGCTGTTCCTGCTCGTTCCGCTCCGGTCGGACATCCATGCAGCATCTCTCTCCCGTATGCGCCCGCGCGCTGTGCGCTTTTGCATTGTTGCATTATAGCGCGTGGGCGCCTTCAGCCGTGGCGACCGCCTCGCGCACCAGCGGCGCAAGTCGACGCACACCCTCGGCCAATCGCGCCTCGGACATGCCGCCGAATCCCAGCAGCAGACCGGGCCGTGCGCTTCCCTGGTAGTGCGGGCTGAGGGGCATGCAGGCGATGCTGTGCCGCTGGGCCGCGTCCACCAGCGCGACGTCGTCCACGCCGTCGGGTAGCCGCGCCAGCAGGTGGATACCCGCATCGGCTGGGCCGATGGTGATGAGGTCGTCCAGATGCTCGCGCAGCGCGGCGGTCAGGGCGTCGCGACGCCCGCGATAGAGCCGGCGCATGCGGGCAAGGTGCCGCTCTAGCTCGCCCGCCTCGATGAAGCGGGCGACAGCCATCGCGTCGCGCCAGGCGGGATGCCGGTCGCTGGCGGCGCGGGCGCGTGCCACTGGCTCGATCAGCCAGTGCGGCAGGACGGCGAATCCCAGGCGCACGGCGGGATAGAGCGCCTTGGCGAAGGTGCCGAGATAGATCACCTCGTCGTGGTCGTCCAGCCCGCGCAACGCTTCGAGCGGCTGCCCTTCGAGCCGCAGGTCGCCGTCGTAGTCGTCCTCGACCAGCACCACGCCCGCGCGTCGCGCCCATTCCAGCAGCGCCACCCGCCGCTCCAGCGTGAGCGTGACCCCGGTGGGATACTGGTGCGACGGCGTGACAATCGCCAGCCGTGGTGTTGTGCCGTCCATTCCATCCGTTCCGTCGTCGCCACGGTCGCGCGCGGGCAGCGCCTCCACGCGCAGGCCGTGCTCGTCCACCGGCATGCCCGCCAGCACTGCGCCCTCCGCCAGAAACGCCGCGTGGAAGCCGACATAGCTGGGGTCCTCGACGAGCAACTGTTGCCCTGGCTCGATCAGCAGCCGCGCCAGCAGGGCCAGCATCTGCTGCACGCTGCCCGCCACCAGAATCTGCTCTGGCACGCAGCGCACTGCCCGCGAGCGGCGCAGCCACGCGGCGATGGCCTGGCGCGTCTCCAGTGGGCCAAGCAGCGCGTCCCAGTAGCTCGATGCTGTGGCGGCGGACATGGCGAGACTTGGCGGTGGCGCATCTCCGGCCAGTGGATCGGGCCAGCCAACGGTCCGGCGCCAGCGCGCCCAGGGGAAGGCATCCGCCGCGCCAACGCTCGGGCGCATATCCCACATACAGGCGGCGCTTTCGGCGGGACTGATGCCCGCGAGCGGAATGGTGGCGATGCGGCGCGCCCACGTCGAGAGCGGCACCGGCGGCTCCTGCCTCACTGGCGCGGCGTCGGATCGGGTCGGCGAGACGTGATGGGGACGCAATGTGTCTGTGGCGGCGGGCAGGGGCAGCGCTGGCTCGGCGAAGACCGCCGCGACAAATGTGCCAGCGCCCACCCGGCCATAGACATAGCCCTCAGCGCCCAGCCATTCGTAGGCGGTCGCCACCGTCAGCCGGGCCACACCGAGATCGCGCGCCAGATCGCGGCTGGGTGGCAGCCGGTCGCCCGCGCGCAGCCGCCCGTCGAGGATCGCGGCGCGCAGTTGGGTGTAGATTTGGCGCGTCAACCCGTCGCCTGAGACCGACCGGTCGAGATGCATCAGCAGGTCGGTGCCGCGTCGCTTCTGCATTGGCATAATAGTCCTCGCAAAATATGGCTCTTCCGTCAGGCCATTTCTCTCTGTACCATACCACGTGGACGCAGTTTCTGTGACTGGATGGTGTGTGATGAGTGAGAAGTTGGTGGAATCGCGATGACTCAGACGACTAGGCCGACTAGGCCAACCCGGCGGCATATCCATACACATGACGCATCAGACGCGGCGGATTTAGCATCGCCGACAACGTTAGCGGCGCGCGCAAGTGTCAGCCCGCGCTCGCGCATCCGGCGGCATCCCGAGCGCTCGACGCCGGAGGTCGCGGAGGAGATTCTGCGCGCGGGCCGCGTGGCGCATGTCGCCTTCGCGGTGGACGGGCAGCCGTATATCGCGCCAATGACGTACCATTATGAGGACGGCGTGGTCTACCTTCATGGCGCGCCCGCCAGCCGTCTCCAGAAGACGCTGCGGACGGGTACGCCGGTGGCTATCGAGGTGATGCTGCTGGATGGGCTGGTGGCCTCGCGCGACGCCAAGAATCATTCGGCGAACTATCGCTGTGTTGTCGTCTATGGGACAGCCGAGGCAATCACCGAGACGCAGCGCAAACGCGAATTGATGGAGGCGATGACGCTCCGTTATTTTCCCGGGCGCGCGGTGGGGCATGACTACGATCCGGCGCGCATTGGCGAGCTGCGTGCGCTGGATGTGATGGCAGTCGCGGTCGAGGAGCTGAGCGCGAAGGTGCGGACCGGACCGGCGCGAGGCTCGCGCGACGCGCTGGATGACGCGCCCGGTAGCTCGTTCGTGGTGATGCTGCCAGGGGTGGAGGGGTGACCTCAACCCTTAACCCCTTCTCCCATAGGAGAGGGGGAACCGGAATCCAGAGTATGGCCCGAGCGGGCGTGGAGGGATTATGCGGATCGATGAGCTGACGACCGAGACGGAGTGGCGCGAGGCGTTCCCGGTGATGCGCGAGCTGCGCACGCACCTCGACGAGGCGACGTTCCTCGACCTGATGCGCGTCATCACGCCACAGGGCTACCGGCTGCTAGCGGCGCGCGACGACGCCGGGACGATCCGGGCGCTGGCGGGCATCGGCGAGCAGACAAACCTCTACTACGGCCACCACATCTGGGTGTACGAGCTGGTGACGACGGCCAGCGAGCGCTCGCACGGCTACGGCAAGGCGCTAATGGACCAGGTGGACGCGATGGCGCGCGACTTCGGCTGCGACACCGTCGCGCTGGCCTCGGGCCTGCAACGCGCCGACGCCCATCGTTTCTACGAAGACAAGGTGGGAATGATGCGCTCGGCCTATACCTTCCAGAAGGCGGCCCGCCCCTCGATCTTCACCTGGCCGCCCGCGCCGCCATCCCCACCGACGGAGTCATGACACGCCGCTGCCACACATACCAGCTTGCCTGAGTATGCTACGCTGTTTCCAGAACACCTGGAGGATTTGCGCATCGTGTCATCCCTCGATACCAACACCCGGCAGACAACCCTTCCGCCCGATGAGCTAGCAGCCCTGCCGCCATCCGACGCCCGCGCCAATCTGATCACCATCAGCGCGGCCCATGCCGTCCTCCACGGTGTCAGCATCCTGATGCCGCTCATCTTCCCGATTCTGCACGACCAGTACGGCTTCAGCTATACGCAGATCGGCCTCATCGGCACAGTCTCGGGGCTGGCGGGCGGACTGCTCCAGCTGGTCTTTGGCTATCTCAGCCGCAGCGTCCCACGCAAGGTGTTGATTGGTGTGGGCAACCTCGTCGTCGCGGTGGCGACGTTCATGACCGCTACGGCTGTCACTTTCCTGCCCTGGCTGGGCTGGTCGTCGCTACGCGGCATCGGCGGCGCCCCACAACATCCGGCGGGCAACTCGATCCTCGCCGAGAGCTACGGCGCGCGCAGGCGTGGCTTCGCCATAGCCGGGCATGTGGCGGGCGGCAACGTCGGCACGCTGCTGGTGCCATTCATCGGCGCGGCGCTCATCAAAGCGTTCGGCTGGCAGCCCACGCTGATGATCTTCGCCCTGCCTGGGCTGGCCGCCGGGTCCGCCGTGCTGCTGCTGACGCGCGAACCCGCCCGGCACACCATGAATCCCGAAGCGAAGCCCGCTATCACATCGAGCGCCCGCCCCTTCGGCGAGCGTATCGCCAACCTTCTCGCGCCGCTCCGTCATCGTGGCGTCGTGCTGGTTATCATCGCCTCGCTGGTTGCCGCGGGCGGACGCGGACTGGGCATCCTGACCAAGTATCTGCCGCTCTACCTGCTGGGGCCGATCAAGCTGCCGCAGACCACCGTGACGGTCCTCTACACGCTGCTGCTGGCTGGCAGCATTGTGGGGCCGCTGCTGGCCGGGCGCATCTCGGACCGCGCGGGGCGGCGTCCGTTGCTGCTGGTCAGCTACGGGCTGGCGACGGTCTTCACGCTACTGGTCCCGATAGTTTTCGGCGGGGGCGCGCCGCTGATTATCATGGTGGTCGCGATCACGGGCCTAGGGCTGGTCGTCTACTGCGAGAGTCCGCTGCTCCAGACGTATCTGGTGGACAACTCCGCGCCGGACCAGCGCGACGTGGCGATGGGGTGGTACTTCACGCTGGCCTTCGGCATCGGCTCGCTCT
>DASUHD010000171.1:0-21242 GCA_036273675.1 Ktedonobacterales bacterium | reverse complement strand
CGATCATCGCCTTTGCCGCGCCGCCGATCTGATGCGCCGTGTGCTCGTGAAAGTGCTCGACCATGATGGCGACGCGCTTGCGGATCGTCTCGGGATGCTGGTCAACATAGGTGCGCAGGAGATATTCAGCCCGGTGACGCTCGAAGCGAGGATCCTCGGCGACTCGTTTGAGCAGGCTGAAGTAGGTGCTGTACGTTGTGTAGTGCTGGAGCACGTCGAGGATAAAGCCCTCTTCAATCGCCTGGCGCATGGTGTACAGGCTGTGTGCCTCAAAGCCGCCATCAGGTCGCTTGCAGCCAAAGAGCTCCAGGGTCTTCTGCTTGGGCGTGGCGGTAAAGGCGAAATAACTGGCGTTAGGGGCGAATTTACGCACCAGCATCTCGCGGGCGATGCTATCCTCGACGTCCTCAAGGCTATCAATGGCGCCGCTCTCCTGCGCCTCCGCCTCTTCCAGACTGCCCGCCGTCAGCACCAGCTTGAGGCTGTTGGCGCCCTCGCCGCTCTGCGAGGAGTGGGCCTCGTCGATGATGATGGCGAACCGCTGACCCGGCAGGGCTTCGATGCTTTTGGCGATGACTGGGAACTTCTGCAGCGTCGTCACGATGATGGTTTTGCCGGACTGCAACGCCTCCTGGAGTTGGCGCGAGGTCTTCTCGATATTCTCAACCAGCCCATCGGTCTGCTGGAACTGAAGGACCGTGGCCTGCAACTGCCGGTCGAGCACGCGGCGGTCGGTGATGACGATGATCGAGTCAAAGACACGGCGGTCGCTGGCATCGTGCAGCACCGAGAGCCGATGAGCAAGCCAGGCAATGGTATTGCTCTTGCCGCTGCCTGCGCTATGCTGGACCAGATACCGCTGTCCAGTGCCCTGTGCGCGGGCGTCACCCACCAGCCGACGGACGGCGTCGAGCTGATGGTACCGCGGGAAGAGCAACTTGCGTTTGCCGGTTTTGCGCCCCTCATCATCCTCCTCATCGACCAGGTGGATGAAGTACTGGATGAGATCGAGCACGCTATCCCGCGCCCAGATTCGCTCCCACAAATACGCCGTCGCGAAGCCCTCCCAGGTGGGGGGATTGCCCGCGGCACTTCCATTGCCCTGATTGAACGGAAGAAAGTTGGTCGCCTTCCCGCGCAGATGCGTCGTCATGTAGACGAGTGTCGGATCCACGGCGAAGTGCGCCAGGCAGCGCCCCAGCGCGAAGAGGGGCTCGTGCGGATCACGGTCGTTGCGGTATTGGGTGATGGCGTGCTGCACACTCTGGCCGGTGAGCGGATTCTTGAGCTCAGCGGTGAAGATGGGGAGGCCGTTCAGGAAGATCGCCACATCGAGGCTCTCGTTCGTCCGCTCACTGTAATGCAGCTGCCGCACCACACTAAACATGTTAGCCTGGTAGAGCGTGCGCAACTCATCGTTCAGACCGCTGGCAGGCTTAAAGTAGGCAAGCCGAAACGAGCAGCCGTTAGCCTTGATGCCCCGCCGCAAGACCTCCAACGTCCCCCGGTTCTGCACCTCGCTGGCGAGCCGACTCAACAGCCGTTCCTTCGCCTCGCCGCCGTACTGCTGGCAAAACCTGTACCATTCCTTCGGCTGGGTGGCGAGCAGGAAGGCAAACACATCGTCCGCGAGGAGACATCGCGCGCGGTCGTAGGCGCGATAATCTCTCTTGCGATACTGCCCAGCGGGGAATTCCCCGTAGGACATCGGCTGCTCCGCGACCGTTCCACCAGCATCCGCGCCATCTGGTCCGCCTGCCAGCAACGCCTGTTCGATCGTCGCCTCGAAGTTCCGTTCCGAGATATCCATCTTTGCCCGCCTATGTCTCAATCGGTCTACTCATTGGCCCATACCCATTCACCCAGTGCTACAGTCGCCAAAGCTCTTTCAGCTTTTGAACTAGCTCTTTCTGCCGCCGCTCCACTACCTGCGGCGTCCAGACGCGCTCTCGCAGCACCTGGGTGGTTAGCGCGAATGGGGAAACTCCGTCACGGGTGAAGTACGTCGTCTTCTTCTTGTTGAACGTCATGTTGCCAGCCTGCGCGTTCTTCCGCTTCGAGAGCAGCACGAGATTCCCCAGTTTATGGACCCATTCCTCACGCAACTCTGCTGTAGGAAACCAACCGACCCATTCACTCCCGGCAACAGGGTTCTGCGGCAGCACATGCTCGACAGAAATTACGGGATAGTTGTAGACCGCCTCGCCAGTTGAAAGGAGACTATCCAGCCGTAACAGCACATACTGCCGGGTTCGTCCGTATTGCTTATACACATCACCGCTCAGCGCGTTCAGCATGTATCGGCGCTCGTTGGAGGTCAACTGCATCGGCGAGGAGGCGTCTCCCAGATTCATACCGCTTTTGATAGCATCGTGTATTTGCGCATAGCGCTCGGTGCGCTTGTTGGCGGTGGCGTGGAGAAGCATCTGCCCAACGGCCAGCCGTTCCAGATCGCGGAAGAACGCTCTGAGTCGCTGCGGCTCCTGATAGTAGCGGGTAAGATAGTCCATCGCCACGGGCGTCCAATATGTGTCGGGTATCCGGTTCAGCCAATGAAGATAGGTGTCAATGCTATTTCCCCCAGCCGCCTGAGGGAACTGCTCATCGCGAATCGCGGCATACATGTTGGCGTATAGAATGAGCACCGAGTCAATCAGCGTCGCCGGATTGTTGACCGGCTGGACGACATAGGTGCGGAAGTCTTCCAGGATGCTCTTCTTGGCATGTTGCCCACGGTAGAGCGTGAGAATGTGGCTCTGAAGCGCCTCAAAGTCAGAGCGGCCCAAGTCTTCTTCGATCTCGTCCCATTTCTCGGTATACATCTGCTGCAATGCATCAGGCAATCTGCCAATGATATCAGCTTTCAAAATGTCGGTGTAGGCGAGGTCGAGTCCGCGATCATTGAGCACGGAGAAGATGCGATAGGCGGAGTCCAGGTCCGGCGTCGAGACGACGACGAGCAGACAGCGCTGAATGATGAACTGCGCCAGGCGGATGCGAAGCTCTTCTGAGGTGTCTTTGAGTTGGTCATAGAGATAGAGGGCATTTTCGGCCATGTGCCGTTTGCTATCGGTGAGTTTGGCGAGATTCAACGGTCTGAGACTGTCGATGCCATCCGCTCGTTGGATGTGCTGCTCGAAGAACGACGCATCCTGTCTTTTGGGGTGCAGCCGGAATCGGGCGTCGAGTCCCGCGACGGGATCCTTGGTGTCGTAGATGCGCTTACTAATGCTGTCCGAGTATTCGAGAGGCACCAATGCACGCAGCACCGAGAGCAAGATCGTGAGTGTGATGAGACGCTGCTGGCCGTCCACGATCTGCGCGTCGGGCGTGTTCTTCTTGATGAGAACGATACTGCCGAGGAAGTAAGGATTCAGGTCGCTCACCGCCGCATCACTGTCGCCCATGAAGTCAAGCAGGTCATCCAGCAGGTCGCCCGCGTGCTCGGTTTCCCAGAGATAGGGCCGCTGATACGGAGGCACGACAAACTCGAACTCGTCGCTAAACACGCCATTGACGGAATACTGCTCGCCCTTGATTTCGATGGCCATGCGCCGAATCCCCTTCCGCCTGAATTGACGACCGACTCGCAATCCATGCCCATCTCGCGCTCCCATGCCCGCGCCCTGGCTAGCTCACCACGCTCTCTTGCCCACCTCCATCAGGGGAGTTAATCGTACCCTCCCCGCGCACGTCGAACTGCCCCGTCACCGCCGCCGCGATCACCGCCGCGCGGTACTCCTTCAGCTTCTCGATGGAGTTTGTAAGTCTTTGAGAGAATGCCTCCATGCGCTTGACTTGCTCCGAGCAGTATTGAACAATGACCTGCTGCTCCTCGATAGGAGGAGTAATTGTGTGCAACTCGAAGAATGCGTCCGGGTACAGCCGCAGCCTTGATTCCCAGACTCCTTGGGAGAAGCGCGTCATCTCGCAGACATAGGCTGATATCCGGTAGAGCAGGTTAAGATATTCTGAGGAGTATTCATGTCGATGTTCTTCCCGCACACGGTAGACGTTGTAGGATGGACTGACGACGCCAGCTTGCCTGGCTACGCCCACTGCACCCATCCACGCCCACATGGTATTGATGACCAAGTCTCCTGGCTCGCAGCACTTATAGCCAGCCGTAGTTAAAGCAAGGAACATGTTTACATCTGGCTTTTCACTCCGAGGTGTTACACCGGTAATATGGGACACGGTTAAGAGTTCCTCTTGCCCATCGGCAGAGCGCTTATCAACTTCCTGAAAGGTTCGCCTGTTGCGTCGTACTTCCCAATGTTTCGGGATAGCGCCAATAGGGTCAACGCCCGAATCCTTGAGCGGCGCGTTCGGGTCCAACCCACGGGTAACGGCGTGGCTGATGAGAGCGGCGCGCTTCTCCCGCAGCAACTCGATCAGCCGCTGCTTCTTCGCCACCAGCGCATCAATGCGAGCAGTTTCCCAGTCGAGATACGCGGCAATAGCCAGCTGCTCGTCCAGAGGCGGGAGAGGCAACCAGTGATTATACGCAACTTCGCGAGAAAGCCCAGGAACACCGGTATCTTGCGACGTTTGATCAAGATTTAGGCATGAAAGCGCATAAAACAACCAACGAATGTGCGAATGGGTTTCGTGGCAGTCAATTGCATAGGCCGTATCAATTACGAAGCAGCGGTCAGAACTGTAGGTCACTTTGCCATATGAGCCCTTGCGCCCGATGATCAAGCAAGGCCCAGCAGTATTGTGGCGATTATGGGTGTCTACCATTCCATTGGATCCGAACACCGCTACATCGCCTGACTCTCTGGTTTCGGATGCAAGTGCCTCACCATACCGCATTCTACTTACATATTTCAGGCGCTTCACTTCCCATTGTGCCGGAATTTCACCCAGCCAGACAATGCCAGAGTCGCGATACGCGGGATACCGGCGATGTGAGCCAGTAGGGTTGGTCGCGGCAGTGCTCGCGTCGGGCAGTGTCTGCGTCATCCAACCACCTCGCGGTCTAGCCGTGCCGGGCTCCAGATTTCCTCGCAGATTGCCTGATACAGCGCCTGGCGCTCATCCACATCCGCCTTCTTGAACTGTGGATGCGGGTGGAAGGGAAGCCCACTGCGCCTGACATACGCCAGGAACGACGGATTGTTCTGGTAACACTGCTCGTTCAGCGAACGCGCCAGCAGATTCTGCGCAAAGTAGGCGGGCGACTTCTGCTCGTACGGCCCATCATTCAGGCTCTGGTTGAAGCCGCGCGGCAGCAATACCAGGTTGCCCACATGCTGGCGATACTGAAGGAACTCCTCACGGGTCGCAAACTCGTCCGTGTGTCGCTCATAGCGTTCAGCCCAGATATGCTCGATCTCAAACGGCTTCTTGATGTCGCGGGCGACATAGGTGGCAAAGCTGGTTTCCATGCCGCTCTCGCGCTCGATATGCGCTGTCATCCGTGCCAGCATATGATGCACCTGATACGGATTCTGCTGATGGAGGTAGAAGTTGGGCATCGCCGAGAAATCTTCCCGCATCTCGGCCAGCTTCGCCTTGAGCGTCCCGTGAAGCGCGAACAGATCGAAGTCGCGGATGTCTTTCATGACGTTGAACATGGTATAGACGATGGTGGAATACGCATTCTGGCGGAAGTTCACGACCCGCCGGAAGGTGAGGATATCAATGTAGGTGGCGACGAGGCGCAACTTGCGCTGGACCGTCTCCTTATCGTCCTCAGGGCGAATTGGCGCGAGCATCAAGGGGTATTGCAGGGTGAAGTTGTTCTGTGCGTTGTAATAGACCTCTTCCAGCCCAGGCGTCATTACGCGCGCGGCGTTGAGCAACCGGATGTAGAGGTCGGAGTAGCGCGCCAGCAGGTTGTCGACAAAATAGCGGAAGTCTCCACTGCGGTCGAGGCCGATATGCTTGCGTTCGTCTTTGATCCAGCGGTGGTATGCCGTGCCGATCTTCTCGAAATCCTTGTTGGTCGCGTCTTTCTTGCGATCCCGAATGGTGCGGGCATATTTCGCGCGTACCCAGGCCTTGAAGAAATCGGCCTCTTCCTCCTTGCCCACCGAGATCAGCTTGAGCATCTGCTGCTTCCAGACGTCGTTCGCGGCGACGCGCTCTTCCGGGTCGGTAATATTCGCCAACAGATAGCCTTTCAGCATATCCGTCGGGCTGAGCGAAAGCCCCCGGTCATTCATCGTCTCGAAAATGGTGTACGCGTCGTCATCCGAATAAGCGGTAATCTCGACCAGCCGCACATTTTCTAACAGCCAGTCGATGAAGAACGGCAATGTGCCATTGCGGAGCGACTCTGGAAACAGCTCGTGGATGTCTTTATAGCGGGCATCGATGTTCCGCACTGCCTCTGCCTCATCCGTCGCGTCGAACGGGTCACCACTGAAGAGCGTCTCCATGCAGCGCGTGCGATCGTCCACATCCAGGTTGAATGCCTTCTTGCCAAAACGTGTGGAGAAGATCAGGTCTTTGACGTCGGTGATGTTCGCAGCGTCGTCCCGACCTTTGGTGCGGTTGTGCAGGTAGACCAACAGCAAGGTGAGGGACGTCAGACGTTGCTGCCCATCGATGATAAAGCTCTGCCCGTCTTTGTGGCTGATGACGATGGAGCCGAGAAAATACTGGGGATAGTGCTCTACCATGAAGCGCTCATGCTCAGGGTCGTAGCTGGAGAGGAACTTATCCTCCAGATCGGCGAGAAGCTCGGCAATGTTGTCGGTGGTCCACTTGTATTCGCGCTGGTAGAAATCGATGGTGTAGCGTACGCCGTTGAGCAACTCCCGCACACTCTTCGCCCGTGCATCAATCCGGTTCGCCGTTCCTGCGCCTATGGTCATCCAGCCACCTCCCTCAGCATCGTCAGAATCTCACTCTCCAGCGTCCGAATCTCCGCCTCGATCTCCTCTAATGGGCGCGGCGGCGTGTACTGGTAGAAATAGCGATTGAAGTTGATCTCGTAGCCGACGATACCCACCTCGCCGTCCTGCTCGTCGCGCCTCTCGGTGTTGAGCCAGGCATCCGGCACATGCGGCAGCACTTCACGGGCAAAGTAGGCGTTCACATCCTCGCCCAGCGGCACGTTCTCGGTATCGCGCAGGTCGGGATCCGCCTCTGGCTTCCCTTTGGCATCCAGACACACCTCCGCCGACTCATCGCGTTCAGAAAGTGCTGCGAGGATTGCTTTGGTCAGCGGTGCCGGCAGCCGGAGCGCGGCAGCGGCACAGGCCCTCTCTAACGCCTGAGCAAACGCCGTGCGGTCGAGGTAACGGCCCGCGGGTAGCGTCGCCAGAATCGTCAGAATCCGCTCCTGCAAGGCGCGTCCGCCTGTCTCTTCAGCCTCACGCTCCTGCTCGTTCTTCTTCCGGCTACTCGCCAGCGCCACAAAGGCGGAATGCTCGCGCAGCCGTCCCAGCCGCTCCTCACTCACCTCGAAGTTCAGCCTGAGCGGGCGCTCCACGGTGATCTTGCGGTAGCCAAAGTCCGTCGTCGCGAAGAGCTTCGAGCGTTGGTCCCCCTCCCCGCTATGCGCCAGGAAGAGTTGCGTGATCTCGGCGATCTGTTCGTCGGATATCTCCCGGCGCTTCTCACCCAGGCTCCGGCGCATCGGCCTCCATTGATCGGTTGCATTGATGAGCTGCACCGTGCCACGCCGCTCTGGCGCCTTGTTATTTGTCAGCACCCAGACGTAGGTGGCGATGCCGGTGTTGTAAAACAGCTGCTCTGGCAGTGCGACAATGGCCTCCAGCCAGTCGTTCTCCAGAATCCAACGGCGAATCTGGCTCTCACCACTCCCTGCGTCCCCGGTGAAGAGCGGCGACCCATTCATGACGATGGCGACCCGGCTCCCCCCACGCTCCCACGGCTGCATGCGCGCCAGCATGTGCTCCAGAAAGAGCAGCTGCCCATCGCTGATTCGTGGCAGACCCGCCCGGAAGCGTCCGTGACTCTTGTTTGCCTCCTCGCGCACCGCCGCTTCATCCCGCTTCCAGTCTTTGCCATACGGCGGATTCGCCAGCAGGTAGTCAAAGCGTTCTCCGCTATGCCGGTCGTGCGCCAGTGTGCTGCCAAAGAGGATGTTGTCGGCGTCACGCCCATCGGCGCTCTTCATGTAGAGATCAGACTTGCAGACGGCGTACGTCTCGGGATTGACCTCCTGGCCGAAGAGAAAGACCTCGGCACGATCGTTCATCTCCAGCACCCGCTCTTTGGCGGCCGTCAGCATCCCGCCCGTGCCACAGCATGGGTCGTAGACTGTGCGGACGACATGGCCGGAGTGGAGCGCGCCAGCATCTTGCGCCAGCAGCAGGCTCACCATCAGCCGGATCACCTCACGCGGCGTGAAGTGCTCGCCAGGGTTCTCGTCCAACGCCTCATTGAACCGCCGAATCAGCTCCTCGAAGATATATCCCATCTCGATGTTCGAGACCTTGTCCGGGTGCAGATCCACCGATTTGAAGCGCTCCATCACCAGAAAGAGCAGGTTCGCCTCATCCAGCTTGCTGATGGTGTTGTCAAAGCCGAATTTCTCTAGCACCTCGCGCATGTTCTCGCTGAACCCGGCGATGTAGGCGCGCAGGTTCGCCGCCAGATTCGGCGCGTCACCCAGCAGCGCGGCAAAGTCGAAGCGCGACGTGTTATAGAACGCGTAGCCAGAGGCCTTACGTAGCAGCGGATCGAGGTTCTCCAGTTTGCCACGGTAGGTGTTGTACGTGGTCAGCACCTGCGCATGCGTCGGCGCCAGCACGCAATCAATCCGGCGCAAAACCGTCAGTGGCAGGATGACATCCTGATACTTGCCGCGTTTGAAGCTATCGCGAATGAGGTCCGCCACGCCCCAGATGAAGGTGGCTCTTTCGGTGAATGTCGTCATTAAGCAGCCGCGGAACCTTCCCCTAATACGTCTGAGCCATTCCGGTCGCAGGCGCCTGCGCCAGTCGCAGCGAACACAGCACAAGCGAGCGAGGTGGGTCTATTCTAGCATGCCACTGGATACCTTACAAGCGTGTAAGACGATAGGATTTGCAAGGCTGAGGGGCGACACATGCGAGAATCTGACACGTACTTCGCAATCTTCGACTACTCCGGTGACATACTCGACAACGGCATGTACATGAAATGGAGATCAGCCAGTTCAGGGGGCGGTGGAAACATCGGTAATCGCCAGTAGACCGGGCGAATAAACCCTTCCCCTTTGGTGTGTGTCAGCGCGTACTGCCACTCTTCCCGAACATATCGAGACGTGCTCGCCGACTTGGACCAGAAGAGCTGGAAGATATCCGACCCGTCGATCAGGCGGAAGAGCGCGGGAGAAAACCGCTGGCCAGGCTTGAGGGATTCGAAATCAATGTAAACCGTGTTCCCCAACCCTCGATAGGCGTCGCGACAAAGTGTCACAATGCTCATGTCTCGATGGCTATAAGAGGCAAAGATACGCTGATAGGCGACCGAAGTGACGCTAGCAGTGCGTGCGTCTCTTGTAGCTGGGGCACGCGACACCCTGGTAGCTGGACCCGTGTGATCTACCGTTTTCATATGTGCCATCATTCGTAAGGGTCTCGTTCGTTCGATGAGCATACCGATTTTGAGCGTTGCCACCAATAGTGGACCGGCAAAACACGCAATCTCCCCATTGATTGCCGGGTCAACAGGCTCCTCGTCGACCTGAAAGCGGAAATAGGCGCGTTGCCAGTCTTCGGTCCACTGCACTTTGAGCCGATCCGGATTGAAACTAACACCGGGCATTCTCGGCACGATAGTGATGGTATTTCCTCGCGTGACTGGCTGCACTGCCGCCTGACTCGTCTCCCGTGGCGCATCCCCCATCTCAGCATTGAACTTGGGAGCATCGTCATACACTGTGTCAAGCGCGGAAGGGATGTGAGTATAGACTAACAACGTATACCAGTTCTGCGGCTTCACCTCTTTCGGGTGGAAGGCAGTGAACTGCAAGTGCTCTGTTCTCCGCGGCGCCTCCGTCTGCTCAGTGGGTATGCGTTCCTCACCATGCTGCACAGACCCTTTAGATGGGGCCTTATAAGAAGGCGAACGCCTTCTGTCCGAAACCATGGGATGCCCCGGAGGACGATCGTAGTCAGCATGACCGCGTTCGCCCGGCCGCCGAGGATAGCCTTCAAATCTACTTCGGAACTGTGTGCGCGCCTCGCTCGGCTTAGCCTGGCGTGGAATGCTGCGCACCAGTTTCTTAACGAGCCAATCAACAGGCCGACCTAACACTTTAATGACTGGTAGTGATCCTAGGCTAGCTGGCACATCGCAGGCTTCAATCAGTACCACCAGGATCCGAAACGACTTGTCACGTTCTGCTCGGGCTTGAAGTGTACGGATCTCATACTGAACCCTTGCTGACTCAACAGCTCGCGGAGTAAGCAGGATAACGGCAGCGTGTGCATGCTCTCTCCAGTCCGAAAACGTCTCTGCATTTGCGTTGTATAGCGTTTCAAAGCCGTGCCTTCGTAAGAGAGTAACCAACTCCCGTACAGCACTTTCCTCATCTGCAGTTGAGACGCTAGCGCTTATGTAGACTCTTGTGGCAGCCACCTGGCATTCTCCTTCGCTCGCGTGCCACGACATCACCATTATATCAAGCTAACGCTCTCTGGCAATCAGGCTTATGTAACCGCTTTGCGCCAAATACGCCAACGCAAAGCGGCCCACCGAGGAACGAGGACATCTAGCACGCCGCAACTCGATATTACTGTCCCTACGCCCGAGGGGGAACCGTCGTGGACCGATATTCTTGGCCCGTATAGCAACGCTGTCCCCACGCGTGTGGGGGTGAACCGTTCCTGGGCGGCTTCTTCGATGGGCTAGGCAAGCTGTCCCCACGCCTGTGGTGGTGATCGGTCGAGCACCAGCTCGCATCGATCATGGCGCAGCGCACGACTACCTGGCAAGTCATCACCTCTTGGCGTCCAGGCCACCGGGGATATACGACCTCGCTTCAGCATTGGCTGGCCCAAATGTTGCCACTCAGCGCTTTCTATTGGCTAAATGCGAGATGGGGCTGGGGCTGGGGCTGTGTGACATCGCACCGATTGATCTTTTGCCTCCCCTATCCTGCATATACGCCAGCAAGGAGGAGTGACTCTATGAGTCAGCAATGGGAATACTGTAAAATATCAAGCAGTTCAGGCAGCACGATGCTGACCTACTGCACAAGTTCCGAGTGGCTCAACCCTCGCCCAATCGCGTTCTATGAGGCCATGGAACATCTAGGGGCTGCTAGCTGGGAACTGGTGAACGTCTTTCAGGCAGGCGACCCCTTCAACTCCCTGGAACTGTACTTCAAGCGCGCCGTCGAGCCGGGACGAGCAATCGACGACGCACTCTAACAGAGCCTGCTGCTCGTCATGAACTACCGAGCGCTTCTCGTGCTGGCGCTCACAGCTGACCATCTGCTTTCATCTCGACGCGCACAGGCAGCCCACTATGCGAGACATGCGCGCTGCCCCCTAAACGATAACGATTTCAGGATGGAGCAGCGCTGGCAGACTCGGCAAGATAGCAAGATAGATAGCAGAGGCGAACATGCGTGGACAACGCGGGCAGGAACAAGTGGCACAGATTATAATGGGATATACTGGAGCAAGCTGAAAACCGGGAAAACCGGGAACGCATGTGCCCGAACGGCGCATAAAGGAAGTCGAAGTTACGATGACGGCTGGGGATATCACGTACGAAATCACCATCTATTGCCGCCAGTGCCACGGCATGGTGTATGAAGAACGTGGCGTAGGCGGGGACAACTATGAACGTCTTCTCGCAGAAGCGCATGAAGCGCTGAACCACCGACTGGAGCAAGCGCACCCACATCACATCCTGCACTTGAGAAGCAGAGCAAAGGTCCCCGGCTACCCGTGAGTCTCAACGAGGGGAGAGGGCAGTAGTCTCTGCTCCGCCTTTGCCGTCCTCACTTATTTCAATTCCCATGCCCGTGCTGGACCTGCTCAATATGAGCGGCGCGTGCTCGCAGCAGCATGTGGTACAATGTGCAGGTTCCAGCAGCTTCACGATGGGGCTGCAGAACGGCAAGACAGGCAGCGTCATTACGTCGCACGCTCCGTCGCATCGCACGTGCCTCTTTCTCACGCCCTCGTGTTTTGCGCCTCGCCACACAAGGAACTGAGGTGCATGTAATGAAACACTCGCTGCTCACCACGTATCGCATTGGCTGGAAGGATGGATGTGACGCCGCGCGGGCCAGCTGCTTTACCAAGGCGCAAGCGGCACGGGACGCGCATGTGTATATGGATCTCGCCATGTTGATGTGGGGCGTGACGCCACGCGAGGCAATACGTCTGCTCTATGCCTACCATACGGGGTTCATCCGCGCTGGCGCCTGTAAGGAATGTGCTCCCCCTTCCCCTGCAGTCACGCCACCATTGTTCTAGGGACGTACTCAGGCGAAGTCATGCCAGAGCTGCCTGGGTGGGGGTAGACCGACGAGACTACATGCGAAATTCATGGGATTCGGGTTGCCACCAGACTCCAAGGACTGCGGCGCACATGGTATCACAGGCGGAATGCCTGTTGGCGGTTATTCCTGATGGAAGTGTCCGCAGCGGTCGACTCTCTGGGCGGCGAAAAGCTACACCAGCGCATCGGGTGATGGGGCGTTTTCTTGGGCTAGTTTGCGGATAGACTATCGCAACTCGCCACACCGAACACGGCTGAGCGGTGTCGGCTGCCACAACAATTCGCGCTCGATGGCCAGGCCCATCGGTCCACGCACGGTGGCCAGGTCGTCGAGCGCGAAATATACGAGTTCCTCCTGGCCACGCACGAAGCCCAGGGCTTGCCGCCCGATGGGATCGTATTCCGTGATGTACCACATCCAGCCCGCGTCGGGCATAAACAGCTTGACGTAGACCACAGGATCGAACTCATGCTCAGTGGCGAAGAGCGCCGGGACAATTGCCGCCAGCCAGGGCGGCATCAGGTCGTGAGCATCCTCGTTCGCCAGGTCGGGGCGTGTGCTCTTGTGGGTTACACCTGTTCTGTTCGCCATGATCAATTCCTTTTGCCATGACCAACCCCTTTTCACGGGTTGCTGCATAGTCTCCTGCATAATCTGTGCCTGCTGCGCCGCTCTGCTCGGAGACCACGTATACCGATTTGCTCACAGAGATGGAGACATGCCACTGCGCTGCATGCATCTTCGGCACGACAACACTGGCGGGTATGAGAGGCCAAAACGGACGACGGATGGCCCCGATCAGTGACGCTCGCGGCTACTGGTATGGTCGCGTGAACGTGGTCTATAGCTGGTCGTCGACACGTGTGCTATGCCCGTCGGGTCCATTTGGGACACACTCGAAGGACACGAGAAATGATGCGTGGGGCTATCGCAATGCATGTGGAGGGCATCCGCGCCGATGAGGAGGATATTCCTGTGGCTGAGCCGAACGAGGTGGCAAAATACCTTGCCCTTAACCGTTCGTGCTTGGCATTTAACCCTGGCAGACATCGAGCACCCAGCGCTTGTCGTCTGGGATACTGACTCTGGGCGTTGCTTCGTAGTATAGCTCGAAAATGTGATGGTCGGCGGTCTCGACGCGGTAGTAGGTGCGATCCGCCGCCTCACCCGGCTCCCACCAGCGGGTAGCAAGCCGCCACATGTCCTTAACGCCAACGGGGTAGATCGCAGCACGCCAGGTGAAGGCGATAAGTTGACCCTGGTGATGGCGCACCTGCACCGACTCGCCGATGTGTCGCGTCATGGGGTGAATCTCCTCTGCATCTCCACGATGCCGTCAGCGGGTCGCCAGCTGGCGCCGTATGAGCACTCCTGACACGTGTCGGCTAACGTACCAACCTCTTGCCAGGAAGGGAGTCACGCCAGCCTGGAGATTTCGCGCTCGTGAACGACCATCAACTCTGATTCCTCATCCGCACGTTGGGGGACTGCTATGGTGTAGATGTGGTCGCCCGTGCTGCCGTTCCAGGCACGCGCATAGATGACTCCGTGAAAATTCCCATCAACTGACCACTCATCTGCCTGGACGGCCACGTGGTCACCGAGATTGTAGCGCGGCGCCGGGGGGTATTGTGACATGGCACGCCCTTTCTATCTATTTGCCTATCTCTACATGGAACAGCAATTGTACCACTTGTGCGGCCTCTCGCGTGGTGAAGATGTGGCCGCTTCAGCCGTCAGCATCGTATGATACTTCTGAGCGCTTGCCTGGCTACTAATGCCTGCGGCTATCTGTAACTAACGCGCCTCCACTCATGCCTGGCCCGTCCAGCCCACCCAGCCCGTCCAGGTGAGCGCGCCCTAGCCTGAACGCTCGCAGTACGTACCCAACCTGATGCCCTTCCTGGCGGCTCAGCAATGGCGCGGTGGCCTCGATTGGCTGCTGATACGGCGCTATCCGTCGCTGGGGCTCATTGTCCCAGGAGCCGTAGCAGTGCGCATGCTGCGCGCGACTTGCATAGCAGGCGAGACCCGATACACCTCGCGCGCCAATCCCAGGCGTTCGAACAGCCGGATGACGTAGCCTGCCAGGTCGAATTGCCACCACCGTAGCCCATGGAAGGCCGAGCGCGGGAACGCGTGGTGATTGTTGTGCCAGCCCTCGCCAAACGCGAGCAATCCGACGACCCATTCATTCCGGCTGGCATCCCTGGTATCAAACGCACGTTTGCCGAAGGTATGGCAGACTGAGTTGACGCTCCAGGTGACATGGTGCGTCAGGAACTGACGCACCAGGCCGCCCCACAAGAGGCCCGTCAATGCTCCAGCCCACCCCCCCAGGGCGCCGCCCACGGCAAATGGAATCGCCAGGGCCACCACCACCCAGAGCAGATGGGTGCGACTGACGAACACAACCAGACGATCCTGCAGCAGATGCCGACAGTACTTGCGGGGGTCGGCGTCGGCCTCGGCGAAGACCCAGCCGAGATGGGCGTGGAAGAAGCCGTCGAGCGGGCTATGGGGGTCGCCAGGGCGATCAGCCAGCGCATGATGCTTGGTATGCGTTGCCGTCCACTGGATGGCGCCCCCCTCCAGGGCCATCGAGCCGAGGATGAGCAAGACGGCCTTGATGGCGGGGTGGGGTACGAAGCTGCGGTGGGTGAGCATGCGATGATAACCCACCGTCACCCCAATGGCGACCAAGACATACATGGTTGCGAGCAGTGCGAGGTCCGACCAATGGACCGCCCGCTGCCAGAGGAGTACGATGGCCAGCGCAGTCGCGACGAGTGGCACCACCACCACAAGCAGTACAACAATTTTATAGAGAAGGTGGATAATTGTGTTTCGCATGGAATGTTTGCCTTCCCGCCCCTCTCGCTCGGAGGTGGTCGTGAGATCTCATAACTGATCATGCTTCTTGCTTCTGGGCCTTCGCTGCCGCACGCAGTTCGGTCATCAACGTATCGATATCGAACGGTTTGAGCAGAACCCGGATGTTATTCGCGGCCAGCCTCAGTGTTGGCTCACGGGCCGCCAGGTAGGCGCGGGAGAGCCCCGTGCAGACGACCACAGGTGGCATGGCCAGATGAGGGATGGCTACCGCTGCACCGAGTACCTCTGTGCCTACGTGTCCACCGCCTAGCAGCATGTCGAGGAGCAGCACATCGAAGGTATGCACATGACCTCTGGCCGATAGAGCTGTTAGAGCTGTACTCGCCTGTAAGCGTTCCAAACATGTGGCAACGTCGTGAACGATTTCCACCGCGAAGCTTTCGTCGAGACTCAAGACCAGCGAGAGCGACTCCGCCATATCGGGATCATCCTCCAGGATGAGGATGCGTATAACGCGGATCGGGAGCCCCTTGCCAGCCGGAAGGAACTCAGGAGCATGACCCACAGCAGTTTGCGTTTGTTTGCTAGATAGCGCCTCTGTATGTCTTGGCAGATCCATGGCATGCCTCCCTGTACTCTCGGACCCTCTCTCCACGCCGACTTTCCTCATCCCGCGTCTTGTGGTAGCGCATCCGCCGCGACAGATTGGAACAGGGGCCGGAACCTTCCTGAGATGCTTGCCTACAATCAAGATACCCCTGCGCTGACCCACATTCGAGCGAAACCTGGACGAAAAGCTGGACAATCTCGGCGGAATATGCGGTATATCAACTGGTATGTGACGCGCGAGGTGTGGCTGCCGCGCCTCCCGAGTCAACCGGTAGAGCACGAGTAGGTTTTGCCAGGCCACGACATATCCGCGCGCATCGTGGCGGCAGGAGATCCCACTATGAGTACGCGGGGTGAGGGGCAGGAGACCCGGAGTGCGTCGCATTCCTACCATATTGGTGACGTCGCCGCCCTCACCGGTCTGACGGCGGATGGCTTACGGGCCTGGGAGCGCGTCGGCTTGCTGACCCCCCGCCGCTCATCGGGCGGCGTGCGTCGGTATACCGAAGATGACATTGCACGGGTGCGTCTGATTGCTCGCACACTCCAGAGCAGCGGCTATTCACGACGCGCCATTGTGGCCCTGCTGGAGTCAGGTGACCTTCGGCCCGACGCGGCGGACTATGCGCCCGGCCCCTCGCGCACGCGTCGGCGGTCTGGCAGCGCTAGTGATGTCGCGCGGGCGAGTGGAACCAGTGCCCGAGACAAGGACAATACGCGCAGCGAACGCCGTACACTGGATGCTGTCGCACGCGTCGGCGATGCGTTGGCGTCCGGTCGCGCCTTGGGCGAGGTCCTGGACGTCATTTGCCGCGAGACGTGCAGCGCTTTTGGCGTTGCGGATACGGTTCTCTGGTTGGTCGATCCCCCTCCGCGCCCATCCGATCCTTGGGGAGCACATGAGAAGCGCATGGAACGTGCTGGCGGTCGTCCGCGCGCTCTCGTTGTTGCGGCGGCCTATGGTCCTCACTCGTCTGAAGCAATGCATATAGACGCTCCACTCTCTGTGCCGCTCGACAACCCACACATCCCGGCGGTCCGAGCATTTCAAACGGGCAGAGGCCTGATCATCAACACGATGGAGGCTCCGTCGGCTACTCCGAGAGACCTGCGTGATGTCCTGCGGGGAGCGGCACTACTGGTGATCCCGCTCCTCGCGACTCGTGGCGCGCCGCTGGGGGTGCTTGTGCTGCGGGAAGCGCAGGATCCAGAACGTTTCGATACTAACGATCTGGAGCATGTCCGACTCTTTGCGGTCCAGGCGGCGCTTGCCGTCGAGACGGCGCGTCTCCACGAGGAGATTCTGGTGGCCCGGACGGACGCGGATGCCCATCGCGCCCGCTGGCAAGCGACAGTGGATGACCTGCCTGCTCTCGTTTGTACCTGCGACCCCACTCTTGGCATTACCTACGTCAGCCCCACCTGTGCTCGGGTGCTGGGATGGCCGAGCGATGGTGAACGCCTTGCCCAGCCACCAGAGCCATGGGTCGCCCGTGACGGCTTTTTCTGGAACGGCGCACCTACCTCCCTTCCCACCGACGAACTGCCTCTGCCGCGTGCGCTCCACGAGAACCAAGCTGTCAATGATATTACGGTGGCGCATCGTTGCCCAGATGGGAATGAGCGCCTGATTGCCTGGAATGCCGCGCCTATGGCTACTGGTGAGGGCGCTCTTCTGGGTGCGGTGGCGTTCGGCCGGGATGTCACTGAAGAGCGTCGCCAGCGGGAACGCGAGGCCAGCCTCGCCGCCGTTACACGTGCGGCGGCGGGCGCACCCGATCCGGATGGCGACATAGGTCGGGCCTCACGCGTGCTGACAGTACTCGTCACGCATGCTCGCACGCCGGTAACCGCCGCGTGCTTGTACCTGTTGGACACGGAGGCGGACACGTTACGACGAGTCGCGGCCTTCGGGACCGAGGTCAGTGGAACACACGCCCCCGCCATCCCCCTTACGAGGCAGCATCCGTGGTGGGATTTGCTGATCGCGGGTCCAGCTTATTCTTCATATGACCGGGTCCAGCCTCGTTGGCTCCGGGCCATCGACCCAACGGTCTGGAAGGCAACCAGCATCCGTGCATGGGCGACGGTACCACTTCGCGCAGACGACACGCTTGTGGGGGTACTCTCCATCGGGCTAAGTGTCCCGCATGTGTGGAACATCGCCGAACGGGCGTGGATCGAGGCCTGTGCGGACGCGGTCACTATGGGGATCGAGAACGATCGATTATTCGCCGCCGAACGGCGGAAGTCCCAGGAGTTAGAGGCGGCGCTCGCTGGCATAACTCTCTCCCGACTGACCAGCGGCATGACCGACCAGCAGCAGCACGACCTATGAATGGGCGTTCCTAAACAAAGGGCTTGCGCTCAACTCAACTCAGCGCGTCTTCTGGTCTCATTGGCGGGGTTAGAATGTGTCGACGTGGCCGGTGGGGTCTGGTGGCAGGGCCGCGGCGCCGAGATCGCCATGCGCGTCTTGCGCTCCCTCATGCAGCGGCAGCCGCACCGTGAAGGTCGCTCCTTGCCCTTCTGTGGATACGACGCTCACGTCGCCATCATGCGCAGTCACTAGCTCCCTGGTAATGAACAGGCCAAGCCCGAGGCCTCCGTGCGCCGTCGTGTGCGCAGACTGGAAGTAGCGGGTGAAGACCTGCGGCAGCTCCGCCGCCGAGATGCCTGGACCGTAATCCTGCACTTGCAGGATCGCCTCGGCGTGGCCCGTGCCTGACATCGCTTCCGCGCGCCTGAGACGGACGTCAATGCGTTGTGTATCAGGGGCAAATTTGATCGCGTTGGTCAGCAGGTTGAGGACGACCTGCTCGAGCCGTGGGGCATCGGCCATCACCACGAGCGGCTCTGTCCCGCAGTCAAGGTTAATTGCCTGACCCTGCACGTCAAGCCGCACGGCCTCAACGGCCTCAGACACGAGCGCTACGAAGTCAACTGGAACTAATTGCAGGTGGAGCTTGTCTTGCTGCACACGACTCGTGTCCAACAAATCATTCACAAGTACGCGTAGCTGCTGCGCCTGGCGTAGCGCCATACGGAGCGTTCTCTGAGTATCAGCGCCAGCCATGTCAGACAGTGATCGCTTGGCAAGCACCTGGAGAGCCATCAGAAGCGCGGTCAACGGTGTACGCAGTTCGTGGCTGGCCAGCGCGAGGAACTCCTCCTGCAACAGTCGCAAACGACGCTCGGTAATGTCGCGGATGGAAACGACCCCTCCCTCAATGCCCCTATGACGGACCGGCTGTCCGGTCGCCTCGAACCAGCGGCGTGTCCCATCAGCAGCCGTCAGCATAAACGCGAAGGTGAAAGGTGAGCCTGCGGCAGCCTGATGTTGCGGCTGCGTGTCAGCGGGAAGAGGTTGGCCCTGCGCATCTTCTGCTACCAGCTCCCCGTCCCCGCCGAACATCCGTGCGTACGCCTCATTCGTCAGTATGCGTGCTCCATGCGCGTCGACGACAAGCAGAGCATCGCCCATACTCAAGAGGATTGCCTCGAGCTGCGCCCGCGCGGCCTCGCTGGCCTGATGCTGCGCCTCCAGCATCGCCGCCGATTGCTGCAACTCACGGCTGCGTGCCGCGAGATCATCATTGGCCGTGTGCAGTTCCTCAACGGTGGCCTCCATCTCTTCGTTGACAGTGACAAGCTCTTCGTTCGTCGCCTGTAACTCCTCGTTGAGGGTCTTGACCTCCTCTGCGTTCGCCTCCGCCTCCTCACGGCCGACTAACAAATCCTCGTTGGCGCCTCGCAGCTCCAGATTAGCCTCGACAAGCTCCTGGCTGTCGTGTAGGAGTCGGCGATTGACGGCGGAGATTTCCTCCACCCTTGCTCTGAGCTGCGCATTCTCCTCGACAATGGCCAGATAGGCGCGTTCACGCTCGTCTGGCTCGTCTGCCTTCGCGAGCGGGCCGACCGCTTGATGGCGCACGTTCGCCGCGGCCTCGGCCTCGGCCGCTGCTGCCGCTTGCTCCTGGATCTGGCGCGTCACGTCGCTCACCAGGATCAGCACGCGCTCTGTGTGCGGCTTCACACCGTACAGGTCCGCACTTGGTACTCCTGCCATATCGCTATTGTTATTGCCTGTATGGGGGTAACAGGCGATCTGGAGGCGCCGCTGCTCTCCCAGCGCCGTCTCGACTGTCACAACCGTGACATTGGTGTCGCTCTCATCATGCCGAGAAGATGGGCGTTGGAACGCCGCGTCGATGGCCGCTCGTAGCCCGGTGGCTGGGACGGTTTCTACCAGGTGGATCAGGTCCTTGCCTATCGCCGCCGTGTAAATACCGAGCAGGCGAATAGCCTCCGGATTAATAATCTGGATGTCATACTGTTGGTCCACGACCACCACGCCGACAGCAGATTCCAGAATCAGATTGCCCAGGCGCTCACCGATGGAGCGGAACGCTAATGTACTGTTGCTGATGCTGTGCCCCACGGTCGGCTTGACGGCGACGTGAGGCACGAGCCGGTGCGCCTGGTGCGCCTGGTACGTCTGGTGCGTCCGCGGTTGCTGGTCGCCCAAAGCGCGTCGCGCAATGGGGGGCAGCACATGGTCACCCTGTCGGCGATAGAGTTTGAGATGCTCGTGGGCAGGCGCGAAATATGCCTCCAAGGGTCTGACGGTTTCAGCTTTGCCAAGCGCCAGATAGCCTCCATCGCGCAGCGCGAAGGCGAAGAGTTGGAGTGCGCGCTGCTGAAGCTCTGGCGTGAAATAGATCAGCACATTGCGGCAGAGTACTAGATCAATGTGGGGGAAGGGCGCCCGTTGTCCGAGGTCATGTTGGCCGAAGATGACGAGGCTTCGGAGCTGCGGTGTGACCTCATAGCCGCCATCGAGCCGGGTAAAATAGCGCGAACGTAACTCATCGGGAACGTTGGCAAGCGCCACGGCGGGATAGACACCGCGTCGAGCGAACGCCACGGCCTCCTCGTCCAGGTCTGTCGCGAAAATATGGACTATGAACTGCGTCAGTTGCTCTCCCAGCGCCTCGGCCACCAGGATAGCCAGCGAATAGGCTTCCTCGCCAGTCGCGCAGCCAGCCGACCAGATGCGCAACTCGTTGCCCATCGTCTCCATCCGTTTATCGGCGATGATCTCAGGCAGGACCTTATCGCGTAGCGCAGCGAAGAGCTTGGGATCGCGGAAGAACTCTGTCACATGAATCAAAAAGCTCGCGATCAGGCGGGAGTATTCTTCGGGGTGGCGCGCAAGGTAGCGCAGATAGTCGGGGAGGGTAGGCGTGCCTGTGGCCACCATGCGCCGTTGGAGACGGCGCAGAATCGTCGGTCGTTTGTATTGACTGAAATCGATGCCGTTTCGCTCGCGCACCTGTGTGAGGAGAGCCTCGAGCGACTCCTCGGCATC